>DAOTZE010000001.1:0-359356 GCA_034434495.1 Anaerolineales bacterium
AATGCGCTACACTTCTGCGGCGACGACCTATCCTCGCAGTTCGACGGAGTATGGCGACCTGCGGTTCAGCGGAGATGCGGCTTCCGCCAGTCCTCAGCAGCCCGGCAACTGGACATGGACCGTTTCCGGCAATGGGATCACGAAGATCGTCTTGTCCTTCGGCGCAGGATACGATCCCTACATCGGTTTCGATACGCTAACCTACTCGGTCGAATGCCCATAATGGCGAAGCCATAGTCACCTTACGATTCAGGATAACAAAAAGAGGAGCGATAGATTTCGCTCCTCTTTTTGTCTGCTCCCAAGTCATGGCTCCCAAATCACCGTAACCATGCTGTACAAATATGGCTGTCCATTGATGTACTCGATGCCGATCAACAGGGTGCGGAAATCAAAGAATACGTCCGGTGTGGCGGGCTTGTATAGGTTGTAGTAACGGATATTCCGGTAAGGCCAGGGTCTCGAAAGGGGGAAGACTTTGGTCAGAGTGTCGCAATACACTTCGCGATTCGCGGCGTTGAAGACCTCCAGATATTTTGGTTTTACCGTAACATTGAATGTGCCTGTATCCGGTTGACCACTTGGACCGCCTCCCCAATTGTAGATGGTGGTATCTGTGTAAATATTTGCCACACTGCTTTGCGGGAAGTTGATACCGGGTCCATATGCCCACAGATGCATGTTTACGCCATGGATCGGGCTTACAATCGGCGCGAGCAAATTTCCATCGGATTGCTGCATGCTTTGCTTCAACTGCTCAATAAGCGCCGTAACGCGGCTGTCTGCGCAAAATACCGCTTGCGTGACATATTCTGTCAAATAATACGAATTAACCCAGCCTGTCAGTCCGTCATTCCTGCGGATTTCTACCCACACGGCTCCATCCACGCTCGTACTTGGTCCCGTGCGCATGACATCTATCGCGTCCGGAGAAAGATACCCGATGATCGGTTGACTGACACCCGCCCCCGCCCGAATGTTCAAGGAATCATTCTCTGCCACATTCACCACCGCATAGGGTCCCGTCAGCGTGACGGGCTGGAATCCCGTTGGTGCAATCAGAACACTATGCCAGTAAATACTGCCATCCAGACGGCGGGTCATATATAGAAGGGCTTCTCCCTTGCCATCCAAACCCCAGCCTGAAACGAACAATGCCTGCGATCTGGCTGGATCAAGGTTCATGATGACATAGGGATTCAAACCGTCCAGTAAGAGGTTCAAGTCCTTGTAGGGGTTGGCGGTGAGAGGTGTCGAGCCAAGATAGTTTATCTGTAGCTGCTCGACGGCTTGATCCGGGGTAGCAGGGAATCCCTGTGAACCCCAGAAGGCAAAGCCAAAGGACTGGTCCATCATGCTTTTGGCGAGGTCGAAGCTTTTGCTGTTCAACACTGTGACAAGGTTCTGTCCGAACGTTGCAAAATCCTGCGGGGTAGGGGTCGGGTTGGCGCATGGCAGGGGCGCGGTGGGAACCGCCACCATCTCGGAGCGTGAATTGTTCGCCTCGTTGCTTTCGGCGATGGCAGAGGTCGAATCGACCATTGCCAATACCGGATTGGTATAGCCGGGGAAGAACAGGGCTTTTATTTCGCCGACGGCCAGCCCGTTCACGGGTTGCTGTGCGTTGTTCACGGTGACCAGGAAATCACCCGCGTTTGCCTGTCCGTTGTTGGTGACCCAGATGCGCACGCCAAGAGAATCGCCCGGGCTGAGACAACTTGTGTTCATCAGTTCGATGCGCATGTTCAGGATGGTCAGGTCTGGCAGGAGTTGGGAAGATGGCGTCGGCGTGGTCGGGGCCGGTGTCAGCCATGCAAAGGTTTGCATCATTTGCTGGAAGACTGCCGATTCCGCTGCCTCGTCATAGACAGGTCTGGGTGGATCGTAGTTGCCTGGATTGCCCGAATGCAATACGAACAGGAAACTGACGCATAAATTGTTGCGCGTCGTATTGTACGCCACCCACTTGCGGATCTGTCCCGCGCCATCCTCCTCGCCGACATCTTTGAGGAAGGTGATGCCGTTGATGGTCACGGTTTCGCGGGTGGGTGAGGCGCCCACCATTGGGGCGGCACAGGTCTGTACGTTCTCCAGCATGCGCAGGTCGAGATATTTTTCGACCAGGTTCGTGCCCGGTACGATGGGCAGGTTCACAACCGCGCTGTTTGCCACCTGATTGAAAACCACGGAACCCGGCGGATACTGGAACTGGAATCCGTACTGCGGGCTGGTGAACGTCAGCCAGGAATCGGCTGGCGGCGTGGGCGTAGTTGTCGGCGGAGGGGGAGGCGTAGCCGTCACCGGTGCGCTTCCTGCGCGGACGATGCGCGGGGCGCTCCAGACGGCGCGGTCATCGGTTGCATATCCGGTGGCGAGGGTCGTCAGGATGAAGCGCACTGTCTTTCCAGCCAATGGGGTCAGGTCGATGTCGGCGGTGTAGTATTTGCCGTCGTTCGATTCACGCCATTGCCAAAAGGTGCCAATCCAACCGTTCGCGGTCATGTAATTGAGGCGGTAGGTCAGGTAACAGTTGTAGCCTTGCTGGCAACCGACCTTTGCCTGGAAGCGGTCGCCTGCTTGGACGGTGAACTCGGGGTAGAAGCCCTGGATGTAGCCGTCGTATTTTCGCTGCGGGGAGGTCAGTAATCCCGGCGCGGCGACCGAACCGTCCTCCATGACGGGCGCATCGAGTTTGAGAACGAAGCCGTTGTAGGCGCCATCGGTGCCCGGGCAGGGGAGGATGCCTCCGCCGCTCTTCCATTGCGCCGAGCAGACGTTGGCGGTGAAATCATAGCCTGTGTCGACAGTTGTGCCCGAAACGTTGATTTCCACCCAGAAGGGAGAGTTTGCGTTTTCACCAAGCCCGAAGAGCGCGCCGCTGGCGTTGCTCAACATCCAATAACCACGATATTTCCCGGCATTGTTGGGGGCGGTCATCGGCACCGAGACGTCGATAGTTTGTTCCGGCGCGACATTCACGGGCAGATTGATCGAGGCGGGCGCGCCCATCTGGTCGCCGCTTTGGAAGATCAGCTTGTAGGAAGTCGTCCACGTGCACGAACCGGAATTTTTCAGACGCCAGGTCTTGGTGAAGGGTGTCCCCGGCGCGAAGAGGGTCCCATCCAGCACTGTGACATCGGAGACAAAGGTCGCCTTGTCGCAGGCGGAGGGGACAGGCGTGTCCGTCGGGGTCCCGCCGGGTTTATTGGTGGAAAGCAATGTCCAGGTGGCGGCGCCGTCTGTTGTTTTATACAAAGAGGTCGAATTATCGACATGCCGCTGAATGACCCAGCCGGTCGTCGTCGAGACGAAATCCATGCCGCGGAAGTCATTGCCGAAGTTGACGTTCGGGCTGACTTGAGTCCACGTTCCTCCGGCGTTGGCGGTGACGTGGAAGACGCCGGAATGATCCCAGGCGAAACCGTTCTTCGACGTGACAAAATCAACGAAATCAGCGCCTCGAGAATATCCGCTGGAACGGCTCCATGAAATCCCGCCGTTGGTGGTCGAGTAGATGAACAGGTCTCTGCCCTCCATCTTGCCCAGCCACACCGGAAGAACAGCGTTGTAGATGCCGAAGAAACTGGGAGAGGCGGTGGAAACAAAGGCGGATTCGTACCCTGCTGGCAGAGCCAATGGCTGTTGTATCCAATTTTTTCCCGCATCGCTGGTGCGGTAGAAATAGGCAAAGCCGTCCATGGGAATATCGCCGCTGACCCAGCCGGTCAGGGAGTCGCGGAAAGTCATCCCGCTCTTGTGTCCGCTGAAGGGCAGGCTGGTGCCCGGATTGGGGAGCGTGGGCGTGTTGTCGTAATTTTTGACCCAGGTTGCGCCGCCGTCGTTGGTCTTGTAGAGGGCGACGGCTTGCTTGTTCATCCCCGAGCCCTCGCCCGATAACACGAAACCGTGATAACTGTCTGTGAATTGGATATACCCGTTTCCAAATGGAACGCTGTACGCCGTCCATGTGCTTCCGCCGTTAGTGGTGCGATAGAGTTTGTTCTCGCCGGTCAATAACCAGCCTGTGCTGGAACTGGAGAAGAAACCTGTCGCGCCATTGGTGAAAACCGCATTTGGCGGGGAGACATTCATCCAGGTGGAACCGCCGTTCGTGGTCCGCAACAGATAGGAGTCGCCGATTGCCCAGCCGTTGAACGCGTCCTTCATGTACAACTGACGGATGTAGGGCGCCGCGATTACGCCTCCAGTGGCGGGAGGCTGTGTCGGAGGCGTACCAGGAGTGGGCGTGGGAGGAGCCGGAGTCTCTCCTCCGGTCGTGCGGATGATGCGCGGCGCAACCCACAGTGCGCGGTCGCCGCTCGCGTATCCGGTGGCGAGGGTCATGAAGACGAACCGGACGGCTTGCCCTGCCAGTGGACTCAGGTCGATGCTGGCGCGATAGTAGCGCCCGTCGAACGCCTCCTTCCATGACCAGAATTTTAGCTGTGCTCCGTTGGCTTTCAGATAGTCGATGCGGAAGGTGACGTAGCAATTCTTTGCATCGAATTCACAACTGACGAGCGTTTCCAATTTGTCGCCCTGGGAGATCAGGATGTTGGGCGAAGTCATCTGGATGTAGCCGTCATATTTATTTTGCGGCGCCATCAACAAGCCTTTGGATGTGTCGAACGTTCCATCCTCCAGATGAGGTTGATCCACAAAATTGGCGAAGCCGCGGCTGTCGCCTGTGACGCCGGGAAAACTCAAAATGCCCGCGCCGCTTCTCCACTGGGAGGAGATCGCGTACTCAAGGAAATCGAAAGCCACCCAACTCACGGGCGCGGCGGCGATCACGGAGTTGTTCTGTACTGCATTGTCCTGCGTCACATTGATGACCACCCAGAACGGGTTCCCGGCGGAACTGCCAACGCCGAACTGGACGCCCGACGCGTTGGCAATTTTCCACAACCCCTTGTACTGCCCGGCTGCAGCCGGGGCGGTCAGGCTGACCGAGACATCCACCGTTTGACCGGGCAATACCTCACCCGGCAGCGCTGCGGAAGCGGGTCCGCCCATTTGGTCGCCGCCTGCATACACCAGACTGTAGGCTGTCGTCCAAGTGCAGGTGCCGGCATTCCGCAGGCGCCAGGTTTTGGTGAATGTTGCCCCCCGTGCGAATACCGAGCCGTCTGGAACGGTCACATCCGCCACGAATTGGACATGGTCACAAAAGGTCTGTGCAGATGCCTGCGGAATCGACTGAATTAACAATAACCCCGCCAACAAAACTATGCCAAGAAGCTTTCGTCCGAACACACTGCCTCCTTGATCAAGCCGCACAACATTCTCCCGGCTTGGGTCATCCTGTTTAATCATCGCGCCAAACCCGGCCCCGGACATTAAAAATACCTTCGTCCAACCTGACAATATCGATGCAAAACCCGGCAAAAAATTGTTGTAAAATCAATCATCCTGTCTTGATGGAGTGCCCATGAATTTAGACGACCTCAACCGCTTCAAACAACTTGACCCCCAGAACATGCTCGGCGAGATTGACAACCTCCCTGACCAATTCGGATTTGCCTTCCAACTGGGGTTGAAACATCCCCTGCCCGAGTGGAAGGATTTCAGACAGGTGGTAATCGCAGGGATGGGGGGGTCTGCCATCGGCGCGGACCTGCTCGCCTCCTACTGCGCCTCCCTCTCCCCGCTGCCTGTTTCCGTTCATCGCGATTATGGACTACCCCTCTTTGCGCGCGGTGCAGACACGCTGGTCATCTGCTCTTCGCACTCCGGCAATACCGAGGAGACCCTCGACGCCTTCGAAGCCGCGCGCAAAGCCAATTGCCGGATCATCGCCGTGTGCACGGGCGGCGAACTGGCAAAACGCGCCGGGGAGAATCACATCCCGGTCTGGAAGTTCGATCATGCCGGTCAACCGCGCGCCGCCGTGGGGTTTTCCTTCGGGCTGCTGCTGGCGATGTTTCAGCGGCTGGGATTCATCCCGGACCAAACCTCGTCGGTGGAGGACGCGCTGGCATCCATGAAACGTTCGCAGGAACACCTCAAAGCTGAGGTGCCTGCCGTGAACAACCCCGCCAAACGGTACGCCGGTCAATTGATGGGCAGGTGGGTGACGATCATGGGCTCGGGGTTGCTCACCACGGTTGCTCGCCGTTGGAAGGGTCAGCTCAACGAAGTGGCAAAAGCCGGTGCGAATTTCGAATTCCTGCCGGAGGCGAATCACAATACCCTTGCCGGGACGATAAACCCCGAGGAGGTGCTGAACCCGCATACAATGACCCTCTTCCTGCGCGCCCCCTCCGACCATCCGCGCAACCGCCTGCGTTCAGATCTGACCCGACAAGCCTTCATGCTCGAAGGCATGAACACGGATTATGTCGATGCGCGCGGCGACACCCCTCTCGCCCACATGTGGACGTTGATCCTGTTCGGCGATTACATGGCGTACTATCTGGCGATGGCGTATGGCGTGGATCCCACCCCGATCCAGGCATTGATCGCCTTCAAGCAGGCGATGGCAGACACAAGATGAGCGGAAGAATGCAAAACGAAAAGGAGCGACTCAAAAGGTTGCTCTTTTTTGTATCATTGCAACTTTTTCGCCCTGAGACCTGTATTACACTGTAGCCATGACCGCGCCGACCGACCGCGACCTCATCCTGCGTGCCCGCCGCGGAGACGGTGAGGCGTTCGGCGAACTCGTCACGCGCTACCAAAAGAGCGTATTCAACGTCTGTTATCGCATGACGAACGAGCGCCGCGAAGCCGAAGACCTGACGCAGGAGACCTTCCTGCGGATCTATTCCCGGCTCGACACCTTCGACCTCGAACGTGAGTTCGGTCCCTGGGTACGGCGGGCGGCGGCGAACCTGTGTCTCAACCACCTCGAGTCGCAGAAGATCACTGCCGAACTGGACGATGACCGGGATGCCGGTGAAAGCTCACAGCCGGAATCAGTTGTCGAAGTCCGCGAACGAAGCGAACAGATCCGCGTCGCGCTGGCGTCCCTGCCCGCGCATTATCGAGCCGTGGTCGAACTCCGTCATTATCAAGACCTGTCCTACGACGAGATCGCGGGCGAACTCCACATCCCCCTGAGCGACGTGAAGAGTCATCTCTTCCGCGCCCGCAAACTGCTGGCGGAGAAACTCAAATGAACCATCTGACCGACGAAACCCTGAACGAATACTTGGACCATGAACTCGCCGACCGCGCGTCTGCTGAAACGCATCTGGCTGTCTGTGCGGACTGTGCGGCGCGTCTTGCCGCGCTACAAGCCCTATTTGCCGAACTGGATTCTCTCCCGGAAGAAGCTCTATCCCGCGACCTCGCCGCACGGATCACTCCACGTCCGAGCCTGCCTGCCGCGCTTCCGCGCTGGCTCACACTGACAGCGACACTGCAAGCCGCCCTCGTTGTGATCGCCATCATCGCCGCGGCACCCTTCGCAGTGGACCTTGTTTCGCCTTACCTTGTTACCGTTCAAATGCCTTCCTTGACCGAGATCGTCGTCCAGTTCCAATCCCAATGGACGACATGGCTTGATATGTTATCCACTTTCCGCTTTCCAGCCATGCCGCAACTCCCGCCCCTGGAAATTTCCAGCCTCATGTTAATGATTATGCTTGCTGGCGTATCCATTCTCTGGCTGGTGGGGAATGGATTGTTATTGAGGAAACAAGCGTAGGGACGGAACAACGCCCATCTCCGCCATCCTACCAGGAGACCATCCATGACTGACATCCTTCGATTCTTTTTCATCGTCATTTTGCTTACCATCGCATTCGCCGCGTACTTTCTCGTTTGGGGGGCGTTCTTCTCCAACAGGGTGGGTAAAACCCAACGCGCCCTCCGCCAGGCATTGGGGCGTTCCTTCTGGGTGGGATTGGTGAATTTCCTGTTCTTCGGTGTTATCGCCCTGTTGCTCTTCTCGGTTGCGGAAAATGTCGGAAGTGTGTTCAGGGTCATCCTGATGACTCCCGCCCTCATTATTGCCGCATCACTATCCATCATGCTAAGCTTTGGGCTCGCGGGTATGGTCAATCTTCTCGGCGAGCGAATCTTCCCTGATCACCCTGCATGGAAAAAGACGTTGTGGGGGACAGTATCCCTCGCCTTCGCTTGCGCCCTCCCATTTGTTGGATGGTTCCTTCTGTTGCCATATGCCGGACTCACTGGCTTTGGCGCCGTCATCCTGAGTTTCTTCCAGCGCGAAACCAGTTAATCGCAAAGGTCGCAGGGCTTCTTTCCTTTTACAAAGACGCGCCGGTTGCGCGTCTTTTTTTATTCGCATGAATCAGCGCAGGTTGGAGGATTCTCTACTGCAACTTTTTCCCATTCTCTCCTGTATCCCTTGTATCAACCAAAAGAAAGGATATTCCCCATGGCTGACATTTCCGCCATCTTTTTCATTCTGCTCATCATTTCCATTGCCTTCCCGTCCATGCTGACCGCCTGGTGGCTGTTGTTCCCGGCTGTTGTAGCGCGTGCCCAGATTCGCGTCGAAAAGACTCTTGCCCGCACCTTCTGGCTGGGATTGGTCATCGTTGTTGCCCTGACGATTCCCATTGTCATCCTATTGGCCCTTCCCTTCGGCCCCGCCAAATTCCTCGGTTGGGTGTTGCTTGCCGCCTCGTTGGCGCTATCCTCTATCGGTTCGGCAGGGATCGCCGCCCATCTTGGTGAACAGATGAAACAGACTGGCAGCAATTATTCCCATCTCAGTGCCTTCCTGCGCGGAACGGTCGTTCTGGAACTTGCTGCTTTCTTCCCCGTGCTGGGATGGTTCTTCCTCTGGCCGCTGGCGCTTATCACGGCTTTCGGCGCTACCGGTTTTGCCCTTCTCAATTGGACACCGCGTGAGAAGACACCGGTTTCTTCCGCAACAACTTCACCCTCCCGCGCTTAACCTCTTTCACCGCACACATCCTTCTCTACTCTCTACCTCACTATCTACCGCTTACTGTTTACTATGCTTTCTCGCCGTGACTTCCTCAAACTTTTTACAGTGATCACCGCCAGTGCGGCCCTCTCCTCTTGTGCCCCTGTATATCGCAGATTGGCAGGTAACCTTCCCACTATCCCGTGGACACCGCTCAACGCAAACGACTTCCTTGCCTTGAACCGTCTCACCTTCGGTCCACGCGTGGAGGAACGCGCCCGCTTCGCTGAAATCGGTCTGCAAGCTTATATCGAGGAACAGCTCGCCTTCGATTCCATTGATGATTTCTCCTGCAATCTGCAACTTTCGACCTTCAACACTCTCGATATGGCAGCCAACGAACTGGAAGCCATCAGCAACCAACTCTTCGAAAATTACGACCGGGAGAAAGTGCCGAACGAACTGCGTCAAGCTACAATCCTGCGGCAACTCTACAGCAAACGGCAACTCTACGAGTTAATGGTCGAGTTTTGGAGTGACCACTTCAATATCTTCGTGGAAAAAGGCAGTTGCTTTTACCTCAAAACGGTTGATGACCGCGAAGTGATTCGCAGGAATGCGATGGGTTCTTTCCGTGACCTGGTCTGGGCGTCCGCACATTCGCCCGCGATGCTGATCTACCTCGACAATCAGGCAAACGAGAAGAGTCACCCCAATGAAAATTATGCCCGTGAACTGATGGAACTCCATACCCTCGGTGTGTACGGCGGCTACACCCAACAGGATGTGATGGAACTGGCGCGTTGTCTCACGGGTTGGAATGTCAAGGAGCATTTCTGGCTGGGCGATTTCGTCTTCAAGGAAGACCTCCACGATACAGGGGTGAAAAATGTTTTGGGGCTGACGATCCAGCCGTCAGGGCAGAAAGAAGCGGAGCAGGTCATCGAGCGCTTGGTGGAGCATCCCAGTACGGCACGGTTCATCACGACAAAGCTTGCCCGCCGATTCATCGCGGATGACCCTCCTCCAGAACTTGTCGCAAAAGCCGCGCAAACTTTTCTCCAAACGAACGGCGATATCAAGTCTGTGTTACGCGTCATACTGCTGGATGGACTTCCCCTTGCCAGACCAAAATACAAGCGCCCCGCAAATTTTGTCCTGTCTGCCCTGCGCATGTTGAATGCCGAGACCAACGGTGCGGCAGTGCACGAGCATCTCCTTCGCATGGGGCAGGCCTATTTCAACTGGCCCACGCCCGACGGTTATCCTGATCACAATGAGGCCTGGCAGGGCAACCTCATGCCGCGCTGGCAATTCGCCTTTGAATTAATTCGGAACGAGATCAAAGGAACGAAACACAATCTCAGAGATTTGTTGGATGCCTCATCGACTGGCGTTTTACACGATGATGTGGATGCTCTCGCCTCATTGCTTTTAGGTGCCCCTCTCGAACGCATCACCCGCGACGAGTTGATCGACTCCGTTACCTTGGCCGGAGTCGCCGAAGAGGAGGCTTTGCAAATCATCACAGCGAGTCTCATCGCGTCACCTGCGTTTCAGTGGAGATGAAATGGAGAAAATAATGGTAACCACCCTCACCCAGACCCTCCCAACCTGGATGCCTCGCCTTGCCTTCGCACCGCAAAATACCGCCCCGCGCGGTGATACGTTAGTTGTCATCTTCCTGCGCGGCGCCGCGGATGTTCTCAACATGGTCGTGCCGCACGGTGAAGAGTCCTATTATCGTTTGCGACCATCGCTGGGCATTCCAAGGCCGGATGATGGAAGAAAGAAGAAGGAGGATAGAGTCATCGATCTGGATGGTTTCTTCGGTTTTCATCCTGTCATGCACAGTCTTGTTGATGCCTGGCAGGAGAAACAACTAGCCGTCATCCATGCCTGTGGAGCGCCGGATGAGTCGCGCAGTCATTTCAAAGCCATGGAGTTGATGGAGCGCGGCGTGGATGACGAGCG
Organism: Anaerolineales bacterium; assembly: GCA_034434495.1. Classification (GTDB taxonomy): domain Bacteria; phylum Chloroflexota; class Anaerolineae; order Anaerolineales; family Villigracilaceae; genus Villigracilis. Next base: position 10,820 of record DAOTZE010000001.1, read on the forward strand.
CGGTCCCGCCTCGGGGTGGATTGGTCGTCACCTCGCCACATTGAACACGGGTAATTCATCGCCTTTGCGGGCGGTGGGAATGGGGACGCGTCCACAGCGCAGTCTGAGCGGATCTGTTCCCGTTTCGGCGTTGCGTTCCATCGCGGATTTCCACCTTGGCGGCGACCCGCGGGCTTTGCAGCAAATGCGCGCCGCATTAAGCACGGTCTATCAGAATGACGTGATGGGGCAGGAAACGCTATCCATTATGGATACACTTCAAGAACTTGACCCGACTGGTTACCAATCTCCACTTAATTATCCCGATTCCGAGTTCGGCCTTGCCCTCAAACAGACTGCCATGCTCATCAAAGCGGAGGTGGGGCTCGAAGTTTCTGCCATCGATGTGGGCGGTTGGGATACACACTTTGCACAAGGTTCAGTCACCGGCTTGATGCCCACTTTGATGAAAGACCTCGCCGACGGTCTCGCCGCCTTTCATGCCGACATGCACGGACAGATGAAGAATCTGACGGTCGTCACCATGTCCGAGTTTGGGCGGCGCGCTTCGGAGAATGGCAGCCTCGGCACGGATCATGGTCATGGCAGCATGATGATGGTGATGGGCGGGAATGTGGATGGCGGCAAGGTGCATGGGGAGTGGCCCGGGCTGGGAGAAGGTCAACTCATGGGACCCGGCGACCTGGCGGTCACGACCGATTATCGTGATGTGCTCTCAGAGATTTTGATGAAGCGTTTGAATAATCCTGCTACAAATGAAATTTTTCCTGAGTATCAGCCAAAGATGCCAAATGTGATTTTATAGTTCCTCGGCTATCGCTTCTGGCAGTATGGGTCGAATTCTCTATGGGCTGGCAAAATCGACGGTGAAATACCCGCCGAACTGACTGTCGGCGTTGTAGACATATCCCACGCCGACATCGCTTGCATAAGGGTTAAGCACAATATCCCAGTGCGGCTGGTCGTTTCGCCACTGGGTCATCGCATCCTGCGGCGTGCCGATGGCGATGATCTCTTGGTAGCTGTAGGTGTCATAGCCCGCCGCGAGCAGACGGTCGCGGATCCACGAGCCATCGGAACCGGTGTGACTGAGGAAATTGTTGCACGCCATGTCCAGGCTGTGCGCCCGCGCAGCAGCCGACAGTTGCGCGTTTAACGTCAAAGCAGGGAGATTGGCGTCCGCACGCGCTTGATTCATGAGCGAGAACAATTCTTGGACATAGCCTGCATTTTCACTGTATTTACACTGCGAAATGTCGGATGGCGGCGAGGTAACGACCACGCCTCCCGAACCGGATGTGGGGCTGGCTCCGCTTCCGACGATGATCTTTACCCAAAACGACTTTTCCGTGCCAATGGGGACCACCTCGCCCGACGCGTTCCGCAATTCGAAGATTCCCGTAAACGCGCCGTCGTTGGGCGGGGCAATCAGGTCGACGGATACATCCACCGTGGCGCGGGCTTCGGTCTCCGGCACGGGGGCGGAATCGGGGGAACTCATTCGATCCCCGGAGAGGAAGGCAATGGTGTACCCCGTCCATGTGCAGCGTCCCATATTTTGGAACTTCCACGTTTTGGTGAATTTCTGCCCGCGGGGGACGCTGGTGTTGTCGGGGATGGTGACATCCTCGACGAGGATGGCGCTATCCCGGCAGGAGGCGGCGGAGGTGGAGGTCGCGGCTGGGGTCAACGGGTCGAGCGTGGGGGAGGCGGTTGGCGGGACCTCTGTCGGCAGGGTAAGTCCCTGTTTTGTCGGAGGCAGGGTGGAGGTCACGAAGAGAGGCGGCGTATCCGGCGTGGTCTCCTCCGAAATAGTGACGCAGGATGTCAGAATGAAAACAGCCAGCAGGCTGAGAATCCAGAATTTTTTCATGGTTTGATTCTACTTGAAACAAGAAAGCCGGTGCATTGCAGGCACCGGCTTTCGCTTTGTGGAAAAAGTTATGGCGTTGCGAATACAATGACGTAGTAGCCGGTGTTGTTGAAGAAAGCGTATCCCACGCCGATGTGGATGTAGGTATCGCTGATCAGATTGAGCCGATGTCTTGTTTCGGATTGGTCGTTGATCCACCAGTTGACGGCATCCTGCCCAGTGCCCGGCGGGTTAGCATAGTACACGTTTTCGGACTCGAACGCAGCCACGTACCCGCTTGCCGCCACCCGCGATTCCACCGTGGATTTGTCAGAGCCGGTGTGCCCGGTCAGGTTGTTGCATGCCATGTCGGCTGCGTGCGCTTGCGCGGCTTTGGCAAGTTGTGCGTTGACTGTGTAGGCGGGCAACCCGTTTTGTGCGCGATAGGCATTGACGCCGTTGATCACCTGCGAGAGTTTTGCCTGGTCGATGCTGAAACTGCAGGTGGCATTGGCAAAGCCGGTGCCGCTCGAACCGGTCCCGGCACTGGTGTTTGTGGCCTGAACCGTTGCGGCGGATGTCGGAGCAGCGGTCGGGGCGGCGGGGCTTGTCACCTGGATGATGAGCCACAGGCGTGAGTCATCGTTGATTTTCATGATCAGCCCCTTGGGATTTTTGATGACAAAGTTGCCCTGATACTTTCCCACGGCGTTGGGGGCGGTCAGGGATAGGGAAATGTCCAGGGTCTGACCGGGGAAGGTGACGCCCAGCGGCACCGAGGCCGGGGCGCCCATGCGCTCCTGCGAATAATGGGTAAGCGTGTAGTCAGGTCCCCAGATGCAGGTTCCAGTGTTGACGATGCGCCAGGTTTTCACAAAGGTGGTGCCACCCGCGATTTCCGTATTGTCCGGGATGGTCACATCAGCGACGAAGGAGGCGCTGTTGGTGCAGTTGGGGTCATTGGTGGGTCTTGGAATCTCGGCTGTGGCGGAAATCGTGGCAACCGCCTCGGTGGGGGGGAGGACGGTCGCTTCCGTAACGGCAACAGGGGGCTCGGTGACGACCGGCGCCGGAGATTCTGTGTTTGTGGGCGCGAGTGTTGCAGTGGGAGCCTGTCCCTGCCCGCCGCAGGCGGAAAGGAGCAGGACGGTGATTGCTGTGACGACGATCCATCTCTTGATCATTCTGAACCTCCATTGCTCATTAAACGGCTTGCCCCTGTCATTCGTTCCCTCTGTATTTTATTTCAAAACATCATCATTTGCGACTTGGATTTTTCGAGCGGATCGCTGGCGATCTGTTCTTCGAATGTCTCACGCGTCAATACCGGGACCTCAACCAGCGCCCGCAATAAACGATATTTCACCAGCGGATAGTCTTTCATGCGCGCCGCCAGCGCAGGGTCGCGCTGCGCCTTGTACGCGGCGAGCGCGGCGCGACCGCCCGGGATGACGATGATACTCTGCCCGGGTGGATACGGCGTTTCAGCGATGGCGCGCCCGATCAATGCGGACGCCAACACATAAAACGCGTAACGGACCCGCCCATTCTCCTCCCAAAGATAATTCTTGCCCTCCTTGCGCGTGGAGTAGTTCAAACGCCTGCCGACGATTTCGATCATTGCCGCGATGGTGTTCATTTCATTGCGCCGCGCCGAAGCGACATCCTCTGGACGCAATTTCCATACCCCGCCATCCTTTTCGGCGTAGGAATACAGCACGGAATAGATCATCGCCTTCGACGGTGTAAACAGCCCCGGGAAACGCGGATACAGGTCGTCCTCGATCTCAAGATAAATGCTGTTTGGGTTCTTTTGCAGGAACGTGACGATGGCAACTTCCACTCGGTCGGAAAGTGATTCGTGCATGTCATTCTGAGCGGAGCGAAGAATCTCTCCCGATGAGTCGGAAATTCTTCGGCCGCCCTGAAGGGTCTCTCTCAGAATGACATGGCTCAATCCCCATGACCCTGTTTCCACGCTTTCGCCTGAGGAGTGATGGACAAAACGCGGATCATCCAGCGCCTTCTGCATCACCGACTGTGTCGCGCGCAAGGCTTCATCGAACTCTTGTCCCTTTTGTTTGAGCGCGTGGGATGTGGTCAGTGCGATCAAACCTGCGGCGTGAACATGCAGATAACTCGCCGGTTCGCCGCGCTCGATCAGATGTGTGAAAATCGCCTCCCGCACCTCGTCCACGTCCGGCTCATTGGTCTCGCGTTTCAAATGTTCGCCGCGCTTCCACAGGAGTTGTACGGGGTCATGTTCCGTCCGCAGGGCAAGCGATTGCAGGTCGAACCCTGCCGCGCTTGCGGCGGTCAGGGCGGAGGTGAGAAATGGTGGCTCCGGCTCTGGCAGCAGTCCGAAGAACGGCGTGCCGAGCGGCAGCAGTTCAAACAGATGTGCAAACGCCGCGTTCAACGCGGTTGCATTCCAAGCCCAGTCATACCGCCTGCGCCGCAGCGCGACCTTGTACGGCTCCACGGCGTCGCGCCCCCATAGCCAGCCTGCCCACAGCGCGGAGAGCGTCCAGAACGCCTGATTCGGCCGCGGAATCGAACCGATCACCGCCGCGATGGGAATTTCTTTCTTGACTTCGTGCGCCAGATCTTTGAGACGACCTTCGTAGATGCAGATCCCGCCGCTCTCCGGGAGTTTGCGGGGCCACGCCTCGCAGACCACCCCGGAGGCTGTCTCTGACCAGAGTTCGAGTCCATGCTCGAGCATCATCCACAGATTGTGCTCGCGGAATTGATTCGGGATGTTGAGTTGCTTGGGTCTCGGACGCTCGGAGGGATGACCCCACAACGTGTTGCCCGCGTCGCAGGCGACCAGGATCAACGCGCTCAACGCGCGCCTGCGTTCGGGGGTGAGGTTCAAGCCATCCAGGCGGTTGATGACGGTGGTCAAAAAATACAGCGGGCGCGGCAGGTAATGTTCGATGGCTTCCTCGGCATAGACACGGTCTTCGTCGTCGAGTTTGGCGACCCGCTCAAAAGCGCGCGAACGGTGAAGGGTATCTGTTGCTGCGATTCTCCTTGCCCAGTCAATATCCTGCTGGGTGGCGGGGCGTTCGCCCTCATCCTGACAATGCGAACATTTATAGACCCGTGTATACGGCGTATCCTCTCCTTTGCGCCAGAGGAAGGACTGCGCCGGGATTTCCTGTTCGCATTTTTCGCAACGGGTGAGATACAACGATTGAAGATGACCCTGCAGGCGTTCCTCCCCTTTTTTGACGACGGCCAAATCTGCCAGCGCGGCTTTGAAATCCGCTTCGGATGGGGGATTGGCAGACATTTCCAGCAGGAAACGCGTGATGGGGTTGTTCACCGTCACCAGCACGCGGTATCCTGCGCGCGCGGCTTCGAGAATCAGCCGCGGGGAGAATCCGAACGGGTCGAGGAGCCAACTTCCGGCGGAGGCGTGACGCGGCAGCCAGGCAGAAACGACCCCTTCCTCCAATGGCGGGGTAAATCTCGAAAGCGGACCCGGGTCCGCGGGGCTCAATCCTGGGATGTAGGATTGGTGATCCATCTTGTGTTAAGTATACATCCCCCTGAATTGCCGGACGAGATATTTGTCCTGAAGTTGTCGGAGGATTATCTCGTTCTACGGTATTGGCCCCAAAGTGGGCGCGCACATGATGTCGTAATATTCGAGTTCGATGGCTTTGTTCTGTCTGGCGTATTCTGTGGCTTGATTGCCGATATTGCGGACTATGTCGAGGTTAGCCTGCACTTGATAGGGCCAGTAGCGCGGGAGTACCATGCGCGGATCGTTGACGTAGCCTTCGGCGAGATATGCCGGGCGAGCGGGGTCGGCCTGGTCTGCGAGCGGGACCCAGTTGAACATGACAGGTCCGCGCGGGTTGACGGTGAAGCCGAGGCGGTAGCCGTATTCGCGGGCGATCTGCACCGGGCGAACGCCGAATCCGCCGCCGGGCCAGATGATGGCGACCGGCGTTTTATGGAAGTTTTGCTCGAGGTCGGCTTTCGATTTTTCGAATTCGGTGCGGATGAATTCATCGGTGGCTGAGTCGGTCATGTTGATGTTGTGGATGTAGCCGTGGGATTGATGGTCCACCCAGCCTTCGGCTTCGAGGGCGATGTTGTCCTGCAAACTCAGGGCGCGAGGACCGTCCTCCGCGCTGATCCACGCGTTGACCACAGGCCAGCCCCATTTCTCGTAGAAGGGACGGAAGTGGTCGTTGAAGTTTTCTCCGGTGCGGCGGTCATCCTGGATGATGAGGACGGAACGCTGGGGGATCTTCGCGTTGTGGTCCATGAAGTCCGCCATTTGGTTGGCGGTGATGGCTTCGAAGCCCTGCTCTTTCAGGTCGTTCATCATCTGGCGGAAATCCTGTACGGTGATGTCGTTGGCGGTGACGTCCGCCGCTTCTTTTTTGATGCCATGCAGCATGATGACCATGACGACTGTCCCGGGCGCGGCGTTGTTGGAGTTCCATTTGTCGTACAGGTATTGACAGGTATCCTGGATGTAGGTGTGCGGTGTGTCGAGTGGATTTAATTGACTCGTGCTGAAAACTCCCGGGAGCGCGGGCGGTGTCCGCGGGACGGTGGCGGTGGGAATGGGCGTTTCGGTTGGCAGGGGAGTTTGCGTGGGCTGCATCTGCGCGACGACGGTTTCGTAGGCTTGGGTCAGTGCAATGCCCACATCGGTCGTAGGGGCGGATGTGGCCGAGGAGGAGCAGGCGGTCAGGATACCGGCGAGCAGGCTTGCCCTAAGTAAGACCGAAGAGATGAAGCTTGAAGGGAAGCGGGTCGATTTTTGCATAGGGCTGATTGTATCCGAAATAATGAGGGGCGACCAACGGCCGCCCCTGCAGGATCATTCGTTGCTATCGCCTTTGATGAAGGACTCCACCTTTTCGCGGCAGATGTCGTCGCGGAATTGTTTGGGCGGGGTCTTGAAAAAATAAGAGGATGGTCCGACGATGGGACCGCTGAGTTTGCGGTCAAGAGCGATCTTGGCACAGCGGATGGCGTCGATCATCACGCCCGCCGAGTTGGGGCTGTCCCAAACTTCGAGTTTGACCTCCATATTGAGCGGGACATTGCCGAAGGTGGTGCCTTCCATGCGGATGTACGCCCATTTGCGGTCGGTCAGCCACGGCACGTAATCGGACGGACCGACATGCACATCGTTGTGATTAAGTTCGTATGGGATCATGCTGGTGACGGCGTTGGTCTTGGAAATTTTTTTGCTCTCAAGACGTTCGCGTTCGAGCATGTTGAGGAAATCGGTGTTGCCGCCGAAGTTGAGCTGGTAGGTGCGGTCGATCTTCACGCCGCGGTCCACGAAGAGGGTGGCGAGTTGACGGTGCAGGATGGTGGCCCCAACCTGGCTTTTGATGTCGTCGCCAAGAATGGGGAGTTTGGCATCTCGGAAGCGTTTTGACCAGTATTCGGAGGAGGCGATGAAAACCGGGATGCCATTGACAAAGGCGCAGCCCGCTTCGATGGCTTGTTCCACATACCATTTGGTCGCCATTTCCGAGCCAACCGGCAGGAAGTTGACCACCACATCGGTCTTGGTGTCTTTAAGCAGTTTGACGATGTCGGCGGTGGGTCCCGGCGCCTTGGTGATCATGCCCTGCAGGTACTTGCCAAGTCCATCGTGAGTCATGCCGCGGACGACCGGCGCCTTGAGGTTGGGGACATCCGAGAATTTGTAAGTGTTGTTGGGTTCGGCAAAGATGGCTTCGGAGAGGTCCTTGCCGACCTTGGTAATGTTCACGTCGATGCCGAGCGTGAACTCAATATCGCGGATGTGGTATCCGCCCAACCGCGGATGCATAATGCCGGGTATGACCTCGTCCTCCGCGGCATTTCTGTAGAACTGGACTCCCTGCACGAGGGAGGATGCGCAATTTCCCACCCCGATGATCGCGACGCGTACTTTTTTGTTTGCCATGAAATGGTTTCTCCTTGTGTGGCTTTGATTTTTAGTTCGTTCCAGAAGGAACTGCCTATTTGTGTTACAGCCTCGGTGTTGTATAATTTGGGCAATGATCAACAACGAGCGGATTGACCACCTTGAGCGCCTGCTTGAAGTGGTGCGGGGATTGACCACGGCACCCGATATCGAAGCTTTCCTGCAAACTGTCATCACCGAGGCGAGCGAGATGACCGACAGCGAACTTGCCTCCATCCTTGAATATGATGAAACTGCCGAGGAACTGCGCTTCCTTGCCATGCAATGGTTCCAGCGCGACATGCTTCGTCCGCTGGGTGTGCCGCTGGAGGGGAGCGCTGCGGGCTGGGTCTTCAAACGAGGACAGCCGCTCATCATCCAGGATGCCAAAGCGGACCAACGTCACTTCAAAGTGATCGACCGCGTCACCCGGCACGAAACGCACTCGCTCGCGGCTGTGCCTTTGATTGTGCGAGGCGAAGTAATCGGTGTGCTCGAAACCCTCAACAAAAAGGACAACGCTCATTATACCGAAGAAGACCTGACCATTCTGGCTACGCTTGGCGCGTTGGCGGCGCAGGCGATGCAAAACGTCTATCTCCAGCGGAAAGTCAAGATTGCCAGCATCGAACTGGCGGAACTCGAACGCCTCAAAACCGACTTTATCGCGGTCACCTCGCACGAACTTCGGACTCCCCTCGGCCTGATTCTCGGTCACGCCACCTTCCTGCGCGAACTGATCGGCGGGGAATATACCGAGCAACTCGATACCATCATTCGCAATGCCACCCGCCTCAAGGAAATTGTCGAGAACCTCTCTAACGTGGATAACATCCAGAGTGGCGCGGCGCAGGTGCGGAGTCACAAAATCTCGCTGGCGAAGATCGCGGAGGACACCATCCTATCGTTTCAGGACGAGGCTGCTTCCAGAAACATTACGCTCAAACTTGAATCAAGCGGTGAGCCATTCTTTGTGGAGGCGGACGGCGTCAAAATCAGTATTGCCCTCAGCAACCTTGTGAAGAACGCCATCCAGTTCACCGACCAAGGCGGGCATGTGACGGTGAGGGTGGGGGAGGATTCAGGATATTTGAAAGTCTCCGTCTCGGACGACGGAATCGGCATCCCGGTGCGGGATTTGCCGCGCGTCTTCGAGCGTTTCTTCCAGGTGGAGACGCACCTGACGCGCCGGCATAATGGCATGGGATTGGGGCTTTCCGTGGCAAAAGCCATGATCGAATTACACGGTGGGCGCATTTGGGCGGAAAGCAAGGAAGGAAAAGGAAGCACATTTACATTCCTCCTGCCGACCAGCCAGAGCCACCCATCATCCCCCTCGAAAATCGGTCCGTTCATCGAATGATTATCCGCCGTCCGGCGGATTTTGTTACCCTCTCCTTTATAATTGCATCGCAGATGGTCCCTAGCTTCCTTATCTTCGGTCAATTGACGCGTGAGTATCTGCTGCCTCCGAGCGGTCAGCCGCGGCTGGATGTGGCGGGCGGAAGCCTGCTGTACGCGGCGGCGGGGCTGAGGGTCTGGGAATCAAGCATCGGCTTGGTCGGGCGCGTGGGCGATGATTATCCGCGCGCGTGGTTGAACGAGTGCAAGTCACGCGGTTTCGATACAGGCGGCATCCGCATCCTGCCGCAGCATTTGGACGTGCGTGACTTCCTGGCGTATAACGAATCATTCGAGCCCAACCGTGTCAACCCCGTATCACATTTTGCGCGCCGTGGGATGACCTTTCCCAAGTCCCTGCTCGGATACCAGCCCCCCACCGAGAAAAAACAAGAAGAGGCACGCGCCATCGTCGTGACCGATATTCCCTCTGATTATCTCGCTGCGCGCGCGGCGCACATCTGCCCGATGGACCTGGTCACACAGACGCAATTGATCGCGGGAATGAAACGCGGAAATGTCCACACGTTCATCCTGGACCCTGCGCCGGACTCCATGACCCCGACCGCACGCCGCGAACTTCCGGCATTGCTCAATGGTGTGACAGTATTTGCTCCCTCCATGGAGGAATTGGGGAATCTCTTTTGGGGGGAAACGTATGACCCGTGGAAAATGGCAGAGATGGTCTCGTTGTATGGCTGCGAATATGTGGTTGTTAAATGTGGTGCACGCGGACAATTGCTCTATGACTCCGAGACAAAGCGTAAATGGGAGGTCCCCGCGTATCCCGCGCGCGTGGTGGATCCTACCGGCGCGGGCGATGCCTTTTGTGGCGGTTTCATGGCGGGTTACTGCAAGAACTACGACCCGCTGGAAGGCGTGTTGTACGGGAATGTCTCCGCTTCATTGAAGGTGGAGGGAAGCGGCGCGTATTATCCGCTGGATGTGTTGCCCGGCCTGGCAGAGGCGCGTTTGAGCGCGTTGCGCAGCATGGTGAGGGAAGTGTGACAAAGATGAAAATGGAAGGATGAAGGATGAGTAACGTTGTGGAACGCGTCATTGAGAGAGCGGTCGAGATCCAGCAGATCCCTGCACCGACGTTTGAAGAAGCGCAACGGGCGGAGTTCGTGCGGAGGTCGTTTATCGAGGAGGAATTGAAGCATGTTTCGATGGATAACGCGGGGAATGTATATGGGTGTCTGGAAGTTGATGGTGGAAGGTCGAAGGTCAAGCCGTTGGTTGTTTCGGCTCATTTGGATACGGTCTTTCCCAGAGGAACTGATCTGGCAGTAAAGCGCGACGATGAAAAAATATATGGTCCAGGGCTTGGCGATAATTCCCTCGGCGTTGCCGCATTGTTCGGGTTGGTCTGGTCGATACGCGAGCGAAAGATCGAATTGGGGGGCGATGTGTGGCTCGTCGCCAATGTCGGCGAGGAGGGACTTGGCGACCTGTGCGGCATGAAGGCGGTCGTAGATCGTTTTGGCGCAGATGCGCTTGCCTATCTGGTGCTGGAGGGACTTGCGCTTGGGCATGTCTATCATCGAGCGGTGGGGGTCAGACGTTACCGCGTCACCGCGCGGACGAAGGGCGGGCACTCATGGTCAGATTACGGTCAACCGTCGGCGGTGCATGAATTGGCAAAACTGGTCGTCCAGTTGACATCGCTGGATTTGCCCAAGGAACCGCGCACGACAATCAACGTGGGGAAAATTTCCGGCGGAACCTCGGTGAACGTCATCGCGGCGGAAGCTTCGTTTGATCTGGATTTGCGCTCAGAGGGGCGGGAATCTCTAGCGGAATTGGTCTCAGCCGTGGAAAAACTGATTCGCCGTGCGAACACGCTGAAGAATGCAGGCAGATCCGGGGTGAGTTTTGAAACGGAGGTCATCGGTCAACGTCCCGCCGGGGAAGTGGATGCCGATCACCCGCTGATTCAACTTGCGCAGGATTGCCTTCATGAACAAGGCTTGGATGCGGTATTGACCGCCGGCTCGACGGATGCGAATATCCCCTTGAGTAAAGGCTATCCCGCGCTGGTGCTGGGCGTGTCCACAGGAGGGAATGCGCATACTGTACAGGAATTCATCCACACCGCGCCAGTGAGACCGGGTATGGAGCAGTTGGTCAGTTTTGTAGCGGGGGCATGGAAAAATAGGGAGCGATAGACAAAAGAGGTCAACAAAAATCGTTGACCTCTCGACTATTTTAACCCCAACACCTCATACACTTCCACCGGCTGAGTCTTTCCTTTTGCCGCAATGGGGGCGAAGGGACTCACATCCACCTGATCCTTCACACGTTCGTATGCATCCCTGCTCATGAGAATCTGATTCTTGGCGGAATTTTCCTGAATCCGTTTTGATGTGTTGACGCTGTCGCCGATGGCGGTGTACTCAAGCCGCCGCTCCGTGCCAATCCAGCCAAGGACCGCGTCGCCATAGTGGATGCCCACGCCGAAATCGAGATGTGTTTCCTTCGGCATCTCGGCATGGAGTTTTGCCACGGCGTCGCGAATACCCAGCGCAGTCTTCACCGCGCGCAGGGTGTGGTCGGGCTGGGGCAGGGGGGCGTTGAACCATGCCATGACTGCATCTCCAAGAAATTTGTCCACGGTGCCTTCATTGGCAAGCACGGCTTCTGCCGCGGCGGCGAGATACCGGTTCAATACCGCCACCAGTTCTTCCGGTGTGTGTTTCTCGCTGTATGCCGTGAAGCCCCGCACGTCCGCAAACAGAACGGTAATGTCCACTTTCTTGCCGCCGATCTGCAAACTATTCGGGTCGATCTGGTCGAGCACCGCGGGAGATACCATTCGCTGCAACAGCCCGCGTTGCGCCTCCAGCTTCTTGCGTTCGGTCAGGTCGTCGAGCACAATGGCGACGCCCTGTGTTTTTTGTCCGGCATCCTTCAACGGGGAGAGATTCAAGCGCCAGTCCACATTACCGCGCTCAGGAAGCCGGTGGCTCAATTCGAGACCCACCACAGGCTGTTCGCTTTTGCGGACCGTCTCCAGATGCGGCATGATGTCCTCCGCAAACGTGGGGATGATCTCCCCGATCTTTCGACCGACGATCTCTGCGGAGGTATGCCCCAAAATGGACGCGGCGGCTCGATTACACAGGGTAATCTGATCCTGCACATCGGCTGTGATCACCCCCGATACGATGGAGGCAAAGACATCATCCATCAGATTTTTGAGCTCGGTCACTTCTGCGAGAGTCCGCTTGAGGGAGGTGAACAAACGCGCGTTCTCGATGGCGACTGCAGCCTGATTCGCGAAGGCGATCAGCAGATCGCGCTCCGATTCAGAGAAAATCCCCGTACGGATGCGGTTATCGGTATAGATGACGCCGATCAGTTCTGTCTTGACCATCAGGGGAACGCAGAGGATGGAGCGCAGGTTGAAGGCAATGATACTTTCCTGCCCGCCGAAACGCGGGTCTTCGCGGGCATTGGTAGTGAGCACCGCTTCGCCTTCGTTGATGACTCGCTGCACCACCGTGCGGCTGATGAACGACTCGCTTTGGTTGATGGATTCCTGTTCCCAGTTGCGGGCGATGCGAATGGTCATCTCGCCGCGTTCATCGCGAAGCATGAGGAATCCGCGTTCAGCCTCGGTCAGCCTGACGATGGTATCCATCACGATCTGCAGCACCTCGTCCACCTCGAGCGTGGAATTGACCACCTGCCCGATATTTGCCAGGGCTTGCAGATGACCGAATTGTTGTTCGAAGGGGACCAATGTTTCGCTCACGCGCACGAGCGAGCTTTCCAGTACCTTCAACCCCTCTACTGCCTCGCGGGCAACGTTTTCATCCAGCGATTTTCTCAGCCTGGAGCATTGCTGGGTGATCGCGACAACTTGATCATTGATGGAGATGCGCTTTGTCTTTGCGGTGGCCATTGTGCTTCCTTTGCTCTGACAATGGCTTTGCATTGAAAGAGCGGTCTATGAATGGATGGCGTAGGTGCCGATAAAAAAGCGACGAACCCGGGCCAGGACGATCTGCAGACGGATGGCCCGTGCGGCGCGTCGGGCCTGGGAGACATTTGCGATTCTGAAAGTATAAAGGGATGTCTGGTGTTCGTCCAGAAGAATTTTAACGGGCTCTGCCAGTTGAGGGAGGATGTCCGAAAGGGCTTTGGCGCGTTCTGAAGGCGTGGAGTGGATTGGGGTGGGCTGTTTCAATTGGCGCAGGCCGAAGTTGATGCTTTCGAATGCCTTTTCGATGGGAGAGAGCATGGTCCATCGTTCCCAGCGGATCACCCAATTTGGAGCCGTTCCACCGTTGCGTTCCATGGTGGTGCGGATGAATATCGGGACGCGCACCGGGAGTTGATACCGGCGGCTGAGGAAGACCGTCGACGCCGCGAACACGGTCAATAACGCGATCAGGATCAGGCGTGGAAAGACCGTCTCTTCAGGCTGGGGGACGGGAGTCAGCCCTTCTTCCAATTCTTGTTCCCGTCCTCCAAAAATGACATCATCTTCCAACAGAGGAGTGGCGGCAGGACTGCCATTGGAGGTGGACTCCGCCGTCGGGTCGGGGGGGGAAAGCGGGCGATCGAGCGTTGCCTGATTTCCCGTCGGCTCGAACTCGATCCATCCGATGCCGGGGAAGTAGACCTCGGGCCAGGCGTGTGCGTTTCTCTTGCGAACCGTGTACGTGGTGAGTATTGTTTCGTTATTGTATTGTGTGGTCGTGGCGTCGCCTTGCGAGAAACCAACTGCAACGCGTGCAGGGATGCCCAGCGAGCGCAACATCATGACTTCCGCGGTTGCGTAGTAGACGCAATAGGCTTCCTGATGTTCGAACAGGATCCATTCGAGGATATCCCTGTTGCGGGGTGGAGGCGGGAGGGTCGGCGCATACTTGACCGTTTCGCGCAGGTAGCGGGTGATCGCCACCGCCTTGTCATATGGGTTGTCGGCGTCGGCAGTGATCTCCTCCGCCAATTCCACGATGCGCGGTGAAAAATTCTCGGGGATTTGCAGATATTTTGCCGCGATCCATTCGGGGTAATTCGTGCCTGTCTCGCGCAGTTCTTTGGTGTTTGGGTTGTTCAGCACTGCCCGGATCTCGTAGGTTTCACCCGGCAGAAGGGAGGGGGTGGCGTTCCACGAAACGACGTCCTTGTCTGGTCCTGCGGGCGATGCCAGAAAGGAACCGGGACGACTGAACCAGACCGGTTGCGCGGGCGCGTAGAGCAGGGAGAATCTTGTCTCGCCGACGCCGATCTTGAATGAATAAGGAATACCGTCTGCCGTATCCGGTAAGGATGGGTTATTCCCCACAGGCGAAAATTCCTCGCGGGTGGTGCCGGTTGTGTACCATTTTCCTCCGAGATAATGGTCGTAGGTGCGCCCGCGCCAGTAATAACGCGGCGGCGCATCCTCGCCGGGGATGCCGGACACCTCCACGGTGAACATGATTGCCTCCGACAGCGGGAAACCGCGTCCGAGCGACAGTTCGGTTCCGTAGAATTCACCGGGTCTGCCACCGCTGGGCGAATCGAGCGCGCTGACGGCATTCTCCAATTTTTCCGTGAATTCATTCCAGGGGCGCGTGACGCGGTTCCACGTCCTGATGGCGCCTTCAAAACCGGCACGCGACGTCGGTATGGCGAAGGAAGCGAAAATGATCAAACCAGCCAGAACCGCCATCCCGCCCGTCAGGTCGAATCTGTTTTCCGCCGAGATGAACACGCGCCGCGAACTCCAGGAGGCTTGATTCTGTAAGAAATACATCCTGCCCAAAAGGAGAAGCGCAACGAAGGTAAAGAAAGCCAGAATCCACACGCGCCCTGGAACGGCATTGTCGTAGTGTTGAATGACGAGGATGCCGACGGCGGAAGGGACAACCGCCCTCAAGTAATTTTGATAACGCGTAAGCGAGAATCCCGCCGATGCGCTGACGATCCAGAACGATATGGACATGACTGCCACAAAGAAGAACGGGTCGTCCACCGGACGCCGCGCGACCAATTCCCCGACAGAAAAGACCAGCCTCCCCCATACGCTCCCAAGCTGCTCCTCGAGTGAGACGCGCTGGTCGATGATCAGGGTCCATTGCAGGGGGAGAAAGATGAGCATGTACAACAGGGATAGCCAGCGGGCGGTTCCGCGCTTGAGCCGGCTGTATCCGAGGATCGTCCCGATGGTAAAACCGAGACTGGTAAACATTTGGATCAGGTACAAAAAAGGCGTCCACGATGTGCTTACCAGACGTGTCGCCAGGGTTTCAAGTAATATGAACAGCAGGGCAATGGCAGACCAATCCCACCAGTGAGTAGTGGCAGGTGACTTTTTCATAACCTGAGTGTACAATCAAATGGAGTGTATCGTCAAATACTGCAGAGGGGTTTTTTGACGGGCGGCAGGACACATCGATCTTTTTGGCGTAGCTCGGGAACGATCCTTCGATACCAAACAGGAGGCTGGCATGGAAACTCTCATTCAAATCGGAATTGGCTGGATCATTTCACTGCAATCTTTGGGCGGCTGGCTTGAGGCGCCCATGCAGTTCTTCACCTTCCTTGGTTCCGAGAATTTTTTCTATCTGGTCCTTCCTCTCATCTACTGGAGCATCGATTCTGCCCTTGGGTTGCGGGTCGGTTTCATTCTTGTCACCAGCGCCACATTAAACTCCGTGATCAAGCTTTGGTTTGCCGACCCGCGCCCCTATTGGGTCAGCGACAAGGTGATCCCGTTTTCCGCGGAAAATTCGTTCGGAGTGCCATCCGGGCACGCGCAGAACGCGGTCAGTGTGTGGGGCATCATTGCGTCCTCCATTCGCAAACCCTGGGCGTGGGTCATGGCAGTGGTCATCATCCTTTTTGTCGGTTTTTCTCGCTGGTATCTGGGCATGCACTTCGTACACGACGGCGTTTTGGGGTGGGTGATTGGCATTATCGTTTTGTGGTTGTTCATCCGTTTTTCGGACGCGGTCGTGGCATGGTTCAAGGGGCAAAATTTCAGGAGCCAGATTTTGCTTGCGTTCATCGCCTCCCTCGTTCTGGTCGGGCTGGGATGGTTGAGCGTTTTGCCGCTGGAAGGATACACGTTCCCTGCCGAATGGAGGGAGAATGCGCTTCGTGCCGGACCTTTGCCTGATCCTGTTTCGATGGAGGGATTCGTCTCCTCCGCCGGAACCCTTTTCGGGCTTACGGTTGGGGTGGGGTGGCTCGCTTCTCGAGGCGGGTATCAAACTGAGGGTTCGGTGGTGAAGCGTGCCCTTCGCTATGTCGTCGGCTTGATTGGCGTCATCCTCTTTCTGCGCGGGCTGGATGTGATCTTCCCAGCCGGGGAGGACTTCGTCGGCTTTTTCTTCCGTTATGTGCGGTATGGGGTTGTCGGTTTCTGGATTTCCGCCGGCGCGCCATTCTTGTTTTTTCATTTCAAATTAGCAAGGCAGCCCAAGATGTAGGTCTTCGTTCTGATATAATCCCAAGTCTACGGCAAAATTTCCGGGAGTATTGACTCACAGATGACCCTCGAACGCGGCGCTTTATTGCACAAACGATATCGAATAGTGGAGATCCTTGGTCAGGGCGGCATGGGTTCGGTTTACCGAGCAGTGGACGAAAACCTCGGCGTGGATGTGGCGGTGAAGGAGAACCTGTTCACCACCGATGAATATGCGCGTCAGTTCCGCCTTGAAGCGGTCATTCTTGCGAACCTGCGTCACCCCAACCTGCCGCGTGTGACGGACCATTTTGTAATCGGCGATCAGGGACAGTATCTTGTCATGGATTACATCGAGGGGGAGGACCTGCGTCAGCGCATGGAGCGCGTGGGCAACATCATGGAGGATGAAGCCATCCTGCTTGGCGCGGCGATCTGCGACGCGTTGACCTACCTTCATACGCGCAAGCCGCCGATCCTTCATCGCGATATCAAACCCGGCAATGTGAAGATTACGCCCGATGGTCACATCTTTCTGGTGGACTTCGGTCTTGCCAAAGTGTTGCACGGCAGTCAGGCGACCACGACCGGCGCACGCGCCATGACGCCCGGTTATTCGCCGCCGGAGCAATACGGCACGGCGCGCACAGACCCGCGCACGGATATTTATTCTTTGGGCGCGACCCTGTATGCGGCATTAAGCGGCATCATCCCTGAGGATGGTCTTGCGCGGGCGATGGATAACACCCAGCTTACGCCATTGCGCAAGCGCAACGCGAAGGTCTCACGTCGTCTCGCTGCCGCCATCGAAAAGGCGATGGGCATCGATCCTGCCGACCGTTTCCAGAACGCGGATGAATTCAAGCGCGCTTTGCTGGGTTCCAAGTCGAAAACACAGCGACTGCCCGGCGAGTACGTGATCCAGCCTCCGCCTGACGCGGATGAACTGAAACAAAATTCCATCGAACGGGAATCCCAGCCGGTTTCCAGTCTTAAAGCGTCGAACGGAAAGAATTCCCAGTATTCCGAGGAGGCGCCTGTTTTCAAGCCTCCCAAAAAGAAACGCAAGGGACGCAGGCTCGTCTCAACTTTGCTCTGGCTGTTGCTCATCCTTGCGCTGGGAACGGTAGGATTCGTGCGTTTTCTGCCGACGCTGGTCCCGCCTGTGTTGATGGACATTCTCAGCCCCATCAACGCCATCCCGATTCCGTTCCTTCCCGGAGCGAATTCACCAACCCCGCCTCCTTTGGCGACCGAAACCCTGTTCCCGACAGCGACCCTGCCTGTCACCGTGAACGCGACATTGCCTCCCGCGACGAGCACTCCAACCCTCGCGCCGACTGCCACAAAACAACCCACGAGGGAATTTACTCCCACCCCTGAAAACATTCCCGCCACAGGACCGACTCCGTTGGGCGGAGGTGGTCAGATCGCCTTTGCATCCTCCCGTTCCGGCATCCCACAGATTTACATCATCAATGTGGATGGTACGGGCTTGCAAGCGCTCACAAACGAGGAAAATGGCGCCTGTCAGCCAGCCTGGTCGCCAGACGGCATGCAACTCGTGTATATCTCTCCCTGTCGTGCGCGCGGCGACTTTTACGACAATGCCTACAAAGACTCCAGCCTGTATCTCATCAACGCAGACGGATCCGGTCGTGAGGCGCTGACCACCATCCCCGGCTCGGACTTCGATCCCGCCTGGTCGCCGGATGGAAAACGCATCGCTTTCGCCTCTCTGCGCGATGGGCGCAAGGAGATCTATGTGCTTACCGTCGCCACCGGCGCGGTGACGCGTCTGACGAATTCCACCGGGGATATCGAAAATTCACAACCCTCCTGGTCGCCGCTTGGCAATCAGATCGTGTACACCGTCCGGCGCGTAGGCGCCTATCAAATCTGGTCGATGACAGATACAGGGCAGGGCAACGTGCAGGTCGTCCGCAGCGGACAACAATTGTGGGACTTCGCTCCTGTGTGGATGCCCGATGGCGAAACGATCCTCTTCAACCAGCGGAACCTCGGGCCATCTCTTCCGTGGCTGATGTCCATCCGTTTTGAAGACCGCGAAACACAGGACCCGACCAAGCTCGACCTCCCGAAGCCGATCGAAAATGTTCAATTCTCACCGGATGGATTATGGATCGTCTTCGAAGGTCAGGATGAGACCACGAATCGCGATATTTACTTCATGACCATCACCGGCGGCGACCGCACCCGTCTCACTAACGATCCAAAAGCTGACTTTGACCCGGCGTGGCGGCCGGTTCCGTGACCAGTCCCGTGAATTGAAACAAAGCCCACCGCTTGCAAGAGTGATGGGCTTTTTCTTACACTCCTCTTATTGACTTCCCTCTTTTGCACATGATATGATTATTCCCGGACGGGTAGCACTCTCGTATCGAGAGTGCTAACTGTGTGAGAGCCATGCACGAACTTACCGAACGTCAGAAAACCCTGCTCCTCTTGATTATCCGTGATTACATTGAATCCGCCCAGCCGGTTGGCTCGAAGCGGCTTATGGAGCATTACCACCTCAACTTATCATCAGCCACCATCCGCAACGAAATGGCGATGCTGACCGAAATGGGGTACCTGCGCCAGCCGCACACCTCTGCGGGGCGCGTTCCAACCGAGGAAGGTTACCGTTATTTCGTCAGCCAGATGATGAACCAAGCGGTGCTGCCTGAATCGGTGCAGCGCACGATCTCACATCAGTTTCACCAATCCCGCCCGGACGTGGACCAGTGGATGACGCTGGCGGCTTCGATTCTAGCGCATCAGTCGCAAGGCGTATCGATGGTCACAGCGCCGCACGCGCAAAAGGCAAAATACAAACATGTGGAGTTAATCTCCACACAGGGACGACAGGTACTAATGGTGCTGGTCATGGCGGGAGGAGAGGTGAGTCAGCAAATCCTGACGCTGGCGGAACCCGTCTCGCAGGAGCGACTCAGCCAAACTGCGGCGCGTCTCAATGCCCTTTTGTCTGGTCTCCCTGTGGATGCCATTGCGGCGCTCCCAGCGCGTTCCGACGCCCTCGATCAGGACATCCTGACCCTCATTATTCAGGATATTCGCCGCGCCGAAGATCGCGGTTCCGGCGAAATTTACACCGATGGCTTGACCAATGTGCTTTCCGAACCCGAATTTGTAGAATCGGACGAAGCGCGCCGCGCCTTGAAGCTATTTGAAGAACGATCCACATTGCAGGAATTGCTGGCGCGTACCACCATCAACAGCAATGTCGGTGCATTGCAGGTGCTGATTGGCGGCGAAGGCGAGTGGGAGGAACTGCGTCAGTGTTCAATCGTGCTGGCGCGCTACGGTGTCCCCGGCATTGCCACAGGGACGCTGGGCGTGCTGGGCCCAATGCGCATGTCCTATGCGCGAACCATCCCCACCGTACGGTATGTCGCCGGGCTGTTGAGTGATCTTGTAAATGACACCATTGCTGGTGAATAAAAAATAATCTCGTCATTGCGAAAAGCGACGCACGTTGCCATGGCGGAGTAATCTCCTGTGTCTGAAGATTGGTCCGTCAATAAGCGGCTCACAATAATTAATTCGCGAGGACAAATTTGAGAGTGAAGATATGACCGAGAAGAAGCATCATCATAAGGAACATAAACCCGAGGAAGAAACCGCCGAGGGACAGGCTCCCGTCGAGGCGGTGGCAATGCCTGAAAGCGGCGAACAGCTTGCGGCAGAGATGGACGCGTTGAAAAAGCAGCTCGAGGAGGCGCAGGCTCAGGTATCCGAATACAAGGATAGCTGGCTGAGGTCTCAGGCTGAATTCCAAAATTACAAGAAGCGGCTTGACCGCGACAACGAGTTGACCTACGTCACGATGAAGGGTGACATTATCAAGAAGGTGTTGCCCGTGCTCGATGACCTGGAGCGCGCTTTGCAGAATCGCCCCGAAGATAACGGATGGGCGAGCGGCATCGAACTCATCGTCCGAAAACTTCAGAATATTTTGGACGCGGAGGGCGTGAAGAGGATCGAAGCCGAAGGACTGGAGTTCAACCCGAACTTTCACGAGGCGATCTCGCACGAACCGAATGAAAGTGTCGCCAGCGGGCATGTGATCGCGGTTGTGCAAAATGGATACATGCTCGGGGAACGTGTGATACGACCGGCATTGGTGAGAGTGGCGCAGTAGTTTGCAAGTTGGAAGGTTGACAGGTTTTCATCTTGAACCTGTGACTTTCGAACCTGCCAACTTGAAAATTTTAAACGAGGAAATTATGGCAAAAATCATTGGCATTGATCTGGGTACGACAAACTCCGTCGCGGCGGTGATGCAGGGCGGCGAACCGATTGTGATTCCCTCTGCAGAGGGTGAACGACTCGTTCCATCTGTGGTGGCGGTGAACAAAAATCACGAGCGTCTGGTCGGGCGCGTGGCGCGTAATCAGGCGATCACCAACCCGCAAAATACCATTTTCTCAGTCAAGCGTTTCATGGGGCGCAAGGCAGATGATCCTGAGGTCGAGCGCACCAAAAAGCGCGTGCCTTATGCGGTCAGCGCCGCGCCGAACGGGGATGTGCGCGTGACCCTTGATGAGAAGGAATACAGCGCGCCGGAAGTCTCGGCGATGATTCTCGCCAAAATCAAGCGGGATGCCGAAGCGTATCTCGGCGAGCCGATCACGCAGGCGGTCATCACTGTTCCGGCTTATTTCAATGATGCCCAGCGCAATGCCACCAAAGACGCGGGCAAGATTGCCGGTCTCGAAGTCCTGCGCATTATCAATGAGCCGACCGCTTCCTCTCTCGCATACGGTCTCGATAAGAAGAAGAATGAAATCATCGCCGTGTATGACCTCGGCGGCGGCACGTTCGATATTTCCATCCTCGATGTGGGCGACGGCGTGTTCCAAGTCCGCGCCACAAGCGGCGACACCTTCCTCGGCGGCGACGACTTCGATCTGCGCATCATGGATTACCTCATCGAGCAATTCAAGAAGGATAATGGTATCGACCTGCACAACGACCGTCAGGCGTTGCAGCGTTTGAAGGAAGCCGCCGAAAAGGCAAAGATCGAACTCTCGACCACGATGCAGACCGAGATCAACCTGCCCTATCTGACGGCGGATGCCAGTGGACCCAAGCACCTGGTGATGACCCTCACCCGCGCCAAACTCGAACAACTGACGGCGGATCTGATCGACCGATCGATTGCTCCCGTTAAACAAGCGCTGGCCGATGCCGGTTTGACCGCCGGTGACATCAACGAAGTGGTCATGGTCGGAGGCATGACGCGTATGCCCGCCGTGCAGGACCGTGTCCGCGCCTTCTTCGGCAAGGAACCGCACAAGGGCGTCAACCCCGATGAAGTGGTCGCCATTGGCGCGGCGATTCAAGCCGGTGTGCTCGGCGGTGAAGTCAAGGACATTTTGCTTCTCGATGTGACCCCGCTTACCCTTTCCATCGAGACCCTTGGCGGTGTCGCCACACCGCAGATCGAGCGCAATACAACCATCCCGACCCGCAAGAGCCAGATCTTTTCTACGGCAAGCGACAGCCAGACCCAGGTGGAGATCCACGTTTTGCAGGGCGAGCGCCCGATGGCGGCGGATAACAAATCGCTGGGCAGGTTCATCCTTGATGGCATTCCGCCCGCGCCGCGTGGCGTTCCCCAGATCGAAGTGACTTTCGATGTGGACGCAAACGGCATTTTGAAGGTCAGCGCGCAGGACAAGGCGACGGGACGTTCCCAACACATTACGATCACCGCTTCCTCCGGGCTTTCCGACGCGGAAGTGGAAAAGATGCGCAAGGATGCTGAGGCACACGCCGAGGAAGATCGCAAGAAGAAGGAACTGATCGAGGTCCGCAATAATGCCGATAACACGGTGTACGCGTCGGAAAAGGCGTTGCGTGAATTCGGCGACAAGGTTCCTGCCGATGTCAAAGCGGATATCGAAGCGAAGGCGGCGGAGGTAAAAAAGGTCGCTCAAACGGAGGACGTACAGGCAATCAGCGCCGCCATTCAGAAATTGGGAGAGGCGATTCAGAAGATTGGAGCCAGCGTTTACCAGCAGAATCAGGCTCCGGGTGGGAATGAACCGGGCGGTTCATCCGGCGCCGGTCCCGATGTGGTCGATGGAGAAGTCAAAGAGTAGAAACTTGAGATTGGTGGAAGTCTCCAATCCCCAGTTTCTCGTAAATTATGAGTAACCGCGATTATTACGACATCCTCGGCGTTGGACGGAACGCGAGCGACGATGAGATCAAAGCCGCGTTTCGTAAACTCGCGCGTCAGTATCACCCCGATGTAAACAAGGAACCCGACGCCGAGGAAAAATTCAAGGAGATCAACGAAGCCTACGGAGTGCTTTCGGATAAAGAAAAACGCGCCCGCTATGACCGCTTTGGCAGGGAAGGTCTTGGCAATATGGGCGGATTCCACGATTACACCGCGGACTTTGGCGATATCTTCGAAGAGTTGTTCGGCAGTTTTGGCTTTTCGACCGGACGGAGCTCGCGTCGTTCGCCGCGACGCGGTCGCGATTTGCAGATGCAGGTCACGCTCACGTTCGAGGAAGCGGTCTTCGGTGTGGAAAAAGAGATCGAATTCCAGCGCGAGGAGACCTGTTCCCGTTGTAATGGGAGTGGCGCCGAGCCGGGGACAACTCCATTGCGCTGCGCTACCTGTAACGGACAGGGCGAAGTGCGCCAGGTTCGTCAGACCTTTCTCGGTCAGATGGTGCAAACGGCTCCCTGCCCAACTTGCGGCGGCCGCGGTGAGACGATTGCGTCACCGTGCAAGACGTGCCGCGGCGGTGGGTTGGAACGCAAAACCATCAGGAAGAAAGTGCAGATTCCTGCAGGTGTGGACAACGGTACGCAAATCCGTCTAGCAGGGGAAGGCGGACCCGGTACGCTTGGCGGTCCAAATGGAAGCCTATTCCTTGCTTTGGATGTTCAGCCTCATAGGTTCTTTAAACGCCGCGAGAATGACATCATCCTGAATCTCGATATCAATGTGGCGCAGGCTGCGCTCGGCGCGGAGATCGATGTCCCGACCCTGGATGGCGATGAGAAGTTGAAGATTCCCGCCGGGACCCAACCGGGCAAGGTCTTTACCATGCGCGGCAAGGGTGTGCCCTATCTACGGCGGAAGGATCGCGGCAACCAGCTGGTCATCGTTAACGTTGCCATCCCGACCAAACTGACCAAGGAGCAGCGCGAGTTGTTCGAGAAGCTGGCGGCGTCGTTGGGAACGACGGTCAAGCCGCAGGAAAAGGGATTCTTGGATTGGTTGAATGAGGCGCTCGGAGGATAGCGTTCACCGAAGGGAATCAGCGAAGTTACAGGAGAATCGTCATTTGACGGTTCTCCTTTTTTGCTGTATAATAATGAATACTTGAACAATTATTCATATATTTATGATGCTCCTCAAGGAACCCACCTCCACCCACCTGGCTGATTTGTTCAGCGCCCTCAGCGACCCGACGCGTCTGCGCATCATTTCCGTTTTGCTCGAAGGGGAGATGAACGTCGGCGAAATCGCCGCGCGGCTTGAAATGACCGAATCGGCGGTTTCGCATCAACTGCGTGGATTGCGTCAGATGAAATTGGTCCGCGCCCGCAAGGATGGGCGGCAGGTGTACTATGCACTCGACGATGATCATGTAACGAAACTCTACCGTATGGGTCTTGAACACGTGGAGCATGGATGAAAGGATTTCTAAACCGCAAAGGACACTAAGCACACAAAGGAAACCCCTCGTTTTTCTTTGCGCCCTTTTATGTTTTCGCGGTCTTTAGATAATGGCACATTCCCACAATCACACTCACTTTGGAGAAGCTGCCAGACGAACCACATCCCGACTTGGGTTGTCGCTTGTCCTTACTCTGGGTTTCGTCTTCATTGAAGCCATTGCCGGTATCGTCGGCAACAGCCTTGCGTTGCTCACCGACGCTGTGCACAACCTGACCGATGTCATCGCGCTTGGTTTGAGCTGGTACGCCATCCGTCTTACATCCCAGCCTGCCGATGGGCGTAAAACCTACGGTTACCACCGCGCGGGGATTCTTGTTGCGCT
Source organism: Anaerolineales bacterium (assembly GCA_034434495.1). Lineage (GTDB taxonomy): Bacteria > Chloroflexota > Anaerolineae > Anaerolineales > Villigracilaceae > Villigracilis. The sequence goes on from DAOTZE010000001.1 coordinate 35,473, forward strand.
TCTCAACTCAACCACGCTTGTCCTCATTTCGCTGGGAATTTTTTACGAAGCCTGGCGCCGTTTCGTGAATCCTCCCGAAGTGGAGTCGGGCATCTTGATCGGCGTCGGGGTGGTGGCAGTCGTCATTAACCTGGTGACAGCCCTGCTTGTCAGGAAAGGAAGCGAACACGATCTCAACGTCCGCGCGGCATTCCTGCATCTGATGGGTGATGTGCTGTCCACAGTGGGAGCGGTCATTGCGGGTGTCATCATCTATTTCACCGAAGCCAATTGGCTCGATCCGCTTGTCAGTGTGTTGATCGGTTTCCTCATCCTGTACAATGCCTGGGGCATCCTGCACGACGCGGTGGATATCCTGCTCGAATCCACGCCGCGCGATGTGGATGCGGACAAACTGGTCCAAGACGTGATGCAGATCAAGGGTGTGCTTGGCGTTCACGATCTGCATGTGTGGAGCCTCACTGAGAATCTTCGCACAATGTCCGCGCACATTCTCACAGATGACCTTTCCATCAGCGCGGGCGCCGATATTCAGCGACAGATCAACGAAATTGTCCATCACCGCTATAACATCACCCACGCCACACTTCAGCTTGAATGTGTGGATTGCTACCCCGATTCGCTGTATTGTGTTGTATGTAGTTCTTCTTCAGCGGAGGAAGAGACCGCTTCGATCTCAAGCGGGTAGCTGATTCCGATACATAAAATTTTCCATGCCTTCGCTTCTTTCCGTCATGTATGTCGCCTTGGGCGGTGCGCTGGGTTCCGTTTCCCGTTATCTCCTCGGAATATGGACCCAATCCATCAGCAAAAGCATCGACTTTCCCTACGGTACACTGACTGTCAACCTGATCGGATGTTTTGTGATTGGTTTTCTCACTCAACTTGCCGAAGCGCGCGGCATCTTCACGCCTGAAATGCGCTCGTTTGTTTTTATTGGGATCCTCGGCGGTTTCACCACCTTTTCCTCCTTTGGCAACGATACCATGAATCTGCTCCGCGATGGCGAGACCATCACCGCGTTGGCAAATATCGGAGCGAATGTTATATTCGGGTTGGCACTGGTCTGGCTGGGGCGGACCGCGGCATATTGGATCTGGAGGTAAACCATGCAACTGCCAAAAGATGGGACCCTGCTCCGTATTTTCATCGGCGAGGCGGATAAACACCAGGGCAAACCGCTCTACGAATGGATCGTCTTGCAGGCGCGCGAACAGGGCATGGCGGGCGCGACCGTCCTGCGGGGCATGATGGGGTTCGGCGCCAACACCAGAAAGATCCAGACCTTCAAATTCGACACGCTCTCCGAAGACCTGCCAATCATCGTCGAGATCGTGGACACGCAGGATAAACTGGATCATTTCCTCGAATTGATCGAGCCGCATATCAAAGCGGGACTGGTGACCATCGAAAAGGCCCAGGTCAAGATGTATCGTTTTGAGCCGTAACCGTTCTTCATGACCAAGACCATTCTGTTGAAAATATGGCGACTGTTTCCTGCATGGCTCCAAAATGCTGCATCCCGCATCATTCGTCCATTGTTCCAGGTATTCTCTGCGGCAGTGATCTTTAACGAGCGCGGGCAAATCCTGCTTGTCAAATTGACTTACCAACGCTTTCATCCCTGGGGATTGCCGGGCGGCAGCCTCGATTACAATGAACGACCCGAAGATGCAGTGGTGCGCGAAATGTTCGAGGAAACAGGGATCAGAATCGAGATCGAAAAATTCCTGTTTGCCAAAACCTGGACTCCCGACCGGGTCGGCTTGTACTATTTGTGCAGAATCAAAGAAGGCGAATTCCAGCCGAGCGATGAGGTGTCTGAATACGGCTATTTTTCGAGGGATAATTTACCGGATGTCCGTCCGTTGGATGTCGGCTTGATACAACAAATTTACGAAGTGGTGTCCCATGACGAACTGGCTTGAAGTTTCCCTGACTGTCGACGGCGAACTGGCTGAATCGGTCGCCGACGTGTTCGCACGTTTTGCGCCCAACGGGGTGATGACCGAACAGGGCGTGAAATACAACGACGCCGAGGACGCCGGCACCCCGACTGGACCGATCACGGTCCGTGCATATCTGGAGATGAATGCCCAGATCGAAGAGACGCGGCAAAAACTCGAAGAGTCGCTGTACTATTTGGGGATGATTCGACCTCTGCCGTCTCCCGTTTACAAGCAGATTGCGGATCAAAACTGGATGGAAGCCTGGAAGCAATACTACAAGCCAATCCTCATCGGACAGCGGCTTCTCATCCTCCCCGCCTGGATGGAATCTCCCCAGCCAGAACGAATAGCCATCCGTATCGACCCGGGCATGGCGTTTGGAACGGGTACGCACCCGACGACGCAACTCTGCCTTGAGTTGATTGAGGAGGTCATCGAAGAAAGAGGAAAGAGGAAAGAAGACCCTCCTTCTTTCCTCTTTCCTCTTTCCTGTATTGATGTCGGCTGTGGCTCCGGCATCCTCTCCATTGCCGCGCTCAAACTGGGAGCCAGAGTCGTCCTTGGCGTGGACATCGATGCCGAATCCGTGAAGAATTCGCGTGAAAACGCAAATGCGAATGGAATAGGGGATGAACTGATCTTGGGGCTGGGATCGGTGCAGGAGATTCGCGACGGTAAATTCCCGTTTCGCAAAGCGCCGCTGGTGGTTGCAAACATCCTGGCGCCGGTGATCGTCCGCCTGTTTGACGCGGGACTCGCGGACCTCATCGAGGAGAATGGCGCGCTCATCTTGAGCGGGATTCTGCAAGAGCAGGAACAAAATGTCATCGAAGCGGGACAGGCTAAGGGTCTCAGCATGAGCAAGCGCAGGCAGATGGGGGACTGGGTTGCGCTGACGATGAGTCGCTGACGCCGCAGAGTCGCCCAAGTGACCCGTAAGTTCGATTGTATTTTTACTGATTGAGAATAAAATTCCCATCTATCAATTCGATAAAGGAGAAGTGGAGATGAGAGTCAGGTACAATTTTTTATTCGCGATCATGGCATTGGCAATTGCATCCCTGGGATGCAGCGCCCTGTCTGTCCTGCCGGGAAACGGCCCGGTGTTGGAGGACGATTTCGAGGGCGGCAGCACTTGGGGGACGGGTACGGACACCAGCAGTTCCATCGAGTATGCCGATGGGGGGTTGCAGATGCAGATCTTCACCGATAATTATTTTGTCTGGAGTACGCCCAACACTGAAAGTTATGAGAACATCCACATCGAGGTGACGGTAAAGAATAATGACACTCATCCCACGACCGCCTTTGGCATCCTTTGTCATCAACAGACGGTGAGCGATTCTTTTTATTATCTCGCGGTGACTCCCGCCGGCGAGTATGCCATTGCAAAGGCGGCGCTGGCTCAATCCGACGTTTTTCTCACCAACGATGACCAGTGGGCGGCTTCAGACCTGATTGCCCAGAACGCGGCTTCGTATCGTGTCGGCGCGGATTGCGGTACAGGGACCCTGACTTTGTACGTGGATGGACAGCAGATCGCGTCCGTGTCTGATACCTCTTACACGGCTGGCAGTGTTGGGCTGCTGACGTGGAGCGGCGAAGAGGTTTCCTCCGCCAATGTGACCTTCGATGATTTCGTGGTGACTAAACTTCAACAGTAGGTTGCTTAAATTACAGATCCCGCGTTCGAAAGAGCGCGGGATTTTGATTTCAATTGGCGAAATTCTGTGCTATGATTCGACCACAATGGATCGCCGAAGGCTCGTCTTTTACCTGCTTCTCAACGTTTTTGTTTCAGCCTGTGTGACAGGCGCGATCCTGTTCTGGTATGACCGGAATTATCGCTCGGTGAGCCAGTCCGCTGTTCAGTCTGTTGCGCCGGTCAACTCCCAGGGAAGCGGTGTACCGGTCGCGACGTTCAACCCGAATATCGACATCCCGGTGGAGATTGTGAGTGTGATTGGCGCCGGAACGTTGAACGCCGAGTGGGTGGTTGTCCGCAATGCCGGGACGGAACCGTTGAATCTGGCAGGCTGGCAGTTGAAGGACGCGGATGGAAATCGATTCACCTTCCCAAATCTGACGCTCAACAGCAGCGGCGCGGTGCAAATCCATACCATTGCCGGGATGAACACCGTCATTGACCTATACTGGGGCGAAACCGACCCGGTCTGGCAATCAGGCGAAGAAGCGCAACTGCTTGACCCGAGCGGAAATGTCCGTGCGGTGTATCGTGTTCCGTGATTCCAATTACCAATTACCAACATGACCCAAGCCCTCTACCGAAAATATCGACCTCAATCATGGGACGCTGTCGTGGGACAGGATCATGTCGTTACGACGCTTAAGAACGCTATCGCGGCGGATCGCGTTGCCCATGCATACCTCTTCGCCGGTTCGCGCGGGACGGGCAAAACCACGCTGGCGCGTCTCTTGGCGAAGGCGGTCAATTGCACGAACCCCAACCCGACGAAACGTCCCTGCAACGAGTGCGAACACTGCAAAGCCGTCAACGAAAACCGCTTCCTCGACCTCATCGAAATTGACGCCGCATCCAACACCAGCGTGGATGATGTCCGTGACCTGCGCGACAAAATTAACTTCTCGCCCTCGCAGGGTAGGTACAAAATATACATCATTGACGAAGTCCACATGCTTTCAACGGCGGCGTTCAACGCCCTGCTCAAAACACTCGAAGAACCGCCGCCGCATGCCATCTTCGTTCTTGCTACCACCGAGATTCACAAGATTCCCGCCACCGTCCTCTCGCGTTGTCAACGACATGAGTTCCGCCGCGTGCCCGTGGACGAAATTGTCAACAACCTGAAGAAGATCGTCAAAGCCGAGAACATTCAGGCGGATGACGATGCGCTCATCCAGATCGCGCGCCAATCTGCAGGCGGGATGCGCGATGCGCAATCTTTGCTCGACCAGCTTTCGTCCACCGGCGATCGCATTACGCTTGCCCTTGCTCAAACGGTTCTTGGCACAGCCACGAGTCAATCGGTGCTTGATGTACTCGACGCAATCAACGATCACGACCCCGCACATGGTCTCGAGTCCATTCACAAGGCGCTTGACGCCGGAGCCGATCCGCGCTCGCTGGCGCGTCAAATCGTCGAATATCTGCGCGGGTTGATGCTCATTCAAATGGGCAACATCAATCAGGTCGAAGCCACGGCGGATGTCAAAAAACAGATGCAGGCGCACGCCAAGTCCTTCACCACGAGCGATGTTTTGCGGATGATGAAAGCTTTTAACAACGCTGCGACGGATTTGCGCGGCGGCTGGCAGCCCTCTTTGAGTCTGGAACTTGCCTTGGCGGAAGTGCTCGATGCCCCGGCCGAATCACAGCCTATCACCGTATCATCCCCGCGGGGGGCGCCGGTTCGGCCCAAACCTCAGCCCCTCGGCTCCGCTCAGGGCAAGCCTGTTTCCGTTCCACAAACGGAATCCAAGCCCAAGGCGGAATTTGAAGCGCCGCTTCCTGTCGAGAAGAATGTCCTCAATGCGGGCGATGTCATCAAGGCATGGAAACCGATGTCCACCACCTTGCCAAAGTCGCAGGCAAATCTTTCGGCGTTGATGAACTCGGTCAAAATGATCGATGTACAAGGCGACACGTTGATTTTGGGTTTGGCAAGCGACGTGCTGGTCTCAAAGATCGACAAGCCCGACCAGATTGAAACGATCCGGAAGTTGATCAAGGACCAATTCGGCGTGGATGTGAACATCCGATGTGTCGTGACGAGTGCCAAAGGCAGGATCCCGTCGAACGTAGCGCAGGACGGTATGGTGGCAACTGCCATTCAGCACGGCGGCGAGATTGTGGATATGCAAGATTAGTTTTTACATGTCATTGCGAGCGACTGTAAGGAGCGAAGCAATCCCCTTATTTGTTGAAGATTGCTTCATCGCAAAAAGCGTTCCTCGCAATAACGGAATGTAATTAGGAGTATCAAATGGCTAAAGGATTCAACAAAGGACCACAAATGGGCGGGGGGATGATGCAACAGTTGCAGCGCCTGCAAAAACAAATGGAAGAGGCGCAGGCGAAACTCGCCGAGGAGACCGTCACTGCTACAGCGGGCGGCGGCGCGATCAAGGTTGTGATGACGGGCGATCAGAAGTGTAAATCGGTTGAAATCTCGCCGGATTTCATGAAAGATGCCGATGCTGAAATGTTGCAGGATATGGTTTTATCCGCAGTGAATATGGCGCTCGATCAATCGCGCGAACTTCAACAAAAGTTGATGGGTCCGCTGGCGGGTGGGCTTCCCTTCTAGTTTACAAGTTTACAGGTTGAAACGTCTGAACGTTCAAACCTGCCAACTTTCGAAACTTATGTTATTACCCGAGTCTATTCAGTCATTGATCAACGCCCTCGAGCGCCTGCCGGGCATCGGTCCCAAGTCTGCTTCGCGGCTGGCGTTTTATCTCTTGCGCGCCACTGATGATGTCTCGGACGACTTGGCACTTGCCTTGGCGAACCTCAAAAAGAATACAGCATTTTGTCAGGAATGTTTCAATATCACGGATGCAGGACGCGAACGTTGTGAGATTTGTGAATCCACGCGGCGGGATGGCAGTATCATTTGTGTGGTTGAAGAAGCGCTGGATGTGCTGGCTTTGGAACGCACAGGAGGGTTTCAAGGCAAATATCACGTTTTGCAAGGCGTGTTATCCCCCATCGAAGGCATCGGCCCCGACGATTTGAAAATCAAGCAATTGATTGCGCGCGTGGCAAGTGGAGAATTGAAGGAAGTCATCATTGCGACCAACCCCAGCATGGAAGGTGATGCGACGGCGTTATATCTGCAAAATCAGTTGAAACCATTTGGCGTACATGTTACGCGTCTTGCCCGGGGACTTCCGATGGGCGGCGATCTCGAATATGCGGACCAGAATACACTGTTGAAGGCATTATCGGGAAGACAAGAGATGCGTTAAGGATTCGAAACCTGGCAGTCCTTTGAAAGCCTGTCAGGTCTTTTTTATGAATATCACCATCCTCACCTACGGCTCGCGCGGCGACGTACAACCCTTCCTTCCGCTTTCGCTTGGACTGATGGCAAAAGGACATTCCGTTAAATTGGCGGCTCCGTCGCGTTTCAAGGAGTTTGTCGAGGGGTATGGGATTCGATTTATCCCTTTGGCCGGCGACCCTGAAGACCTGAGTCGACGCTTGAACGATGCCGGATACAATTTTCTCAAAATCGTGCGCGGACTGATGACCCATGCCATCGAGATTGGCGCGGATATCGCGCGTCAAACCGAGGAAGCGTGCAGTGATGCCGATCTCATCATACATACCTTTTCACATGTGGTTGGTGCACATACGCTTGCGCGTGAAATGAATATCCCGGATATTCACATTCAAACCTTTCCCATGTTCACGCCGACGGGAGATTATCCCAATATTGCCCTGCCTGATTTGAAGATACCATCACTTAATCGCTTAACTCATCAGATGTCGCAAAAGATAACGTGGTGGACTTCAGTGTTTGGATATGAACAAGTCCGTCGCCGTGCGGGACTCCCCAAGCGCAAATTGTATTTCCCATTTGACAACGATCCGCTTCGCCCATTAACCCCGATTCTGTGCGCGTGGAGCCCAACCGTTTTGCCCCCCTCGAGCGACTGGATGTTGAATGTCCATGTGACAGGATATTTCCTTTTTGACATGGATACTCTGTATCGACCTCCCGTCGAATTACAAGACTTCCTCGAATCAGGCAAACCTCCCATTTGTATTTCATTTGGAAGCATGGTCCATCGGGAAGCAGAGAAGATCGATCACATTGTACGTGAAGCCTTGGAACAGACTGGTCAACGCGGGATCATCCTTTCCGGGTGGGGGAATGTAAAATACTCACCATCAAACGACTTACTTTATCTTGATGCGGTGCCTCATGACTGGCTGTTGCCGCGTTGCTGCCTGATCGTCCACCATGGTGGAGCAGGGACAACATCCGCGGGGTTGCGGGCCGGAATACCGAATATTGTTGTACCGTTTACCGCGGATCAACCATTTTGGGGAGGAAGAGTTCACGCGGTCGGTGCGGGACCCAAACCCATTCTTGTGAAAGACCTTTCAGTGAATAGGCTAAGCCGCGCAATCCGTGAAACGGAGTCCGACGCGCTTCGTATGCATGCCGAGATCGTCAGTCAAAAAATACGAAGCGAAGATGGGGTGGGAAACGCTGTGACACTGATTGAGACGTATACATCCACCTGGAAACCCCGGCGATTTTTTAAGGTTTAATTGTCTGATGACCTATTGACAAAGTCGGCGAAAAGCATATAATCATCACTCGCCAGTAGTTATACAGATCTCGTCCCCCTGACAGATCATTGAAAACTGAGTAAGCAGTCTCTAGTCAGAGACACAAGCCTGTTGGTTTTGCAGTCTGACGAGCCGATGTCGCAAGACACATGACATCGGTGTTTTCGTCTGTTGATGTCTTGACAGGCCAAAGTGAGGCGAGTAAAATCCGTCCGCTTTGTTACCCGAACTTTAACAACTGAACAGTGATAGGAAGCAACAACTCTGTCGATCCAGTAAAAAATCCGTAAACAACCACTCGCAAGAGTGAAAAATTTTTTGCGGAGAGTTTGATCCTGGCTCAGGATGAACGCTGGCGGCGTGCCTAATACATGCAAGTCGAACGAGGTGCTTTTGTAGCAATACGGAAGTATCCTAGTGGCGAACGGGTGAGTAACGCGTTGGTGACCTGCCCCAAAGTGTGGAATAACAGTCCGAAAGGATTGCTAATACCGCATGTGGTCTCCGGGTTTAGAAACCGGTGACTAAAGGAGTAATCCGCTTTGGGAGGGACCTGCGTCCCATCAGCTAGTTGGTGAGGTAACGGCTCACCAAGGCTACGACGGGTAGGGGACCTGAGAGGGTGACCCCCCACAATGGAACTGAAACACGGTCCATACACCTACGGGTGGCAGCAGTAGGGAATATTGCTCAATGGGCGAAAGCCTGAAGCAGCAACGCCGCGTGTGCGATGAAGGTCTTCGGATCGTAAAGCACTTTTCTGCGAGATGAGAAAGGACAGTATCGTAGGAATAAGTCTCGGCTAACTACGTGCCAGCAGCCGCGGTAAAACGTAGGAGGCGAGCGTTATCCGGATTCACTGGGCGTAAAGCGCGTGCAGGTGGCTTGGTAAGTTGGGCGTGAAATCTCCCGGCTCAACTGGGAGAGGTCGTCCAATACTACCGGGCTAGAGAGCAGAAGAGGAAGATGGAATTCCCGGTGTAGTGGTGAAATGCGTAGATATCGGGAGGAACACCAGTGGCGAAGGCGATCTTCTGGTCTGTTTCTGACACTCAGACGCGACAGCTAGGGTAGTAAACGGGATTAGAGACCCCGGTAATCCTAGCCGTAAACGATGTGAACTTGGCGTTGGTGGGTTAAACTCCATCAGTGCCGCAGCAAACGCGATAAGTTCACCGCCTGGGGACTACGGCCGCAAGGTTAAAACTCAAAGGAATTGACGGGGGCCCGAACAAGGAGCGGAGCGTGTGGTTTAATTCGATGCTACACGAAGAACCTTACCCAGGCTTGACATACAGGTGGTAGTGATCCGAAAGGTGACCGACCCGCAAGGGAGCCTGAACAGGTGTTGCATGGCTGTCGTCAGCTCGTGTCGTGAGATGTTCGGTTAAGTCCGCTAACGAGCGCAACCCTCGCCGCGTGTTATACGTGTCACGCGGGACCGCCGGTATTAAGCCGGAGGAAGGTGGGGATGACGTCAAGTCAGCATGGCCTTTATGCCTGGGGCTACACACACGCTACAATGGCCAGTACAATGGGTTGCTAAACCGCGAGGTGGAGCCAATCCCCCAAAGCTGGCCTCAGTTCAGATTGCAGGCTGCAACTCGCCTGCATGAAGCCGGAGTTGCTAGTAAACGCGCGTCAGCTATAGTGCGTTGAATACGTTCTCGGGCCTTGTACACACCGCCCGTCACGTCATGGGAGCTGGTAACACCTGAAGCCGGTAGTTTAACCGCAAGGAGGACGCCGTCGAAGGTGGTGCTGGTGACTGGGACGAAGTCGTAACAAGGTAGGTGTACCGGAAGGTGCGCCTGGATCACCTCCTTTCTAGAGTAAGCGAGCGCTGCCCTATGGGGTATGCGCTCTACAAATTGCCCACACGGTGAACTTGGGCGCTGGTTGCCAAAAACGTTTTCTATCACTCTTCAGTTGTTGAGGAACCCGCGGGCTTGTAGCTCAGTTGGTTAGAGCACAGTCCTGATAAGACTGGGGTCACAGGTTCGAATCCTGTCAAGCCCACACGAACCTAGGCTGTTAGTCCTGGGGATGTAGCTCAGCGGGAGAGCAGCGCCTTTGCAAGGCGAAGGTCGCGGGTTCAAATCCCGCCATCTCCACTGAGTTTGTCGGTAAGAGTTTGTCGGAGTTAAGAAAAAGGTTGAAGAGACAAAAAGCAGGCATACACGAAGAATGACGCGCCGCCTCATGGGTGTTCGACGACCCAGCGGTGTGTGTCGCTGGGTCGTTTTGTGTCTGTGAGGTGAAATTTGAATGTTGACCGACGTTTTTGAAGCGTCAAAGATGTGGGTCACCAGTCAAATGGTGAGTGAACCTTAAAAACTGAATAGCAATTGATGTAGGCCGATAATTTAAATTATCGAAAGTAATACAGTTGAAAAGTATCAATTTCTCCGCATCACGTGGAGAAGCTACTAAGGGTTTATGGTGAATGCCTTGGCGCCAAATGCCGATGAAGGACGTGGGATACTGCGATAAGCCTCGGGAAGCCGTATACAGGCGTTGATCCGGGGATTTCCGAATAGGGAAACCGACCGTTGCGAACCAACGGTGTCCTCTTACTGAATCTATAGGTTTGAGGATGGGAACCTGGGGAACTGAAACATCTAAGTACCCAGAGGAAAAGAGAATATTCCGCTAGTAGTGGCGAGCGAACGCGGAACAGCCCAAACCATCTCTGCTTGCAGAGATGGGGTTGTAGGACCGGCATATGGAAGTTACAAAACAATCAGTTAGCGGAAAGGTGTGGGAAAGCCTGCCAAAGAGGGTAATAGCCCCGTATGCGAAAGCTGATTGTCTTCCGCCGTGTTCCTGAGTACTGCCGGGCACGCTAATCCGGCAGGAATCTAGGGAGTCCACTCTCTAAGGCTAAATACATTTGGCGACCGATAGTGAACTAGTACCGTGAGGGAAAGGTGAAAAGTCCCCCTGTTAGGGGAGTGAAATAGAACCTGAAACCATAAACTTACAAGCAGTTGGAGGGCTAACGGCAGGTTGAGCGCCCTAGAAATAGGGATGTTCCTTGCTATGCCTGACAGCGTGCCTCTTGGAGAATGAGCCTGCGAGTTAATCTCAGTGGCGAGGTTAAGGGAGTGACACCCGAAGCCGTAGCGAAAGCGAGTCTGAATAGGGCGTATAGTCGCTGGGATTAGGCCCGAAACCGTATGAGCTACCCATGGGCAGGGTGAAGCGAGTCTAATCACTCGTGGAGGCCCGAACCCACTAACGTTGCAAAGTTAGGGGATGACCTGTGGGTAGAGGTGATATGCCAATCGAATACGGAGATAGCTGGTTCTCCCCGAAATAGCTTTAGGGCTAGCGTCATGCGTTTAGTACTGGAGGTACAGCACTGAATGGGCTAAGGGGCTTACAGCTTACTGAACCCAATCAAACTCGGAATGCCAGTACTCCAAAGCATGGCAGTCGGACGCCGGGAGATGAGTTTCGGTGTCGAAAGGGAAACAGCCCAGACTATCAGCTAAGGTCCTAAAATCTATGCTAAGTGGTGAACGAGGTGAGGTTACTTAAACAACCAGGAGGTTGGCTTAGAAGCAGCCACCCTTTAAAAAGTGCGTAACAGCTTACTGGTCTAGTGACTTTGCGCGGAAAACTTAACGGGGCTAAGCATAGTACCGAAGCTATAGATTTTGACGTAAGTCAAAGTAGTAGGGGAGCGTTCTGTCAGCGGTGAAGGTCGATCGGAAGGGCGACTGGAGCGGACAGAAGTGAGAATGCAGGCATGAGTAGCGTACAAACACGTGAGAACCGTGTTCGCCGTAAATCTAAGGTTTCCGACGCCAGGTCATTCCGCGTCGGGTTAGTCGAGTCCTTAGCCGAGGCCGAGAGGCGTAGGCGATGGATATCCGGTCAACATTCCGGAACCGCTAGAAAGTGCGATGGGAGGACGCAACGAGATAAGCCAGCCCATTATTGGATTTGGGTGCGATCCATTTAGGCGTTGAGATTAGTAGGGAAATCCGCTAGTCGAGCTGAGGTGGAAGCGAGCCGTAAGGCATAAGTGGTTGAGTCTTGTTGCCGAGAAAAGTCTCTAAGCATAACTTTTTAGCGCTCGTACCGCAAACCGACACTGGTAGATGGGTAGAGTATACCAAGGCGAACGGGAGAACCCTCGTTAAGGAACTAGGCAACATGACCCCGTAACTTCGGGAGAAGGGGTACCCCCTGAGGTGTTAAAGCCTTGGAGGGTCGCAGTGAAATGGCTCTGGTGACTGGTTAACAAAACCACAGGTCTCTGCTAAGCCGTAAGGCGATGTATAGGGGCTGACGCGTGCCCAGTGCCGGAAGGTTAAGGAGAGAGGTTAGCGCAAGCGAAGCTTTGAACCGAAGCCCCAGTGAACGGCGGCCGTAACTATAACGGTCCTAAGGTTAACATTTTGCTAGCCTTAGTAAAATCGAACTATATGCGGGAAAATCCTCAACAGCCATGCGGTACTAGACGCGGTTAGGTGATGATGCGTCAGTAAAAATCCGCTGGACATGGGGATAATCCGCAGGGAAGGCTTCCATGATAGACGATACAATGTTGGAAGAACCCTCAGAGACTTCACGTTCGATCTCGAACTCTTCGAGATTAGAAGCGCAATGGGTTGTAGGGTTTGTAGATGGAGAAGGTTGTTTTTATATCGGTTTCAACGCTCAACCTGAAATGAAAGTTGGGTATCAGGTATTGCCTGAGTTTGCCGTTGTGCAGCATGAAAGAGACGCGCAACTGCTGTATGCGCTAAAACGGTTTTTTGGCTGCGGTGTAGTTAGGAAAAACCATGGCGATAAAATGGCGTATCGCGTAAGAAGCGTTGACCACCTTATGGAGCGAATTATTCCGTTCTTTGAAAAACACCCTTTGAAAACGAAGAAACGCCTTGATTTTTTGAAGTTTAGAAAAATCTTGATGATGATGCAAAAAAATGAGCATCTTACCCTTGACGGAATCGAAAAGATTCGCCAAATTGCTTCTGAAATGAATCGAGGACGAGAAAGATAAAGTCCGGCTTCTCTGGAAACAGAGTGAGGTAATCCGAGCGAAATTCCTTGTCGGGTAAGTTCCGACCCGCACGAATCGCGTAACAATTAGAGCACTGTCTCGACGAGGGACCCGGTGAAATTGAAATGGCTGTGAAGATGCGGCCTACCCGCAGCAGGACAAAAAGACCCCGTGGAGCTTTACTGCAACTTGGCATTGTATTTGGATATAATCTGTGTAGCATAGGTGGGAGGCTTTGAAGCTGGCGCGTCAGCGTCGGTGGAGCCGCCAGTGAAATACCACCCTGATTATGTTTAGATCCTAACCCCATTCCATTATCTGGGTGGGGGACCGTGCCAGGTGGGCAGTTTGACTGGGGCGGTCGCCTCCTAAAAGGTAACGGAGGCGCCCAAAGGTTCCCTCAGGTGGAATGGAAACCCACCATAGAGTGTAAAGGCATAAGGGAGCTTGACTGTAAGGCCAACGCGCCGAACAGAGTCGAAAGACGGGCTTAGTGATCCCACAGTACCGAGTGGAAGGGCTGTGGCTTACCGGATAAAAGCTACCCCGGGGATAACAGGCTGGTGAGATCCAAGAGTTCACATCGACGATCTCGCTCGGCACCTCGATGTCGGCTCATCGCATCCTGGGGCTGGACAAGGTCCCAAGGGTCGGGCTGTTCGCCCGTTAAAGCGGTACGCGAGCTGGGTTCAGACCGTCGTGAGACAGGTCGGTCTCTATCCGCTGTGGGCGTAAGGGATTTGAAGGGAGCTGCTCCTAGTACGAGAGGACCGGAGTGGACAGACCTCTAGTGTGCCAGTTGTTCCGCCAGGAGCATCGCTGGGTAGCCATGTCTGGCAGAGATAACCGCTGAAAGCATCTAAGTGGGAAACTCGCCCTAAGATTAGATCCCTGTATTCCCGTAAGGGAGTAAGACCCCAGATAGACTATCTGGTATATAGGCAGGATGTGTAAGCGCAGTAATGCGTTCAGCTAACCTGTACTAATGGTCGAGGGCTTCATCCCGTGGTGCGGAGAACTTGGTACTTTTCTACAGATACATCAATGTTTTGCTATTCAGTGTCACTACCTTGTGAAACAAGTCTCTTGGTGATTTGAGCGACGTGGGTACACCCGGTCCCATCCCGAACCCGGCAGTTAAGCACGTCAGCGCTGATGGTACTTGGAGGGCGACCTCCTGGGAGAGTAGGTCATTGCCAAGGGGCTTTTTCTTTTAACATTTCACCGCGCCGCCCCAAAGGTTTGAGAAAAAACAAGCCTGAACGCTAAGAACCTTTGACGTGTTTGCGTAAGGCGCGTAAACGTTTTTCGGTAGATGAGATTCTTCTCATCTACCGATGAATCGAGTATAATTCTGAAGGTAAGATTCGGCTGAGGTGCGTTACTCAGGCACACATCAAGGAGAGAAGCGGAGTTTTTTTGACGTTTGGTCATTGAGTTCGTTTCAGGTTTTTGATAGTTCCTGTCGGCTGAATCTACATTCAGTCGATTTTTATTTCATCTTGAAAGGAGGTGAACCCAGTGGCAACAGTCAACTTAAGAAACGGCGAATCGCAAGACTCTTTGCTTAAGCGCTTTCGCAAAAAGGTAGTGAAAAGCGGAGTGCTTAGCACGGTTCGCCGCAAACGCTGGTTCGTCTCAAAAAGCGAAACCCGCCGAATGGAAAAGAAAAAAGCAATTCGACGCATTAAGCGGCGCTCTTTTAAGGAAAATGAATAATTCAAGAGGCATGTATGACGAAAGAAGAAGGCAAAATTAAAGTAGACGGTTTGGTGGTGGAAGCCCTGCCCGGCACGCAGTTTCGTGTGCGTTTAGATAATGGGCATGAGGTGTTGGCATATCTCTCCGGCAAAATGCGCAAGCACTATATTCGCATTTTGTTGGGCGATCGGGTTGCGCTCGAAATGTCGCCTTATGATATGACGCGTGGGCGGATTACCTTCCGCCAGCGAAAACAATCTTCTTCTGCCGCTTCTACTGCTGAAGAATAATTCTCGAAATAAAAAACGCTCTCGGGTTTGAGAGCGTTTTTGTTTTAGATGTGTAGATGCGGCTTCGCCATCAGCAACGCCGCCAGCGATTTCGCGTCGGGTATATCGCCTCGTTCTGCCATTTGAAGCGCCTCTCGCGCGGGAATTTTTTCTACCGACAAAAATTCGTCATCATCGGCATCGAGCGGATTTTCACTTAAGTCTTCTGCTAAAAATACGCCCATGTATTCGGTTGAGTAGCCAGGCGCAAGGTAAAAAGAGCCGATTTGAGTCAATTTGCCCGCTTGCATTCCAGTCTCTTCACGAATTTCACGCGCGGCGCATTCTTCAAAAGGCTCATCGCCGTCGCGTGTGCCAGCGGGCAGTTCGAGCATTTCAACCCCTGCCGCATGGCGATATTGCCGCACAAACAAAATGTTCCCTTCCGCATCTATCGGAATCAAAATCACCGAGCCGCCATGTTCCACAATATCAAATTTGGTTTCGCGCCCGTCTGGCGTTTTCATCGTATCGCGGCGGATGGCGAAAGCGCGCCCTTTCAGTAACACTTCAGACCGAATTAATTCAAATGGCATATTTTCCTTCTTTCAAAAAAACCCTAAAGGCATTGCGCGCCTTTAGGGTTTACGTTTGCCAAACCGCTTTTTTACGGAATTTGCAATTGCTGACCTACCGTAAGCGTGGCGTTGACTGATATGCCGTTTGCGCTGGCGATGGCGTTCGGGTCAACATCGCCATATTTACATGCCACGCTATAGACCGTTTCGGTAGATGATGCGACCGTATAAGTGGCTGGGTGCGCCGTGAGCGCGCGATTGCCCGGGAATGAGCCGCTTTGCGGAATGGTCAATACAGTGCCTGATACTAGGCTATAGGCTTGCTCTGTCGTCAAGCCGCTTAATCTCAAAAGGTCGTTGGGGTCCACATTGAATCGACGCGCAATGCAATACGGAAATTCGCCGCGTTGTAATGTGTAAGTGGCTGGGCGCACGCCAGGCGGAACAGAAGTTGCAGGCGTGGCATTGCTCACAGAAGTTGCGCCAACATTGGTTGGGGTTACATTGCCTAACGTGGGGCTGGGAGTGGCGGGAGTTAAATTCGTATTTGGGTTAGGCGTGGCGGGCGTCCCTGTAATGCCCGCTTGCGGTGTGCCGCCGCTTGCCGTAGCGGTTTGCGCCGCCGCAGTTTGCTCGGCAAATTCCGCAATCATATCCATTGGGTTTTCTACCGAAGCGATTGGCGAAACAAACAACCCTTCTGGCAATAAAGTTGGCGTTGCCACTGGCGCGGCGGATAAAGATTGTGTGCAGGCTGAAATCAACACTGTTGAAATTATAAAAATAGAAACGACCAGCACACTTCGGCGTGATTTGCTCATAGATTCTCCTCGTTCAACGTAATCAGCGTAAAATGGTAGCACATGAACTTTAATGCGTCAAGCATACCTTAGGGATTGCAACCCAAAGATAATAAAATGGATTCAAAATCTTCCGCGCTTCTTCCTTGACGTGAAGCCTGATTCTGTTCCCATACTGCGCATACCCCTCGGCGGATTCGCGAGTCTTCTCTCAATATTTCATTAGACAATTTTTCAGCGGATTCAAAATCGTCGGTTTTGATATAAGCGTCTACAAAAACCAACCATTCATTCAAATCTTCTGGGCTTAAACCTAATTGCTTTGCCTCATGTCCCAATGCCATAACTTGTCCATAATCTTTTTGCTGTTGAGCCAATTCCGCTTTTGCAAAATAATAACACCAGCCATGTTCAGGTTCGGGGAAGAATGGCGGCATGGCGGGCGTTTGTGGGTTTGGAATAATGCGCGATAAATCTGATAAATGAATTGCGTCTGTCAAAACATTTGGCTCACGAGAATAGATTTCAGCATCCCCCCGATTTGGGTCTAAAACTCTTAAACATCCATGTTGTGGCATGTAAATAACCACAGCATTCGATGTTGAACTACGAAAATCTACGGTGCGGTAGGGGTAGTAAATTTCAATATCTTTTTCCAGCGTAGGCAACGTAACGCCGCCCACGCGTTTTTCGGTGTAGAGCAAAATATACGGCAAATTGCCGCCTTGATAATCGGGCGCATACATCCAGTTGATGGGCGCGGTGAACGATAAATCGGTTTCATAATCAATCGGCATTTGGTGGGTGAGTAAAACCGTATTAGGTTGCAAAGCGGGCATTCGCCAAGCCATTTGCCAGTAGATTTCGCCTTGTTTTTGCCAGTCTCTGCGGAAGATATTGGCATTGAAAAATTGCTGACCAATCCCCAAAGCGATTAATGCTGAGAAAATAATCAATTTCGTTTTTTGATTTTTGAAAAGTAATTCAATAACTCCAATGACCAATAAACTTCCGCCAATCATCATCGAAACCATGAATCTGTCGTACGAAGATTGTAAAGTTAAAGGCAAGTTAGCCGCGAGAGACGGTAATCTTCCTAACAAGATACCAAATAGACCGATGACGATTAAGGAAATTGAAAATGATTTTTCGCTTGTAGAGTTTTGTTCGGAGTTGAGTAAATGCGAGTTAAAAAATTTGAAGGCAAGCAGAATCAAACCCAAAGTTAGAAGCGAAGCGGGGGCGGGGATGGAGGAAAATGTCAAAACCAGAGATTGAATCCAAATATAGAATCCAGTTTTCCAAATCGCATCAAACGCTTGAGTTAAAAAGAAAATCAAGTTGGGCGATTGCGCGGCGGCGACTTCGTAGGAATTGTAGGGACCGAATTTGTAATAGTAAAAAAGCCAAGCGGCGTTGAGAATCCAAATCAGTAAATAAGGCAAAAATATTTTGAGCGATTTTTTTATGCGCTCGAAAAAACTTTCTTGAAAAAAGAAAAACAAAAATAGAAAGCGCAGACCTTCCATGCCGAAAAAATATTCGGTAGGGAAGATGCCGCAGATTTGCAAAAGCAAAGCGATGATGGTATCTGTAATTTTTTGTGTGCGGAGCGCTTTGAAGGCGTAACCAAATGACAGCAGATAAAAAATAAACGGAATGAGTTCTTGATTGATATGCGTAAGCGCCACCCAATGCTGACTATAACCCGGGAAAATTAACATCAGCAACGCCGCGATGTAGGCGGTATTTTTTTTCGTCGGAAAAATTTGAGTGAACATCCACCACGCGGACAAGGCAAGCAGAAAACGAATTACGAGCGCGAAGATTTGCCAATACAACGGAACAGGCGGAATTAAACTGGTGGTGAAATAAAAAATGGGACCGAGAAACGGGCGAAACGGCAAAAACGCGGGAACAAATTCAGCAGGACCGAGAAACTTTGCAATCCATGCGAAAGGCAAATCATCCCAGTAAAAACCCGTGAAGGGGAGCAAAAGTCCGTAGGCGATGAGGGTGACGCAAGCGAAAAGAAAAGTTTTTGAGCGAAGGAAAGGCATTGGCTAATTATAGCCGACAGGTTTAACAATTTTATGAGTCTAATAGTCGGTTGATATAGGTTTTATAAAATAAGTTCACGCCGCCCTTGTCGCTGTTTTTGATGAGTCTTTTAATGAAATCATCTTTATTTGTGGTTTGAAGATACATACTCTAACTCAAAACCGCAAAAATCTTAACCGCGTTATGTTTTCCCTTGAAAACAATCTTCCCCAAATCTTCCACTTTATAACTTTCGGGCAAGTTGAGGCGGGTGTGGTTATCAATCAATAACGGGCGTAGCGCTTCTTTAGTGTATTGCTCAATGCGCGAAGCGAGGTTCACCGTATCGCCAATGCAAGTGTAAATAGCGCGCGATTGCGTGCCTGTGTACCCTGCCACCATCGTCCCAGAAGCGATGCCAATACCGATGTGAATTTGATTTTTCCCTTGCGCCAATAAATGTTGATTAAAGACTTTCAATTGTTCTAGCATTTCAAGCGCGGCTTTCACCGACTTTTCAGCATGGTCTTGGAAAAATATCGGCGCGCCGAATACCGCCATGAGCCCATCACCGATGACTTGGTTCACTGTCCCGCCATTATTTGTAATCGCATCAAACATCAAACTGAAATATTGATTTAACAAATCAATCGTTTCGGCGGGGTCTTGGCTTTCTGCAATGGTTGTGAAAGAACGAATATCTGCAAATAAAACGCTGCCTGTCACCAATTTGCCGCCTAACGAAAACCCCGTGCGTAGTAATTCTTCGGCGACTTCTTTGGTGGCGAAGGTTCTAAACAATTTGCGTTGCTCATCGCGCAAACGTTTTTTTTCTAAACTGGCGTTTACCCGCGCGCGCAATAAAATGGGGTTCACAGGCTTGGTTAAATAATCTTCCGCGCCGAGTTCTACGCATTTCACCACGGCGTCTAATTCGTCCATTGCCGAAGTCATGATGATGGGAATTTGTCGCAGTTCCACGTCTTTCAAACAGGCTTCTAGCACTTCAAAGCCGTTCATCTTGGGCATTTCAATATCGAGCAAAACCAAATCAAACGAGCCCGTGCGAATTTTTTCTAAACCCTCTTTGCCGTCGTTTGCCGTTTCGACAATATGCTTTTGCTGTTCTAATGTGCGCGAAAGAATCATACGATTGATTTTATTATCGTCCACAATTAATAAACGCGCGGGCTTAGAGGATATGACCATGATTTATTTCAACTCGTTTAATTGATTCTTAACCTGATGAAACGCTTCTTCCAACGCTTCAAGTTGGTTGCTAATACTCAAATTATTTTCTCGCCCCATGCTTTCTAACTCGCGGGCTATGTTTGCTAATGCGGTTGCGCCAAACGTCGCCGCATTAGACTTAACCGTATGCGCCGCGCGTGTAAATAACTCTGCGTCTTTTTTTTGCAGTGATTCTTTCATGCGTTGAATTTGAAGTGGAGCATCTTCAAGAAATGCATTAATTAATTCTTGAATAAACTCTGCATCAGTAGATTCTTTTAATGTATTGAAAGTGTTGATGTCAATAATGGTCATGATTCTCCAAAATCTTAATAATTCCGAAGGAATGGAATTATTATAGAAAATTGTATTATCAAGTCAAATCCCGTAGGGATGACATAGTTTTGAAAATCTCTGACACCCCTTCGGGGTTCAATTCTCCAATTCTCAAAATCTATAATCATTTGACTCCTATGGGGGTCAGAAACCTAACTCAAACGTTTTACTTTCCTTAACGCATCCACCAATTCCACCACGCGAATAGGTTTGGGGATGTAATGATTCATGCCCGCTTGCAGGCACATTTCTCTATCGCCTTGCATGGCGTTGGCGGTAAGCCCAATAATATAGGGGCGGTTTTCTTTCCAACGCGAAACGATTTGCCGCGTGGCTTCTAAGCCGTCCATTTCGGGCATTTGCACATCCATCAAAATCACGTCGTAGGTTTGCCTTTCAAGGGCTTGAAGCGTTTCTATGCCGTTTGCGGCGATGTCGGCGCGATAGCCCATTTGCTCTAACAATTTCAACGCCAGTTTTTGGTTGACGACGTTATCTTCGGCTAAGAGAATGCGGAGCGGATGCCGCGCGCCCATGTGCGGGTCAGGTTTGAAGCGTTCTGTCGTAATGTGCTTTTCGTCCTCGCTGGGCGAAATAAATAAGCTCACTAATGTATCAAACAATTGCGATTGTTTAATCGGCTTAGAAAGATATGCCGAAAACAAATTCATATTATCGCCCACCTCGCGCCTGCCCACCGAACTAAATAGCACCAACGGAATTTTCACGTTGCTTGCATGAATACGTTTTGCTAATTCCACGCCGTCCATTTCGGGCATGTGCATATCGAGGATGGCGACGTCAAACGTTTCGCCGTTTTCTAGCCATTGCAAAGCGACGCTTGGGCTTTCGGTATCTTTGGGAATCATGCCCCACTTTATCGTTTGCATGTTTAAGATATAACGATTGGTGGCGTTATCGTCCACAATGAGCGCTCGTTTATTTTGCAAAGCGGGCTGCACGCCGAGATATTCGCGTTTTTGCGCGGGGGGCAAATCGGCAATTTGGGTAACAACGCTAAACGAAAACGTAGAGCCTTTGCCAAGCCCATCGCTCTTTGCCCACATGGCGCCGCCCATCATTTCCGCTAACTTTTTACTAATGGCAAGCCCTAGCCCCGTGCCGCCGTATTTCCGCGTGGTAGATGAATCGGCTTGCGAAAAAGATTGGAACAAACGACTCATACCTTCTTTTGAAATGCCAATGCCCGTATCGCGCACGGAAAAAGTTAATCCAACTTTGTCGCCGTTTTGCTGACTTGATACTGTTAATACCACTTCGCCTTTTTCTGTAAACTTCACGGCGTTGCTTAACAAATTGGTGATAATTTGTCTTAACCGCGTCGAATCGCCCAGAATAGCGGGCGGAACATCGCCCTCGAAAATATAGGCAAGGTCAATATTTTTTTCCACTGCTTTGGTAGAGACCAAATCCAAAGCCGACTCAACGCATTCGCGCAAATCCAATGGGCGGTTTTCAATGTCCATTCTGCCCGCTTCGATTTTTGAAAAATCTAAAATATCGTTGATAATGGCTAACAGCGCGTCGCTCGACGTGCGAATCGTTTCTACATAATCTTTCTGCTCATCGCTTAATTTTGTGTCAAGCAATAGCCCGCTCATGCCAATCACGGCGTTCATTGGCGTGCGAATTTCATGACTCATCGTGGCAAGGAAAGCGCTTTTGGCTTCGTTGGCTTTTTCGGCGGCGGCGCGGGCGTTGCGGGCTTCTTCAAACAACCGCGCATTCTGTAAAGCCGTTGCCATGCTCGAAGCCACCGCCTCCAGCAAGCGCACAATCGAATCGTCATAAGCGTTTTCACGCTCAAAGTTTTGTATCGTAATTCCGCCGATAATATCTTTCCCTACCACCATCGGCGACATAACCACCGATTTTGGAATTTGGTCGCGCAGCGTCATGCCGGAGCCAAGCCTTCTCCACAACGCGGGAGATTGGCGATTAATTACCAACGATTTATTTTGTAAAGACGCTTTGATGGTGAATTCATCAATAGGGAAGGGCGGAAATTGCATCCGTTCGTTGTTTTTGGTCACATAGTGCGCCGTCACTGTTTTTGTTTCAGGGTCAAACAAACCAATTCCAACGTTATCTTCTTGCACTAATTCACGCAGTTTATCGCCCACAGTTTCAATAATGCTTTGCACGTCTAATTGCTGTGTCAGCGCCTGACCAATTTTGTTTAAGATTTCTAACTCGGAGGCGCGGCGTTTTGTCTCTTGTAACAAACGTTGCGTTTCATCGAATAAGCGCGCGTTTTCAATAGTGACGCTTAAGGAATTTGCAATCGTTGTCAAAAGACGCACATCCGATTCGCTGAACGCGTCTTCATGCTCTAAATTTTGCAGGGAAATGACGCCTCTCACCTCGTTGGCGACTTGCATCGGCACCCACACCCCCGACTTCACCTCAACCTCTTCCGCCTCTTCCCCAAGTGAGCGCGAATGAAATTTATTCGACATCTCTTCAAAATTACGATTCACCACCAGCGTTTCGCCGGTGCGAATGACATGCCCGCTAAACCCGCCGCTGTTTTCTTCTAACGGCAACGGCGCTTGGCGTAGCCGCACCCCGTTTTCAATAATGTATGGATAATACGATAAATTATTGCGTTTATCGTAAATCGTCAGCACCACCGTCTGCGCGTCAAATATTTCTTGAATGCGATTCCCAACGTTATCGTAAATGCTTTGAATATCTAGTTTAGGGTCTAACCCAGAAAGCATCTCATTGATAATGGAGAGTTCAGTCGCCCGCTGACTGGCTTCTCTTAATAAATTTTGCGACTCGTCGAACAATTTTGCATTTTGAATGGCAATGCCCATACTAGCCGATAAGGTTGATAGCAGGCGCAAATCGTTTTCGCTAAAGGCATGTTCTTGCTCATAATTTTGAATGGATAACGAACCTAACACTTGGTCTGTGCCGAGAATAGGGATGGCAATGAGCGATTTTGGGAATTCGTCCCCTGCCAACAGCGTTGACCCATACTCTTGGGCTTTTTCTAATAAATTTTCGTTGATAAACAGCGTCGTGCGGTTGCGAATTACATACCCAGAGAAACCAGAAAGCGTTTGTTTTTCAGGGTACACCCTTTTTCCTTTCCAAAACATATACGGAAAGGCAACTTCGTCTGTCTGAGGGTCGTAATAAGAGATAATCACCGCTTGCGAATTGAAAATGCCCCGAACTTTTTCGCCCACCAAATCATAAATAGATTGCACGTCTAATTTCGACGATAACCCTTGTTGAATGCTATTAATAATTTCTAACTCATTCGCGCGTTGCTCCACCTCGCTTACAAATTTTGCGTTTTGAATAGCAATAGCGGCATGAAGCGATAACTTCTCCAGAAACGCTAAATCCGATTTTGTAAACGGCTCTCCGCCTTCGCGCCATACCGCCATCATACCGATTACTTTAATCCCAGATAATAGCGGCGTGACGATTAATCGCTCATTCCCAACCAATTGCGTGCCGGGGATTTGCACCGTACGCGCATCTTGATTGGTATCGTTAATGAATTCCGCTTTTCCTTCTTTCGCCAACGAGCCGATAATTCCCTCGCCAATCGTAATCGTATCCGCCAAAATTTCATCCTGAATATTCCCTTTGGCTACAATCGCTCTTAAAGTTTTTCCATCGGGTTGAGGCAAATAAATCGCGCTGGAAGAACCCGCCAAAAGGTCAAGCGCATGAGCCGCAATTTTATCCATCACCGAAGTAAAGTTTAACGTTTCAGAAATATCTCTCCCCACCTGATTAATCACCGCCGATTCAAGCGCATGACGAGAAGTTTCTTCAAATAAACGCGCGTTATCTAACGCCACGCTTAAGTTATTGGCAATGGTAGTCAGCAGGCGCACATTGGATTCATTAAAAGCGTATTCGCGTTCTAAATCTTGTAGGCTTAAAATTCCCGTCACTTTATTCGCCACAATCATCGGCACAAACAAAAGCGATTTCGGCGCCTCGCCGGCAAAGGCGGGCGTTTCGCCCAACTCGCTGGCAATGTTGATATACCCTTCATTAATCAACAAAGGCTTTTGCGTTTCAATGACTTTTTTACGAAACGCATCTAACGGCAACGGTTGCGGAAAATACATCCGCTCGCCGCGTTCATTGATATACCGATGCGTAATCTCTTTTGTTTCAGGGTTATATAAAGAAATTAAAGTGACCTGTGCGCTAAAAATTTGCCGCACCTTATCGCCAATCATCTCAATTGCCGATTGAAAATCTAACTTGGAAACCAAAATTTGTTGCAGGCTATTAATCACGCCGAGTTCGGCGTTTCTTTCGGCTGTTTCTTGCAACAGGCGCTGCGTTTCGTTAAACAAATAAACGTTTTCCAGCGCCACGCTCATAGACTTTGCCAACGTTTCCAACAAACTCACATCGGCTTGGCTAAAAGCGTTTTCTTTTTCCATGTTTTGCAACGAAATCAAACCATGCGCTTCGCTTCCCGTCATCAGCGGCACATACAACGCCGATTTTGGAATTAAATTCCCGCCAATCACAGTTGCCCCATACTCGCGGAATTTTTCTTCGGCGTTTGTATTGATGAGTAAACTTTTCTTTAACTGAATTAAGTGTTTTGCCAACCCGCTCAATGGAATAGAAGGGATGCGCTCGCGTCCATTCCGCCCTGCATAATATTGAAAATGCTGCATTTGGCTTGCGCTGTCAAATGTCGAAATAACCGTCACTTGCGCGTTGAAAACTTCTCGAATTTTTTCGCCCGCCAGTTCATAAATTGCGTTCAAATCCCACTTCGCCGCCAAACCGTCTTGCACGCTTTTAATAATGGCAAGTTCCGCCTCGCGCTGCGCCAGCGCTTTCTTTAATTGCGATATCGGCGGCGATTTTTTCACTCCGCGCGCCGTTTTCTTTTTTAGCGCTTTTTTACTCTCTTGTTTTTTCGGCATAATTCAGTTTACATACTGGATAAAAAATCGTCAATAGCCGAAATTTATTATGTCATCTTTTTGATATTTTCGATAGGCGTTTGAACGACTAAGTCGCAACCGGGCCAAACGGCGTCTACGCCCGCTTCTTTCGCCCCTCGAACCGCTTCGGCTATTTGACCTGAATCTCCCTTCCAAATTGTCGCCACGGGGTCAAGGTTGCCAAACAGCAACGTACCTTTCAATTCAGCGCGCGCCTTCGCTAAATCGGCAGTCTGGTCAATCGAAATTGCATCCGCCCCTGTTTGACCAAGCAAATGCAACCCATTGGTCACATTTCCACACACAGACAAAACAATCGGCTTGGATAATTTCTCAATTAATAATTTCTCAGCGGGCAAAACAAACTGCTCATACTTTGTTGCGCCAATAAACCCAGGCGACCCGCCCATATCGTGAATCGTAATAAAATCCGCGCCCGCTTTTTTATATTCTTCCCCAATCTTTGCAAGGAAAGAAGAAAGATGAAAGAGAGTTTCTAAAACTGCTTGCGGTTCTTTCTTCATTTCAATAAATAAATTCTTCGGGTTACAAATATACAAAAGCAACGTGTATGGACCTGGAATCATCCCCGAAATCACCGCCTCTTTTCCAATATCATCTTTCACCAACCCAATCGCTTCACAAATCAAACTCAATCTACCAATCTCTAATTCTCTAATCTCTAATCTCTCCGCTTCTAACTCTTTCACGCTTTCAAATAACGCCCTCTTCACCTGCGGAAACATCAACTCCCCGCCCTCAAAATAATTTAATTCCGCGCCCAACATCTCAGCAGGAGAGCATAAATCCAATGGCAGCGTTGCGGATGGCATTCCTGTTAACTTAAATGTACTCGCCGCCGCTTTTGCCATCTTCTTTGCATCTTTATGAATTTCGTGCAGAGACAAACCTTCTTGTGTAAGTCCCTCCTCTGTAATATGAATCAACCCGCTGAAAGCAGGTTGTTCATCAATCTTCTTACCAGAGAGTAAATCAAGAATCTTTTCGCGCATAAACATTATTTCTTAGGCATAACCATATCTCGCTAATTACTAATTAATAAATTACCCCTTCACCGCCTTCGCAATCGCCGCAATGTGTTCAGGCGTATTTCCACAGCAACTGCCGCATCGGGGTAACTCCCTTGCTCATCATAAAGAAGAGTTTCGCATTAAAGCCTCGTAAGGGCTTCAGCCCGCGCCGATTTTGGATTTTGAAAACCTAGGCTGTCATGCGGGGTCTTACTTCGCGGTCAAGGCGGTTACCCAAAGCATCAAGCGTAACATCTAAATCATATTCTGCTTGTAGCCCAAGCCAGAATTGAGGCGAAACGCCAAAATAGCGAGACAAGCGTAAAGCAGTATCTGCGGTTATGCTACGAACTCCCAAGACGATTTCATTAATGCGGCGTGCATCCACACCAATATCAATGGCTAAGCGATTTTGGCTTAATTCCATTGGTTTCAAAAATTCTTCCAGTAAAACTTCGCCTGGGTGAATAGGATTTAATTTATCAGACATGTTTATCTTCCAATCTAGTGGTAATCCGTAATTTCAACATCATAGGCATCTGTGCCTTGCCACTTAAAACAGATACGCCACTGGTCATTGATTCGAATACTCCATTGACCTGCACGACTTCCCTTCAATTTTTCAAGATGATTTGCAGGAGGAACTCGTAAATCATTAATCGAAACAGAGTTATTTATCATGCGTAACTTTCGTAGCGCCACTTGCTGAATATCAG
This sequence comes from Anaerolineales bacterium, assembly GCA_034434495.1. Classification (GTDB taxonomy): domain Bacteria; phylum Chloroflexota; class Anaerolineae; order Anaerolineales; family Villigracilaceae; genus Villigracilis. Next base: position 62,396 of record DAOTZE010000001.1, read on the forward strand.
ACGGGAATTTACGCGAACGTTGGCGTTGATAAATTTTCAGCGTGTCATCGTTTTTGAAAGTTTTTATCACGACTTTATTTTATAGTGCGACGCGCTAAATGTCAACCACCTAATTTTTAGCAAAGCCAGCCATTAATATTCCACTTATGATTACTGCTCTCTGTTCTCTACTCTCTTATCACTTCACTGCCTTCACAATTGCCGCAATATGCTCAGGCGTATTTCCACAACAACCGCCGACAACCCTTGCTCCCAACTCCACATACTTCTTTGAAAATTTCGCCATATCTTCTGGACCCATATCATACACGCCTTGCTCGGTTTCAATATCCATGTGTGGAACGCCAGCATTTGGCTTTACCCATAGTGGATAATTCGGCACAGTCGCCGCATATTCTTTGACCACCGCTTCCATATTATCTAACGTCGTTCCGCAATTTGCCCCAACGAGCGCCGCGCCCATTTCAGAATATTTCTTCATCACATCTTTGGGCTTCACGCCCATCATCGTGCGTGTGCCTCTATCGTAACTAAACGAAACCACAATCGGCAAATCCGTCACCGACCTTGCGCCTTCAAACGCCGCCGTGGTTTCTTCTAAAGCGAACATCGTTTCAATTAATAATAAATCCACTCCGCCATCGGCTAAGGCTTTGGCTTGCTCGGCAAAAGTCGCTTTCACGTCTTCAAACTCAAGCGGACCATAAGGCTTAAGAATGGCGCCGACAGGACCCATGGAGCCAGCCACAAGCCCGTTATTTAATGAAGCGGCTTTGCGCGCAATCTCTGCCGCGCGAATATTCACCTCAGGCGTTCTATCCTGATATTTCGAATCTTTCATGCGCATTCTCGTTCCCCCAAAAGTGCATGTCAAAATAATGTCGGCGCCTGCCTGCGCAAAAGAAGAAGCGAGTTTCAAAATCGTATCGGGGTCGTCAATGATTAAATCCTCTGGCGGCTTGCCGGGTTTCAGCCCCATCTTTTGCAAATTTGAACCCGTCGCTCCATCGGCAACTAAAATTTCACCAGCATTGAGTCTTTCTAAAAACTTATTCATTGTTCTCCATGTTAACCGCAGACTACCGTTTGAGGTTTATTGTCTGCGGTCTTTTTTATTTCATAAAATTTTTCGCCATTGGGTCAACCGCTCGGTTTGGAATCAAATGCGCAATATGCGGAAACGGCTCGCTCATGTGTGGGAAACTTGTCGCCAGCATAAATTGATTTTGAAACTCAGGGTCGGTGGGTAATTCAAATCGTTCCACTTTGCGAGTCACTTCGTCAATCTCATTACGCTTTTCAACATTCAATAACGCAATGCGCGCGCCGTCGCCTGCGGCATTGCCCACCGCATACACATGATTCAAATCGCAATCGGGAATCAATCCAATCAACATCGCTTTTTCTTTATCAATATAACTTCCAAACCCGCCTGCCAAAATCACCTTATCGGGGTCTTGCAAACCGCTGCGTTTCAACAAAGTGCGCGCCGCAGTAAACAATGCCGCCTTTGCCAATTGAATTTGACGAACGTCTTGTTGCGTCATGGGAATATCTCGCCCGATAGAAGTTTCCTCCGCCCAAGCGATGACATACTCCCAACCATTTTCTCCCTTTCGAATTCGCTTCGACTCTAAATTCGACTTGAACTTCCCGCGCGAGTCGATAATCCCCGCCCGAAACAATTCCGCTACCGCGTCAATAATAGCGGAACCGCAAATCCCTTTGGCTTTTCCTTTATTCCAATCATCCTCGCCCACAATTTTATAACGCGGCTCAAGAGTCTTGTCGTCAATTTGCACGCGCTCAATCGCGCCGGGCGCCGCGCGCATTCCATACTCCACATGCGCCCCTTCCAACGCCGGTCCCGTCGGCGTGGATGTGCAAACCAATCTTTTTCTATTTCCCAAAACCAATTCGGCGTTTGTGCCAACGTCAATCAACAACCAATTTTCATCTTGCTTGTGCGGCTCTTCGGCAAGGATGACCGCGCTTGTATCTGCCCCCACAAACGAAGCGATGGTGGGCAGAATATGAATATTGCCCGAAGAATTAATATGAATGCCGAGGTCTCGCGCTTTCACATCCACCGACTTATGAATCGTCGGCACAAACGGAGCCAGCCCCAAATCTTTTGGGTGAAGATTTAATAAAATATGGTGCATTGTAGAATTTCCAACCAACACCATTTCCAAAATTTCGTGCATTTTGATTTTTGCCGTATGCGCCGCTTGCTTCAATAATTTATTTAATATAGAGATAATGGCTTTATGCAATTTCTCCAAGCCGTCTGGATGTTCAATCGTATATTGAATGCGCGACATCACATCTTCGCCATACACAATCTGCGGATTCATCTCCGATTCCGCCGCCAACAATTCCCCCGTCCTCAAGTTGCATAAATAAAGCGCCACCGTCGTCGAGCCAATATCCACCGCCGCGCCATAACTATCTTCCACATACCCCGCTTGCACTTCAATCACTTCTTTATCTTGCCAAACCGATACGGTCACATTCCAATTTGCTTCGCGCAACGTTTTCGATAACCCCCGCAGGCATTGATAATCAATGTCCAATTCATACCATCGCGGAACTTTCGCGTCTGCGCCGCGCACCAATTGCATGGAAGTTTCTAACCCTTTGGCAAGCCGTTCCCAATCTGCAATCGGTCTTTCCAAATTGGGCGGGGTCATCGTCACCAAATACTTCTTAATAGAGGGTTTAATTTCAATCGGGCGATTGCTGGCGCTCTTACGAACAATTTGTTTATTCCCGCGGCTTTCTTCAGGAACATTAATAAGCACATCTCCATAAATCTTGCACTGACAAGACAAACGCACCTGACCGACTTCCCAACCTTTATCCTTTAATAACTTGGGTCTGCGGGCAAAATATGCCGCCTCCTCGGCAGAAACGGGAGAAACATGCTCGCGCTTTGAATCGATATTATATTTTTCAAAACGCCCTTCTTCAATTAAAACCATACACTTGCCGCAAGTGGCGTTTTCGGCGCAAATAGATTCAATCTCCACGCCTAAATCTCTTGCGGCTGAACGAATAGACACGCCTTCATCTACTTGTCCGCGCCTGCCAGAAGGTTGCAGGATGATGTTATGTTTTTTTGCCATAAAAATTGACCATTAATGACCGACCGCCGCCTGCGCTCTACGGTCATTATGCAGATTCTTTTTCCCGTTTTGGAATTTCAATCTTCGCAAACTCCGCTTCTAATTCCGCCAGCAACGCCTCAGCCACTTCTTCAGGCGTGCCTTCGCGTTCTACCCACTCGCCGCGTTTATATTCTTTTGCATAATCGCTGGTGGAAGTTGCGCCAATCGCCATTGCGTAAGCGTCAATTTTGTTTTGAATTTTTTGCGAAAGTTGTTTCTTCACAGTTCGCCCATCGCCTTCCACCGTGAAAGATTGGGGGATATGTCTCCAATACATAATTCGATATTTTGCCATTGCGTGTATCCTTATAAAATTATATATAATTTCTAAAGGGAGATTTTACGGGATGAACGGCTGTCGGTCAATAGAGAAAAACTTCTCGCTTCATGAGGTAGGGAGTGAAGGCAAAGGCATTGCTAGTGCATTCCCTGCCAACCAGCCCGTCGTCCATGACGACTGAAAATTAAACCCACCAGTGATTCCATCAATATCCAACACCTCGCCCGCGAAAAACAAATTATCCGCCACACGGCTTTGCATAGTTTTGAAATCTACCTCTTTCAAACTTACGCCGCCGCATGTAACAAACTCTTCCTTGAAAATTCCTTTACCTTGAATCATAAATTCGCCAGCCGTTAATTCTTGCGCGAGTTTCCTCAATTCCGCTTTCGATACGTCTCCCCAATTTTTATCGCCGACAAATTCTGTTAATTGTTTCCATAATCTCAATGGAATTTGTGAAAACGCAGGTTGTGACGAAACTTTTTTCTTTGCATTTTCTTTCCAGTCTTTATGGCGTTGCAAAATTTCTAGCGCAGATGCAAACGTGTAATCTGCAAGCCAATTGATTAGTAGAGCAGAGCGATATTTTTTCTCAAACAAAATTCTCGCTCCCCAAGCCGAGCATCGCAACACGGCAGGTCCGCTTAAGCCCCAATGAGTGACCAATAATGCGCCTTGTGTTCTGATTGAATCCATTTTCAACGTCACATTTTCAACCGAAACGCCAGCCAGCCCCTCAATTCTTTTATCTTTGATATTGAACGTAAACAATGACGGAACAGGCTCAACAATAGTATGCCCCAACTCGGCAATGTTCGCTAACATCGCTCTATCGCCGCCTGTGGCGATTAACAACTTTTTCGTTTGCAGATAAAAAACTTGCGCCTCTTTTCTCACCTTCAGCCTGAAGCCGCTTCCCTCATCCTTTTCTACCTTCAAAAGATTCATACCCGTTTGAACCGATACCCCAGCCTCTTTCGCCGATTGTCGCAAGCAATCTGCAATCGTGCGCGCATCGTCGGTGATTGGGAACATCCTTCCGTCGCTTTCCGTTTTCAATTTCACATTGCGCGCTTCAAACCATTCTGCCGTATCTTTGGGTTGAAACTTGCTGAAAGCGCCGCGCAACTCATTCCCGCCGCGCGGGTAGAACGTGATTAATTGGGCTGGCTCAAAACACGCATGAGTCACGTTGCACCGCCCGCCGCCCGAAATGAGAACCTTACCAAGCGTTTGACTGGCTTTTTCAATAATCAATACCTTCAGTTTCGGGTTTAACTCGGCGCAGCGGATTGCCGCAAAAAAGCCGGCGGGTCCGCCGCCAGCCACAATAACATCCCAGATACCTTGATTAAAGTTTGACATCAACCGCGATGATACTGCATCTCCTGAAGATTGCAAGGATTGGGGAAAACCCTTATTTGAAATTTTTCCAAAAAGGCTACAATAGATTTAGAGGGAAATTGTAATGTTATGTTGCGTCAAACAGGTTAATCTTGTAAACCTGTGTTATTCAAGATGATGAAGATAACGTCTGTGCAAAAGAGCAATGTAAAAAAAACCAAGTCTGTAAAAGAATATTTAGGTGGGGAGCATTACCGCATTCTTTTTGAGAATGCGCCTATGGGCATGGGCTTGGCAGATGCCGAAGGAAATTTAATTACGTTTAACGACGCCATGCTCAAACCGGGGGGATACACCCGCGAAGATATTGAAGCGATAAAAAATGTCGCCGCGTTGTACCATGACCCACGTCAAAGAGAAGAGGCGTTAAAAATTTTTCGCCAGCAAGGGTTTTTGAAGCAATATCCTGTTAAGTTTAAGCGTAAAGACGGCTCCCCCTACGACGCTTTGCTTTCGCTCACTCCGCTTCAGATTGGCGGAGAGCCTTTTGTGCAAGCCATTGTAGAAGACGCGACCGAAAAGAAAAAAGCCGAAGAGGCGCTGCACCTTGCCGAAGAAAAATATCGCGTGATGGTAGAGCAAAGCCCGCTGGTGATGTATATGGATAGGATTGACGATTTGTTTTCCAGTTTTTACATTAGCCCGCAAGTGCAAACGATGATTGGATATTCGCCGCAAGAAATCATTAATAACCCGCATTTGTGGCATCAGTTGGTTTTTGCCGAAGATTATGAACAGGCAATGGCGGCTGTAAAAACAACAATTGAGACCGGGCGGGCAGTGGCAGAATATCGGATGACGCACCGCGACGGCAGGATTATTTGGATTCGCGACACCTCAGTTTTGATTCGCGACGACGCTGGTAAGCCTCAATTTATTCAAGGGTTTATGGAGGATATTACCGAAAGAAAATTACGCGAACTTGAGTTGGAAACCGAATTTCTTTTGGCAGAGGCGTTGAACGAAACCCTTGAACTACAACCTTTACTAGAACGATTGCTAGAAACGGCGCGCCGCACGATTCCTGTGGCAGATAAAGGAAGTATTTTGTTAGTTGAGCCAAATCATAAATTGCGTATTCGCGCTTTAAGCGGATATACCGATTTGCGCCTGCAAGGCTTTGTTTTTGCCAGCGACAAAGGCTACGCCGCCCAAGCCGCGCGCGAGAAAAAACCTTTGATATTTACAAACATCCGCCAAGACGATGCGCTTCGATACGAAGGCGAAATAGAAGACGCTAAAGATATTCACAGCGCCATTGCCGCGCCGTTGATGATTAAAGACCGCGTAGCGGGCGTGATTGCCTTAGACTCTAAACGCCCCAATGCGTTTAATGAAACGCATTTACGTTTATTGGCAAAGTTTGCCGCCTCAGCCGCTTTGATTTTGGAGCGCGCGAATTTATATGAAGAAATGCGGCTGCGTTTGCAAGAATTAGAAGCCTTATATGAAAGCGGTTTGACTTTAAGTAATTTATTTGAACCCCGCCAAATTGGCAAGGCGATTGTAAAAATACTAAAACAACACATGAATTGGGACTATGCCGTCGTGCGAATTCGCAAAGGCGATACGAACGATTTGGAAACGATTGGCTATGGAGGAGGGAATTTATTGCCCGAGCAAGAACAAGCCGAAATTGAACGAATGAATCGCTTAATCAATAAAGTGGGGCAGGGGCTTACGGGGTGGGTGATTGAGCATGGCGTTGCGGTTCACAGCGAAAATTTACCCGCCGACTCGCGCTATATTGAAACAAACCCCGGCGTAATTTCGGGCATTTATGTTCCTATTCTCAGCGGCGCGCAAACCTTAGGCGCAATTGGCGTTGAAAGCGAATCTGAACATGCTTTTGACGAACACGCCAAACGATTTTTATCTACATTAGCGGCGCAGGCGGCTAGCGCTTTAGAAAATTCGCGTTTGTTTTACGATATGGATAAACGCCTCAATGAATTAAGCGTGCTTCATCAATCTAGCCAAAATTTGTTGGTTTCAGGTTTTGACCCCGACCTAACCTACGCCAGCGTGCATGAAGCCGTGCGGAATGTGATGCCGTGCGACGCTTTCGTGATTATTTTAGAAGACGAAGCCGGCGGCGATTATCATGCCGTGTATCGTTACGATAAAGATGAACGTTTTCCTAATGCGCGTATTCCGCGCGGGCAGGGGTTAAGCGGGCAAGTGATTTCAGAAGGCAAAACTTTATTGGTGGCAGATTATCATAATGAAAATAATGTGCAAGCCATTCATTTTGGCAAGCCCGAACATGTCCGTTCTATTTTAGCGATTCCTTTAATGCGCGGCGGCAAGCCTTTTGGCATGATTTCAGCTCAATCATATCAAGCAAATATGTATAACGAAAGCCATCGGGTTGTGCTAGAAACCATCTCCGCCCAATTTGCTTCTTCTATCGAAAACGCGAGATTATTTGAATCGACGATGCAACAATTAAAACGCCTAACCATTTTGCGCGATATGGATAGAGTCATCGCTTCTAGTTTTAATTTAGGCGTTATCTTCAACCTTTTGCTGAGTCATGTTGTGGAGCAATTAAAGGCGGATGCGGCGAGCGTATTTTTGTTTAATGCCAACACGTATCAACTGGAATATCTGACCGGGCGCGGCTTTCACTCTAACAAATTTGCCAATCTGAAATTACGGTTAGGAGAAAGTTTGGCTGGCAAAGCCGCTTTGCAAAGAAAATTTATCGCCATTTCCGATTTATCCGCTTATGAGCAGGATATTTCTACGCCGTTACGAGAAGAAAACTTCAAATCCTATTACGCTTACCCTTTAATTACCAAAGGCGAATTGAAAGGCGTGTTGGAAGTGTTTAGCCGCGCTACTTTGCACGTCTCGCAAGATTGGATTAACTTTTTTGAAACCTTAGCCGGGCAAGCCGCAATTGCTATTGACAATGTAAGTTTATTTGAAAATTTGGAACGCTCGAATTTTGAGTTAACGCTTGCATACGATAAAACCATTGAAGGCTGGTCGAAAGCCTTAGATTTGCGCGATAGAGAAACCGAAGGGCACACCCGCCGCGTGACAGATTTAACGTTGAAATTAGCGCAAAAACTTGGGCTTTCTCGCGACGCCATTATCAATATCCGCCGCGGCGCCTTATTGCATGATATTGGCAAAATCGGCATTCCGGACCATATCTTGCTTAAGCCGGGCAAACTCACCGAAGACGAATGGGTGATTATGCGCCAGCACCCGCAATATGCCTATGATATGCTGGCGTCGGTTGAATATTTAAGACCCGCGCTTGAAATTCCATATTGCCATCATGAAAAATGGGACGGCACAGGCTACCCACGCGGCTTGAAAGGCGAAGAGATTCCAATTTCCGCTCGCATTTTTGCCGTTGCCGATGTGTGGGATGCGCTCACCAGCCATCGCCCGTATCGTTTGGCATGGTCAAAAGAGCAGGCGCTCGAATTTATCAAATCGCAATCGGGCAGTCACTTTGACCCGCAAATTGTAAAAGCGTTTTTAGAAATTATGGAATAACGTTGTGAAATGTTTTTTTCAAAGCGGGGTACAAGCCTTGATACAACGCATAAAAATTTTCATACGCTTTTTGATGTTCGCTCGGCTGGACTCTCCCCGTGATTTGAATACTCGCTTCGCAAGCCTCTTCCACGCTTCGGAATACGCCTGCGCCTGTTCCTGCAAGTAAAGCCGCCCCATACGCCGCGCCTTCGGCGGCGTTGACGGTGACTACTTCGGCGTTCAAAACATCCGCCAAAATTTGCCTCCAAACTGGGCTTTTTGCTCCGCCGCCTGTCACACGCACTTGCGAAATATTGTTCAAGCCAGCTTCTTTCATCAATTCAAAACTATCTCGCAACCCAAACGAAACGCCTTCAAGCACGGCTTTCGTGAAATGCGGTAAGGTGTGGCGTATGGTCATGCCGACGAACGCGCCTCGCGCCAAAGGGTCAGGGTGAGGCGTTCGTTCGCCAGTAAGATATGGCAGGAAAAATAATCCATCACTGCCTGCGGGAATATTTTTTGTGGCTTCAATTAATTTTTCATATTCAGCAGTGGGAGCAAACGTATCACGATGCCAACGCAAACTTCCTGCGGCAGAAAGCATAACGCCCATGAGATGCCACTTGTTTGGCACAGAATGACAAAAGGCATGTAATCTTCCATTCGGTTCGATGCTTGGCGAATCAGTCGTTGCAAACACAACGCCCGATGTGCCAAGACTAATTGAAACAACGCCTGCCCGCACGGCGCCCGTGCCGACAGCGCTCGCGGCTTGGTCGCCGCCGCCTGCAAAGACGGGAATGCCTGCGGGCAAGCCAATTTCTTTGGCAACTTCTATACTTAATTCGCCGGCGCATTCAATGCCTTCGTATGTTTTCGGTAAATATTCAGCGGGAATATTGAATGCCGATAAAACTTCGGCAGACCAATCTCTTTTGGCAAGGTCAAATAAAACTGTGCCTGCGCCATCGGCTTTATCTATGGCGAAACCGTTTGTTAATTTATAACGAACATAATCTTTTGGTAAAAGGATATGACGCGCCTTCTTCCAAATTTCGGGTTCGTGTTTTTGCACCCATAAAATTTTGGGGGCGGTAAAACCTGTGAGCGCGTTGTTGCCGGTGATTTGAATTAACTTTTCTTTGCCGAGTTTTGCGCGCATATCGTCACATTCGGCGGCAGTGCGTTGGTCGTTCCATAAAATAGCGGGACGCAAGACCTCACCGTTTGCGTCTAACAATACCAAGCCGTGCATCTGCCCGGTTAACCCAATTCCCTTAACGGTGTTTGCGTCTATTTTTGTTTTAGCCAAAACGTCTTTTACGCTTTGTTTGGTTGCATCCCACCACAACAGCGGGCTTTGCTCGCTCCATAATGGGCGGGGGGTTTCATAGCCATATTCGTTCGACGCTACGCCAAGCGTATCGCCTTTTTCATTTATCAAAATGGCTTTGGTCGCCGTGGTAGATGTGTCAATGCCGATGAAGTGAGACATACCTACTCCAAATTTAATTTGCTCACAATTTCTTTTACTGAATTTTCATCTGTGGGGTTATCAAAGTTTTTATACAATTCCCACGTTTCAGTATGCGTTACCGATTCGTTCGGTTTCAGTTTTGTAATCGGCGCGAGGGTTTCTAATTCTAAAAATTGGTCGTTGCAATAGCATTCGCTTGAACTTCCAAAATCATAATACGCCGAGTTGTTTTGATAAGCGGCGCGTTTGACAAATAACGTGTGATTACGCCAATATGCCAACCAGCCGCGCGGGTTAGGGAAACCCATTTTGAAACCGCTTTGCATTTCAGCCTTAATCAAAATATATTCATTCCCCCATGTAATCTGCGGGCTGCGAATGTCTGTGTAACTCCACAACGCCAGCGAACGATTCGGCAGTAAGCCGGCGTCTTCTTTGGTTTGCGGAAGAAGCGCCACGCCGCCCGATTTTAATTGCGTAATCGCCCATGGCGCGCATTCAATTTCCCATGAGTTGCGATTCGTTAATGTATGATGAAGAATAACTTGCGGCGTATCTTCTATCAATTTGATTTCAATGGATTTTTCGATTCCCGTCTCCCGTTCTATCGGTTGACTGACCCTCAGGCTGTTTTTTTCGCCGACGATTTCTACGGGCTGGTCGTCAGGCGCATACGTTCGCGGCATGTTTTCTGGCGCATGCCACAAGCGGTGACCGCCGTAAAAATGAAATACGCTTCCATCGGGGCGAACGGCGGTGAAGTTGGGCAATTCTGCCAAAATATTTTCGCCTTCATGAAATTTGAACGAAATAATGCGCGGACCGACCGACTGCGTGACGAGTAAACTGACGACATGATTTTTGAGTTCCACGCAATCGTAGCCAAGAAATTTTTGAGTTTGCATAGGCGGAATGTTAGGTAAATCCTTTGCTTATGGTGTGTATTCAAAAGCGGTCTTTGATTGCCGTGGCGCATCAGGCATTAACGAATTCCCAGCAACAATTCTATGGTCAATTGGTCGAGGCGTTCATATTTCAAGCCGCGCGCGCTGATGGCGGAACGGTCAAATGAATGTGCGCGTAAGGCTTGAGCTTTATCGCTGGTGTATTTTCCAAAGTATGGATTCATAGAAGCGTCTTCGGCGTTGATTTCCGCTAAAATAGATTGTATCTCTTTGTCGTTATTAAATTGCTCGGCTTTTTCTTTGAGAATTAAGTAGGTGCGCATACAGCCGCGCGCAAAGTCTTTTACGCCTTCGTAATCTTCGGTGCGGTAGGCGTGCGCGTCAAAATGGCGCGGGTTGTTATATTGATTATCTTCTAATAGTTTGACTAAGAAAAACGCGCTTTTGATATTTGCCGCGCCAAAACGAAAATCTTGGTCGTAACGCCCAAAGGCTTGGTCGTTCAAGTCAATATGAAATAATTTACCCGCTTCTAGCGCTTGCGCCACGCCATGCACAAAATTTAACCCCGCCATGTGTTCGTGCGCCACTTCTGGGTTTACGCCCACCATGTGGGGATGGTCTAAGGTTTCAATGAACGCCAGCATATGACCCGTAGTTGAGTTGTAAATATCGCCGCGCGGTTCGTTGGGTTTGGCTTCGAGGGCGAATTTCAAATCGTATTTTTTGTCTAACACATATTCGCATAAGAAGTTTAGCGCTTCGCGCGTGCGTTTGATGGCTTCGATGGGGTTTTTGTTTGAGTCGGTTTCTGTGCCTTCGCGCCCGCCCCAAAAGACGTATGTTTTTGCGCCAAATTCAACGCCTAAGTCAATGGCGTTCATTGTTTTTTGCAAAGCATAAGCGCGGACTTTTGAATCGTTAGAGGTAAAGGCGCCGTCTTTGAAGATAGGGTCGCTGAATAAATTGGTGGTTGCCATTGGCACAACTAAGCCGGTTTCATCTAGCGCTTTGCGAAATTCTTTTTTTATGGCTTCCGCTTCGGCGGGGGTGGCGTCAATTGGAATCAAATCGTTATCATGGAAGTTAACGCCATACGCGCCAACTTCGCCAAGCAGGCGCACTAAATCGGCTGGCGATTTCGCCTCACGGACGGGTCCGCCGAATGGGTCGCGCCCAATATTGCCGACAGTCCATAAGCCGAAGGTGAATTTATGCTCTGGTTTGGGGGTGTAATTAGACATAAATATATCCTTTGATAATGATGTATGCAATTTGACCGCAGACAGGTAGACCGCGTTCTGTGGTCGAAAGCGTCAATTTAAGAAAGTTAATGAATTTCAAATGTTGCAATCAATGGTCTGGGCGCGCCTAATTCTTGACCGCGCTTGCCGGGCGAGCAACCGCCAATTTCTAAGCGAAATTCGCCAGGCTCTAAAGTAGGTTTGCCGTCGTCGTTGATGAAAGACATCATTTCAGGCGCGACTGTAAATTGGAGGGTGCGGCTTTCGCCCGCTTTGAGTTCGACTCTTTCAAACCCAATGAGGCGGTGGAGGGGGACAATGGTTGAGGCTTGCAAGTCGCTGAGGTAAAACTGAACAACTTCGGCTGAGTGTGAGGCGCCGCTGTTTTTTAGAGTCAGGCTGAGGGTAAGAGAATCTCCGAGCGCGATTTTATTTTTATCCAATTTCAAATCGGAATATTCAAATTTGCTATAACTTAATCCAAACCCAAATGGATACAACGGCTCTTGGGTCATGTAACGGTAGGTGCGTCCGTTCATGCTGTAATCGTCAAAGGCGGGGAGTTGCTCTAAAGATTTTGGAAAGGTGATGGGAAGTTTGCCGCTAGGAGAAACGTCTCCAAACAACACATCGGCTACGGCTCTGCCGCCTTCCATGCCCGGATACCAAACGAAGAGGATGGCGTCTGCCATTTCTTCCACTTCGCCGAGCGCGATGGGGCTTCCGCCAGTGAGGACTAAAACAATTTTGACGCCGTGAATGGAAAGTTCTTTTATGTAATCTATTTGACTTTGCGGTAAGGAAATGCTTTCTCTATCGCCATTGTGTGGAGAAAGGATGGATTCGCCTTCTTCACCTTCGAGAAATGAGTTTAATCCCGCACAAACTATGGCGAGGTCTGCGCTTTGCGCCATTTGCGGCGCCCATGTGTTTTGTATTTCGCGCGGGTGTTTGATGTTGGCGCCGGCGGTATATTCCATGCCCATGCCTTCGGGAATGCGCCCCGTGATGCCTTCTAAAAGGGTAATCATTTTTTCGTTGAAGCCGTAATAATTGCCGAGCAATACTTCTATGCTGGCGGCGGTGGGACCAGTAACAAAAATTTTTTTTGTGGACGGTTTGATAGGGAGAATGTTGTTTTTATTTTTTAATAACACAACCGATTGCGTGGCGGTTTGGTAGGCTAGTTCGCGGTGCGTTTGACTTGCCACAACATCGGTTGAGATGGAAGCAAAGGGAACTTCCTCTTGTGGGTCGAACATGCCGAGTTTGAATCTTGTTCCCAGCGTTCTTTCTAAGGCACGGTCTACTTCGGCTTCGGTGATTAAGCCGCGCTTGATGGCTTCTGGAATTTCATGGAAGACGTGGTCGCAACCTAAATCGCAACCGTGTTGTAAAGCCAGCGCCGCCGATTCCGCCGCATCTTTTGTGACTTTGTGATTGAGGTGGAAATCTGATAACGCCATACAATCGGACACAACATGACCTTCAAACCCCCACTCGCCGCGCAAAATATCTTCTAATAATAATTTACTTGCGCAACATACTTCGCCGAGCGTTCTATTGTAGGCGCCCATCACGGCTTCCACTTTCGCTTCGGTTACGAGTTTTTTGAAAGCGGGTAAGTAGGTATCGTATAACTCGCGTTTTGTCACGACTGCGTTGAAGGTGTGCCTATCTTTTTCAGGTCCCGAATGAACGGCATAATGTTTGGCGCACGCCGCCGTTTTGAGATATTTAGGATGTTCGCCTTGCAACCCTTTAACAAACGCCGAAGCCATTTCGCCGGTTAGAAAAGGGTCTTCGCCCCAGGTTTCTTGCCCGCGTCCCCAGCGTGGGTCTCGAAAGATGTTAACGTTTGGCGACCAAAAGGTTAATCCTTGATATTGTTGGGTGTACCCATTGCGTTTAAGCGCGGCGTGATATTTGGCGCGTCCTTCGTCGCTAATGGCGGATGCTACTTTATAAATTAAATCTTTATTCCAAGTTGCCGCCATGCCAATCGCCTGCGGAAAAACAGTCGCCCGCCCGTTACGCGCCACGCCATGCAGGGCTTCGCTCCAATAGTTATAAGCGGGGATGTTCAAGCGCGGAATGCCGTGCGCGGGGTGATTCATTAAGCCGACTTTTTCTTCAAGCGCCATGCGGCTGATTAAATCTTTTACGCGTTCAGCCAGCGGGCGAGAGGTATCTAAATATAAAGCGCGTTCGGTTTCAACTAATTTGTTCATTTATACGTTTTCCTGAATTTTTTGCCGATACCATTTGGCGCTAGATTTGAGAATTCGTTTTTGCGTTTTGTAATCCACATATACAATGCCAAAGCGTTTTGAATACCCATACCCCCATTCAAAATTATCTAACAAAGACCAAACGAAGTAGCCATGCACGGGCGCGCCAATGTCAATAGATTTTTTCACCATGTCCAAATGTCGTTGAATATATGAAACGCGCTGAGGGTCATGCACTTCGCCATGGTCGTTCACTTCGTCCACAAACGCCGCCCCGTTTTCGGTGATGTAAATAGACGGGAAGCGATAATCAAAATGCAAACGACCGAGCATATCATATAACCCTTGCGGATACACCTCCCAATCCATTTCGGTGATTTCATCGCCTCGAATCTCAGTGGGGGGCTGGTTCTCGTTTTCGACATTTTCCGCTCTTACAATGCCGCGCGTGTAATAGTTGATTCCTAAAAAATCAATCGGCGTTTGAATGTCGTCTAAGTCTCCGTGGTGAACAAAATCCAGCGTCTTGTTATAAGAAGCGACCATATCGGCTGGGTAACCGCGCCCGGCAAGCGGGTCTAAGAACCAGCGGTTGATATACCCATCATGCCAAGTTGTGGCTTTTTTATCTGCTAGGCTTTTTGAGGCGGGCATTTGGGGAATTAAATTGAGCGTAATGCCCACATGAGCGTTTTTGACGTTAGCGCGGATGATGGGAACGCTACGCCCATGCGATAAAAGCAAATGGTGAGAAGCAAGAATGGCTTCGTCGAGATTCGTATGACCTGGCGCGTGGCGCCCGTCTTTGTACCCCACAAAGGCGCTTACCCAAGGCTCATTCAATGTAATCCAATCTTTAATACGGTCGCCTAAAGCGCGGGTGATGGCGTCGGTGTATTCAAGAAACGCCTCAACGATGGCGCGCGAGGGCCAACCGCCTTTATCTTGCAGGGCTTGGGGTAAATCCCAATGATATAAAGTGGCGAATGGACGAATGCCCGCCTCTAGTAAACCGTCTGTCAGTTGGCTGTAAAAATCAATGCCCGCTTCGTTAATTTGCCCGCTGCCGCTAGGGAGAATGCGGGGCCAAGCGATAGAAAACCGATACGCATTTAGCCCAAGGCTTTTCATGAGCTTGATATCGTCGCGCCAACGGTGATAATGGTCGCAGGCAACGTCGCCTGTATCGCCATTTAATACCTTGCCAGGCGTGTGACTAAAACGGTCCCAAATACTTTCGCCTTTGCCGTCTTCGTTCCATGCTCCTTCTATTTGATACGATGCCGTAGCCGCCCCCCAAAGAAACTCTTTTGGAAATGTATGATTTTGACTCACAATGTAATCCTTATTCGCCTATTGAGGCGATGAATTTGAATGTATGACGATGTTAGAAGCCCCTGCTATCGTATTTATTCTTTTACTGCGCCCATAGCAATACCGCTAACGATGTAACGCGAAAAAATGGCGTATAAAATAATGACGGGAATAACGGTCAACGCCAAGCCGAGATAAATCGCGCCGTATTCGGTGCGATACATATCGCCGCGTAGCGTTCTCACTAACATCGGCAGGGTGTATTTATCTAATGAAGTAATTAGCACAAAGGCATTGAAGAAGTTATTCCATGAAGCGACGAAAGCAAAGATACCCAACGTTGCCGCGCCGGGAATCGCCAACGGCAGCATGATGGAATGAAAAATCCGCAGTTCGCTTGCGCCGTCTATGCGCGCGGCGTCAATTAAATCTTGAATCAACATCGATTCAAAATATTGCTTGCTAAAGAATACGCCGCCAGCGTTGGCAATTAACGGCAAAATTAATGAAGCGTAATTATCGGTTAAGCCCAAGCGCGACATATATTGGAAAAAACCAATAATGGTGAGTTGCATGGGAATCATGACCAACACCAAAATAAAATTGGAAAACAGTTTTTTGCCTTTGAAGTCGTAAACGACAATGCCGTAAGCCGTGAGCATAGAAAAATACACAGTGATGATTGTGGATAGAGCCGAAACGTACATGCTATTGGCAAACCCTCTGGTAATATCTAACCCTCTGCCGAGTAGAATATTATAGTTATCTATCAAATGCACGCTTGGCAACGCGCTTAATCCTTGTTGTATCTCAACCGTTGAGCGGGTTGCGTTCACCAACAATAGCCAAATAGGAATGACGACGAGAATCAGGATAAAAAATAAAACGGTATATACGATAACCCGCATAATGATTAGGTTAAATTTATCTGCGCTTAACATCTTTACCTGCCTTTCTCGTTGTTTTTGAACAGCCAATTCCACTTCTTAATAGATTTATCAAAACTGGACTCGTCTCTATCGCGCAGGAAGAAAAAGATGCCTAATGCGCAAATAGTTGTCATGATGAAGGTTAAAACGCCGACCGCCGACGCCGCCCCAATATGCCCCTTACTGCTGGCAAACTTCATATACATCAAGATATTATTGGTCATAATGGAATTGCTCGGCGCGCCTCTACCGTCGGTCAGCAGGTATGGCACATCAAACATTTGCATGCCCCCCACTAAAGACGTGACGAAGATATAGACCAAGATGGGTTTCAGTAAAGGAAGCGTGATGCGTCTGAACATTTGAGCCGCGCTCGCTCCATCTACCATAGCCGCTTCGTATAAATGAACGGGGATAGAGGTCATGCTTGCCATGACGATAATAATGGTCTGCCCAAACCACATCCACCATTGGATGAAGATAACAATCGCGCGCGTTACCTCTATATTTTGTAGAAAGTGCATGGCTTCGCTTAATACCCCTGCTCTAACCAGAATTTGGTTCACAGGTCCGTAAAATGAAAAAAGCGCATTAAACAATACGGCAATCGTCACGGGCATAATCAGGTTAGGCAAGTAAAAGACGGCTCTCCAAACCCCGACTGCCTTAATTCTCAAACGATTGTTTGTAAACCAAGCCGATAACAAAAGCGCCACGCCGATTTGCGGAATAAAGTTTAGCGTCCAAATCAGCCAGGTGTTTCCAATCGCTTTCAAAAAGAGTTCGTCTTCAAATAACGTCTTAAAATTTTGTAACCCTATAAATTCCCCCGAGCGCGTCATTAATGTGTAATCGGTAAAGCTCAACGCTAAGGTATTGTATACAGGATACAAACCAAAAATGAGGAATGCAATGATAAACGGAGCGATGAACAAATACCCGTAATAATTGCGGTTGACTTTTGTGTACCTCATTCTATCTCCTTTAGACGAAGCGGATTTGTGCAGGTCAGCGTTAATTGGGCTGACCTGCACATTGTTTTATGGAAACGCTACTGCGGCGGTTCGGGGAGGATTAAATCTGGGAACTCGCTGCGAAGCACGTCTAACCATTGTTGCCACATAGTGGCTTTATCAATTTCGCCGTTGAGGTACTGGTCGCGTTGGCTTTCGAGCGCGCGTTGAATTGCATCGTCTGAACCAGTTAATAATGAACCGTTCACATTGGGCGCGGCTTTTGCAAACGCGGCATAGTTATTTTGTCCGCCGAGCCATTCATATAAAGCGGAGCCGTCGAAAGTGGGCGTAATTTTTTCAACCACCACTTGACTCGAGACAAAGTCGCCGGGGGCTTGGGCTTGGTCGTCAGGCACGGTTGGGTCAATGGCTTTCAAATATTCATTGGTATAAACGCCAGTTGCCCAATTGGTAAGGTTTTCTTCGTCAAGCGCGACAAACGCCACAAATTCTTTGGCTAAATCAAGGTTCGGGCTATCTGCCATAGCGCCTACCCAAGTGCCGCCCCATTGATAAGGAAGCGGACCGTTAATCATCGCCCAGTCGCCGCCGGTATCGCCTGAATTGGGGAGTAAGACGTAAGGCAAACCCCAAGTGGGTAAGAAGTAACTAAATACTTTCTTTGGTTGCCCATCCGCGCCGACTAACGAGTCGTTCATGCCGGCAAACCAGCCTTCGCTCCATTGTTGCGCTTGCGATTCGTAACCGTTATCGCGCATCAATTTTGCAAAATCAATATATTCTTCCACTTTCGGGTCAATCACCAATTTCCCATCCACAATCCAAGGTTGCGAGCGGTTAGCAAGGAAGGGGTTAAACAATTCGCCCGAGGTGCCTACCGTAAAGTAATTCGGGTTACATTGTTTAATTTTTTCGGCTGTTTCAAGGAACTTTTCAATATCAGCCACCATCGCTTGAACGGCTTCAGGATCGTCTGTGCCAAGGCATTCAATGGCAATGCTGCGGCGATAGAAAAACGCGCCTGGCGTGGCTTGATAAGAATAGGCTTTGGTAACGCCTTCATGAGTGCCAACTTGAACCACAGAAGGATAGGTTTTTAACTCTTCTGTTAAGGGTAATAAATCATTCAAGTTAGCGAGAAAATCGGCTTCTACCCACTCTTTGACAAACGCCGCTTCTAACGCGACTACATCGGGGACGTCTGCAGTGCCGACTGCGGCTTTAATTTTGGTTTGATACTC
Source organism: Anaerolineales bacterium (assembly GCA_034434495.1). Taxonomy (GTDB): domain Bacteria; phylum Chloroflexota; class Anaerolineae; order Anaerolineales; family Villigracilaceae; genus Villigracilis. The sequence goes on from DAOTZE010000001.1 coordinate 81,072, forward strand.
GCCCTGATTCATCGGAATCATGGTGAATTGCACATCCACATCTGGATGTTTTCCCTCAAACGCAATTGCCATGGTCAAAAGTTCGTTAGTAAATGACCACACCTTCAGCACACGCTTTTCGCCGCCGCTATCTGAAGAGCCGCCGCTGTCTGAAGAACCGCCGCTATCGGCAGGGGCTTCTGTTGCGGGCGCGCCTCCACCACATGCCGCTAGCAACATGCTTGCAATCATCAGCAAACTTAAGATGGACAAAAATGACTTACGCATCTTTCTTCTCCTTTATCATTAAATTTTTTATGCGTTATACTAACGATGTGCGGAGGCGACTCCACACATTCTGCAGGTCTTCCTCGCTTCGCCAAAAGTCCATGGAAGGCCTGCTATTTCTTTTTTATATTGAGCAAACAACCACCTCCTTTTTCGGTAACGATACCGATGCGACTTAAAAAAATATCGCACTCCTCTGCGTAGATTATGTTACAGCTCGGCAAGAAGTGCGTTCTACAAGGCGAGTTGGCATTTTATACACTTGCACATCCAGCGGTTCATTATTGACCATCTTAATGAGCATTTGAGTGGCAATGTAACCCATCTCTGAAAGAAATTGATCTACAGTGGTTAAGCCGACATATTTTGCTTCTGAAATATTATCAAACCCCACCACCGATAAATCGTCTGGAATGCGTAATCCCATCTCTTCCGCCGCCTGAAACGCCCCCAATGCGGCTTGGTCGTTGGCGGCGAAAATAGCGGTAGGAGGTTTTTTTGATTTGAGCAACTGTAAGGTTGAGGTATAGCCGGATTTTGTAGAAAAATCCCCCGGAATAATTAAGTTTTCATCGATTGTAATTCCCGCTTTTTTCAAGGCGTCTTTGTAGCCCTTCAAGCGTCTTTCGGCGCTGGCAATCTCGGGTCTCCCGCACACAAAGCCAATCCGTTCATGCCCTAGTTTGAGGAGGTAATTCATCACATCTAACGCCCCCTGATAGTTTGTACCTTGCACCGATGGGTATCTTGGGTTAATAACATGCGGGTCTACTGCAATAATCGGAGCGTCGGTGATAAATTCGGCGGCGGCGCTTGCCACAATAATCACGCCGTCTGTCAATGAGTTATTCAAAAGAGAGACATAATGCTGTTCATGTAAAACCGCCCCAGATTTATGAACATCCCCCATAGTGTAAACCAGCAAATCAAATTTTGATTCGGCAATGGCTCGGTTAATTCCCTTCATTACCTCAATCGAGTAGGGGAAGCCAATGTCTGGCACAACCAACCCAAGCAAATCTTTCCGTCGGCTACGCATACTGCGCGCCGCAAGGTTTGACGTGTAACCAAGTTTGCTAATTACGCCGAGAATCTTTTCTTGCGTTTCCCCCGCCACATCCGCTTTCCCGTTCAACACGCGCGAAACCGTAGAAACAGACACGCCTGCTTTCTTGGCAACATCTTGGATAGTGACCGTGCGTTTTCTGGTTGGCATATCAGTCTTTGCGTTGCGCGTAGAGAACGATACCGGTAACGTTACCGATTTAACGCATTATACATAGAAAAATATTAAAGTCAACTACTTTAAGATTAGAGTTTTTGCTATTCCCCAAAAGAATGATTTTTTATATTAGGCTTAGTCGCCATGCATAAAGTCATTGTTTGCTCAAAAGCGGTCTTTGACCGCCGCAGCGCTTCGTTTGCTCACAAGGTTATAGCGTCTGCGAAAGCAAGACATAATCAAGGTATTAATTCATGCCTTCTCATAGACCATAAATTCAGATAGTCACAGTATATAAAAACAAAAGCGCCTTCCCAAAGCGGGTAAGGCGCGTAGGATAAAATCTATCGAAAAACTATCCTGCCACTGCAGGTCTAAACTTATACCCATACACAATCAGCCCGCGCTCGTCGCCATCGTTTCTCATCTTGCGCGTGACCATTTCCACCGGCATGCCGATTTGCACCTTATCATTATCTACATCGGTTAACTGAGCCGTAATCATTGGTCCTTCTTCCAACTTCACCAATGCCACCGTGTAAGGAGCGTTAGCGTCAAAACCGGCGGGCGCTTCATAAACCGTTGTAAACGAATACACCTCGCCCTTCCCGCTGAAGGTAAACAAATCTTTGGCTTCATCGCCGCAGTTTGGGCATACGTCACGAGGCGGAAAAATCTTATAATCGCAATGCGGGCAAACTTCGCCCACTAAACCATATCGTTGTTTTTTCAATCGCCAATGTCTTGGAATTTCCATAATAACTTCCTTTCTGCACTTGTAATTTTATGCACGGACTCTATCAAACGCTATCAGAATTATTCTGTGCGCGTAGGCAATTAATCGTTTTGATATAAACCCGCTTCTTTCTTGCCCTCAACCAGATGCGCTTCGGCAAACATTTTCTTTAACGTGGAATATAATCACCCCTCAATGAAAATCCTGCTAATTAACCAAGCCTTCGTTTCGCCAGATGAACCTGGTCATACCCGCCATTTTGAAATGGCGAAATTTTTGCAAACACGCGGACATGAACTCATCATCGTCGCCAGCGACTTGAATTACCAAACAGGCAAGCGGACAATTGAAAGAAAGGGTATTTTTTCCGAACAAATAATTGAAGGCGTAAAAATTTTACGTTCTTATATTTATCCCGCTTTGCATCGCAGTTACTTCTGGCGGGTGATTTCTTTCTTTAGTTTCATGTTCTCTTCCATTTACACAGCCTTTCAAGTCAAAGAGGTAGATTTGATTCTCGGCACCACGCCGCCAATTTTTCAAGCGGTATCCGCTTGGTTCATAGCATGGGTGCGGCGCAAACCCTTTTTATTAGAAGTGCGCGACTTATGGCCCGAGTTTGGCGTGGGCATGGGCGTATTGAAAAATCCGCTTGTGATTGGGTTGGCGCGTTGGCTAGAAACGTTTTTATACAACCGCGCGACTCATATTTTGGTGAATTCTCCCGCTTACAAAGAATACATGATTAACAAACATGTGCCAGAAAATAAAATCACTTATATTCCTTACGGCACAGATATTGACATGTTCAATCCGCAAGTTGACGGCTCATCCATTCGTAAAGAATTAAGCTTGGAAGATAAATTTGTGGTTTTATATGCAGGCGCTTTGGGGCAAGCCAACGACATTGACACGATTCTCCGCGCCGCAAAACGATTGAATGAAAATAAAAAAATCCGTTTTGTCTTATTTGGCGACGGCAAAGAACGTGAGCGTTTGCAAAACAAAGCAAGTCAAATGAAATTATCGAACGTAATTTTTGCAGGCGTGCGACCCAAAAAAAACATGCCGCAGGTAATTGCCTCCGCAGATGTTTGTTTAGCAATTCTTCAAGATATTCCCATGTTTCGCACAACGTACCCAAACAAAGTCTTCGACTACATGGCAGCAGGGCGCGCCACTGTGCTTGTCATTGATGGCATCACGCGCGAATTGATCGAAGCGTCTTATGGCGGCGTGTTCGTCCAACCGAATGATGATGAAGCGCTCGCTAATACAATCCTTGACCTTTCGAATAATCCAGACATTGCTAAACAAATGGGATTAAATGCTAGAGATTATTTAGTCAAGAATTTAGATAGACGCGATAAATTAAACGAGACTTTGGTTTTGTTAGAAAATTTGGTAAAAGGATAATGTCATTCTGAGCCGCGTTCTTGTTTTGTGGCGAAGAATCTCTACGATTATCTCAGAGACTCTTCGCTTTTGCTCAGAGTGACATAAATGAAAATTTATGAAAATCTTCGTCACAGGCGCCACTGGATTTACAGGTTCAAGAGTAGTCCCTTTGCTGTTAAAGCAAGGGCATCAAGTTCGTTGCCTGTATCGCCCATCCAGTGACCGTTCCTTTCTTCCGCAACCTGAGATTGAATGGGTAACAGGCGACTTATCCGATTCAGAATCTCTATCCAAAGCCATGCAGGGGATGGATGTTCTCGTAAACATTGCCTCGCTTGGATTTGGTCACGCGGATTCAATTATCACCGCCGCGAAAAATGCTGGCGTCAAACGCGCCATTTTTATCAGTACAACCGCCATTTTCACCCAATTAAATGCAAAGAGTAAAAAGGTTCGCGTTGCCGCCGAATTGACCATTGAATCCAGTGGACTGAAATACACCATCCTTCGCCCGACCATGATTTACGGCAGCCCACGAGATAGAAATATGTGGCGGCTCATTCGCTTTATGAAAATTTCACCAATCATTCCCATTTTTGGCGAGGGAAAATATTTACAACAACCTATCTTCGTGGACGATGTTGCCCAAGCCGTGTTGAATTGTTTATCTAACGACAAAACGATTGGAAAAAGTTACAACATTGCAGGCAAACGCGCTTTAACATATAACCAAGTCATTGACACGATTGCCAAGCAAATAAATAAGCAGATTTGGAAGATTCATATTCCCCTCAAACCTGTGGTTGCTTTACTGACTCTCTTTGAGAAAATTCGGTTTCCATTCCCCATCAAAGCCGAGCAGGCGTTGAGATTAAATGAAGACAAGGCTTTTTCTTATGAAGAAGCCAGCCAAGACTTTGGGTTTAGCCCACGCAGTTTTGAAGAGGGGATTGGGTTGGAGTTAAAAAAATAACGTAGCCCGCTTTAGCGGGCTTGGTAGAAATAGCGCGGATGTTTACATCCGCGCGGGGATGAGGGTAAAACAAAAGCCAAATCACGCCAAACCAAATATCCCTTAAGCAAGAAGCGCATTCTCCAATTCTCCATTAGAATCACCCTCAATGCTCAACTTCATCCTACTAACAATTTCTTCCTATCTCTTCATCCACCTCATCCGTCACTACGCACACAAAAAACAAATCCTAGACCATCCCAACGAACGCAGTTCACACGCCTTACCGACTCCGCGTGGCGGGGGATTAGCCATCGTTATCATAGTCATAGGAACAAGCCTCACCGTAGTCAATGAAGCGGATTTTTATCATGCGCTTGTGTATATCGCCTGCGGAATCATCACCGCATTTTTAGGCTGGCGAGATGATGTTTCTTCCTTGTCGCCAACGATTCGTTTTATCGTGCAAGGGCTTGTCGCCGCAATTTCAATTTATGTGTTGGGATATTTCAAATCTGTCACCATTCCATTATTTGGCGAATGGCAATTGGGCGTGGTCGGAATCATCATCACGTTTTTATGGATACTCGGTTTAACCAACGCCTATAATTTTATGGATGGCATTGACGGCATTGCTGGCGGTGTGGCGTTGGCGGGCGCGTGCGCGTGGATGTTTATTGCATCAAACATGGGGAACAATTTTGTGTTTTGGATTTCATTTGCAATTGCCGCCAGCAGTTTGGGTTTTCTGTTTCATAATTGGCAACCCGCAAAAATTTTTATGGGCGATGTTGCCAGCACATTTCTTGGTTACACGTTTGCAGTGTTGCCGTTGCTTTCTGCCGATGAAGGCGGCGACGCGCTTATGCTTGGCACGCTCATTATGTGGACGTTCATCATGGATGCGGGCGTCACGTTTATTCGCCGCGCCATCAAACGTGAAAATGTTTTTGCCGCGCATCGCACGCATTTATATCAACGCCTTGTAGATAGCGGATACAAGCACGCTGTGATTAGCTCGCTTTATATTTTGCTCACATTGCTGGCAGGCTTCCTTGCATACGCTTGGTCTTGGGGGCAATTCTACGCTCCGCCATTAATTATTATTGGATTACCATTGATTTGGATTCTTTTATCTCTTTATGCAAAATTGTTAAACACAAAGGGCGCCAAGTACACGAAGTAAAATCATTAAACCTTCGTGACCTTCGTGTCCTTAGCGTTTAAATTCTTTTATGATGAAAAAAATCAAAACCTTCGCTTCACTCTACCGTCAACTTGGTTTTCGTTGGTCAGCCTTTCGCCTCGCCTACGCCTTCCGCCTCGGCGCTGGTCTCATCCGCCTGCAAACTCCGCAATACAAATGGAGTGACCGTCCGCTTAGCGCTTGGTTAAAAAAAGATATTCCATCTGATATTGAGTCTTATGCTCAATGGCGAAAAAATAATCCCCTCAAATTTTTTGATTCCGTAGGGGCGAGGTCATCTCACCTAACTTGGAATACGCAACCAGCAATTGACGAAGCCAATAAACTTTTATCTGGCGAAATAAAATACTTTGCTCATCAGTTTCAAAAAACAGGTTTTCCTCCTAACTGGCATCGTGACCCAATCTCTAATCTCCAATTCCCTAAAAACAAACATTGGTCGCAAATTCCCGACGACTCAAACACAGACATTAAATTCATCTGGGAACCGAATCGGTTTGCGTTTGTTTACACCTTAGTCCGTGCTTATGTTTCAACTCAAGATGAAAAATATCCCCAAGCCTTTTGGAACTTGATAGAAGATTGGGCAAAGCAAAATCCTCCAAACACAGGCGCAAACTGGAAAGACGGTCAAGAAATCGCGCTGCGCCTTATGGCTTGGATATTTGGCTATTACCACTTCTCTAATTCTCCTTCAGCCACACCGCAACGAATCGCAAATTTCACCATTTTTATCGCCGCCCAAGCCGAACGTATTTATGAAAACATAGATTACGCTATTTCGACCAAAAGCAATCACACCATCAGCGAAGGTTTTGGATTATGGATGGTTGGTTTGCTTTTCCCTGAATTAAAAAATTCGGAAAAATATTTTTCATTGGGTAAAAAGATTCTTGAAGAAGAAATTAAACAAATTTTTCCCGATGGTAGTTATTCGATGTATTCGCTTAACTATCATCGTTTCATTCTGCATATTTATCTTTACATGATTCGTTTAGGAGAACTCAACCAATCTCCAGTCTCCAGCCTCATTTATCAAAAAGTTGAATCTTCTATCAATTATTTCTCCCAACTCATTGACCCCGAAACAGGTCAAATTCCGTTTTACGGCTCAAATGATGGCGCGCTCGTTTTGCCATTAAATAACTGTGACTTCACAGATTTTCGCCCCTTGTTGCAATTGAGCTCATTTATTACCAAAAAAGAATTGCTATTTGAGTCAGGCGCATGGGATGAAGATATTTTTTGGTTATGTGGCGCAGACTCCCTCTCCATTTTAGGGAGAGGGGTAGGGGTGAGGGTCGAAAGAAAGAAAGAGGAAAGAGGAAAGAAGAGTTCGTTTTCTGATGGTGGCGTTTTTGTTTTACATAACACAAACAGCAAAGCTATTATCCACTGCCGAGACTTCAAATCCCGACCTTCACACGCAGATCAATTGCACCTTGATTTATGGTTTGGAAATCAAAACATTGCCATTGACGCAGGCACATATTTATACAGCGGCGAAGGCGTTTGGCGAAACGGACTTGCTCACACAGCGGTTCATAATACAGTCACAGTAGATGACAAAGACCAAATGACAATGGTCAGTCGTTTTACATGGACGAATTGGTCTAAGGGAAAAGCGTTACAGCGCAATGAAACCCTTTGGCACGGGGAACATGATGGCTATAAGCCAATGACGCATCAACGAAAAGCGTTTGCCTTAGAAAATGATAAATGGTTAGTGCTTGATTATTTATTTGCAAAAGAAAATCACAACTATAAACTTCATTGGTTGTTAAATGACTTTCCTTATGAGCAAAAACTCAATTCAATTTTGCTTTCTTTGGATTCAGTCAAATATAAAATGCAAGTTGGAATTTTGAATGGAAAAGGGGAGTTGTCTATCGTCCGCGCGGATGAACATTCAACGCGAGGCTGGCGGTCAAGATATTATGGTCACAAAGAGCCAGCGATTTCGGTAATGCTTGAAACGAATCAACCTCAAGTTACTTTTTGGACTTTCTTTGGTTTTGAAAAAGACGAATTTGTAGTAACAGAAAATATTTTTAAATTAAATAACACAATTATCAATCTTGAATAAACTGATAACTGTTCTCTGCTCTCTGATTACTCTTTCTCTGTTAAGTAGTGGAGCAGAATCAAGCCTAAGCCAAGAAAAAGCGGAACGAAGCCACCCAGCATCCACGGTCCGAGACGAAGCGGATATGTATTTTCATCAGCGACAAATCCAATTGTATACAATCCAATTGAAAGCGCAATTCCAAGTGCAGTGATGACAATTCCCCATCTTAATAAACCTTTGCTTGATTTTTTTGATTCAGGTTTCGTCAAACCTTTTTCAGCCAATGCAATCGTTTCTTTGTAATTCATGTAACGGAGAAATGCTAGAAAACCAAAAATGATTGCGAGTATACCGAGAACACCAGCACAGGGGATAATATCATTCATGCGAAATCCTTTGCAAAAAATTAGGGCTTGGAGATTTCTCCAAGCCCTTTTATTTTACTTGACTGTGATGATATTGATTGAACCGCTGTTGGTGTGGGCGATAAGCTCTTCACCTCCGCCATTAAGCTCACCGACAACTTCTCCGCCATCAGAACTGGAATCGCCATTCAATGTAACTGTAATTGGAATGTCGGAAGTAATTTTACCGAAGTCGGTTGTAAGGTTTACATCAAGTTTTATATCGCTTGGTAAAGTTAATTCTATACTTCCAAAATCAGATTTGACGTTGTGTGGACCATCACCTAACGAGCCGCTGAAATTAATTGTGCCACTGTTTGTTTTGATATCTAATGTCACATTGACTGCGTTTTGAATTTCAATATCGCCAAAATCTGTATAGGCTTTGAGTTTTCCTTTTGCACCATCAACAGTGATGGAACCGCTGTTGGTATGCAAATCATACGAATTGGCTGAGGCTTGTGTTAGTTCAATATTGCCAAAATCATCGTCAACGATTATTTCATTGCGTACATTTACTTTTGTGACTGAGATTCTTCCACTATTGGTTTCTAATTCAAGATTTGCGACAGAACCATTTTCAAACTCTACATTTCCAAAATCGGACTTAGCAAAAACATCTCCACTAGCGCGGACATTGTTTAAGGTTAATGTTCCACTGTTTGATTGAAGTGTAATATCTTTGCCACTTACTTTTTCCAAAATCAATGAACCAAAATCGGTTGAGATGTTGATATCAGCACTACCAGCATCTACAGAAAGAAGTTCAATTCTGCCACTATTGCTATGTGCTTCTACTGCACCATCAATGTTGTTGAGGGTTATATCGCCGAAATCATCTTGAACGGTGACGGTTCCATTGAGTCCAGTGACATCTACATCTCCGAAACTGGTCTTAATATCTACACTGCTGTTATTCGGCACAATGACGATGAAATCCACAGTGTTTACTTTATTACGAATGTTCACAGACCGAGGAATTTCATATTTGAGCGTAATCGAATTTCCATTTTGTTCTACAGTGTATTGAATCGTTTTGACTTCTTCATCGGCTCGTTCTTGTGTCGAATCGTAAGCCGTTTTGATAACACGAACTTGTACTTCATCTACATCTCCGCCAGTGACAGTGACATAGCCTGAAGCGCTATCAATCGTCAAGTTGACAGGTTGTTCTGCATCAATTTCCAGTGTTTCGTTTTCTTCTAATGAAGATGGAACATGAGACGTGTCAAACGGATTGTTGACGTTTAAGTCATTAGCGAAGTAAATCACTGCGCCTATGCCAACACAAACCAATACCAATGCCGCTACCAATAAACCAATAATTACGGGTCTTTTCATTTTGTTACTCCTTGTTGTATGATGTTCTATTAGATTTGACAGATGAATCGAGAAAAAGTTTCAAAATTACCCCCATCCCCAGCCCTTCCCCCAAGTGGGAGGAAGGGAGTTCCCTCTCCCTTTTGGGAGAGGGTTAGGGTGAGGGTCTGAAACTTTTTTGCCTTTTCCCTGTCTAATTCTTTAGAACCACTATGCCTGCCGACGAACAGAAACTCATTCAACAAGCCCAAAAAGGTGACCACGACGCCTTTGCTTCATTAATCAATGAACATCAACGCTATGTGTATAACCTCGCATTTCGGGTGGTCAAAGATGAAAATGAAGCATTGGATTTAACGCAAGAAACTTTTGTGCGAGCATGGACGGCTTTGCCAAATTTCAAAGGTCAATCACAATTTCGCACTTGGCTGTATCGCATCGTCACAAATCTTTGCTACAACCGTTTGCCAAATCTGCGAAAATCGCTCAACGATTTAGGCGATGATGTCATGGAAGATATTCCGCAATTTGATAACCCCGCTTCTGAAATTGAATCCAACGAAACTAGAAAATTTTTACATCAAGCCATAGATGAATTGGATAGTCAATACAAAATTTTGATAACACTTCGCTATCAAAATGAATTGTCTTATGAAGAAATCGCCTCGACTCTTAACCTGCCACTTGGTACGGTTAAAACAGGCATTTTTCGTGCAAAGGAACAGCTTCGCAAGTCACTTGCACACTTGGAGGAATCATGGATAACCGCCTAATACAAGATTCACAAATTGAAGATGCACTCAAACATTATCCAATGGCAGACATGCCACACAGCATTACAAATAATGTCATGGCTCGCATTCAAAAAGATGCTCGACCTCAACTAATCACATGGAATGATTTTGTGTTAAGTTTTGTGATTGCTTTATGTATTGGCGCATTGTATTTCACGATATTAAATCTCCCGCCGATTATGTTAGCCAAAATAAAAATTCAAGGCATTTTGTTGTATCAAAGTTTTATCGTCAATGCACGCTGGCTTGTACCGAATCTATTTTTCGGTTTTGCGGCTTTACTTTCTGCGTTGACGATTCCGAGTTTGATAAAATTGACGGTAGACCACAGACGATAGATAATCCGCCGTCAACGGTCTATCGTCTAATCTATTCTTTGCAAAATGTGACTGACCGCTGTTGAAGCGGGACCGCCAAGCGATTGAATCAAACCAATTTTTGCGTTTGCAATTTGATTCGCTTCAGCCGCGCCTCGCAACTGGGTGACTGCATCCACAGCCTGATACACGCCCGCAGCGCCGCCTGCAAACCCACGCGCTTTCATGCCGCCCATCGTGGCGCATGGGATTTTCCCCTTTAATCCAATTTCATTATCTGCGGCTAATTTCCAACCTTTGCCTTTAATCGCAAATCCAACTGCTTCAAGTTGTAAAGCGGCATAAATTCCAAACGTATCGTGATATTCAAAGAAATTGATTTTATCGAGAGTCAAACCTGCTTGTTTCATGGCTTTGCCGGCGGAAATTTGCGCCGTATCAAAATACAACATATCTTTTCTATCGTGTAATGCCAGCGTATCTGACGAGGCGGCGGAGCCGATAATTTTCACGAGTGGATTCTGATGACCAGATGGAATCAGGTCTGCCCGTGTTAAAAGAAGCGCGGCAGCGCCGTCCGCATTGGGAGCCATATCAAACATATTTAATGGGTCGCTGACCATTTCCGCTTTTGTATATGTTTCTAATTTAATTGCTTTTCTGAACATGGCGTTTTTGTTGGCAACGCCGTTGGCGTGAGCGGTTAATGCAAACCCGGCGAAACCGTCTTTGGGGACATTGTATTCGTGCATGTAACGTTTCATCAAAAGCGCGGCTTGCGCGGCTGGGGTTACGCCTTGAATCGATTCAAAATCCGAATCGCCTGTTGTGGCAAGTGCGGCATCTACACCTGAACCGACTTTATCTGTAAATTTTTCAACACCGACGACGAGAGCGACATCGACAAATCCGCTGGCGACGGCGAGATACGCTTGACGCAGCGCCGCGCCGCCTGATGCGCCAGCCGCTTCAATAGTGACGGCTTCAATGCCGAGCAAACCAACATAATCTGCAAGCAATGCGCCGAGATGCGCTTGATTTGAAAGATTCGGCGCCAGCATATTGCCGACAAACAGCGCTTGCGGTTTCAACCCGCCTGAATCTTTAATTGCATTTTGAATTGCTATAAGGGCGAGGTCTCTTAAACCAATATCCCAATGCTCGCCAACTTCTGTTTGACCTATTCCTGCAATGACAACTTCAGACATAAAAAAATTCCTAATCTTGTTAAGTGATTAATTATAAAGAGAGTAGAGAACAGAGAGCAGATGTTTTACTAAATACTGTTCTCTGCTCTCTAATTATCTTTTTTACTTCATCGCCAACTTGCCACGATAACGAACATAGGTTGCATAATCAATTTCAGTCCGCCGGGCAATATATTCTTGAGTTTTTGTGGCGCGGGGGGCGCGTTCTAAAATTTTGTCAGTGACGGTGATGTCGAATGCGTCAGAGCCTGCTCCAGACCCAAAAGAAACGACGAGGATTCTGTCACCAGGTTGGGCTATGTCAAGAGTCGCGGTCAGTCCAATCATGGCGGCGCCGGCGTATGTATTTCCAATCACTGGAACTAAAAGCCCCGGCTCAATTTGCTCCATCGAAAAACCAAGTTGACCTGCAACCCGTTGCGGAAATTTTGTATTCGGTTGATGAAAGACTGCCCACTTGTAATCTTTTGCAGTGGCGCCTGCGGCTTGCATCAAATGTGTGGCGGCTTCGGTGATGTGTTTGAAGTAAGCAGGCTCGCCTGTAAAACGCATACCATGCTCAGGATATTTTTGATATTCACGTCGCCAAAAATCGGGCGTATCGGTCACAAACGAATATGAAAAATTGATTTGTGCCAGCGCCTCTTCAGCAGGTCCTAAAATATATGCGCCGCCGCCAGCGCCCGCCGTATATTCAAGCGCGTCGCCGGGCTTGCCTTGCGCGGTATCCATGCCGATTGCCATCGCATATTTGCCCATGCCTGAGCCGACCAAACCCATCGCGGCGACTAAAGCCTCAGTGCCAGCTTTGCATGCGAATTCCCAATCTGCGGCTTGTGTGTTTGGGACTGCACCAATCGCCTCTGCGACTAAGGTGGAAGTTGGCTTTACCGCGTATGGGTGTGACTCACTCCCGACCCATACGGCTCTTAATTCAGTCGGGTCAATTTGAGCGCGTTTCATCGCGTTGCGCGCCGCTTCGATAGACATGGTAATCACGTCTTCATCTAATCCGGGCACGGCTTTCTCTTTGATTGGAAGTCCGCCGCTTTTACCTGTCCATACGCGTGCGACTTCTTTAGCAGGCAAACGGAATCTTGGCACATACGCGCCATATCCAACAATGCCAACAGGCTTGTTGGGTTTAAGTAATGTGGGGGAGTGTGTGTGAGGAGTTGTCATTTGTTTTATCCTTGCATTTAATAACAAGCAATTGATTCTAAATTTTTATCTATTCTTTTTATGTATGTAATCAATATATCTAAATCATAGACTTTATGTAAACAGGAAGATTGCGCCGATTCACAGATACTAAAACTTCAAACCTGCCTACCTAAAAATCTTCTTCGGTGCGGACTAAAGTCCTTCCTCAGTGCATAGAAGCCCTTCGGGCTATTTTGCATCAGTCCACTTTAGTGGACTTTCACGACCTGAGGCAGGGACTAATTTATTAGACATTCCAAAACCTTGATGTTAAACCAACTTTATTAAAAATCTCAGCCACTTGCTCCATGCTTCGTCCATGATAATCTATGGACATTCGATTGTGATACCAAAGTTTAGAAAGTTCCCAAACTTGGTCAAGGGTTAAGACTTCTCCACGAGCCAAATTATTTCGTTTGCACCACTTGTCAATCCATGCTTCCGACTGGAAGAGCAGCATTGTCGCTCAGGTGAAGACCAAGTCATCATACCAGCGAGAGAAGGGTAGAGGGAAATGAACGAGTAATTGGTTATTGGTAATTTGTCCGTTCTTGACTTCTAGCTTTATTTCTTCATTGCTTTCTGTAAACTTTGCTTCAATGATTGCATCCACATGAAGCGCGGCAGGGATTCCAAGCATGTCCCATGCACAGTTGGCGAAATATGTTTTTCCATTTGCAGTCACTTTGAAATCTGTTGGAATCCCAGAAAACGGATTTGCCATGCGGATTTTCAAAGTTTCCAAGTCCAGAAAGAAGGCGTGGCGATTATGTAACTCTTTGTAAAGTTCAGTCGCTTCTTCATTTGTAATGTCAAAATGTTTTGCTGTCTCTCCCACACTTGGTGGGTGAGTTGTCTCTGCAAAGTTTTGATACACAAAATGCCGAACTTGCCAAAGGAGTTCTACCATTTAAGTGGAGCATCCCCTTTTTCAATTTCTTTTTTTGCTCGAATAAGAGATTGATTCCACATTTCTAATGCTTCTTCTCCAATTCGACTTGCCTCTTTTGCCACTTCTTCTATGTTGACTTCATAATCACTATATCCACGCATACAAAAGTAAAGAATAGAAACAATATCAGATGGATGTTTATTAGACCTACCTTCATTCCAAGCATGGAGTTTGCCAATGATAATGTCTGTAGGTTGAGCCACCCATGCTTCAAATGATTCTCCGCTTGGGCTTTGAAATGTTTGTCTTACACGCCGATTAAAAGCAATCTGATACTCAGGCTCCCGTTTAAGAGGAACAAGGTCAGCCCTTGCACCTTCTTCGGTATCAATTAAGTTAAACATAATCCCCATTTGAATAGAATTTTTAATCATTTCAGGGTCGGCATAGTAACGCGGGAGAGGGAATTTTTCTGAGAGAGCATAACAATCTTTTTCTTGCAAATCTACTAGCATATCAATATCATTTGTAGAGCGTGCGATTCCAAAAACAGAACCGCCATAAGCGCCGACAATCATATAAGGCGCATCAATTTCATCTAATGCTCTTACAACGCGGATATAAAAATCAGATATGCCCATAATTTTTATCCATGAAAGTTTGGTATTCTAAAATTTTCATATTGATTTCAGATTTAGAAAGAGTAGGGAATTTTTTTTGAAATGCTCCTCGCAAACCGGCTCGAACCATCTCAGAGGCTTGCAACATCGGAATAATTCTTTTTTCTGGAGGCAAATTAGCTAGTATTTTCATTTGAACTACGTCAATTGGCGCAATCCCATCCACAATCGCAGATATTTCTTCTGATGTGAGCGGTTTTCTTTCAATTTTTGTACTCATATCTGTTTACCTATCTACTTATGTACTTACCTAATTTTACTCGCTCTACAATTCTTTTCTTTTTCTTCTTTCCACTCAAAAACTGATAACTGTTTACTGTTCACTTTCTACTCACCACTTTCCAACTTCTTCACCAACTCACTTGCTCTTTCCAACCTTATATTCTTTTCCAAAACCATTTGGCTTGCCACTTGCTCAATCAAATCACCTGTTGCCCCGGCTGAAATCGCAATTTGACGGGCATGTAAAGACATGTGTCCGCGTTGGATGCCCTCTGTGGCTAAAGCGCGAAGCGCCGCCATGTTTTGAGCAAGCCCGACTGAAACAATAATCTCAGCCAATTCATTTGCAGATTTGACTTCCATGAGTTGAAGCGCCATTTGTGCGGCTGGATGAACCTTCGTAGC
The DNA here is from genome assembly GCA_034434495.1 of Anaerolineales bacterium. Lineage (GTDB taxonomy): Bacteria > Chloroflexota > Anaerolineae > Anaerolineales > Villigracilaceae > Villigracilis. Next base: position 96,367 of record DAOTZE010000001.1, read on the forward strand.
GCCGCCGATAATCCCCACAGCCATAGGCATTTCCAACTCGCCGACTAAATTTCCTTCATCATCCTTGCTCCAAGTAGATAATGAAGTGTATTTGCCTGAACGCGCGGCGTATGCATGTGCACCCGCTTCAATTGCACGCCAGTCATTGCCTGTGGCAATCACAACTGCATCCACGCCGTTCATTATTCCTTTGTTGTGAGTTGCTGCACGATAAGGGTCTGCCGCGGCGAAAGCATAGGCGGCGATAATGCCGTCTCGCACTTCTTCGCCCGAAAAATTGTCAAATGCCAATTCTTTGACTGGAATCACACATTTTGACTTTGTGATTCGTCTATCAGATAGGTTTGATAATATCTTCAAGTGGACTTTTCCGCCTGTCAACGCTTCAATCTTCGGGGCAAGTTGCTCACACGCCGTGTTAATGGCGTTTGCGCCCATTGCATCGCGCACATCATAGATGAGATGAACGACTAAAAAGCCGCCGATTATCGAATCATCGAAAACGCGAACTTCAATATCTCTTGCGCCGCCGCCTAATTTCTTTATAGATGAAGGAAACGCGTTGATATATTCAATTAATTCTTGTTTATTGGCTAATATTTTTTCTTTTGCTTCGTATAGATTATCAATATCAAGCGCTTGTAACTGACCAATCATCAAAGGTTCGGTGGATTGTGCAATGAAACCGCCGCCTGCGCGCGCAAGTTTTGCCATAAATGAAGCGCCCGCAACGACTGAAGGCTCTTCTATTACCATTGGAACAAGCACATCACGCCCATTCACTTGAAAATTCAACCCTATGCCAAGCGGTAAAGCGTATAAACCAATCACATTTTCCACCATGTGCAAGGCTGTTTCAAGCGAAAGACCATGCGTAAGAGCAGAATCAAGCGTCCCGAAGTCAAGAAGCGAGGCAGATTCAGCGATTTTTGCGCGTCTTTCATCAAGATTCAAGTTATAAAAGCCAGAAATGCGTGAAGTTGTCATCGTATTTACCGAGAATATAAAGTGAGATTGCTTGCAAATTCTATCAAAAAGCCAAAGCATATCGAAGATGTTATAGCGTTTTGGGTTGGCGCTGTAAAAAAAATATGTTTGCGCAATGATTCAGCCATAAAAAAATTTTTTTTATCTTTATCATGCGCGTCTTTGACCGCATTTTTTTGTTTTGTTCATCAAATAAAAATATAAAATCACGAATCAAAACATAAACGCAAAATGAATCACAAAAATCAGAGACTCGTTGTCATGGAAAATAAAAATTTTCGCTTTAGTATTTTTTAAGATAGATATGCCTTATATCCGCATATATCCTCTTTAATGCCTATATATGGGGGTTAACGGCAAGTTAACGGGTATTTTTGGCTGATACACTTGTTCTAAAAAAAAATAAAATTGCGCTTGAATGCAATTTTATTTTTTAACATTGCATAACCTTAAAAAAACAAATCTTTTTAACTTAACGTAGGGATAACGCCTGTTATCTTTATCAATGTTCTGCTACAATAACGCCACGCTGATATAACGGATGTTTGCCAATTAACATCTAAATTCCTGTACTATCAAAATCCAAAACGAAAAACGCAATACAAGAAGCCGCTTTCAGGCGGGCTAGTTCAATATCGCAAAATTACGACAAAACTCCACGTTAAGGAATGCTTATGAACGCAGAGCAGGCTTGGCAATCAGTTCTTGCACAACTTCAAATGGATATGCCCCGCGCCTCTTACGATACATGGGTGCGCGATACGCGCCCAATGGCTTATGACAATGGGCTGATTACTATTGGGGTTCGCAACGCTTATGCGCGCGATTGGCTTGAAAGCCGCCTTGCCACCACTATCAACCGCTTATTAATTGACGTGTTGAATTCAAATGTCGCCGTGAAGTTTGTTGTCTCTCAGGCGGATGACTCAATCGCTTCTTCATCTGACGGGGAAACTGCCCCGGCATCCATACAGATTACCCCGCCTGAGCCAAAACCCCGTCACGTTAGTCTAAACCCGCGCTACACATTTGATACTTTTGTAGTTGGCTCAGGAAACCGTTTGGCTCACGCGGCATGTCAGGCTGTGGCAGAAAAACCCGCAAGAGCATACAACCCGCTCTTTTTATACGGAGGCGTAGGCTTAGGCAAAACTCACCTGCTTCACGCCATTGGAAATGCCTGCCATGCCAGCGGGTTAAATGTTTTATACGTTTCATCTGAAGAATTTACGAATGACATGATTAATGCCATTCGCACGCACACCACCCAAGCCTTTCGGGAAAAATACCGCTCAGCCGACGTATTGCTGATTGACGATATTCAATTTATCGCCGGTAAAGAATCAACCCAAGAAGAGTTTTTCCACACTTTCAATACCTTGCACGGGCAAGATAAACAAATCATCGTTTCGTCCGATAGACCACCTAAATCGCTTGTGACTCTTGAAGAGCGATTACGCTCACGTTTTGAATGGGGCTTAACTGCCGACATCCAAGCGCCCGATTTAGAAACTCGCCTTGCTATTCTGCGCTCTAAAGCCGAACGAACCGGCAGACAAATTTCAGATGAAATTTTACAAAGCATTGCTGAGCGTGTGCAATCGAATATCCGCGAATTAGAAGGCGCATTGAATCGCATCATCGCCTATGCCGATTTAAGCGGCGCGTCGCTTACGCCCAACCTTGTCGAAATTGCTTTAGCCGACCTCACTCCATCGCGCGGAGATATTAAGCCAGAAGTAGTCATCAAAGCCACCGCTTCTCGTTTTGACTTAACTATTGACGCTTTATTAGGACGAGACCGCACAAAAGAAGTCGCCCGCGCTCGCCAAATTGCCATGTATCTCTTGCGCGAAGAAGGGAAAATGTCTTTTCCGCAAATTGGAGACGCTCTTGGCGGGCGAGATCACTCTACGGTTATGTCGGCTTATGAAAAAATTAAAGAGCAGATTTTGACCGATAGGAAACTAGAACAAGACATTGTATCTATCAAGCAACAAATGTATGAACAAACGGTTGCGGCTTAATTTTGCCGCCGTAAAAGATAAAACAAACCTGCCTTATGCTTTCGCGGCAGGTTTGTTTTTATTTAATTTCAACGCCCTGAGGAGGGATTTTATTTTCCAATTCAACCGTTTAGAATGATGCAAACGTCATGGGGCAGTTCTTTTTCTTCCCCGAATCCTACATTTCACCCTTGACTTATTTCCGAAAGCGCCTATAATCGGGCGAAATTACGAACCAATGCACACTGTCTTTTTCCTCTCCCTTATTAGCATCCTTATTGTAGTCCTCATTATTGAAGGACTATTTTCGGTTAGGATGGCTACGGTGAGAGTGCAGAAGTAAACACACTTACATAAACGCAAAAAGCCGCCTAACCACAGGCGGTTTTTTTTATATATACCCCTCAACCTCTAGTCCCTCTCCCTAAAGGGAAAGAGGCAACTTAAGGAGAACTATGCGCTCAGATACAGTCAAAAAAGGTTTTGATAAAGCGCCGCATCGGGCTTTGCTTCGCGCTACAGGCTTACAGGATGAAGATTTCAATAAGCCATTTGTTGCCATTGTTAATTCGTATGTGGATGTAGTGCCAGGTCATGTGCATTTACAGGAGTTTGGCAAATTAGTGAAAGAAGCGGTGCGCGCGGCGGGATGCGTGCCGTTTGAGTTCAATACCATTGGCGTGGACGACGGCATTGCTATGGGGCATTTGGGGATGAAGTATTCGCTTCCTTCTCGAGAATTAATTGCCGACTGCGTAGAAACGATGATTGAAGCCCACAGATTTGACGCGATGGTTTGTATTCCAAACTGCGACAAAATTGTGCCAGGTATGCTACTCGCCGCCATGCGGGTTAATATCCCAACGATTTTTGTCTCTGGCGGCGCAATGAAAGCGGGGATGACTCCCGAAGGCGAAACGATAGATTTGATTTCAGTATTTGAGGGCGTGGGGGCGTTTTCAGCAGGGAAGATAGACGAAAAGCGATTGAAGACATTAGAAAAATTTGCGTGTCCATCGTGCGGTTCTTGTTCGGGCATGTTCACCGCGAATTCAATGAATTGCTTAATGGAAGCGCTGGGGTTGGCGCTGCCATATAACGGCTCGGCTTTGGCAAAAACCCCCGAACGCGAAGCGCTGGCAAAACAAGCCGCCGCGCAAATTATGACCTTAATCGAACGCGATATTAAGCCGAGAGATATTGTCACTGCCGAAGCGATTGACGACGCTTTTGCGCTAGATATGGCAATGGGGGGGTCGTCGAATACGGTTTTGCATACATTAGCGCTGGCAAACGAGGCGGGGGTAGAGTATCCGTTAGAAAGAATTAACGCAGTGGCGGATAAAGTACCGCATATTTGTAAAGTAAGCCCAGCAGGCAAATGGCACATGGAAGACGTTCATCGCGCGGGCGGCATACCCGCCATCTTAAATGAAATTCAATGGGGAACGGGGATGCTGCATTTTGACCGTATTACCGTCACTGGGAAAACGTTAGGCGAGTCGATTCAAGGCGCGGATATTAAAGACGAAGAAGTGATTCGCAGGTACGACAATGCCCATTCCAAACGCGGCGGTTTAGCGGTTTTATTTGGCAACCTCGCGCCAAAAGGGGCGGTGGTTAAAGTGGGCGGCGTGAGCGAAGCCATGATGAAGTTTGAAGGACCAGCCGTTATTTTTGAATCGCAAGAAGAAGCCATGGCTGGCATTTTGGCGGGTAAGGTGAAAGCGGGCGATTGTGTGGTTGTGCGTTATGAGGGACCAAAAGGCGGACCTGGTATGCAGGAAATGTTATCGCCTACTTCTGCCATTATGGGGCAAGGGCTTGGCGATAAGGTTGCCTTAATCACTGATGGGAGATTCAGCGGCGGCACGCGCGGCGCATGTATTGGGCATGTATCGCCGGAGGCGGCGGCGCGCGGACCGATTGCCGCCCTTCAGGCTGGGGATGTGATTCAGATTGACTTAACCGCTCGCACGTTGAACGTTAAGTTAAGCGAAGCGGAAATTCAGAAGCGGCTCGCGGCGTTGCCTGAATTCAAATCGAAGACAACATCCAAATGGTTAAAACGATATTCGTATTTTGTCACCAGCGCAGATACCGGCGCAGTGTTAAACGCCGATTTGTAATAAAGGAGAGAGAATGAAATTAAAAGGCGCAGAAATTGTTTGGGAATGTTTAGTACGCGAAGGGGTGGAGGTGGTATTTGGCTACCCCGGCGGCGCAAACATGCCGATTTATGACGCAATGTTGAATTACCCTGTGCATCATGTTTTGGTGCGGCATGAGCAGGGAGCGGCGCACATGGCAGATGGCTACGCTCGCACGTCGGGGAAAGTTGGCGTGGCGATGGCGACCTCGGGACCAGGCGCGACGAATTTGGTAACAGGCATTTGTACCGCTATGATGGATTCTGTTCCAGTGGTATTTATTACGGGGCAGGTGGCGGCTCACTTAATTGGCGGCGACGCATTTCAAGAAACGGATGTGACTGGAATTACCTTGCCGATTACCAAGCATAATTATTTAGTCACACGGGCTGATGAAATTGCCGAAACGATTCGCGAAGCGTTTTATATTGCGAAAAGCGGCAGACCAGGTCCCGTGTTGATTGATATTTGTAAAAACGCGCAAGTAGAAGCGTGTGAATTTGTTTACCCTGAAGAAGTGAAATTGCCCGGTTATCAACCTGTAATGCGCTCTCCTAAACATTTATTAGACCAAGCGGTTGAGTTGATTGAAAAGGCAAAAAAACCAGTGATTTTGTGCGGGCATGGCGTGTTAATGTCTAAAGCCGAAGAAGAGTTAATGCAGTTTGCAGTGAAAACGCAAACTCCTGTGGCAAGCACGTTGTTGGGGTTGGGGGCTTTTCCCGCTTCGCATGAATTAAGTTTAGGCATGATGGGAATGCACGGCGAAGTGCATACAAATTTGGCGATTCAAAACGCCGATTTGTTGCTGGCTTTTGGTATGCGGTTTGACGACCGTGTGACCGGCACGTTGAAAACCTATGCGCCTAAAGCGAAAAAAATCCATATTGAAATTGACCCGTCTGAAATTCATAAAAATGTGTTTGTAGATGTGCCTTTGGTGGGCGATTTGAAAACCGTTTTGCGCGATTTGATTCCATTGGTGGATGAATATGAACACGAAGATTGGAAACAGGAGATTCGCCAATGGAAAGCCGAAGCGGACGCAAGAAGCATTATGAATTGGGAAGACGACGGCAAATTGTATGTGGCGCATTTGATTGCCGATATTTGGAAAGCCACCAATGGAAACGCTATTGTTTCAACTGATGTGGGGCAACATCAAATGTGGGCGGCGCAGTATTACTTTTTAGATAAGCCGAATCGTTGGCTGACTTCGGGCGGGGCGGGGACAATGGGTTTTGGCTTGCCCTCTGCCATTGGCGCTTGGTTTGCGGCAAAAGACCAAGAGATTTGGGCGATTGCCGGCGACGGGGGGTTTCAGATGACTGCGGCGGAATTAACAACCGCCGTGCAAGAAAATGCAAACGTTAAAGTGGCGATTATGAATAATCAATATTTAGGCATGGTGCGGCAGTGGCAAGAATTTTTCTTTGAGAAGAGATATTCCGCCGTGAATATGCTCACGCCTGATTTTGTTAAATTGGCTGAGGCGCATGGAGCGCCCGCCAGAAGAGTAACCAAGCGCGAGGAAGTGCATGAAGCGATTGAATGGGCGAGAAAGACTCAAGGTCCAGTTGTGCTTGAATTCCGCGTAGAGCAGGAAGAGGCGGTGTATCCGATGGTGCCGCAAGGCGCGGCGTTGCATGAAATGCTTCAACGACCGATGAAGGCGAAAGCGTGAGGCAGGCTTGTTGACGTTTGATGAAAGAGAATTGGAGAAATTATGAACCATACGTTTATTGCATTAGTGGAGAATAAACCAGGCGTGTTGAATCGAATCGCTTCGTTGTTTCGCCGCCGCAATTTCAATATTGAATCGCTGGCGGTTGGCAAAACCGATAACCCCGAAATATCGCGTTTGACGGTGGTGGTGAACTGCCCCAATGGGGACGTGGACGCGCATCGGATTGAATCGAATTTGTATAAATTAGTCAATGTAATTGACGTGCAAGACGTTACGCATCAACCCACCGTGACGCGCGATTTGGCATTAATCAAAGTGCAGGTTGCGCCAGAGCGCCGCGCTGAGGTGAATGGGCTGGCTGAAATTTTCCGCGCGCGAATTGTGGACGTGGCGGCGGATTCGGTGATTGTGGAAATTACCGGCACGGAAGACAAAATTGAAGGCATGATTGAGTTGCTTCGCCCAATTGGCATTGTGGAAATGGTGCGCACTGGCAAGGTTTCGATGACGCGCGGCATTCATGACGGTTTGCGGCGAGTGCCAGGCGTGAATGGCGCCCGCTATGAGGTGATGAATATGGCGGAAATGACGCCATAAATGAACGATAAACCGCAGACCATGAAAACGGTTAACCGATTATGGGTTGTGGCAACGCTGAATACAATATAAAACTTAGGAGAAATAAAGCAATGGCAAAAATTAATTTTGGCGGTGTGGAAGAAGAAGTAGTGACGCGCGATGAGTTTCCGTTGGAAAAGGCGCGCGAAGTGTTGAAAAATGAAGTGGTGGCTGTGCTTGGCTATGGCGTGCAAGGACCAGCGCAAGCGCTGAACATGCGCGATAATGGCATTAAAGTAATTGTCGGTCAGCGCGAAGGCACAAAGAATTGGGAGAAAGCGATTGAAGACGGTTGGGTGCCGGGCGAAACGTTGTTTTCGATTGAAGAAGCGGCGGAAAGAGGCACGGTGATTCAATATTTACTGTCAGACGCGGGGCAACGTTCGCAATGGTCTAAGATTGTAGAAAGTTTGAACGAAGGCGATATGCTTTATTTTTCTCATGGGTTTTCCGTCACCTTCAAAGAGGATACAGGCGTGATTCCTCCGCCGCATGTGGATGTGGCGCTGGTCGCCCCGAAGGGGTCTGGGCGAAGTGTGCGAACAAATTTTTTGGATGGTTCTGGCATCAACGCGAGTTTTGCTGTGCATCAAGATTACACGGGGAAGGCGAAAGAGAGAACGATTGCCTTAGGCATTGCCATTGGGGCGGGGTATTTATTCCCCACGACGTTTGAGAAGGAAGTGTATTCTGATTTGACGGGCGAACGCGGGGTGTTGATGGGCGCGCTGGCAGGCGTGATGGAAGCGCAATATAACGAATTAAGAAAGAACGGGCATTCTCCGAGCGAAGCGTTTAACGAAACGGTGGAAGAGTTAACGCAATCGTTGATTCGTTTGGTGGGTGAAAACGGTATGGATTGGATGTATGCCAATTGTTCTACGACGGCGCAACGCGGCGCATTAGATTGGAAAAATAAATTCCGCGACGCGGTGGCGCCTGTGTTTAAGGAGTTATATCAAAGCGTGGTTTCAGGCAATGAAGCCAGAATTACGTTAGAAGCAAATAGCCAACCTGATTATAGAGAAAAATTGGATAAAGAACTGGCTGAGATACGCGACTCTGAAATGTGGCGGGCTGGCGCGGCGGTGCGGGCGCTACGACCTGAGAATTGGAAGAAATAAGAGAACCGATAATGAGAGAATAAAAATTCGTTACCGCTCTCTGTTCTCACGCTTTTGTAGAAAAGGAAGACTCTATGACAAATCATAACTACGTCAAGATTTTTGATACGACCTTACGAGACGGCGAACAATCTCCGGGCGCGACGATGACTTCGGCGGAAAAATTGGAAGTGGCGCATCACCTAGCGCGTTTGGGCGTGGATATTATTGAAGCGGGCTTCCCTGCCGCCTCGCCAGACGATTTGGAAGCCGTGCGCCAGATTGCTATGGAGGTGGGCAACCCAGCCTCCCCGAAGAGCGAAGCGAAGATTCCCGTGATTGCAGGTTTGGCGCGGGCGAATAAGTCGGATATTGATAAAGCATGGGAAGCGATTCAGTATGCGAAATATCCGCGCATTCATACGTTTTTAGCGACTTCGCCGATTCACATGAAGCATAAGTTGAAGATGGACCCTGAAGAAGTGGTGCAACGGGTTTCTGAAATGGTGGCGTATGCAAAAAGTTTGTGCGCCGATGTGGAGTTCTCTCCAGAAGACGCGGGGCGCTCGGACCCGGAATTTTTGTATGTGGTGTTGGGCGAGGCGATTAAAGTAGGCGCAACAACTTTGAATATTCCCGATACGGTTGGTTATACAACGCCTGATGAATTTTATAAATTGATTGAGGGGATTATCAAAAACACGCCGGGCATGCATGAGGGGATTACGGTTTCGGTGCATTGTCACGATGATTTAGGGCTTGCTACTGCAAACACTTTAGCGGGCATTCGCGCGGGGGCGCGTCAGGCGGAGGTGACGATTAACGGCATTGGCGAGCGGGCGGGCAATACTTCGCTTGAAGAAGTGGTGATGGCGTTGAAAACGCGCCACCCTGTGTTTGGGTTAGAGACGGGGATTGACACTAAACAAATTTCGCGCATTAGCAAGTTGGTGAGCAATTACACCGGTATTGTTGTGCAACCGAATAAAGCCATTGTGGGCGCAAACGCCTTTGCCCACGAAGCGGGCATTCATCAAGACGGGATGTTGAAACATCAAACCACTTATGAAATTATGCGTCCCGAAGACGTGGGCGTGAATCAAACTAAATTGGTGCTAGGGAAACATTCGGGGCGTCATGCGTTGCGAAATCGTTTGGCTGAAATGGGTCATTCGCTCGATGAAGTGGAATTAGATAAAGCCTTTGCCCGCTTCAAAGAATTGGCGGATAGGAAAAAGGTCATTACCGATTTAGATTTAGAAGCCTTGATTGCCGATGAGTTTTATAAGCCGCGCGATGTGTATGTGTTGCATGGAATGCAGGTGACCTGCGGCACTATGGGCATGCCCACCGCCACCGTTCGTTTGCGCGGACCTGACGGCATGGTGCATACGCAAGCCGCTATCGGCACAGGTCCAGTAGATGCGACGTATAAAGCCATTGACGGGATTATAAAAGTCCGTTGCACATTGCTCGAATTTAACGTTCACGCGGTGACCGAAGGAATTGACGCGCTTGGCGAAGTAAGCGTTCGCATTCAAAGCGAAAACGGATATACCTCTATGGACCCGCAAAGCGAAATGGAATATGTGCGCGTGTATGGCGGGCATGGAGCGGATTCGGATATTATCGTCGCCAGCGCCAAGGCATATATCAATGCGTTGAATAAACTTATCATCGCCCAAACCGAAGGACGCGAAGAAAAAGTGAAAAACGATTTTGGCGTGATGTTAGGGTAAAGAACATTAGAGAATTAGAGGATTAGAGATTAAAGACTATGGCAAAAACATTATTTCAAAAAATATGGGATTCCCACGTTGTTGCGCAACAAGAAGACGCGCCGGCGATTCTTTACATTGATTTGCATCTGGTTCACGAAGTGACCTCGCCGCAAGCCTTTACAGGGCTGCGCCAGCGCGGGTTAAAAGTCCGCCGACCCGATAAAACATTGGCGACAATGGACCATTCGATTCCGACCACGCCGATAGACGTTCCCATTGCCGACGCATTAGCCGCCGCCCAAATTAAGCAAATGGAAACGAACGCCGCCGAATTTGGAATCACTTTGCATGGCATGGCAAGCCCGCATCGCGGCATTGTGCATGTGATTGGTCCCGAACTTGGGCGCACCCAACCCGGCATGACCATCGTTTGCGGAGATAGTCACACCGCTACGCACGGCGCGTTTGGCGCATTAGCCTTTGGCATTGGCACAAGCGAAGTGGAGCATGTGTTAGCCACGCAATGTTTATTGCAAAAGAAACCAAAAACATACGAAGTGCGTGTGGATGGAAAACTCTCTAAAGGCGTTTCCGCCAAAGATATCATCCTCGCGTTAATTGCCAAAATTGGAGTGGGCGGGGGAACGGGGCATGTTTTTGAATATACCGGCGAAGCGATTCGTTCCTTATCTATGGAAGAACGCATGACGATTTGCAACATGTCTATTGAAGGCGGCGCGCGGGCTGGCATGATTGCTCCCGACGACACAACTTTCCAATATCTGCATGGCAGAGAATTCGCCCCCAAAGGAGAAGCATGGGAAAAAGCCGTTTCAAAATGGCGCACGCTTCCATCCGATGAAGGCGCTGTATATGATAAATCCGTCACGCTCAACGCTTCGGACCTTGAACCGATGATTACCTACGGCACCAACCCAGGCATGGGCATGAAAATTACAGACCGCATTCCAACCGCCGAAGCGTTTACAGAGGCTTCGCAAAAAGCCGCTTTTGAAAAAGCCATGACCTATATGGGCTTACAACCCGGTCAATCATTGCTAGGGCAAAAAGTGGATGTGGTCTTCATCGGCTCATGCACCAATTCCAGAATTTCAGATTTACGCCTTGCCGCTTCATTATTAAAAGATAGAAAAGTGGCTGATGGCGTGCGAGTCATGGTGGTGCCAGGCTCGCAAGACGTGAAGAAACAAGCCGAACAAGAAGGCTTAGATAAAATTTTCAAACAAGCCGGCGCCGAATGGCGCGAAGCGGGATGCAGTATGTGTATTGCCATGAATGGCGACCAATTACAACCCGGTCAATATGCCATTTCAACCAGCAACCGCAACTTTGAAGGCAGGCAAGGCAAAGGCGGGCGAACGTTTTTAGCAAGCCCCATCACCGCCGCCGCAACCGCTATTCACGGCGTTATCACAGACCCGCGCACCGTCCTTTAATAAGCGCCTTACCAAACAAAAACCGCGCCATCAAATAATTACAAATCGGACAATACCCCTATGGCTCAATTTACAACCCTCACCTCCCGCATGATTTCCATTCCCGTCAATGATATTGACACCGACCAAATCATTCCCGCCCAATTCTTAAAGGTGACCGATAAAAACGGATTGGCAGACGCATTATTTTACAACTGGCGTTATAACGACGATACATCTCCCAAGCCCGATTTCATCCTCAACAAGCCCGAAGCGAAAGAAGCGAAAATTTTATTAGCGGGCGATAACTTCGGTTGCGGCTCAAGCCGCGAACACGCCCCTTGGGCGCTCACCGCCTTTGGGTTTCGCGCCGTTATCTCCACATCCTTTGCCGATATTTTTCGCAACAACGCCTTGAAGAACGGATTAATTCCCATTGTGGTAGATGAAGCGACGCACAAAACCTTACTCGATTTATATGAAGAGGCGCCTCATGCCGAACTTACGGTTGATTTGCCGACCCAAACTGTTTCCTTCCCTTCAGGCTCTTTTACCTTCCCTATCGATTCATTCAACAAAACTTGCCTGCTCAACGGCGTGGACGAACTTGGTTACATTATGGGATTTGAGGAGCGCATCAAAGAATATGAAGCCACTCACCCATAACCGCTGACCGCTAACCACTGTTTACAGTCGGTTATCGGCAGTCTTTAGAAGAAATGATGACTCTACCCATGTTCCAAATCTACGACACCACCTTACGCGACGGCGCCCAATCCGAAGGATTCACGCTTTCGGGTAACGACAAAATTCGCATTGCCCAAAAACTCGATGAATTAGGCGTAGCGTTTATTGAAGGCGGCTGGCCCGGCTCTAACCCAAAAGACGTTGAATTCTTTGAACGCGCCAAAGACATCCAATGGAAACATTCATTGATTGCCGCATTTGGTTCTACTTGCCGCGTCAAAGGCGCGCCAGAAGACGACGCCAATATCAAAGCCTTGCTCAATTCGCAAACGCCCGTTTGCGCCATCTTCGGCAAAACATGGACGTTACACGTCAAAGAAGTTTTGCTCACCACGCTCGATGATAACTTGCGCATCATCGAGCAATCGGTTGCATATTTAAAATCGCACCGCAAACGAGTCATCTACGACGCTGAACATTTCTTCGACGGCTACAAAGCCGACCCATCTTATGCGCTTGAAACCCTAAAAGCCGCTATTCGCGGCGGCGCCGAAACGGTTGTGCTGTGCGATACAAACGGCGGCACCCTGCCCTGGGAAACAGAAGCAATCATCCACGAAGTAAAAGAAGCGATTTCTCATCCGTTTGGCATTCATACCCACAACGACTCGGAATGTGCGGTGGTCAATTCATTAATCGCGGTGCGCAACGGCGCAATTCAAGTGCAAGGCACAATCAACGGCGTGGGCGAGCGCTGCGGCAACGCCAACTTAATTTCCATCATCGCCAATCTTGAATTAAAAATGGGTTACTCATGCTTACCCAAAGGAAACATAACTAAGTTATTTGATGTATCTCATTTTGTTACCGAAGTTGCAAACGTGACCCCCAATGAACATTTACCGTTTGTGGGAAAATCCGCTTTTGCGCATAAAGGCGGCGTGCATGTGGCGGCAATGCGGCGCAACGCGCAATCATATCAACACATTGAGCCAGAACTGGTCGGCAACAAAATGCGCGTGGTCGTCTCAGATTTATCTGGTCGTGGAAATTTATTAAGCAAAGCCGAAGAACACGGCGTAGAAGTAGAGACCGAAGACGTGTTGCCCGTATTGAGCGAAATTAAAGAACTAGAAGCGCGCGGCTTTTCATTTGAAGCGGCAGAAGCCTCCGTGGCGATGATGTTAAAGCGGCAAGAGCCAAATTACAAAGCGCCGTTTGAACTGATTGATTTTTTTGTCAATGTGGAGCATCGCGCCGGGCGCGGCATTCTTGCAGAAGCCACCGTCAAAGTCAAAGTGCAAGGCGAACTGCTACACACCGCCGCCGAAGGCAACGGTCCCGTCAACGCTTTAGATTTGGCGCTGCGAAAAGCCCTCGTTGGCTATTACCCACAAATCAAAAACTTTCACTTATCCGATTACAAAGTGAGAATTTTAGACTCAGACCACGGCACAGAAGCCATTACGCGCGTATTAATAGACACGCGCAATTCCACATCGCGTTGGAGCACCGTTGGCGCCAGCACAAACATTATCGAAGCCAGTTGGCGCGCGCTGGCTGATTCCATTGAATATGGCTTGATACTGGCGCATTAAATTCAAGACCAAAAACAGCAGACTGCAAACAATCTATAGTCCGCTGTGGCGGTCGCTATATGGAGATTTCCTTGAATTACAAAATCACATTACTCCCCGGCGATGGTATCGGACCCGAAGTCATAGGCGAAGCGACAAAGGTCTTAGAAGCCGTTGCCCATAAATACAACCATACCTTCAATTTTCAAGAAAGATGGATGGGCGGCTGTTCAATTGATAAATATGGAACGTCCCTTACAGACGAAACCTTAGCCGATTGTCAAAACTCAGACGCAGTGTTGCTTGGCGCGGTAGGCGGACCAAAATGGGACGACCCCAACGCCAAAGATAGACCAGAACGCGGTCTGCTGGCGCTGCGCAAAGGCTTAGGCGTATTTGCAAACCTTCGCCCGGTAAAAGTGTATCCATCCCTCATCGAAGCCTCCCCGCTAAAACCCGAAAAACTAAAAGACGTGGATATTATCGTCGTGCGCGAGTTAACAGGCGGCTTATATTTTGGTCAACCCAAACTGCGCGAAACGCGCAACGGCAAACAATACGCGGTGGACACGCTCGAATATTTTGATTATGAAATCAAACGCATTGTAGAACTTGCCTTTGAACTTGCAAAAAACAGAAAGAAAAAAGTGACCTCGGTGGATAAAGCCAACATTTTAGAATCGTCTCGGCTGTGGAGACAAATCGCCTCAACCATCGGGACACAGAATCCTGAAATTCAACTGGAGCATACGCTTGTAGATACCGCTTCCATGAAATTAATCACATCCCCAGCCTCGTTTGACGTGCTGGTCACTGAAAATATGTTTGGCGATATTTTGACCGATGAAGCGTCTGTATTAGCGGGGTCAATGGGCATGTTGCCTTCCGCCAGCTTGTCTGAATCAACAGTCGGTTTATACGAGCCGATTCACGGCTCTGCCCCCGATATTGCCGGACAAGGCATTGCCAACCCTATTGGCGCTATTCTTTCATGCGCATTGATGCTAAGATATTCATTCAAATTAGAAGATGAAGCGCGCGCCATTGAACGCGCAGTAGAGAGCGCCGTCTCAAACGGCGCGCGCACCGCCGACCTCGGCGGCAAATTGAAGACTCATCAAATAACGGATGAGATTTTGAAAAACATTTAGACAGCGGAAAGAGACGGCAGACCCTGCGCGTGAGCGCCTGCCGTCAACCGCCGGCGGTCAAAATAAATCATTAAACGAAAAGAGGAGAATTACCCTATGGGCATGGAATCAAAATTTATTTGGAAGAACGGCGAACTTGTGCCGTTTGAACAAGCCACATTGCATTTCTTAACCCCCGCCTTGCATTATGGCGCGGCGGTATTTGAGGGCATTCGCGCATATAACACGCCGAAAGGACCTGCCATCTTTCGCTTGCGCGAACACATCGAACGCCTGTTTGATTCGGCGCGCGTGCTGGGCTTTCGTGAAATCCCATGGACGGCGGACGAATTAATCAAAGCTCATAAAGACACCGTGCGCGCCAATGGCTTTACCGATTGTTATATTCGCCCGCTCATGTATTTAGACGGCGGCGGTTGGAATTTAAACGTGGATTACGGCAAATTATCTATGATGATTGCCGTGTGGGAGTGGAATAATTATTTAGGCGAAGAAGCGCTTGCCAAAGGCATTCGCGCCAACATTTCTTCATTCACGCGCCATCATCCAAACGTTTCGATGACCAAAGCCAAAATCGCCGGCAATTACGCCAATAGCATCTTAGCAAAAACCGAATCGGAACGGCTGGGCTTTCAAGAAGCGATTTTGCTCGACCCACAAGGCTACATCGCCGAATGCACAGGCGAGAATTTGTTTTTAGTGCGCGATGGAAAAATTATCACGCCGTCCACCGCGCCCGTGTTAGAAGGAATCACACGCCAATCTATTTACACCATCGCCAAAGATTTGGGCTACGAGGTGTTAGAAATGCCCGTCTCGCGCGACCAACTGTACAACGCCGATGAAGTGTTCGTTTGCGGCACTGCCGCCGAAGTGATAGGCTTAAGCGAAATTGATTTTAGAAAAATTGGCGACGGCAAGTCTGGCAAAATTACGCGCGAGATTCAAAACGTGTATCACGAAGCGATTCGCGGAAAGATAGCGAAATATGAAAGTTGGTGCGATTATGTTGGGTAAAATCTCAATCTAAACGTAGCGAAGAAACCCTTCGCCACATTCGGAATGACAAGTTATACTTAACTTCATGCTCACAAAAAATTCCAGAGGTCTTTATCGTAAGCAGGATTCGCTGGAACTCGGTCGCCGCGCAGAGGATGCCTTTGCGCGGCTTGCGATTCAGCGCGGATTCAAAGTCTCCGCTTCTTCGGAAAAAGAAGATATCAACGAACATGTTGATTACATCATTGAACGAAACGGAAAGTCTAAAAAAGTGGATGTTAAGAGCATGAAGCGCAAGTGGCGGGGAGATGAGGAGATTCAAGACG
Source organism: Anaerolineales bacterium (assembly GCA_034434495.1). GTDB lineage: Bacteria > Chloroflexota > Anaerolineae > Anaerolineales > Villigracilaceae > Villigracilis. The sequence continues at coordinate 112,815 of DAOTZE010000001.1, forward strand.
AATTTTTATGGATTGAATTACATAGCGTTCGGAAAGATAACAAAGGTTGGCTCTATGCAGGCAAAGCGGATTTAATCGCTTTTGAATTATCAAAAAGTTTTCGGCTGGTAGAACGGCTGGAATTAATGAAACTGATTGAAAGGCTTGTAGATTTTGAAGCAAAAGTTTCTTCATCAAAAGATGCTTTGTATAAAGTGTATTCTCGCAAAAACCGCCCAGATTTGTTGACGATGATTAAGTCTGATGATTTGTTGGGGATTAAGTATGTGGACTGGGAGAAGCGATAATTTGACAGCCGTGCAAATTTATGATATTCTGTACGGCAAGAGAGGCTGCCATGCGAGAGACAAAATTAACGATTCGTTTACCGCGCAAGTTGCTTGAAAATGCAAAACGTTATGCGCGTAAACAGAATACTACACTCACTAACCTAATTAATGAATATCTGCTTCAAATCCCTGCGCCAATTAGCGCTTTAGAAAATGCGCCAATTGTTCGTAGGCTTTCCGGCGTTCTTTCGCAAAATGTTTCAATAACTGATTATAAAAAACATTTAGAGTCAAAATATGGCTCAAAAAATTAAAGCTTTATTTGACTTAAACATTATTTTAGATGTTTTACAAGACCGTGAGCCATTTTACGAAACATCGGCTCAGCTACTCGCTTATGCGGAGACGGGGAAAATGCAAGGATTCATCGCCCCTCATTCACTAACTACATTGTTTTATTTAATTCAAAAAGACCAATCATCCTCACACGCCAAGGTGACGATTACGAATCTTTTACAAATTCTAAAAATTGCAACAGTTGACCAATCTACAATTGAACAAGCGTTAAGTTTGCCATACAAAGACTTTGAAGATGCTGTGCAAATGATGGCGGCGATACAATGCAAGGCAGATTATTTAGTTACGCGTAATGTGAAAGACTTTCAGCCCGCTCCTCTATCTGTTATTCAACCAAGTGAATTACTTGCACTGATATAAAAGCATATTCTCGTAAAGCCCGCCCCGATTTGTTGTAGATGATTAACTCTTGACACATCCCTTCGCCTCGCATACAATTCGGCGGCTTTGAAAAAAGCGCATCTTGCCTAGGACGGGCAACAAGCGTCCTTGAGTGGGTGAGCAATCCCCACTAAACTCACACCGTTCCGCATGAAGCGACATGCTGGAGAACGGAAAAATATGGAGAAACATGGCTAATATTTCTATGAAAGCCCTGCTGGAGAGCGGCGTCCATTTCGGTCACCGCACTAATAAGTGGGACCCCCGCATGAAGCCGTACATCTTTACAGAGCGTAACGGCATTCATATTCTTGACTTGCAACAAACCGTCAAGTTGGCGAACAATGCCTACAATGTCATTCGCGACACTGTGGCAAACGGCGGCACTGTGTTGTTTGTCGGCACCAAACGCCAAGCCCAAGAGACCATTGCCGAAGAAGCAATTCGTTGTGGAATGCCCTACGTTACCGAACGTTGGTTGGGCGGTATGCTCACGAACTGGTCAACCATGTATCAACGCATTCAAGAATTAGAAAGGCTTGAACAATTGCGCGATAGCGGCGAGATTAACCGCCTGACGAAAAAAGAAGGCTTGTTAATTGAACGCGAAATTGCCCGCTTGAATACGCGTTTGGCTGGCGTGCGGAAGATGAAGAAACTTCCAAACTTATTATTTATTATTGACGTGGGACGCGAAGTGGCGGCGGTTCATGAAGCGAATTTGCTGAATATTCCGATTGTCGCTTTGGTAGATACAAATTGCAACCCACAACCCGTAGATTATGTGATTCCATCGAACGATGATGCGATTCGCGCAATTAAGTTGCTGGTTTCTAAAATGGCAGACGCCGTGTTAGAAGGCAAGGCTTTACGAAAAGACGAAGAGCCTGAAAAGCAAGAAGAGGTCAAGGCGGAATCAAAAGCTCGGGTGCGCCCAGCCCGCTTGAAGGTCGAAGTGGAAGCGGATGACGACGCGGGCGACGATATCTTACTTGGCGAAGCGACGTTGGCGAAGATGAAGAAAGCGGAAATCCCCGTTGAAGAAGTGATTGAAGAAATTGTGGAAGAAAAGAAGCCGCGCGAAAAGAAAAAAGCGGAAGACGTTGAAGAAACTGAAGAATAGAGAAAGTGAATTGAATTATGGAAATTACAACTGAAATGATTAAGCAACTGCGCGCCGCAACCAACGCGCCGATGTTAGATTGCCGTAAAGCGCTGCAAGAAGCCAATGGCGACTTTGATAAAGCCGTAGATTGGCTGCGCGAAAAAGGCATGGCAACCGCCGCCAAACGCGCCGACCGCGACGCTTCTAATGGGGTGGTGGAATTGTATTCGCATGGCAACGGGCGCGTGGGCGTGATGGTTGAAATTAACTGTGAGACTGATTTTGTGGCGCGCAATGAACAATTTAGAAATTTGGCGCACGAAATTGCTTTGCAAATTGCCGCCAGCGCCCCAAAATATATTACGGCGGAGCAAATTCCCGCTTCTGAATTGGAACATGAAAAAGAAATTGCCCGCGCGCGCGCCAAAGAAGAAGGCAAACCTGATAATGTGTTGGAAAAAATTGTCGAAGGGCGCATTGAAAAATATAAAGACGAAGTTTGTTTGTTACGCCAACCTTACATCCGCGACGAATCGGTGACGATTGAAAAATTGATTTTGCAAAATGTCGCCGCAATTGGCGAAAATATTATTGTGCGACGTTTTCAACGTTGGGAACTTGGCGAAAGCACAACTCAAGCGTAAGCGATTAAAAAGCCAGCCTTCGGGTTGGCTTTTTTTGAAAATACCCTCACTTTAACCTTTTCCTATATAGAAGAGGGTGGCGCTCTTCTTCGCTGATGGAGAAAGGGCAGGATAAACTGGAGGCATGAATGACCGAATTAAAATATAAAAGAATCTTGTTGAAATTAAGCGGCGAAGCGCTGGGCGGAGCGATGGGTTATGGCATTGACGTGGATGAAGCCGAAGCCATTGCCAGCCGAATCAAAGCAGTGCGCGAGATGGGCGTGGATGTGGCGGTGGTGATTGGCGCTGGAAATTTATGGCGCGGCAAACAAGGACTGGAACGCGGCATGGATAGGTCAACTGCAGATTATATGGGTATGTTGGCGACGGTGATGAATGCCATGGCATTGATGGACGCGTTAGAACGCATGGGCGTTTATACGCGCGTCATGTCTGCTATTGAAATGCGCGCCATTGCCGAGCCTTACATTCGCCGTCGGGCAATTCGTCACCTTGAAAAGGGGCGTGTGGTGATTTTTGGCGCGGGAACGGGAAACCCATTTTTCTCCACCGATACAGCCGCCGCTTTGCGCGCCTCTGAAATTGACGCGGAGTTGGTCATTAAAGCCACAAAGGTAGACGGCGTGTATGACGCAGACCCGAAAAAGAACCCCGACGCAAAAAAGTTTGATAGATTGACCTATATTGACGTTTTGAATCGCCGCCTTGAAGTGATGGATAGCACCGCCATTACGCATTGCATGGAAAATAAAATGCCAATTATGGTGTTGAATTTATGGGACGAGAAGGCGTTAATCAGCGCATTGCGCGGCGAAAGCGTAGGCACGCTGGTGACGGGCGGGTAGCGGAGATTTTGCGTTTATAAAAAACTCTGTGTTTTATCTTTTTCTTTGCTCTTGCATTTTCTCTCAATCTTTTTCAGAATCTCTCGCTCCCATAGCATAAATCACTATTTTAGGGTATCCTTATATTGTAAAAATTTTTTAGGAGGAAGCGCATGAGCGCTGATGAAATTAAAAGTTTGTTGAAAGACGCGGATAGCCGTATGCACGGCGCAATTCAATCGTTGACGGACGCTCTTAACAGTATTCGCACCGGACGCGCCAGCCCAGCCTTGGTTGAAAAATTGCCTGTTGAATATTACGGCGTTCCTACGCCTTTAATGAACATGGCTTCGATTAGCGTGCCAGAGCCGCGCACTTTAACGATTAAACCCTTTGACGCCAGCTCGCTCAAAGATATTGAAAAAGCGATTCGCACTTCTGACCTCGGCTTGAATCCAAATTCCGACGGCAAAGTCATTCACCTCAACTTGCCTCCATTAAATGAAGAACGCCGCAGAGAATTAGTGAAACAAGTGCATCATCGCTTAGAAGACGCGCGGATTGCCGTGCGCAACATTCGCCGCGATTTACATAACGATTTGCGCGACTTTGAAAAAGAAAAACTGATTACCGAAGACGACCTCAAACGCGGCGAAGAAGATTTACAAAAGTTAACCGATAAATATATTGAAGAAATTGCCAAGCTAGGTCAGCATAAAGAAAAAGATATTATGGAAGTGTAAACATCAACCCCCTCACCCTAGCCTTCTTCTGTTGCGAGAAGGGTTAGGGCGGAGGGAGAATTAAAGCGCACATGACAGAGACCCCTTTAAATATCCCGCCAGAAAAAATTCCCCAGCACGTCGCCATGATTATGGACGGCAACGGACGTTGGGCGCTTCAACGCGGTTTACCTCGTTTGGCAGGGCATAAAGCAGGCACAGAGAATTTGAGGCGGGTTATCCGCGCTTCGGTGGAGTTTGGGATTAAGTATTTGACCATTTACGCTTTTTCCACCGAAAACTGGGGCAGACCTCCCGAAGAAGTTCGCGGCTTAATGTTTATTTTACAAGACGTGATTGATAAAGAATTGGACGAATTGCATCGCGAGGGCGTGCAGTTACGTCATATTGGCAGGTTAGAACGATTAGACCCGCGCATCCAAAAAAAAGTGTTACACGCCATAGACCTTACCAAAAATAACGATAGGTTAATTGTCAATGTCGCTTTTAATTACGGCGGGCGAGACGAAATTGTATGCGCCATTCAAAAAATTATCGCCGATGGCATCGCTCCCGAAGATGTGACCGATGAATTGGTTAACAAATATTTATTTACCGCAGGCGTGCCAGACCCAGATTTAATCATCCGCACTTCTGGCGAATTGCGCGTGAGCAACTTTCTCATTTGGCAAGCGGCATATTCAGAGTGGTACATTACCCCAACCTTTTGGCCCGATTTTGACCGCGAAGAATATCGCCAAGCGCTCGAAGCGTATGCCAACCGTGATAGAAGATTTGGAAAGGTATCCGCTGGGGAATTACAAGAAACCAATGCGTAGAAGAATCGTCACAGCCTTAATTATGATGTTAATTGGATTGCCCGCCGTGTTAATTGGCGGCATCTTTTATTTTTTGGTTATAGCCACGTTCTTAATTGGCGCGGCGAGAGAATATGTTTATTTATTTCGAGCCGTAAAGTTTGAGCCAAACCTGCCTATTACCATAGGCGGCGTGGCGCTGGTGATTGCCGCCCGCATGTTTTTTGCGGAATATGCCGTAGTGGCGCTGACGTTTTCCATCTTAATCGCTATGGCATATCACCTCATCAAATATGAAACAGGCAGAGACCAAGCCGCAATTGACTTTGCCATCGCCATAGCAGGCGTTGTATATATTGGCTGGCTGGGCGCATATCTGTTAGATTTGCGTAACCTTCCGCAGGGCGGTTGGTGGTTTATGCTGGTGATGTTCTGCATTTGGGCTGGCGATTCAGGCGCTTATTCTATTGGCAGGGCATACGGCAGGCATAAAATTGCTCCGCGCTTAAGCCCAAACAAAAGTTGGGAAGGCTATATCGCCAGCGTCTTTACCGGCGCATGGACGGGCGCATTTTATTTATACGTCTTCACTACGTTCGGTTACTTAAAAACAGATATGACCTATTTACAAGCCACAATCATGGGCTTGGCGCTTGGCGCATTGCCCACGCTCGGCGATTTAGGAGAAAGCATGATAAAACGCCAATCGGGCATTAAAGATTCAAGCGATATTATGCCCGGGCATGGCGGCTTTTTTGACAGAATCGATTCGTGGCTTTGGGGCGCGCCAATTGGTTTTTATTTTTTGGTGTGGTTTGTTTTGTAATAAAAACATTCCGCAGGTTGTGACGTAAACTTGCGGCGTAATGCATGAGATAATTGGAGGCAGCATGGACGTTCTTGGCGCAACACCCACTCGAAACCTTGCGCTGGAGTTGGCGCGAGTCACTGAAGCGGGGGCGATGATGGCAGGTCGCTTTATGGGGCGAGGAGATAAAGAAGGGGCAGACCAAGCCGCAGTCAATGCGATGCGATTAATTCTCGGAACGGTAGATATGAACGGGGTGATTGTCATTGGCGAAGGCGAAAAAGATAAAGCGCCTATGTTATTCAACGGAGAGATAGTGGGTAACGGTTCAAAGCCCGACGTGGATGTGGCGGTGGACCCTATAGACGGCACTCGCCCTTTGGCGTTTGGTCGTTCCAATTCATTAGCGACTGTGGCAGTTGCCCCGCGCGGCACAATGTTTGACCCTGGTCCGTTTGTTTATATGAATAAAATTGCAGTGGGACCTGAAGCCAAAGGAAAAATTGATATTGAAAAACCGATTATCGAAAATTTGAAAGCGGTTGCCAAAGCAAAAAATAAAGATGTGGAAGATTTGACCACCATTATTTTAGATAGACCGCGGCATGACGCCATGGTGGCGGAGATTCGTAAGGCGGGAGCAAGAATCCGCCTCATCCCTGATGGGGATGTTGCCGCCGCGTTGATGACCGCTTGGCCCAACTCCGGCGTAGATATTTTGCTCGGCATTGGCGGCACCCCTGAGGGCGTTATCGCCGCATGCGCCTTGCGCGCAATGGGCGGCGAAATTCAAGGCAAGTTATATGCGCGTGATGAAGAAGAATTGCAACGCGGGCGCGATGCAGGATATGATTTTGATAAAGTGCTGACGATGGATGATTTGGTTTCATCGGAAGATGTATTCTTCGCCGCGACGGGGATTACAGACGGCGAATTACTCAAAGGCGTTCGTTATTATGGCGACCATATCACGACCGATACTTTGGTCGTTCGCGGGCTGACGGGCACCGTGCGCCAAATTATCGCCACGCACACCACAAATAAGTTAGAAAATTTGAGTTTGATACGGTATTAGTCTATCACTTGACAACCCTCTCGCTTATCCGTATAATCTCGGACGCTTTCATTCCTCGATAGCTCAATCGGCGGAGCGAGCGGCTGTTAACCGCTAGGTTGTAGGTTCAAGTCCTACTCGAGGAGCAATTGACCTAAAAAATTCGCCAAATCGTTTTTGATGACGGCGGATTTTTTTGTTTTATTGACTCATGGACGAAAAGAACGTTGTGAGGGGCTTAGTCTAATCAACTTTTTGGGGCAATGCGTAAGATTTGTTATTCTTAATACTCTGGCCACGGAATATCGGCTGGACCTGCATAGCCATGTTTCTCTTGAATATACACGCGCCCAAATGAGGGCTGGTCGCAGCCTTGTTGGTCAATGAATTTGATGGCGGGGTAGGTTGTGCCTAGCGTTTCAAAAATATATTCGCCATTCACGCAATGCCAAACCTCGACGATGTAGGGGAACATATTGGGGCTTTCATATTTCCCCGGGCTAACGATAACTTCTATCCATGTTACGGTAATTTCATCTCCTTCGCGCGTAGCCGAAAGAACGGTTGTGGGACCGTAATATGGCGAAACGGGAATTTGATATCCGTCTGGGTACATAACTTTCAAATGGCTGATATCGCCTTCGGCTTGCACAAACTCGCCATTCACCCAGCAATCATGCGCGTCAGAGCGTCCTCTATTTTCTACCAACACCCAATGATTTCCTTTTGCGCGCCCGATTAAGGTGAGGGGCGTATTTCGATTCAGCGCAATCAAATACAAATAATTTGCGCCAGGTCCATAACGGCAGACGAGTTTATCGGCTATGACTTTTGCTTTCATACTTTCGACAACGGGAAGCGGCGTGTGGGTGGGCGTGGAGGTCGGCGTGGAGGTTTCGGTGGGGGCGGGGGTAAATGTTTCGGTTGGCGGGGGAGATGTTTCGGTGAAGGTTAATGTTGCGGTTGTTGAATCAACTTGCCCGGTAGAAGAAGCGGGCGCGTTGCACGAGGTCAAAATCAATAGGAAAGCGGTCAAAAAAGTTTTAATTTTCATGACTCTGATTGTAACTCTTTTTATTAATAAGCATTTAGGTTTATTCGTTATAATTCTTAAATATGAACACGCTAACTTTGCAACGTGATTTTCCTAAACAAGCATTGGCTACGCTGATTGGCGGCATATCCACATTTTTTGCGATTGTGGTTGTGTGGGTGTTGGGTTATCAGTTAATGTACGCTGGGCGAATTTTCCCCGGCGTTTCTGTGGCAGGGGTGGATATTTCCGGCTTATCTCCGAGCGATGCGGCGGTGAAGTTAAGCCAAACGCTTTCGTACCCCATTAATGGAAAAATTTTATTTCGAGACGGCGATGCTATTTGGGTGGCTTCGCCCGCCGAATTAGGCATGGTGTTTGACCCTACCGCCAGCGCCATGGCGGCATATCAATATGGAAGAAAAGGCGGTTTGTTTGAGGCGTTAGCAGAGCAAATTAGCGCTGGCGGTTTAGGCGTGGATGTTCCGCCTGTGGTGATTTTTGACCAGCGTGTGGCGTACAATTATTTACAAAATATCGCCGCGCAAGTGAATCAGCCTGTGGTCGAAGCGAGCCTGCGTTTAGAAGGCACAAACGTCATTGCGGAGGCTGGGCAATATGGACGAGCGCTAAATTTAGACGCTACCTTAATTTATTTAGGCGCGCAATTACAATCGTTTCGTGACGGTGAAGTTCCGCTCGTGATTCAAGAAACCGCGCCAAGACTTTTAGACGTCTCCTCTCAAGCCGAAGCGGCGCGTAGAATTTTAAGCGCGCCTTTAGTGGTCTCCATTCCAAACGCCGTGCCAGGCGACCCTGGACCATGGACGTTTGATACGCCAGTCTTAGCCAATATGTTGGCGGTGAGCGTTATTGAAAACAACGGCGTTGCCGAAATGCGCGTGGGTTTAGACCCCGCTTCTTTACGAAACTCATTAACCGAATTAAAAAATTTTGTAGACCAAACCCCGCAAAATGCGCGCTTCATTTTTAACGATGAAACTCGCCTGCTCGAGCCTATAGCCCCTTCTGCCATTGGGCGCGTGATGGACGTAGAAGCCAGCATCCTTGCGATTAATGAAGCCCTCTTACGCGGCGAGCATACCGTGAATTTAATTGTGGCAGAAGAAGCCCCCGCAGTGCAAGATACCGCTTCGGGCGCCGAACTAGGCATTACCGAACTCGTGGCGGAACATACCACTTACTTTTATGGTTCAAGCGCGGCGCGTATTCAAAATATCGAAGCCGCCGCTAAAAACTTTCATGGCGTGCTAGTGGCGCCCGGCGAAGTGTTTTCAATGGGCAATTACATGAGCGACATCAGCCTTGAAAATGGCTTTGCCGAAGCATTAATCATTTATGGCGGCAGAACCATCAAAGGCGTGGGCGGCGGCGTGTGTCAGGTCAGCACCACTTTATTCCGCACGGTTTTCTTTGCGGGCTTTCCAGTGATAGAAAGATACTCTCACGCTTACCGCGTTTCATATTACGAAATGGACGCCAGCGGAGCGGTGGATCCTCGCCTCGCCGGGTTAGACGCCACCGTCTATTTCCCGTTAGTAGATTTCAAATTTCAAAACGACACGCCCTATTGGATGCTCATGGAAACCTACGTCAACCCCGCCGCGCGAACCATTACATGGAAAATTTACTCCACCTCCGACGGGCGCAGCGTCACTTGGGAAACGTCTGGACCCGTCAACACCGTCAGCCCGCCAGAACCTGTATTTGAAGTGAACGAAGAACTTGCCGAAAACGAAATCAAACAAATTGATTACGCCGCCGAAGGCGCAGACGTTCACGTTGTGCGCACAGTTTGGAAAAACGGTCAAATTTACTTTACCGACGAATTTAGAACACATTACGAACCTTGGGCGGCAGTTTGCCAATATGGACCTGGCACAGAAAATGTAGAAAGAAAAGCCCGCCGCGCCAATTTATGCTTGGGCGGGAATTAGCCTAAAACCGCCTCAGACAACTCAAACTTCACATGGTACAATTTTTTTAGGAGACATCATGATTAGCGCAGAACTACTCGAAATTTTACGTTGCCCCCATTGCGTGCGTGAAAAAGACGGCAACCTCGCCTACTACAAAGATTCATGGCTCATCTGCCAAGACTGCAACCGCAAATACCCCATTGTGGACGATATCCCCGTCATGCTCATTGACGAAGGCGATAAGTGGATTTCCACATCGCAAGACGCACTGCCCATCCCTCCCCCTTCCAAATGAAAGAACTGCTTGCCAATTTAACCAGCGGGGATGATGAACGCGCCGAAAAAGCCATTGCCCCGCTTGTTGAATTAGGAAAAGCGGCGATTGCCCCTTTATTGGAATTAGCGCGCTCGCATCATGCCGACACGCGCTGGTGGGCGCTTCGCGCACTCGCCGCTTCGCCTCACACGCAAACGGGAGACCTGCTTCCATTCCTCAACGACTCATCCCCTTCAGTTCGCGCCGCTGCCGCGTTAGCCATAGTAGAGCGCCCCAGCCAAGAAGCCGTCGAAGCGTTGATAAAAACCCTACACGACGAAGATTCGCTCACGGCAAGTTTGGCGAGCAACGCTTTGGCGAAAATTGGCGCTCCCGCGGCGCCCAGCCTGTTAAAGGTCATGGAAGAAGCGGATACCAACGTGCGAATTTTAGCCATCCGCGCCCTAGCCGAAATTAAAGACCATCGCGCTATCCCTGCCATGATGAAATGTTTGAACAACGAGCGCGAATCAACCGTCGTACAATATTGGGCAACGCAAGGCTTAAATAAACTTGGCTTAGATATGGTATATATTACCCCTTAGAAACAACGTCCCGAAGGTTAGCGTTTGCAATGTACCTTGCCGGAAAAAACCTTCGGGGCGGTTTTGTCTGTTACAACTTGAGGTTTTGAAACATGAAAATATTGGAATCCTTGAAAAATATAAAAATAACGCCGCGCCAAATTATCTTTTGGGGCGTTACAGCGGTCTTGGCAATTGTGGCGTTTCTTTCGGTAAATAGCCTCGTGCAATGCTGGACGTTTACCAAATTACCCGGCATTGCTCCTGCACACTGTGGGCAAACCGTCGTTGGCGAAGAATTTACCGTGAATGAACAAGGCACACCCATTGCCGAATTACCCCCCACGCCAGCGCTCGTTCCAGAGTCTTCCCTCCCGCCCGCATGGGATGGCGCCAGCCGTATCAATATCCTCTTTATCGGCATGGATGCGCGTGATTTAGAAGAAAACAACGGACCTCCGCGCTCCGACTCGATGATTTTATTTACCATTGACCCTGTGACCAAAACGGCGGGCATGTTATCTATTCCGCGCGATTTATGGGTGAATATTCCGGGCTTTGGTTATAGCCGCATTAATACCGCTTACCCTAGCGGAGAAGGCTCTCAACTCCCCGGCGGCGGACCTGGCTTGGCAATGAAAACCGTTTCGCAACTCCTTGGCGTGCCAGTGGATTACTATGTGCAAGTGGACTTTAATGTATTTACCGTGATGGTAGATGAGTTAATTGATATTGGCGGCTGCATTCAAGTGTACCCAACCGAAAAAATGGTGCTTGACCCTATCGGTCCCGGCACAGATAAAATCGTATTAACCACAGGCGGTTATAGAGAATTGTGCGCTGGTTGGAGCGTGCTAGCTTATGCGCGTCATCGTAAAACCTCCGGCGGAGACGCCGACCGCGCCCGCCGCCAGCAAGAAGTGGTGTTGGCGCTGCAAAAAATTATTTTTGACCCGCAAAACTTCCCTACCTTTATCCAAAAATCCACCACGTTATATAAACGCCTGAATTATGGCATTAAAACCAACCTCACCTTCGACGACGCCTTGCAACTTGCCGTGTTAGGTAAGGATATTTCTCCAGCAAGCATAAAAACAGGCGTGATTGACCCGCAACAAGGCATGGCGATATTTGACAGTACAATTTTAGGCGGCGAAGAAGCCAGCGTCTTAAAACCTGTTATGGATAAAATTCGCATTTTGCGCGATGAAATATTCACGACCACTGGACCAACCAGCCCGTTAGCCCAAGGCGACCCAGCGACTCTAATGCGCGAAGAAGAAGCGCGGGTTCGCATTTTAGACGGAACGTTTACAGGGCTAGAACAACGCGCAGGGGCGTTGTTCCAACAATATGGAATGAACATCACCGAATTAGGTCCCTCGCCTGAAGCATATAGCCAAACCGTTATTATTGTGTATGGACCAAAACTTTACACCATCAAATGGTTACAAGCCACGTTTGGGTTTTCTAACCGTCAAATTCGCTTTAGCCCAGACCCGAACCAAACGGTAGATATTGAAATTCGGCTTGGCTCCGATATTGCCCCTGCCATTCCGTAAAATCAAAAACTCGGAAGTCTCAAAGACTTCCGAGTTTTTTTATAGCAAAATCTTAAAAACAATTTCGCCTGCATCATCTTCTGCAATATTACCCATAAAATAGAATAGCTTATCCTGTGAGCGTGCTCCGCACCCAGTCGCCAATTAACCAATATTTGAAATCTTTTCCTTGATTTGTTTCAATCCCAGCGTATACCCCATATCCCAACGCAACCAAAGGCATGGCGCTGATGATACAAGCAAAAGGAATACAGAGCACACCTATCACAACGGCGCTTAAAACGCTTGTGATAGCCCAAGCAATGCCTGTTAACACGCCCCCGCCAACCCACCAAATGATTTGGAAGATTAACCCTTGTAACGATTGATAAGCCACATAGCGCGAGCGGTCTTTGTATATTATGTAAATCAGCAATGGCACAAGCGGACCAAGAATGCCCGAAAATAAATTAACCAACACGCCTAGATGAGCAATCATTGCCCATTGACGTTCTTCGCTTGGGCTAAGCGGCGTGAGGTTTGTTTGTGGAATTTGTTCGCTCATTATTTTCTCCTTTTTTTCAAATTAAGTCTATCATAATTAAATAAAAAGACTCGCGCATTGCGCGAGTCTTTTTATTAGCCAAAAAACTATGCCCAGCCTTGGTTGCGAATAAAATCGCTGACAAAAGGAATGCGAACATCTTGACCTTGATAAGCTTGATACGCCCACCATAAAAAGGCAAAGCCAAGAATACCGCCGCAGCCAAACGTGACCGTAGCAATGATAGAAACCAACACCGCCGCAACAATAGATTGCACAGCATTAAACTTCACATATGGGCGGTTTTTCTTATCTTCCATAAACAAAACAACAATTGCAATGATTGGAAGCAAATAACTGAGCATTGCCCATAACTTATCGTCTTGGGTAATATCGGACATTGGCGCTTGAGACATGGTTTTTTCTCCTAAAGAAATAATTTGGAATTTTTATTATTTTACATCCAATCACTTCAACATGCAACCAGTCAATTTCACCCAATGGTACTGTGTGCTAAAATCGCCGCATGTCAATTCGCGTTGTTTTTATGGGCTCTCCCGATTTTGCATTGCCGTCTTTGCGCTTGCTGGCTCAACATTATCAGGTCGTTGGCGTAGTCACCCAACCCGACCGCGCCTCTGGACGAGGGCGTGAATTAAAACCGCCGCCTGTAAAAGTTTTGGCAGGAGAATTAAACCTCCCCATCATTCAACCTGAAAAATTAAGAGAAGCAACGGAACAGTTAAAAATATGGAATCCCGACGTCATTGTCGTTGCCGCGTTTGGGCAAATTCTCAAAAAAGAAGTTTTAGATTTGCCGAAATTCGGCTGTATCAATGTGCATGCGTCTTTACTTCCGCGTTGGCGCGGCGCGGCGCCGATTAATGCCGCCATCCTCGCAGGCGATGAAGAAACGGGCGTGACGATTATGAAAATGGACGAAGGCTTAGATACCGGACCCATGCTGGCGAAAAAATCCATTCGCCTCACGCCCGACGATACGGCTGGTTCTGTTTTTCAAACATTATCTACGCTTGGGGCAGAGTTATTAATCGAAACGCTTCCAAAAATGATAGACGGAAGCGTTACGCCGCAGCCACAACCTGAAGAAGGCGCAACGTATGCCCCTATGTTGAAAAAAGAAGACGGCAAATTAAACTTCAATCATTCTATATATGAAATTGAAAGAAGAGTTCGCGCAATGAACCCATGGCCCTCGGCATGGTTTGAATGGAATGGAAATTTGCTAAAGGTATGGCGCGTGAGCCTAAGCGAGAAAAAAGTTGGGGAAGCAGGGAACAGGCATACCGTTGAAAGAAGAGGCGCAGTGACCTGCGCAGACGGCTCAATCATTTTAGAAGAAGTCCAACCGGCGGGTAAGAAAGTCATGTCGGGGAAAGCGTTTTTAGCGGGCGCAAAAGGCTGGTAGCGACTTAATGTGTTAACGAGGGTTATCACTGCTAACTTATTTCACTGGAGAAACTATGTTTAACTCAAAAATATTTGTTGCCGAATTGATTGGGACATTTGCATTGGTGTTTATTGGCGCGGGGGCAGGCGTTGTTGGCGCGGGGTTATTAGGCGTAGCGCTGGCGCATGGTTTAACGGTGACGGCTTTTATTTTTGCATTTGGTTATATTTCGGGAACGCACATTAACCCTGCCGTAACGTTTACTATGTTGGTAAAGGGCAGTATCAAATGGCAAGAGGCGTTTTTTTCATATTGGCTTCCTCAGTTTAGCGGCGCGGCGGCGGCGGGGTGGCTTTTGAATACAATTGTGCAGTTTTCAGGCGGTAGTTTGTTAGACGGCGCTACCGTTGGTTCATTAACAAATGCCGCGCCTGCGTTGGCGGCGATAGTAGAAGCGTTGTTGACATTCTTTTTAGCGACGGCAATTTTGCATAACACAGGCGCGGCGAAAACAGGCGCATTTTCAGGTTTAGCCATTGGGTTGACGCTTGTGGCGGCAATTTTAGTTGGCGGACCTTTCACGGGGGCGTCGCTTAACCCTGCGCGCACATTGGGCATTGCCATTTTTGCCGAACCAAGTTTCACGAACCTTTATACTTATGTCATTTATCTTTTTGCGCCATTGATAGGGGCTACGCTGGCTTTAATTGTTTATAATTTTTTGTCTGGCGAGGATGAAAAAGCGCAACAGCCTGCCGAAAAAGCGACTGCAAAGAAAACGACTAGGAAGCCCGTGAAAAAATAATGAGCCTTGCAGATAAACGCGGATGAGCGTTTTTTTGATATATCTGTTTTTTTAGCGGGCTGAGATTTATTCTTGGTCTATTTTGTTTTACAATTAAATTATATTTTTGCGAGGTGAAATTATGCCCAAATACATCGGCGCGATTGACCAAGGCACAACCAGCACACGTTTTATTATTTTTGACCACGACGGCAATGTGGTTGCGCTTGACCAAAAAGAGCATGAGCAAATTTACCCAAAACCGGGTTGGGTGGAGCATGATGCGCTTGAAATTTGGAACAACACTCAGCAAGTGATACAAGGCGCGCTTGAAAAAAGCGGAATTGGCTCTTCTGAAATTGCGGCAATTGGCGTGACGAACCAACGCGAGACTACGCTGGTATGGGATAAACGCACCGGTAAGCCGATTTATAACGCGATTGTTTGGCAAGATACGCGCACGGATGTCATTATCAATAAATTTGCGAAACAAGGCGGGCAAGATAGATTCAGAAAAAAGACAGGATTACCACTAGCAACTTATTTTTCTGGTCCAAAAATCAAATGGATTTTGGAGAATGTTAAAGGCGCGAAAGAAAAAGCCAAAAAGGGCGACTTGCTCTTTGGCAATATAGATACTTGGTTAATTTGGAATTTAACAGGCGAGCATATTACGGATGTAACCAACGCTTCGCGCACGATGTTAATGAATCTCAAAACGTTAGAGTGGGACGATGAGATTTTGAAAATTATGGGCGTTCCCAAACACATGCTGCCAAAAATAAAATCGTCTTCTGAAATTTATGGGAATGTGAAACACGGCGTTTTGAAAGAGATTCCCGTCGCGGGCGATTTAGGCGACCAGCAAGCCGCATTATTTGGGCAAACCTGCTTCCAAGCAGGCGAAGCGAAAAACACCTATGGCACGGGATGTTTTATGCTGTTGAACACAGGCGAAAAACCTGTGCAAAGCAAAGCGGGTTTATTAACTACGCTTGGATATAAAATCGGAAATAAAAAAGCGGTCTATGCTTTAGAAGGTTCTATTGCCATCACAGGCGCATTGATACAATGGTTGAGAGATAACCTATCGTTGATTCAAACCTCCCCTGAGGTAGAAGCGTTAGCCAAATCTGTAGAAGATAACGGCGGCATTTATTTCGTCCCAGCCTTTAGCGGGTTATACGCCCCCTATTGGAAATCCGACGCGCGCGGCGTTATTGTTGGGTTAACGCGTTATGTGAATAAAGGGCATATTGCCAGAGCCGCCTTAGAAGCGACCGCCTATCAAACCCGCGAAGTGTTAGACGCTATGGAAAAAGACTCGGGCGTAAAATTACGCGCCTTGAAAGTGGACGGCGGCATGGTCTTCAATGAATTGCTCATGCAATTTCAGTCGGATATTTTGAACGTGCCTGTGGTGCGGCCTAAAGTCGCCGAAACGACATCGCTAGGCGCGGCATACGCGGCCGGGCTGGCAGTGGGGTTTTGGAAAGATACCGATGAATTAAAAAAGAATTGGGGACGCGATAAAGAATGGACTCCAAAAATGGACTCAAAACGCAGAGCGGCGTTATACTTAGGTTGGAAGAAAGCGGTGACGAGAACGTTTGATTGGGTTGAATAAAACCCGATATTCGATCCTTGACAATCGTTTGATGGTTTCAAATATTGAATACCGAATATCGAAATTATGAATCGCAAAGAAATTCTTTCTCAACTCAAAAAAAAACCGCAAGTCTCTGCGCTGATTGTAGGCGCAGGCATTAATGGCATTGGCGCGTTTCGTGATTTGGCGCTTAACGGCGTAGATGTTTTATTAATTGACCGCGCCGATTTTTGCTCAGGGGCGAGTTCGGCTTCATCGCACATGGCGCACGGCGGCATTCGTTACCTTGAAAACGGCGAGTTTCGTTTGGTGCGCGAAGCGGTGGGCGAGCGGAATCGCTTGTTACAAAATGCGGCGCACATTGTAAAACCATTGCCGACCACAATTCCCATCTTCAAATATTTTTCGGGCGTGTTCAACGCGCCGCTTAAATTTTTAGGCTGGCTCGATACGCCCTCCGAACGCGGCTCGCTCATCATCAAACTCGGCTTAATGATGTACGACGCCTACACCGGCAAGCAAAGAATTGTTCCCAAACATAAATTTTTATCGCGCAGGGCTTCTTTGCAGAAATGGCGTCAACTAAACCCTCAGATAAAAAATACAGCCGTTTACTACGACGGCTTGATTACCAACCCCGAACGCCTCGCGCTGGACATCATCCTTGACGCTGAAGCGGAGAATCCATCTGCCCGCGCCGTTAATTACCTGAGCCTTATCAGCGGCGAAAAAGACACCGTCATCTTGCGCGATGAATTAACCGATGAACGTTACGAAGTGAAGCCGAAATTATTAATCAACGCGTCTGGCGCATGGATTGATTTTGCAAATCATAGTTTGGGATTATCTACAAAATTTATTGGCGGAACAAAAGGCTCGCATTTGGTTTTGAATCACCCCGAACTGCGAGACGCAATCGGCGACCATGAATTTTTCTTTGAAAACAAAGACGGACGCATCGTTCTCATTTGTCCATTGTTCGACCGCGTCTTAATCGGCACGTCGGACTTAAAAATTGAAAACCCCGACGAAGCCTTTTGCACCGATGAAGAAGTCAATTATTTCCTTGAAATGATTGGGCGCGTGTTTCCAAACATTAAAGTCACTTATGAACATATTGTCTTTCGCTACTCAGGCGTGCGCCCATTACAAAGCGGCAACGCCAAATCCACTGGGCAATACAGCCGCGACCATTCTATTCAAGTCTTAAGCGGCGATTGGACAAATCTCCAATTTCCAGTCTATTCGCTCGTGGGCGGCAAGTGGACGACCTTCCGCGCTTTCGCCGAAGAAGCGGCGGATAAATCTTTAAACTTTTTGGGCATCTCAAGAAAAAAAGACACCAAATCATTGCAAATTGGCGGCGGGCGCGGGTATCCTCAAACGCAAGAAGAAAAAACAAAACTCATCAACGGGCTTGCCGCATGGACAGGCTTATCAAAAGAAAGGCTTGAAATTTTATTTGAACGATACGGTACGCGCGCCGAAGCCTTTGCCGACTTTATAAAAAACGCGCCCGATGAGCCGCTAAAATTTTTACCCGCTTATTCCAAACGCGAAATCATATACATTATCCAACATGAAAAAGTGGAACATCTTGACGACTTAATTTTGCGCCGCTCTATGCTGGCAATGCTTGGAAAACTCTCCACGCATAGTTTGCTAGAGTTAGCCGAAATTTTAGGCGAAACGCTTCATTGGAACGAAACGCAAAAAAATGACGAGGCGGAGAGAACGCTTCGGCTGTTAGAAAACAGGCATCAGGTTCGGTTATGAAGCGAAACAAAGCGTCACGCTCAACCGCCGCCCTCGGCGGTTTTATTACGCCTACGGCGCGTAAAGAACAATCCTAAAGCGCATGGTAGAATCACATCAATGCCCGCTCAACTTAAGATTGATTTAGTCATCCCCGTTTTTAATGAAGTTGAATCGATTACGCAAACCTATCAAGACGTTTGTTCTGTGATTGATTCTCTCCCTCATGAGTTTCGATTTATTTATGTGGACGACGGCTCAACCGACGGGACAGCGGATACGCTTCGGTCAATTTGCGCCAAAGACCCAAGAGTTTCTCTCATCCAGTTAAGCCGCAACTTTGGGCATCAAGCCGCATTGACGGCCGGCATGGACGCATCGCAAGGCGATGTGATGATTTCGATGGACAGCGACGGGCAACACCCGCCGCAGATGATTCCGCAAATGATTGCGTTGATTCAAAACGGTTATGATATTGTGCAAACCCAGCGGATGGACAGCGGCGGGCTTTCGTTCAAAAAAGTTTCATCGAACTTTTTTTATTGGTTAATTAACAAAATCAGCGGCACGCAGGTGATTCAAGGCGCGGCGGATTTTCGCGCAATGAATCGAAACGCTTTGCATGGGTTGCGCTCTATGCGCGAATATCATCGCTTTTTGCGCGGCATGATTTCATGGATGGGCTATAAAAGCGTTATCCTTCCGTATGAAGAGCCGCAGCGAATCGCAGGCGCGTCAAAATATTCTTTAGGGAAGATGTTGCGGCTGGCTTCAGACGCAATCTTTTCTTTTTCGCTTGCGCCGTTGTATATTGGGTTGAGCGCCGGGCTTGCGTTTTTTGTCTTAGCCTGCGCCCAATTGACTTATGTGCTGACGTTATGGCTCACAAACAATACCGAGCGGGTTGTGCCAGGCTGGAGCTCTTTGATGGGGGTTTTGTTAATTGCCAGCGGAATTATTATGATTTTGCTGGGGTTTATCGGCGTGTATGTCGGTTATATTTTTCAAGAGGTAAAACGCCGCCCAGTGTATTTGATAAAAGGACAAACTTTAGACGATGGACAGCAGGAATAAATATTTCATCATTACGTTATTACGACATGGCGAATCGGTCGGCAATGCCGAGTCGCGCTGGCAGGGGCAAGCCGAATTTCCATTAACAGAACGCGGACGCGCCCAAGCCCGCGCTTTGGCAGAGCGCTGGAAAAAAGAAAAAATGCACTTTGATTTTGTAATTTCAAGCCCGCTTTCGCGCGCCAAAGAGACCGCTGAAATTATCGCCTCGGCTTTGAACTTAAACATTGAATTTGAAGAGTTATGGCTAGAGCGGCATAACGGTCAATTTTCAGGCTTAACCGCCCAAGAAGTGCAAGATAATTTTGACCAACCCGATTTTTATACCCCTTACGATTCTGTGGGCGGCGATGGAGAAGGCGATTGGGAATTATTTTTACGGGCAGGGCAGGCTTTGCACAATTTGTTAAAGCGCGAGCCCGCTCGGTATTTGATTGTTTCGCACGGCGGGTTGTTGAATCAAGTCATGCACGCAGTGGTGGGCGTGGCGCCGCAAGCCAACGATGCAGGAACTCGCTTTCGGTTTAATAACACCGCGTTTGCGCGCCTTATTTATTCTCCCAATCAGCATCGTTGGACGGTGGACGCCTTAAACGACCATGCCCATTGGCAAGGCGAGTAGGGCGATGTATAAAAAAAGATGGGCTTGTACGTTGTATATTCACGGTCGTACATCTAATAAACTATGAATCTAAAATTTCTTATCTTTGGCGCAGGCGCAATTGGAACGTATATCGGCGGTTCGCTTCTTTTGGCGGGGCAAGCGGCGACGTTTGTAGAAAGGGAAAAAAACATTAGCGAATTGAAGGCGCGGGGCTTGCGGTTAGATTTAACGTTGGATGAAAGAAGAAATGCAAAAGAAGCCTTCCTTATCGAGTCGCGCGCTTTTACCTTTGAATCGTCTATCGAAGCGGCTTTGCGTTTTGGTCCATTTGACGTTGCCATTGTGGCGTTGAAGTCTTACGATATGCCCGCCTTGTTGGAGACGCTGAAACCGCTCGCCGAAAAACTCCCGCCGATTTTATGCTTATCGAACGGGGTGGATAATGAACCGTTGATTGCAAACGCGCTTGGGAAAGATAAAGCGCTTTACGGCACAGTGACGACGGCGGTGAAAAAAAGAAATGTGGGCGATATTGTGTTAGAAAAACTGCGCGGCGTGGGGGTGGCGGCTGGGCATCCGCTTTCTGAAAAACTAGCGGAGATATTTAATCAGGCGTTTTTGAAATGCCGTTTGTACCCACATGCTGAAAGCATGAAATGGTCTAAATTGTTTACAAATTTGGTGGCAAACGCTTCGTCGGCGATTTTGAATATGAACGCTCGCCAGGTGTTGAGCGATAAGTATGCCTATAAACTTGAAATTGCAATGTTGCGTGAATGTTTGGCGGTGATGCGCGCCATGAAGTTAGAAGTGGTGGATGTGCCTGCCACGCCTGCGCGCGCTTTAGCATTTGCCACCAAACTTCCGCTTTGGGTTTCTCGGCCGATTGTTTCGCGCGTGGCGGGCGGCGGACGAGGCAATAAAATGCCGTCGTTTCATATTGACCTGTATTCTGGGCGCGGCAAAAGCGAAGTGGAGTATTTGAATGGGGCGGTGGCGCGCGAGGGGAAACGCTTAGGCATTCCCACGCCTGTCAATGACTTGTTAACCCATACCTTATTGGCTCTGACGAGAAAAGAAATTCCCTTAGACGCTTTTGCGAATCAGTCAGAGAAGTTATTTGCAACGCTCCGCGCTCGCTAAGAACTTGGGGTTTTGATTAATCCTGAACCTTCAATCCATCCACTTGGTAATATCGTGAAGCGCAGTTTTGCACAAACTCTGTCCAACCTTTGCCGCGTGTGACGAACATATCGCGCACGTCAATTTGAGCGGTATCAATCGCGGGGACTTCAATGAGCGTGTTTCCTTGTTCTTTTTCGGCTTTGATGAGCGCGTCTCTTTCATCCCATAATTCTGCGCGATAGACAAAATACGGAAATTCTTCTCGGTAGATGTTGATAAAACTGCGGGCGGTATAAGCGGAACTGGCAAGAATAAATAAAACGGAAGCAAAGGCGACCCACTGAAATTTTATTTTTTGCGACGTCCACACGCCAGCCAGCCAAGCGAGAAAGGCAAGGCTGGCTAACATGACAAAACGCGCCAACGATTTTCCGCGTGGGTCTGGCGTGGAGGAATAGAAATATGCGGTTGGCGCTTGAATAGCGATAATAAGGAGGAAAGCGATGAGGCTGGTAAAGATGAACAGGAGCAGAATCTGCTTTCCCGTTAGGGGCGAAGCGGCGCGATTTCTTTCATATAAAACCGCGGCGCAGAAGATTGTTCCGCTAAAAATAAGATGCGGAATGGGCAATGTCCTTAACGAGATGAAAATAAAATCAAGCGCATAGCGAACAGAGAGCGCCGGCACAGCGGAAAGCGGCGCTTGTTTAACGCTCATGTTTTCAAGGCGAACGTTGGACGGGGAAAGAATCAGCGCCGCCATGCCCAGTAGTAAAAATAACCAAACGATAAACGCGGTTTGAAAAGACCTTTCTGCCCAGCCTTGTTTTTTATTTTTAGCATACCCAATGCCGAGGAGCAAAACGCTGGCGGCGCTAAATAATAAGGTGGCGCTGATTTCGCCCAAGCCGGCGGCAAAGAAGGCAATCGGCGCGGCGGCAGCGTTGTACCATGCAATCGGTTTGGTTTGATTCATTTGCGAGGCGATAAAACCAAGCAGGATGATTCCAAAAATTAAAGCGGAACTATAAGGCAAAACGCCGGAACGCCAATATAAAATCTGAAAGAGCTGCGGCGAAATATACAAGTTGTAATAAATTAAACAGACCGAAGCGAATAACAAAAAACGAAACGGAATCGGTTGAAATAATTTTGCGAGGTTATATAGCGCCCATACGCTGGCTAATACCCATGCGACAATGGTCAGCGCCGCAAAAATTTGATTGCCGAACATCCCTAAAACGTTTTCCGTCAGCGCGGAGAACAAGGTTAAGGTATAGCGATTGTTTGAATACCCAATGCCTTCGGGGTTGAAGTATTGTAGCGTGGCGCCCACTGTGCCTAATTCGCGCGCGTCGGCGCTGTAGCACCAGTCTTCTGCCCAGTAGCGGTTATAAAAACCCAAATACGCCAACGTTGCCAGCCCTGCCAATAAAACGATATTTCCCATCCAAACGGCGAATAAAGAAGCGCGATGCGTCATTTATAAAATTCCTTGTTCTATTAAACTTTCCGCCATAGATAAAACCGCCTCTTTAGGCGGGCGCGGATTCCATTTCAAAATTTGTTTGGCTTTTTCGCTGGAAATATGAAAATCCCAATCTAATGAATTTACCACCGCGCGGATTTTAGGGTCAAACAAGGCGACGAGCCGCACCAAAAAACTAGGCAGTTGCATGGTAGGAACTTTATAACCGCGTTTTGCAAATTCATCATGCAATATTTGCGCGATTTCTTTCGTCCACAATTCGCCTGCCGAAACGAGAAAACGATGCCCAGCCGCTTCTTTAATTTCCATTGCGGCAATAAGGGCTGAAGCGACATCGCGCACATCTACACATGCCATTTTTATTTTTGCTGTGCCGGGTACTTGCCCCAACAGGTAAGCGCGAATCACTTCGGACGAGGTGTTGTAATTTTTATTTGGCACAGGTCCAAACACCAATGGCGGGTTAATGGCGACCATTTCCATTTTGTTTTTATTTTCCGCGCTGTGAATAAAATTCCACGCGGCGCGCTCCGCCAATGTTTTGCTTTTGGAGTATGCCCCAATATTATTTTCCACTTTCGACCAATCGTTTTCGGTAAACGTTCTATTCTCGCCGGCGTAGCCCGCAGAAACAGCCGCATTCGATGAAACCACAACCACGCGCTTTACATTCGCATCATGCGCAAAGCGCAACACGCGCAATGTGCCTTCAACGGCGGGTTTGATTAATTCATCTTCATGTTTTGGCTCTTGTAATGGAAAAGGAGACGCGACATGCAATACATATTCGACGCCGCGCATCGCTTCTTTCCACCCTTCGTCTTGATTCAATTCGGCGGGCATCATCTCTACCTGAACGTTTTTCTGCGCCAGCCTGACGACGGTTTCTTGCGTCTCAGCCGCTTTTTGCATAGACCGAACCGTGCCGCGAACCGTATATCCTCGCTCAATAAGTTGGGCGAGGGTGTGAAG
This sequence comes from Anaerolineales bacterium, assembly GCA_034434495.1. Lineage (GTDB taxonomy): Bacteria > Chloroflexota > Anaerolineae > Anaerolineales > Villigracilaceae > Villigracilis. The sequence continues at coordinate 136,521 of DAOTZE010000001.1, forward strand.
GGCGATAAACCCGCTGGCGCCAGTGACGAGGATAGGTTTTGATGAAATCATATTAGAAATACCTTTCGAATAGTAGAAGCGCTATCAGAACGCCAAACAACCCGCAAGTAAAATTGACCAAATCATTATTGAGCCATTTCCATCCGCGAATGTGAATTGTTTGCGCGCCGCAAGTATGTAGTGGATGTTTTTCAGTCTCTTTTTTATCTGTGGGGCAAAAGTACATGGCTTGAACGGTAGCGCCGAGGAATGAGTCGAATAGAGAGCCCGCTACACCCGCAAAAGTAATGAGTAAGAAGGCGCTAGCCTTTGGCAAACCCAGGTTGGGGTTAAGAAAAATTGCCAGAAGGGCAATGAAGCCTGAACCGAGTAAAGAAGCGAATATCCCCAGCGGAGAAATTCCGCCCGAAGCGCCTTTTTCCACTGTTTTGTTTAAGTTTGTAATCATGCGCGGCGGGCTTGGGTTTAACACGCCGAGTTCGGTCGCCCATGTATCGGCATTGACGGCGGCGAGAGAAGCGGAAAAACATAGCCAGACGATAGGTTCGTTTGGATAGAAAAAATTTAACGCGGCAAAAAATGCGGGAATGCCGCCGTTGCCAAACACTTGCCCTGCGTCGCGCTGACTGCCTTTTGAAAATTTTTCGTCCAGATTTTGTTTTTCCTTTTTGAAGGCGCGGCTTAAAGCGGAAGATGTGATGAAAAATGCCAGCAAGATAATTGCCCAGCGCCAACCGCCTATTCCAAAAATAATCGCGCCGACAAAAAACGCGGCAACGGCTCCGCTTTTGTTGAGGCTGTGGGCTTTGTAGGCAAGATATGAAATGACAAGGGCGAGGAGAGAACCGTAAAGAAGTTGCATGGAGTTATTTTATAAAGTTTGAATTTGTAAAACCGCTAATAAAAATAATAGGCTGGTCAGCGCGCCAGACCCCCAAACGATAAACGCTAAAACCCGTTCGCGCTCCCAGCGGTAAAAATATAAACCTGCAATCCAACCCATAACGCTGATGAATAAACTGACCACCGGCAAAATAATTAATTGCGAGGAGGGAGAAGGCTCTGGTCTTTGACCTAAAATCACTTGTGAGGCGCTGGGGATAATTAAACTTGCCCAAATAAATAAACCGATGTTAAGCAGCAGGGCGACAATCCAAAGATAGCGCGCAAGATTGTTGCCCCACGCTTGCGTAAAAACAAACGATGGATAGACCGATTTCGCCGCGACGGGGGCGAGGCTTCCGAGTTCGGTGGCGCGCGCAAATGTTTGCGTGAGGGAGGCGGGGTCGTCTGGCGAGATGACGAAGATTTTTTTGGCGGTGGCAACGAGCAAAAGTTTTTTCTTATCGGCGGCGAGGAATTCGACTGCGCTTAAATCGGGGTGGCGGCGCATCCCTAAAATTCCACCGGGAAGCGAAAGAGGCGGTAATGTAAGCGGGTTGGTCAAATCATCGGCAGGGCGCATCCATTCAATGTCGTTGAGCGGAATATCTTCAACGCGTAACCCCCAATGAATGGCAAGGCTGTCGCGGTCAATGAAATAATCGGCGCGCCATAAGGCGTAAGCGCGATAAGCAAAAAAAGGAATAGGAAGAAAAGCAAATAACGAAACTAAAAGCGAAATCAAAAAAGCCGCCCCAACCTCGGCGTTCGATAAATTGATTAACCCAACGCTCAGAACAACGATTAAAGCCGATAGAATTGCGCCGTGAACAATTAAGCCCTTTCTTTTGGGCGGAGGAAAATGACCCGATTTCATATCTTATTTTTTACTTCAATGATTTTTGCTATTAAATTTTCTAAAGGCAAATTTTGGTTTTCGCCGGTTTTGCGCGTTTTTAATTCTACCATTCCGTTTTGTAACGCTTTTTCGCCGATTGTGATTCTTAAAGGGCAACCGATTAAATCTGCATCATTGAATTTGACTCCCGCTCGTTCATCGCGATTGTCAAATAAAACTGAAACGCCGGCGCTTTGTAATTGGGCGTAAATTTCTTGCGCTTTTTCTTTGACGTTTATCGTTTTGCTTGGAACGTGCATTAAATAAACGTCAAAAGGAGAAAAAGATTTTGGAAACGTCAGCCCTTTGTCGTCGTGATAACTTTCTGCAAGCGCCAATAAAATATTTTCAAAATGAAATTTGCCGTTTGTTTTCAATGCCAGCGCTTTTTGAACTGAGAGTTGATTTCCGCAGTTTGCGCAAGCGTCGCCTGCTTTTGCAAGCGCCAAATCGGCAACAAGGTCGGCTTGATAATCTCTGCCGTAATTTGTGTTGATGAAATGATAACCAGCCTCGTTTGCGCCTGCGGCGAGATTTTGCGATTGCGGAATTACATCATCTACGACGATTAATGCGTCTTTCAAGCCAATCGGCGAGGCGTACCCCGCCTCAGCCCTTGCTTTGGAAATTGCTTCCGCTGTGGCGAGTTTTATTTCGCCTATGGAGTTTTTTAATTTCGCCTCGCTTAGGGTCATATCTCCGCGCACGACGACGAATATAAATCGCTGGTCCGATACGCGAGTGAACATTAATGCTTTGGCGGTTTTTTCTTTGGGAAGGTTGAGAAAATGGGCAAGCGACTCAATCGTATTGCAATCAGGCGTTTCTATTTTTTCAATTGGTAAGAGCGACTCGCGAGCCGCCCTTACAGGTTTTTCAAATTTTGCTAATTCCAGTCTTTCTGTATATTTGCAAGATTCGCAGTGGATGAGTTGTATATCGCCAGCGGAAAGCGCAAAGTAGAAAGCGGATTTAGATTCGTTTGTATAAAAAGAAAGAGGGAAAGCAAAAGATGAATCTTTTGATAGTTTTTGTAAATGTGAAATGAAACGTTTTCCTAAATCTGTTAATTCATTTTCACGAGTGACATACCCCGCGCGCGCCAGCCAGCCAAAGCCCCGGCTGCGCATATTGTTTGGGAATTCGCGTTGCGTTTGTATCTTGAGGTCTGTATATTTCATATAATAATTCCCCTCTCCTTTTGGAGAGGGGGAGGGAAGGTCAAATTACGATTCTGTTTTCTTCTTGCGCGTCAGTCTTTGCGTTGCGTCAATGATAGGGGATTCAGGAATTTGCATCTGCGTTTGGGCAATGGATTCTTCCACAGCCGCTTCGGAGGGCGTCGTTTCGGGAGCGGGTTCGAGGTTTAATTCAACCGATTCTTCCATGCGAATTTGCCCGCGCAGAAATGCCCCTTCTTCCGTGACAAAAGCCGTCGTGACCACGTCTCCCCAAACTCTGCCAGAAGAACGAATTTCAAGTTTTTGCGTGGTGATGTTGCCGCGCACGGCGCCCGCCACAATGACCGTATTCGCGCGCACATTTTGGCAGGTAACGCGCCCTGTTTCGCCAACGACCAACATACCGCGTAGCGCAATTTCGCCTTCAAACGCGCCTTCAATACGCACGCCGCCAGAGCCGTTGATGCTGCCGTGCCAAATCACCCCAGAACCAAGCACCGATGTAATTCTCTCCACCGCTTGCACAGGTTGAGAAGTTTCAGTAGGAGTTGCGTTACGTTTAAACATATTAAGTTAATTTTACCCTTAAAACAAAACCGCTGGTTGAGTAGCCCCAAGCGTTTGTAGCGAAGGGCGTATTGAAACCAGCGGTCATGGTTGCCATTTAAATTGATTTGAAAACTTATGGTCTTAATGCGGGTTTCGTTTCATTTAACCCTACTTGACCATTCATAATTTACTCGCCTTTTTCTTCTTTTGCGCTAATTTGCACGCCCATAATATTGAAGCCAGAATCAATATATTGGACTTCACCCGTTACGCGCTTTGATAAATCGGACGCTAAAAACACTGCCGTATTGCCCACGTCTTCAATCGTCACATTTTCACGCAGGGGAGATAAATCGGCAAAATGCTTATACATATCTCTAAACCCGCCCACGCCTGCCGCCGCTAAGGTGCGAATCGGTCCCGCTGAAATCGCGTTCACCCGAATCTTTTGCGGACCTAAATCATACGCCAAATAGCGCGTTGCAGATTCTAATGCGGCTTTGGCGACGCCCATCACATTGTAATGCGGGGCAACTTTTACCGCGCCCGAACCATACGTCAAACACATAATTGAAGCGCCCGGGTTAAGAATTGGCAGAAAAGCGTGCGTCAGCGCCACAAATGAATACACAGAAATATCCATCGCAATCCTAAACCCTTCGCGGCTGGTTTCATGAAACGGTTTGCTCAATTCATCTTTACCGGCAAAAGCAATCGAATGCACCAACACGTCAATTTTCCCAAAATGTTGCGCGGCTTTTTCCGCCACCGCTTTAATATCTTCGTCTTTGGTCACATCGCATTGTTCTACCCATGTGCAACCGACTTGTTCGGCAAGCGGCTTCACGCGTTTTTCCAGCATTTCGCCCGCATAACTAATTCCTAAATTAGCGCCCTCGCGTTTAAACGCCTGCGTAATGCCCCAAGCAATCGAACGTTCATTTGCCAAACCGAACACCAGCGCGTTTTTTCCATCCAGTAAACCCATAGCGTCTCCTTAATGTCATTGTGAGGATTTTAGTCTGATAAAGCCATTTCCTCTTTTGATATAGTCCAATCGTTTACCAAAAATCTCCAAGGTTTTGAAAACCAAGGCTCTGGCGTTTGATTTAACCCCACACGGGGGGTAATCGTCACGATTTTATCTGGAATTTTAACGCCCGCTTCGATTCTCAACGGGGAAGTTGGCTCTGTCAAGTCGGCATAGTTTTGCCTTTTGGTGATTCCCATCGCCTGAGTCAGTTTACCTGGTCCAAAGGTATCGCGCCCTTTACGGCGCTTCATCATTAACTCAACCCCTTCAATCGGCTGAATTGCCCGAATCAACACCGCCGCAGGGAAACCTTCTTCTTCGGTGACGGCGTTCAACATCCAATGATTCCCATATGTGAAATAAATATACGCATGACCCGCTTCGCCGTACATTGGGTCGGTGCGTTTGGTTCTTCCCGCCTTTGCATGGCAGGCTAAATCGTCTTCTCCAATATACGCTTCGGTTTCAACGATGAATCCAACTAATTTTTTTCCATTGGAAATATAAACTAATCTCGCGCCTAATAAGTCGCGCGCAACGGCGAGTGTGGGGCGGTTGTAGAATTTTCTTGGAAGAGTTTTTTTCATATCGAAATGACCGCAGACGGCAGGCTGAGGTTCATTTGAATCTTGCGTCGCGCTTAAGCGTTAATCTCAACCCTTCTTCTAACTTGATTGAAGGCGTAAAACGCAATTTTTCTTTTGCTAAGTTCAAATCCGCTTTCATGTGCGAAACGCCCCCCGAAGCGCGCGCGTTATACACCACATTGGCTTTGCTGTTGGTGACTTCTAACACAAGGCGAATTAATTCTTTGATAGAAGTCTCCACCCCGGAGCCGACGTTAATCACCAAGCCGTTTACGCTTGGGGCGGTTGCGGCGGCGACCATCGCGCTGACCACATCGTCCACATAAATATAATCGCGCGTTTGGCTTCCGTCTCCATGCGCTACTAACGTGCCGCCTCTTAATGCCTGACGAAGATAATGAGGCACAACCGGGGGGTGTGAGGGCGGCAAATGCTGACCAGGTCCATAAGCGTTGAAGATTCTTAAACTAACCGTTTCAATATTCCATAAATTGCCAATCGTACGGACGTAATACTCCGCCGCAAGTTTAGAAACCGCATAAGGCGAGCGTGGGTTTGGGGTTAAAGACTCCGCTAAAGATGAATCCCTTAAGTCGCCATACACTGCTCCTGATGAAGACAGAACGACGCGGCGCACGCCGACATCGCGCATGGCTTCCATCAATGCCACCGTTCCGCCAACGTTGACGGCGTTGTAATCTCGCGGGTATAAAATAGATTCGGGCACGGAAACGCGCGCCGCAAGATGATAAACAACATCAACATCTTGAAGCAACGTCCACAATTTGGGGCGGTCGCTCACATCGCCGCGCGTAAAATGCACATCGGGCAATAAAGTCTGCGGGTCGCCAGTGGATAAATCGTCTAAGCCGCGCACCTGATGACCTTGTTGCGCTAAATGATTGGCAAGCGCCGAGCCGAGAAAACCCGCCGCTCCTGTAATTAAAAAATTCATAATGAGATTATAGCATTTTCACTGTGTATGCTTGGGGAAACGAATTATCATATTTTGATTGACTCTTGCCCCATAGTGTGTTATTGTTGAGGCAGATAGGAAAACGGTAAGTTACGTTGGCTTGAAGAACAGCGACTGCTCACAGTTTTTACTGTGGGCAGTTTTGTTTTGACCTCCGATGGAACGAACAGATTGACCTATACATTTTTTATTGCCATAGGAGGCAAAACATGTCTAACAGAATAATTGGTACAGTGAAGTGGTTCAACGGCGACAAAGGCTTTGGCTTTATCGAACGCGAAGGCGGCAAAGACGTTTTCGTCCATTTCTCCGCTATTCAGGGCGAGGGCTACAAGAACCTACAAGAAGGACAAAAGGTGGAGTTCACGGTGGAACAAGGTCCGAAGGGCGCTCAAGCCAGTAACGTAACTGTATTGAGCTAAGACAAAAAAGAGCCTGTGCGAAAGCGCAGGCTTTTTTTATATCATCTTCAAAAGAAACTGTCGGATTTGCTCTGCAGTTTCTTCCCATACTGGCTGACGCATGTATCTTCCCCTTGCGTTGCGTGAAAGTTGATTTAATAAGTTTCTATCTTCTGCAAGGTTTGAAATAATTTTTGCAAGCGACGCCGCATCATTCGGCTCGATTAAATATCCAGTTTTTCCATGCTCAATGACTTCACTCGCTGCGCCAGCCGTTGTGCCAATAGCGGGGAGACCAAAGCACATGCCTTCGAGATATACAATGCCAAAACCTTCATAACTGGATGGGACGATGAGAATGTGAGCGTTTTTGAGTTTTTCTTTTAATGGCTCATTATTTAAGGAATTATGAAGAAAGACGAAAGAGGAAAGATTGTTTTCAGTAATGTATGCCTGAATCCGTTTTGCATAATTTGGTTCAACATTTAATGAACCCACAATATCTACTCTAACCGCTGACCGCTGACCGCTGACTGCTGAAAGCAAAACATGCAATCCCTTCCTCTCCATCACATTCCCCAAAAATAAAATTCTTAATTCTTTCGATTTATTTCTCTCCATAATTTCTTTTTCTGATATTGCATTGCCAAATCTATCAGTGGGTGGGTAAGCAATTACATTAGGTTTTCTATTCCCTATTAAACTATTCACTACTTTCTTTGTTGTTTGCGAGTTAAAAATAAACCCATCCACACCTTGTAAATATTTTTTCTCAACAACTCGATAAAAATCATTTTGCCATTTCGGTCTTAACTCAGAACATCTTAAATGATGAACCAAACTGATAATTGGGTACGGATGTTTCCCACGATTTGCGCCAATTAAAGATGGATGATTCAATTCATCTTGAATCAAAATATCAAAACCTTTTGGTAATTTGAAAGTGAAGTTATCTGTTAAATGAGAAAAATAATTTCTCCACGGCAAAGAGATGATTTCAACCGTATCTCCCGCGCTTCTTAAATATTCAATCAATTTTCTATCATATAAATATCCGCCACTTAATGTATCAAGCGAGCCGTAAATGACAAATCCGATTTTCAAACCTGCTAACCTTTCAACCTGTCAACTTGATATGCTGCCCATGCCGAATCGTTTTCCCACAGCGTGACTTTCACTTGCAAAATATTTTTTGCTTTGATTCTTTCATTTAGTGCAACGCACAAAATCCGCGCAAAATGCTCAATGGATGGATTTAATCCCGCAAACTCAGGTTTTTCATTTAACATCTGCTCTTTGTAATAACCAACGATTTCATCCAAATATTTTTCGACATCTACAATGTCTACAAGATAACCATGCTGGTCAAGTTCATTTCCAGTGAGTTGTAATTCAAGCGCGTAATGATGAGAGTTAGGAAAATTCTCAGGTCCCCAATCCCCTCCAATTAAGAAATGACGCGCAATAAAATCCCGACGAACGCCTAATGTGTACATCAAAGTCTCCTAAATTTTTATTGCCTGCATCACAAGCAAATCATTTTTTCTTGTAATCGGCATCGCAAAATCAAAATAATTAATGCGCGAGCAATAATCTAAATCCGTTTTTGGAAATTGCGGATGGTCTGGCATTTGTTCAAGCGCGTCACGCGAATCATACACACGCTTGATAAAACTCTGCGCCTCAACTTCTTGATTTGTAAATTGTTTCTCTAAAAATTCGGCACAGGCTACATCTTCATCATTATTCATGCCGCCTGTAATAACAAACGTAATTTCGTTTGGGTTTGATTTCAAAACATAATTTATTGTTGCTTGTGCAACCACAAAACTTGTGGCTAACATTACATCTGCAATTTTGCAACGCACAGCCCCTTGAGTCCCTGCGCCTGTTCTTTGGATTAGGGTAACGCCTGTCAAATCATGTTCGAGAATACGCGTGGGAGAATTCCCAAAGTCAAACCCTTTAGGCGGTAGCCCACCGACTTCTCCCATCGCTTTGGCATTTTTTGTTTTTGATTTTAAGTCTAACGCCTCTTGCGTTTCACTGACTAAATAAATTTCTTTTGCCCCGCGTGAAAACGCATACGCGGCAGTGGAGAAGGCGCGTAACACATCAATCACTAAAACAATACCTGTTGCAGTATGACAAGTTTCAAGCGTTGTGTAATTAAATTTCATAAAATTATTAATTTCTTATAACAAAAGTTTTTGTTATTAAATCATAAATTGTCTGATGAGTCTTGGTCGTCAACATACTGGCGATGTTTAACCCAATTAATAAATATACAAGCCCAAACCCGAGATTGATTATGATTGGATTTGTATCTGGATAAAAATTGATTTGCCAAATTGCAGTATGTGAAATTTCCCAAGGAAGAAACTTTAATAGATTTCGCATCAAAGCGCGAAAAAACGAAATTTGACTTCCGTTTGCATCCGCAACTTTTATTGTTTGTTTTTGTTTTCCAAATGTGCCTTGTTTTGGCGACGACTCCGAAAACGCATAATATAAAGTAACTGGTAAAGTCACAAGTACGAACCCGATTAATTGCGCTTGAATTCTATTTTCAAAAAACTGTGAAATCGGTAAAAATACAAAAATAATAGTCGCTAAAATTAAGTAACATGCAATTAATAAATAATCCCATAAAAATGCTTTCACTCTTTGCCAAAATGTTGCGTGCATTTTCGTAACATCCTTAATAAGTAAATATGATTTGTATCGTCTCTTGTGGATTTTCATCTAACAGTTGATATGCTTTGCTCGCATCATCTAATGAAAAGCGATGGGTAATCCACTGTTCAGGTTTAACTCGCTCCAACGCTTGCCAAGTCACATCAAAGCGGCGAGATTTATCCCAACGACCTGATAACTCTGGCGAAATTGCGCTAACTTGTGATGAAATTAATTTAATTCGTGAACGATGAAATGAACCGCCTAAGTTAACTTCAGATTTTTTTTTGCCATACCATGAGCCGATGACAATTTTTCCGCTAAAAGCGGTTAACTCAATGGCATCATTCAAAGCAGTGGGTGAGCCAGTTAATTCATACACCAAGTCAAATTTATTTTGCGTGTAGGCAAACGATTCTTTATGTAAATCATCAACTGAAAGACTTTTGACTTTAGACCTAAGACTTCCTATTTCCCATTTTCCACTTTCTACTAAAACGCCTCTTCTCAACTCAAAATTATCCACAACCACCAAACTCTCTAGCGGAAATTCACTTAACAAAGAGGCGGTTAATAAACCAACCACACCTTGACCCAAAACCAAAACTCTTTCGCCCAAAATCGGCGCGCCGTCTTGAACCAAGTTCACGGCGGTTTCCATGTTCGGGAAAAAGCAAGCAGTTTCAGGCGAGAGCGAAGCGGGAATTGGGAATAGGCATTCGGTCTTCGTTATAAAGCGTGATGTATGCGGTTGAAACGAAAATACCAAACGATTTTCCCATTCCCTATTCACCTTCTTTCCTATTTCCATAACTTTCCCCACACACGCATACCCATACGCCAGCGGATATTTCAAATCACTACTGACCGTATCATGCGCGTCTTTCAAACGGGGGAATTGATTCCGATACACCAGCATTTCTGTCCCAGCGGAAATTGCCGAGCAGATAGTTTCAACGAGAACCTCATCATCTTTCAAAGCGGAGAGAGGCGTTTCGCGGATTTCGATTTTCTTTGGGGCGACAAAGAACACAGTTTTTGCTTTTGGCATAAAAGAAAGTTTAACATAAATTATGATTAAGCAATCGAACGGGAAATAGGAAGCGCCTTGCTTGGAAAGTAACTCGTGTTAAATCATCCCGCTATAGCGCGAAGCAAAGCGTAAGAAATTCAGAAGATTATCGCCTCTCTACGAGCGAGAGAAGATTTGCATAAGACGGCTAGGTTGTTTACCGCAATGGGAAAGTCGGCGGCGCATCGCGCCGAAACTCATAATGCTCAATAATCGCTTCAATAATTGTTTGCTGTTCTGGCTTCACTTCTTTAAACTCAAACCCCACATTAAAAAATTCTGGGCTAATATCTGGCTCGCTCCATACCACTCTGGCGGGCAGGGTCATGCGTGTGGCTTTGGTGTTGGGTAATTCGGGCAATTCAATCGCCAGCGTTAACTCCATGTCTTTTTGCATGGGCTTTTCGCTAATCACCATTGCGCCCAGCGCGGTCAAATCGCCAAGGTAGCCAAGCGCTTCGCCGCCGTATAAGTCATACACTTTTGTATATGCCGCCAACGGTTTTCTTTCTGATTTTCGCCTTTCTTTCATCGCGCCTCTTTTCTGTTTCGCTTATCAAAAGCATAAGCGCCGCATAGAAAAACTGCACATACCCCGCCCTTAAGGTTCAAAACCTTCGGGACGTTTCCACCGCCAAAGGATGTTATGCCTATTTTATGGTAAAACTGCCGAATGCGCTATATCTACCTTTCTCCTCATCTTGACGACGCCGCGCTTTCGGCTGGCGGTTGGATTTATGAACAAACGCAAAAAAACATCCCCGTTGAAATTTGGACCATCATGTGCGGCTACCCGCCCAACGATTCTCTTTCGCCGTTTGCTCAATACCTTCATAAACAATGGGGCATGAACTCGGCGGAAGAAGTAATTCGCCAACGCAGGCAAGAGGATATTCGCTCGGCGAAAATTTTAGGCGCCGCCGTTCAACACTTTGATTTTTTCGATTGCATTTACCGTCAAAACAAAAAAGGCGAATGGCTATATGTGGACATTTTCCGCGAGCCGCTGGCAGATGAAAGCGACTTCCCAACTGAAATTGCTAACGAAATTTCCAAACGCCTCACGCCCGACGCCAAACTGGTCTGCCAATTTGGCATTGGCAACCACGTTGACCATATCCTCGTGCGCCGTGCGGCGGAATTATTGAATAAGCCGCTTTTATATGTGGCAGATATTCCATATCTCTTCAAACATCCTGAACAATTAAATTCGCACACTGCTGGGATGAAAGAAACTGTTGAGGCGGTTAGCGAAACAGGTATCCACGTTTGGCGCGAAGCGGTGGCGGCGTACGATTCTCAAGTTTTGGCGTTGTTTGAAAGCCATGAATCTATGCGGAATCAGATTCGAGAGTATTGTTTAGAAAACAACGGACTGCGATTTTGGTCAAAGTAAAACCATCAATTTTGTTTGTGCAAAACCATACTTTTGTCATGGTTTTGGGGCTTGTATGAGAATTTGAGTCGTGATATAGTATGCGCGTTTTTCGGGAGCAACCCGAAATTTTTTAACCTTGCATCTCTAAAAAGAGATGCAAAATTCATTCGTGCAGGACAATACTATGACTACGAATTTCCTTACCAAAGAGGGCTTTAAGAAGCTGCAGGATGAGTTAGATTACCTGCGTACAAAGAAACGTCAAGAGGTGGCTGAACGCTTGCATGAGGCAATGGAAGGCGGCGAACTTATTGAAAACGCCGAGTACGAAGCCGCAAAGAATGAGCAGGCTTTTGTGGAGGGGCGTATTCAGGAACTTGAAATTTTGCTTGCCACCGCCCAAATTATCGAAGAAAACGGTAAACACAAAAAAGGCGATGTCATTCAAGTAGGCTCGAAGGTAACCATAAAAGAAGGCAATTTTGAAGCCGAAACGTTTACCATCGTCGGCGCGGCAGAAGCCAACCCGCGCGAAGGCAAAATTTCTAACGAGTCGCCGATTGGCAAAGCCATTTTGGGTCATAAAGTTGGCGATGTGGTTAGAGTGGAAACGCCCGGCGGCACATACAATGTGAAGATTTTGAAAGTCGGTTAAATAGGACGCGACTTTTTTAACCGCGCCTAGTTCAATATTAGGCGCGGTTTTATTTTAGGAATTCCCCTTCTTCTTTTATAATGGGAAGGAGAAAGAGAAAAGGTTGCTCATGGCAGAATACACCTCACTTGAAAAAATCCGTTTACAAAAATTGGAAGAATTGCGCGCTGAAGGGGTAGACCCTTACCCCACTCGCGCCAAGCGCACTCACACCAGCCGACAAGCCATTGCCGAGTTTGAGGCGAACGAAAAGAATAATGTTGAAGTGAAAGCCACGCTTGCAGGGCGCATTCGCTCTATGCGCCCCGGCGGAAAATTAACCTTTGCCCACATTGAAGACGGCGAAGGCAAAGTGCAATTATTTTTGCGCGTGAATGAACTAAACGACAAACTCACATTCTTCAATAAATTATTTGATTTAGGAGATTTCATTGAAGCCAGCGGCGTGATGTTCCGCACCAAAAGCGGCGAGGTAACGCTGCATGTCCACGACTTCAAACTGCTTGCCAAAGCGGTCACCCCTCTGCCCGCCGACAAAGACGTGACCCTTGACGATGGCACAGTCGTTCGCCATGCCACATTAGAAGACCCAGAACTCCGCGCTCGGCAACGTTATGCAGATTTAGCGGTGAACCCAGACGTCCGTGAGACGTTTCGTAAACGCGCCAAAGTTGTTAAAGCCTTGAGAGATTTTTTGGATAACAAAGGGTTTCTCGAAGTGGAAACGCCGATTTTGCAACCGTTATACGGCGGGGCGGCGGCGCGTCCATTCGTCACGCATCACAACGAACTTGAGCAAGATATGTACTTAAGAATCTCGTTTGAGTTATATCTCAAACGATTATTAGTCGGCAATTTAGAAAAAGTATATGAAATCGGGCGAGACTTTCGCAATGAGGGCGTTTCGTTCAAGCATAACCCCGAATTTACGCAACTTGAATTTTATTGGGCTTATGCCGATTATTGGCAAGTGATGGAACTCACCGAGCAAATGGTGGCTTATGTGGCTGAACAAACCACAGGCTCAACCAAAGTGAAATACGGCGAGTATGAGTTGGAATTCAAACCGCCGTGGAAGCGAATCGAAATGCGCGAAGGCATTTTACAAACCAGCGGCATTGACATTGCCGAGCACAAAACGGCTGAGGATTTGCTCAAAGCCATTAAACAGAAACAGCCAAAGGCGAGTCCTGATGCGAAAGCCACACGCGGAAAACTAATTGATTTCCTCGTCAGCGAATTTTTAGAGCCGACATTAATCCAACCGACGTTTTTATATAACTACCCGCGCGATATTTCTCCGTTGGCAAAATCAATCCCAGGCGACCCATTAACCGTTGAAAGATTTGAAGGCTATGTGGCAGGGTTTGAGTTGTGCAACGCCTTCACCGAGTTAAATGACCCGCTCGACCAAGAACAGCGCTTCCTTGAAATGGGGCGCGATTACGAAGCCGACGACGAAGAAAAACACCCGCTTGATGAAGATTATCTGCGCGCCATGCGCTACGGCATGCCCCCCAACGGCGGCTTTGGCATGGGGGTAGATAGATTGACGATGATACTCACCAATAAACATTCAATTCGAGAAGTGTTATTGTTCCCCGCTTTGCGAAAAGAAGAATAAAATTAAGTGACATAGTTTATCTATGTCACTTTTGTTTTGGAGAGCAAATGGATTTTTCGACTTTACAAGATTTTGCATTGCGGCTTGACGCTGACGACACACTCGCCTCTTTTCGTGATTTATTCCTGATTCATGACCCCAGCCTTATCTACCTTGACGGCAATTCGCTGGGCATACTTCCCAAATCGGCGCAAGCCAAAGCCCGCGAAGTTGTAGATGAGCAATGGGGCAAAGATTTAATTCGCGGGTGGAATAAAGGTTGGTGGGAAGCGCCGCAAAGAGTCGGTGACAAAATTGGCAAACTCATTGGGGCGGGGGTAGGTCAAGTTTTAGTCAATGACACGGTTTCACTTAACTTGTTCAAACTTGCCGCTTCTGCATTAACATTACAACCAAACAGAAAAAGAATCGTCACCGATACTTTTAACTTCCCATCTGATTTATATATTTTGCAAGGGATTCAACAAAATCTTGGCAATTTACATGAGATTGTTCGCATCGGCGCCAGCGACAACGACATCACCCCCGACCTCGCCGCGCTCGAAGCCGCCATAGACGAAAACACCGCGCTTGTTACCCTTTCGCATGTCGTTTTCAAAAGCGGATATATGTATGATATGCGGCGCATCACCGAGTTAGCGCATCAGAAGGGCGCATTGGTTCTTTGGGATTTAAGCCATTCAGTTGGCTCTGTTCCCATTGAATTAGACAAATGTAACGCTGATTTTGCAATCGGTTGTACTTATAAATACCTCAACGGCGGACCTGGCGCGCCGGCGTTTTTATATGTCAATAAAAACATACAAAACAAACTTTCATCGCCAATTTGGGGTTGGTGGGGGCAAAAGAAGCCATTTGACTTTGGACTCGATTATGAACCCGCTGACGGCGTACAAAGGTTTTTAGTCGGCACACAACCGATGATTTCATTGCTCACTATGGAAGCCGCGCTCGAACCAACTTTACAAGCAGGCATGGAGGCGATTCGCCAAAAATCAATTTTAATGACCGATTATGCAGTTTACTTAACCGAAAACGTTTTAGCAAAATATGGCTTTGGGTTAGGCTCGCCAACTGATTCAAACAAACGAGGCTCACACATCTCTATCCGCCATGCCGATGGGTATCGAATCAACCGCGCTCTGATTGAAGAAATGAACGTCATTCCCGATTTCCGCGCGCCGGATAACATTCGCTTAGGGTTTGCGCCCTTGTATATTTCTTTCGCACAGGTTTGGGAAGGGTTTGATAGAATTCGTCAAGTGATGGAAGAAAAATTGTATGAAAAATACCCGAAACAGAAGCTGTTAGTGACATAATTTGACCACAGACGATAGACGGCGGTCAATGGTCTGCGGTTTGCCGTCATTTCCAAAAGAAACTATGGAACATAAACCCGATACAATCAAAATTTCCGCATCTCATAAAGAAGAAATTTTCGCCACGCATGCCGATTTACATGTGACGGTAAAAGGCTCATCGCTTATTAGCGGAAGCGAAGCGATGAAAAAAGCCAAAGAGGTGAATCAACTTGTGGAAGCATTGACCAGTTTCAAGGTCAAAGAAGAGGCGATTAAGTTACAAGGCGTTCATCTCGAAACAGAAAGCGGCGTGTTATTGAAATCATCGAGCGCTGTCTATCGTTTGAAAATTCGTTGTGAAGATTTGAACCAATTGGCTGGCATGTTAGATGCGATTGCCTCTCAAAAAAATGCGGCGCTTGAAAGAATTGAATGGAAATATAACGAAGATGATGCGCGAAATAAAATGTTGAAGGTCGCCATTGAAAAAGCAAAAACAAAAGCGGAGCAGGCGGCTGGTTCGTTGAACGTCAAGTTATTGGGCGTGTATGATTTTATTGAAAACATTTATGACGAAGAAACGCCTGTGTTTCAACCTCAAATGATGATGAAATCTCGTGCGGCTTCGGCAGACGCGCCAAGTTTGGGAATGAATATTCAACATTCCAAAACGATTCAGGTCAATGTTGAAATTTGGTATCGCATTTCTGCGTTTTAGACATGAATTTGCAAGAAGGGCAAAAGGTAATTAAAAAGCCGCCGAAGCCGGCGGCTTGAACAATACCCGCGAGGGGTTATTTTCTTTCTAAGACCATCACAGACGAACCGTCTTGTGACGTAAGCGTTAATTGATTTCCGCTTAATTCAAAATTCAGCGTTTGTTCCGATACGATGCCTAATACGGCGGTTTCTTGATTCATAGTTTCTTCGCAGAACATCATGGTCGAAACAGCGGCTTCAAAAGTTACTTGATTGCCATTCACTTGATACCCTGCGCCGAATGAATTGCACCCAACATTTCCGCCAAATTGCCCGTCTGCGCCAAAATTAATAGACGTTTCCACATTGGGCAAAGCGGGTGTGGGGTTAGAAGCGCTTCCATAGGAAACTAATTTCCATTCGCCTTCAAGCGAAGCGGAATTTCCCGCGCAGGCAGAAAGCAAAACGACTAAAGCGATTAAAAGAAAATATATTTTTTTCATAACGTATCTCCGTTTGTTTTTTTCTTTATAAACGAAGTTTGTAGATAAAAAGTTCCCCAATAATCTCATGCGCTATGCTTGAAAAGCCGACTGAAGTCGGTTAGTCCGCCGCTGTTTGATTAAACCCGACGCGATTAAATAATGTAATCCCCGCCGAAGCAGAAACATTCAACGATTCAACTTTGTCGCTAATTGGAATACGAACTTTCAAATGTGCGGCTTGTTCTAATTCGGGCGAGCAACCGTCTTTTTCGCTGCCGAACGCAATCAACAACCGGTGCGGTATTGATGAAATTTCACTCACAGTTTTTTCTGCGTTCATATCCATCGCTAACAAAGTTTCATTATTCTTTTTGCAGTAATCAAGAAAATCTTTTGTTGAGGCGGTAATCATGGGCAGAGAAAACAAATATCCTCTGCTGGCGCGAATCAAGCGGCGGTCGTATAAATCCACAAATTCCATATTCAACAATACAATACCGCCTATGCCTAACGCCAGCGAAGTTCTAGTGATGTTGCCAATATTGCCTGAAATGCTCAAATCTTCTAAAACGACAATATCTTTTGAAATGGATTTTAACGCGTCTAACGCAATGGGCTTTGGCGTTTGGGCAATGGCAAACACGCGCGAGAGTTTGTCGTTTTCAAAAAGTTTTTTTGAGGTGCGCGTCGCCACTTCATAAATAGGGATTGAAGGTGGAATTCGCTTTTTGAAATTTTCCGATAACCGATTTTCGCCCGCGAAATAGACCGATTCAATCTTAACGCCAGCCTGATACGCTTCGAGAATATTTTCTTCATCGTCAATTAGAATCTTGTTGAGTTCTTGCCTGCCAGAGCGAGTCAATAACTTACGAATCGGTTGGGCGAGCGGATGGTTAAGCGAATCAATCATATTGGGGTGATAAGTTTCAGTCATATAAGCATGATAAACGGTTGAGGATGTTCGTGTCAAGAAAGCCTTTATAATTCATTATGATTTCGTCTCGTTGCGAGTCGCGTTCTTGGCGGCGAGGCAATAACACATTGTAAAGAGGTTTTATGACCGATAACTCTGCGCTTAGCATGATTGACGCAAATATTCCAGTTAAAAAATTTGGCAAGCCTGTGATTCAAACAGGCTCGACCGCTCGTGTAGATTTTGAACCTACGCCTTTGCCGACCGCTTGGATTAAGGAAGGCGCTCCAATGGCTAGGAGCATTCCTCTGGCAAGAGCCGAAGATAATAATTTATCTTGCGGGTTGTGGGATTGCCAAGCGGGAAAGTTCACTTTCATCTATGGGTGTGATGAAATTGTGCATATTTTAGAGGGCGAAGCGATGATTGAGGAAAGTGGCGCAACTTATACTTTGAAGGCTGGCGATGTGGCGTTTTTCCCCGAAGGGTTAGAAACGGTGTGGACTGTTCCGAAGTATGTTAAGAAGTTTGCGATTTTTCGGTCTGTGCGCGAACCGCTGATAGATAGAGCGTATATGAAATTGAAAAAAATAATCAAGAAGGCGTTTAGAAAGAAGTAAACGTTGAATATGGCGCAAGTGATTTTTAGCGATGCCGATATTTTGTTAATCAATAAACCTGCTGGAATTTCTGTGTTGCCAGAAGGGTGGGATAAGGATGCGAATTATTTAGTCAAAGAGTTAGAGAAAACGTTTAATAAAATTTGGACGGTGCATCGTATTGATAAACTGACAAGCGGAATTATTTTGTTTGCCTTGAATGCGGAAGCGCACCGTTCGTTGAATATTCAATTTGAGAAGCGCCGCGTGGAGAAGAAATATCATGCGCTTATAAACGGCAACCCAACGTGGGATGAGAAGATTACAAAGTTTCCTTTAAGAGCGAATGTGGGGCGTAAACGCCGAACGGTTGTGGATGAGCGAAACGGCGTGAGCGCCGAAACGAAGTTTAAAGTGAAGGAGCGGTATCCAACCTCCACGTTGGTTGAGGCGACGCCGATTACGGGGAGAACGCATCAGATTCGAGTCCATGCGTACGCGCTGGGTCATCCGTTGGTGGGAGACGTTTTGTATAGCGCGCCTGAGTCGCGTATTATTCAACGTACTGCGTTACATGCGCGTTCATTAATATTTACTCATCCAACGACGGGTAATAAAGTATCATTTGAGGCGGACTATCCCAATGATTTTCGGGAAGCGATAGAAACTTCGCGTCAGTTGTTGCGTAAACGTTAATCGGTTTTGTTTAACTTGCGGAATGGCGAATAATAAAGTTATGGTATATTTTTAATCAAGGAGTATAGCCATGAACGAGCGAATCCTAATTATCGAAGACGACCAAGCAATTTTGAAGTTGTTACAACGCGGTTTGGCTTATGAAGGGTACACAGTGGATACCGCGGTGGATGGGCGCATGGGTTTGATTGCCGCGCGTGACCATACCCCTGACCTTGTGATTTTAGATTGGATGTTGCCCGGCATGGATGGGTTAGAAGTGTGCCATCGTTTGCGACAGGGCGGTTCGATTCCGATTTTGATGTTGACGGCGAAAGATACGGTGCAAGACCGCATTCAAGGGTTGGATGCAGGCGCGGACGATTATATGATTAAGCCGTTTAATTTAGATGAGTTGCTAGCGCGCGTGCGCGCCTTGTTGCGCCGCACGCAACCCGAACGAATTCCTGTGTTAAAGTTTGCGGATTTATCTTTGGATACTGGGTCGCGCCAAGCCACTCGCGGCGAGCGCACCGTGGCGCTGACGGCGAAAGAGTATGAATTGCTTGAGTTGTTTTTACGTCATCCAAAGCAAGTGTTGACTCGTGAAGTGATATTTGACCGTGTGTGGGGCTATGATTTTGGCGGCGAGAGTAATGTGTTGGAAGTGTATATTCGTTATTTACGCCAAAAGTTAGAAGCGCAAAATGAACCGCGTTTGATTCACACCGTGCGCGGCGTTGGGTATGTGTTGAGAGAGAACCCGTAAGTCAGAAAATCGTAAATCATCAATCATCAATCATCAATCATCAATCATCAATTGAATGCCTCTTCGCCTACGCCTAACTTTGCTTTACTCAATATTTATGGGCGGTATTTTGCTCATCTTTGGCACGGCGGTTTATTTTATTGTTAATTTTATATTGATTACACAGGTGGATAATTCGCTTGCCAGCGTGGCGCGCGAATTGATTCGTAATACAACGGTGAACCCTGTGGGGGAGTTAGTGGTGAGGAGACCGCCGCAGTTAAGTATGACCGCCAATGTGTATATTCAAGTTTGGGGCGCCGATGGCAGGGTGATTGACTCTTCTCCGAGTCTTGTTGAGTTTACTCAGCCGCTTGACCCCAGCGGTTTGGCGCAGGGCGAGACGATGTATCAGGATGTAATGTTTGAAGGCGTGAGCCTGCGCGTGCTAACCGTTCCAATGGCGTTAGAAGGCAGGGTGGTTGGGGCCTTGCAAGTGGGCGCAAGTTTGGGCTTGGTAGAGGCCACGCGCACCGATTTAATTAGAATTATGTTTAGCATTGGCATTATTGCTGTGCTACTTGCGGGCGTGGGGTCTTGGGCGGTGTTGAAGCGGGCATTAACGCCGTTGGAAACAATCGCTTATACGGTGGATCAAATCAATAAAGCGGATGATTTATCGCGCCGCATTCCGTATCGCGGCAGGGCTGATGACGAAGTGGGTTATTTGGTCGTTTCATTTAATCAAACGCTTGAACGGTTAGAGTCGTTGTTTAAGTCGCAACAACGGTTTTTAGCCGATGTGAGCCATGAATTACGCACGCCGTTAACGGTCATCAAAGGCAATATTGATTTAATGCGCCGCATCAAAACAACGGACGAAGATATTTTGAACGGCATGGATGATGAAGTGGGCAGGCTGACTCGCCTTGTGGGCGGTTTGTTGATGTTGGCGCAGGCGGAATCTGGAAAACTGGCTTTGAATTTTGCGCCTGTTGAACTTGATTTATTGCTGACGGAAGTTTTCACCGAAGTGCGCGTGTTGGCTGGCAGTAAAGTGAAAGTGCATCTCAATGAAATTGACGAAGTGATGGTGCGCGGCGACCGCGACCGCTTGAAACAAGTTTTATTAAACTTAGTCGCTAATGCGATTCAATACACGCCCGCTGGGGGAGAGGTGTTTTTAAGTTTATCGAGAATTGCTCATCAAGCCCGCCTCATTGTCCGTGATACGGGACCTGGCATTCCAGCGGAAGATTTGCCTCACATTTTCGACCGCTTTTATCGCGCTGAAAAATCGCGCACGCGTTCAAAAGCGAGCGGGTTTGGGTTGGGGTTATCTATTGCCAAATGGATTATTGAACAACATGGCGGGCAAATTAAAGTTGAATCAAAAGAGGGCGAAGGCGCTACATTTGTGATTTGGTTAAATGTGTTGAAGTAGTTATCTCGCTATCTCGTTGGCTTGTTTTTTAGTTTTTTATTAGTTAGGGGAGACCTAACCGCTTTGCGGCTTGCTTGCATAAACTCACGCCATAACTTGCGTACCATTCATCTAAAGCGGGGCTCGCTTCAACGCCGTTGATTGCGTCTTCGTAAATTGGCGCGCCGAAATAAACATATCTCTTAGTCTGTGCAGACCACGCCCATTCGCTTTTGTTAATGACGCTTATTCCGCCGTTATAGCCAGCCAAGGCTAGGCGCGCATTTCCATGCGCGGCGTTTAACGAACGAGCAAGGTAAGCAAGCCCGCGTAAGGCGTTTGTATTGGGGTTGTAGGGGTTATCGCTTGCCTGAAAATGAAACGGCATGACTTGAAATAAGCCCAACGCTCCAGCGGATGATTTGGCGCGTGGGTCGCCGCAAGATTCGATTTGCATCACAGTGGCAATCAAGTTGGGGTCAAGCGAAGAAGCGGACGCCCACTTGGCGATAGAGGCTGCCCAATACTGCACTTCTGGTCGAAAGATGGGCGAAATGCTCCTCGAAGTGGAATCGGGCGTTTTTGTCATATCAATAACATAATTATTTTGAATGGAAACAGGCAGTGGGTTAACAAAATTCCATGCGGCAGATGCAAGCAATAGACTCATAAAAATTACAGCAAGCGGAATGATGGCAAAGCCAGATAAACAACCGCTACCTTCATTGTATTGGGTAGCGGTTGTTGGCGAATATTGGTTTGTGGAGCGAGCGCGGGGCATAGTTGATTCTCTTTTCTTGGTCTGTTCAGGACCGGGCTCGAAATGGTTTTTATTTAATTGTTCTTACTGATTGAAAAAGTTTAGCAAGCCTTATTCATTAAGCGTCATACCGGCGGTCTGCGCTGTCTGCATTGCGTGCGTCATACGAGAGCGGGTGGTAGGTTGGCTCAGGTGGGATAAATGAGGATTGTTGCGAAGAAACAGGCTTAGGCGCCGGGCGGAATGTGTTTGAAGTGGCAGGACGATTGATTTGTGAAGCCGGGCGAAGAATAGGCTGATTACTTGGTTGATTCACTGGGCGTGGATAAGTTTGGGCTTGATAACTTGGGCGCGGTTGCGAAGCGTTATTATAGGTTTGGCGAGGTTGATACGATTGATGCGATGACGCGGTAGTGAATAGACGGTCGCCCGCTAACGAAATGGTGCCAATAATTAGCACGCGAATCAGCCACACCATAGCGGCGACAAAAATTGGCACGCCTTGCGCCAATGCTTGCCCGCTGATGGTGGATGTGCCTTGAATGCCGCCATTATTGGCAATCGCCACCGAAACGCTCCACCAAATCAAAATGGCGTTAAAACCTGCCGCCAATAACCAAGCGCCAAAAAGGTAATACACTTCGGCGGGTTCATCGCGCCCTTGTTCGGGAGTGAAAATGCGAGCAATGCCGGCAAAATCAATGCCGCAGAAGGCAATGGCGAGGATGGTTGCCCATTTGAAACCGCCAAAACTTAATGGCCCCAGCATATCTTCTAAAGCATGTTGGGTGGCGCTAAAGTTGAAAATTTCAAACGCGAGCAACGCGCCAATGATGATTGCGCCAAACGCGGCGCCACGATTGATTTCACGATTGTGAACAATGCTGTTCCACAATCGGCGAATGCCATCCCCTAATGGATTCCGACGGAAATTTGACATTTCGACCTCCTTAGCCGAGTTAGCCAATATAGATAGAAAAGAACAAGTGTTCTAAAATATAGAACAAAAATTCTATTTTGTCAAGGCGGAATTTTAGCAAGTACTGTAGTACCATATAACTTATTAGGTTATTTGGTATAATCCAAAAAGACGCCCAAAAACTGAGAGGTTATTATGACTTTTAATAAAAACAAATCAATTTTTTATTATGCTCTAATTTTTGCGCTCGTTGTGAGCGCAGTTTTTGTTCACCCTGCTTATGCAGATGAAGCGCCTCCTCCAGAAGAAGCGCAACCTGTTGAGGAAACCGCTCCGCAGGATGAAGCGCAGGAAGAGTCACCGCCTCTCACAACGGGGGAAACTGATTCGGCTGCCTTTGAAGAATTAACAACCGAAGAAGAGACCATCATTGAGCAATTACCCGAAAACACAGAAATTATTGTGACAAATGAAGAAGGCGAACCCTTGCCGCTTGCCACGCAAGAAGCGCAAGAAATTTTAGATGATGGAATTATTGACCCTGTGTGGTGCCCTGTGGGCGTTGCGCCGCAAAATGGAGCTGGCGGATGCACTACCGCTTACCCCAGTTTACAAGCGTTGTTTAACGCGCTGATGAATGGTACAGCGGGCGTTGTGCCAAATGCCGCTGGCGTGATTTGGATTGAACAAGGCGCAGATACTTCTGTCGCCGCGATAACATTAAATGGAACGGATGTAGATTTAGGCAATATGGAAAATTTTGCCCTCACCTTACAAGGCGGGTGGGATGGGGTTTTTGGGAGTAAGGCGATTGTGGGCGATTCTACTTTTAGTCAAAGCGTGACTATCATCAATTGGAACGCGCCAGTTACTATTAATAATGTAGTTGTTAATGCAACCAGCGGCGTTGGGCTTACCGTCACCACCACAGGCAATGTTGTATTGAAAGATGTCGAATCTAATAATAATGCCAGCACAGGCGCAGTGATTGATAATACAAGCGGCGCGGGCAATGTAACGATTACAAACGGAACGTTCTATAATAATGGGGGGTTAGCGGGGTTACGAGTCATAAGCAACGGCACAATTACGATTAAAAATTTATCTGCAGACGATAACTCATCGTATGGCGCAATGTTAGACAACAGCGGCGCATCTACCGCGAAAACGATTTCAATTACAGGCACAAACACGTTTAACCTTAATTCAAACGCCGGGTTATTTGTTTCTTCAATCGGCGCCGTTACTTTAAGCAATATTTCCGCTAGCAATAACAATACTGGCGCGGATATTAACAAC
This sequence comes from Anaerolineales bacterium, assembly GCA_034434495.1. Taxonomy (GTDB): domain Bacteria; phylum Chloroflexota; class Anaerolineae; order Anaerolineales; family Villigracilaceae; genus Villigracilis. The sequence goes on from DAOTZE010000001.1 coordinate 160,257, forward strand.
GCGCTCGGCTCTTCTACCGCTGGGGTAACGCTGACCGGCACGAACATTTTTAACGATAACGTGAACAATGGAATAAATATTAACTCTTACGGCGCAATTAAAGCCAATAACTTGTTCGCTAATTCAAATAACGGCATTGGGGCGTATTTATTCAATAGCGGCGCCACAGTGGGCAAACCGGGCGTCACCCTCACTGGCACAAACGAATTTAAGTACAACAATTTATTGGGGCTGAGCATTTCGACCAATGGACCCGTGTCTGTAAATAACGTTTCTGCAAATACGAACAACCAAACGGGCGTTTCCATTAACAGCGCTTCGGGCTTAAATTCCGCCATTACCTTTACGGGAACAAATTATTTTAATGATAATGGCTATTCAGGGCTTGTAATTCAATCGGCTGGGCAAGTGACCCTGAGCAACATAACCGCCAACGGCAATGGAACGTCAATGATTGCAGGCTACGGCGTTTCCATTACGAACTCAACTTTAACTTCGTTCAAAGGCGTTACGCTGCTTGGAACAAATACGCTGAATAACAATTACAGCCATAATCTAATTATTATCTCCAGCGGCGCGGTGACGTTAAATAATATTACCGCGAGCAACTCTGCCAATGGTTTTGGCGTGAGTATTGATAACACCCCAAGCGGCGCCAGCAAGCCAATGGCTATCGCTATCAATGGGACAAACACGATGAATATGAATTATTTATCAGGTTTGAATATTAACTCTTATGGCGCAATTACACTGAACAACATCACCGCTAATTACAATGGGCAGGGGATGTCTAGCGGGAATGGCTATGGGGCTTCTATCGTCAATAACGCCTCAACCGCTCCGCAAAATGTCACACTTAAGGGCGTAAACAAATTTGACGATAACTATGACACGGGTTTGTTGATTATCACAAAAGGCGCAGTTACGACAAATAGCGTTTCCGCTTTTAGCAACAATAACTATGGCGTGTCTATTCAAAACTCATCTGGCACAGGCAATGTGACCATGAGCGGCACAAATACGCTTACCTCAAATGGGTTAGATAATTTATACATTATCTCTGCAGGGGCAATTACCCTAAGCAACATCACAGCGGATGGTTCGGCAGGCGGTATGGGCGCGAACATTTCTAACATGGGCGCGGCAAGCCCCAAAAACGTTACGATAAATGGGACAAATTCCTTTAACAATAATAATTCCACCTACGGTTTAATGGTTCAAAGTCAAGGCGCAATTACCACAAACAACCTTACCGCCATCGGCAACCTTGGCTCCGGCGCGCGTTTATACAACTCTGGTTCTTCTATAAAGGCAGGGGTTACGTTAAATGGCACAAACGTCTTTAATAGCAATACCACAGGAAGCGGCTTAGACATTCAAACGTCAGGGAATATAAAAATTAACTCCATTACGGCAATCAATAACGCCAATGATGGGCTTCAGATTAACGGCGTCGCTCACAATACGGGTTCGGTAACCCTCACTGGCACAAATATATTTGATAACAACGGTAACAATAATGTATTTATAAGCGCGTTTGGCGCGGTGACGATTAGCAATATCTTTTCAAATAATTCTGGCGGCTCTGGGCTATATATTAACAATACGCTCGGCGGAAACTCAGCCCCCAAAACCGTGACCATAAACGGCACGAATATATTTTCTGGTAATGCTTTTGGCGGTTTAGAGATATATTCATACGGCGCGGTAACGACCAATAACCTCACCGCAAATTCAAACAGCGGCAACGGCGTTTATATTGACAACAATGGCACCGCCGCCGGCAAAGCCGCCAATGTCACCTTAAATGGAAACAACAATTTTGACGCAAACGGCGCCGATAACTTATATATTATTTCTGACGGCTTGGTGAAACTCAATAACGTCACTTCAACGAATGCGGCTAGCGGTTGGACGGGCGCCATTATTAACAACACGAGCGGCACACAAGGCGTCACCCTCACTGGCACAAACATTTTCTCTAATAACGGCTCCAGCGGCTTATGGATTCAAAGCAAGGGCGCCATCACCATCAACAACCTCACCGCTCAAAGCAACGGCGGGACGCATGGCGTTATCCTTGATAACGATGCCAGCGGCTCCGCCGCGCCGAAAGCAGTTACCCTGACTGGCGCAAATTCGTTCTCATACAATTGGCTTGACGGCCTCTATATATCTACTTATGGCGCAGTAACAACCAATAACCTAACCGCTACGTACAACGGCGTAAGCGGTTTTATGGGCCGCGGCGTTACAATTAACAATTATCAAGGCGTAAATACGATTGTCGCTAACATTACCCTAAACGGGAACAACGTTTTCTTAGGAAACTTCCAACATGGGTTATTTGTCCAAGCGTTTGGGGCAATTAAAGCCAATAACATTACGGCTTCTGGCAACGGCGGCGTCTCTTACGCCGGCGTACAGCTGGATACGAGCAATGCGCCTTCTGCCTCTTCAGGGAATATTACCCTCACTGGCACAAACGCCTCCACAAGCAACGCCGTAGGTTTTGTGATTGACGCCAAAGGCGCCGTCAGTCTTAATAACGTCACGGCGTCTTCCAACACTGGCACAGGGCTTCTTGTAGATAACACGTTTGCTACCACCGCCACGCCCAAGCCTGTCACATTAACTGGTATAAGCTCATTTACTTACAATGGCGGAAACGGTCTCAATATCAATTCTTATGGCGCAGTGACCATGAGCAAAGTAACCGCCTCAAACAATAGCGGAGCCGGCGCCCAAGTTTATAACGACGGCGCAACCACGCCCGCCAACGTCACCATTACAGGATATGGAATTTTCAATAGCAATACTCCATTTGGTTTGACGATTAGCTCAAAAGGCGCCATTACGCTCGCTAACATCACCGCCAATGGGAACAGTAATCGCGGCATGGAAATTATCAATAGCGCTGGCACAGGCGCAGTGACATTGACCGGCGTCAATACCTTTGTGGGCAATGTTGGTTCTGGCGCATATATTGTATCTAGCGGCAATGTCAGCGTCACAAAAATCACAGGCGATGACAACTCCGAAAGCGGTTTATTCGTCAATACCACTGGCGCAGTCACCATCACCTGCGGCAATTTCAACTCAAACAGCTGGTATGGCTGGGAAGTATTAAACGCTTCATCGGCTACTATCAAAGGCGTATTTACGGCAGGGAACACTCTGGGCAGTTACAACACAGTCGTTCCGCTCACCGTCACCCGCGCTTGCCCGCTTCCTTAAGGAATAACGAGGTTAAACATGAATATTAAATTTAGAAAATTACTCGCAACAATCACACTGACGCTTGTGCTTGGCATGAGCGCAGTTGCCGCGGCGCCCGTCTATGCGGATGAAACTTCACCCGAAGCGCCTGTGGAGGTGACGGAACAAACTGCCCCTGAGGAAGAAGCGTCTCCTGAATCAGCGCAAGAAGACGCGCCGCTTCCTTCCGACGTTCAGCCTGATTCTGAATCCGAAACATCCGACTCAGCCGAAACAGTAGAAACCATCCTCGAAGCGCTTCCCGAAGATACACCGTTGATTGTTTTAGACGAAGAGGGCGAAGCGCTGCCGCTTGCCACTGAAGAAGCCGCACAAGCCATCATCATCGGCGACCCCATTTGGTGCCCCGCCAGCGTAGCCACACCCACGCCTGGCTTAAATGGCTGTTCGGGCAGTTATGCTACCTTTGCCGCCTTACTTGCCGACCCCATTTTTGCCGGCGGCGGACCTGCCAGCGACGGTGTGATATGGATTGAGAAAACCTACGCGGGCGAAGGCGCAACCGTCACATTGGATGGCGCTGTGCTTACTGTAATGAAAGATTTTAAACTTACGTTAAAAGGCGGCTGGAACGGCGTTGGCACAAATACCATTGATACAAACGATAAATCCGTCTTTAATGCGCCGCTGATTATTACCGGGTGGAATAACGATGTGACGATTAGCGATATTGCCGTGCAAAACAGCCTGATTGCCGCCCCAAATTCACTGCAAATTGCCACAACGGGGAATATCACCGTAAACCGCGTTTCGGTAAATAACAACACGCAAGGCGGCGCGTTCTTTTCTAATTCAGGCGCAAGCGCACCTAAGAAAGTTACTATAACCGACGGCAACTTTAGTAATAATGGCACAAGCGGCACAATTGGTTTACAAGTCTTGAGTGTGGGCGTTGTAACGCTAAAAAATGTTACGGCAGACGGCAACGGCGCAGCCACTTCTGGGGAAGGAATTCAAATCAATAACTCTTTTGCCACAACCGCGCAGGCGGTTACCTTAACAAACGTTTCGGCGAATAATAATTTTGGCACAGGCGTATTTGTTAATTCCAATGGCGTTATCACCGTTACGGATATGACCGCTACCAACAACGGCGTGGGCGGCGTTGTTGGGCATGGCGCTGAATTGAAAAATGATTTTGGCGGTTTTTCATCTGGCATTACCTTAACGGGTGCGAATGTGTTTTCTAGCAACTTATTGATAGGGCTAAGCGTAACCAGCAACGGCGCGATTAAAGCCAGCAACTTACATGCCGTTGATAACGGTCTTTTTGGCGTGTTTTTAGACAACGACGGAGCCGCTACTCCTCAACCTGTCACGCTTACGGGAACAAGCGAGTTCAAATTTAACTTTTTATCAGGGTTGCGGATTCTTTCGGACGGTCAGGTGTCGCTTAATAACATTACCGCTAACTTTAATAGTGGCGATGGGGTTAGCGTTGATAATAGCGGCGGACCCACAACAAGCGGCGTGACCTTTACCGGCACAAATCAATTTAACACAAACACCGGCAGTGGGCTAGGCATTTACTCATCGGGCGCAGTTACGTTGAGCGCTATTACCGCTGTTGATAACAGTATTCACGGCGTTGATATTGATAATACGGCTGTGATTGGGTTAAAAGGCGTTACCATATCAGGCGTGAATGTCTTTTCTGAAAACACAGGCTATGGCATAAGAGTTATTTCAAGCGGCGCGATTACGTTAAGCAACCTCACGGCAAACCTGAATCAAGGCTTATACGGCGTATATATTAGTAATATCTCAAGCGGCACATCTGCGCCCAAGGCGGTGACGTTAAACGGAACGAACGTTATCTCTAATAACAAAGACCAAGGTTTGGAAATCCTCACCTATGGGGCGATTACGATGAATAATGTTTCTGCCACTGGAAATGGTTTTGGGGCAAGCAGCGGCGGAGGCGCTTACCTAGTGAATAGCGGCGCGACAACCCCCGCCAATGTGACCCTAAACGGCACGAATAACTTTAGCGGTAATTATGGCACAGGCTTGAGTATTAATACAAAGGGGCATATCAAAATTAATAATCTAACCGCAAACTATAGCCAAACGGGCCAAGGCGCGAGCCTGACTGCAACCTCTTTAGGCAATGTGACTCTTACGGGAATAAACAAATTAAACAACAACTTTTTAGATAACTTATACATATCGGCTGTTGGCGTTATCAGCATTAGTAACCTCACGGCGAATAATTCTTTAAGCAGTTATGGCGCGTTTATTAGCAATACCATCGCCACTTCCGCTAAGTCGGTTTCTTTGTCAGGCGTAAATAGCCTTAATAGCAATTGGAATACAGGGCTTTACGTTGCCAGCAACGGCGCCATTACGTTGAATAGCGTTACTGCAGACGGAAACGGCGCGGGGATGAGCGGGGCTGGGGCGGTTATTGATAATACATTAGCCGCCACGCCTCAAAATGTGACGTTAAATGGAACAAATTCATTTAGCGGCAACTACAGCGGCGGTTTGTCTGTCGCTTCAAAAGGAAATATAAAAGCGAATAACCTAACGGCGAACGGTAATTATGGCGCTGCGGCGGTTGGGGCTTCGTTTAGCACATTATCCGGCACGAGCGGCAGCGTTACGCTCACTGGGACGAACGTCTTTACATACAATAACGGCGATAATTTGCAAATTTTTGCGCGCGGCGTTATTGTAACCAATAACCTCACGGCGAGCGACTCTACAAATGGATATGGCGCTCAAATAGGCAATAATTACGATGTAAACGCCCCGAAAACGATTACGTTAAACGGCGTAAATACCTTTAATAATAACTATAACCGCGGCTTAAGCGTCAATAGTTATGGGGCAATTACAGTCAATAACGTTACGGCTCTTGCAAATGGCGTTAGCTCAAATAACTATGGCGTTTTCTTGTCGAATAACGGCGCGCTTTCTACCAAACCCGCCGCTATTACGATTAAAGGCAATAACGTATTTAGCGGCAACGGCAGTATGAATTTGTATGTTGCCTCTTTAGGCGCAATTACCGCTAATAATCTCAACGTTAATAGCAGCGTCAACTCTTTTGGCGCGCTGTTAGATAACGCCGCCGGCAACGCCGCAGTCACGTTAACAGGCTCAAATTATTTCTACTATAACTTTAGCTCAGGTTTGGCTGTTGTTACAAAAGGCGCTATTACTATCAGCAATCTCACTGCGTCAAACAATGGCGGGGTGGCAGCCGTTAACTTAGATAATACCGCTTCCACTAGCGCTTCTCCTAAACCTGTCACGCTGAATGGATATGTAGAATTGAATAGCAACACTGCAACTATAGCGTTAGTCATTGAAACCTACGGCGCTGTGATTACAAACAACATTAACGCTACCGGCAATGTGACAGGCGTGTCTGTGGACCAAAACCCCACCACCGCCTTAACGCCCGCAAACTATACAATGAAAGGCGTAAATAACTTTATCTCAAATAGCAGTGTCGGGTTTTCGGTGGATTCGTTGGGCGTCGTTACGTTAAATAGCGTTACTGCCTCGCAAAACTTTATGGGCGCCTCAATTTATACCGCTTTTGCAGGCTCGGTAGGCAATGTGATAATAAACGGCTCTAACGTCTTTTCTTATAACTCCTCTGTCGGTTTGCAAATTCAAGCGGCAGGCACAGTGACGGTTAACAACATAACCGCGAATAACAATGTCTCTATGGGCGCGGAAATTTACAATACCTTCCTCGGCTTTACCAACCCCAAAGCCGTGAAATTCACAGGCACAAACTACTTCAACAATAATGGCTCAACAGGGTTATACATTGCATCGCATGGCGCAGTGACCTTGAACAATATTAATGCGAATGAAAACACTTCAAACGGCGTGTATGTCAACGGTTCATTCGCGGATAACAATACTGCCCACGTCACACTCACGGGTAAAAATCAAATCAACAATAACGGCAATATTAATATATTTGTCATAACCAAAGGCGGTATAACCATTAGCAACTTAACCGCCAATGAAAGCGCCTCTGCGCAAGGCGTTTACCTATATAACGATTACGTTGGCGTAACCGACGGCGTTACAATTTCGGGCGTAAATTCATTTTCAAAAAACGCTTTGGGCGGCTTGGTGATTTACTCCAACGGCGCAGTTTCTATGACCAAAATCACCGCCGATGGAAGCGCAAATGGAAGCGGCATTACCGTTGTGACTGATGGCGCTATTACCCTCACTTGCGCATCGGTTACGAATAACATTAATGGCTATGGAGTTAATTTAAGCACCCCATTAACAGGCACGCTTACCGGTGTAGTAGGCGCGGGCAACACTTTTGGAACCTCCATCTTAGGCGGCGGCGGAACATATACACAAGTATATGGCTGCCCGTTGCCATAAAAACAGATAATATTGAAAGAAATATCATCGTCCCAAAGGTTTGAGTAACCTTTGGGACGATGATTCTTAATAAAAGCCGCCTCTTTTGTTTACTAGCCCAAATAAACCTATCCTTTAATTGCTAAATTTATCACTTCCTGCATGCTCGCACGATAAAAAAACGCCAGCCAAAACACAATGCCAAAATATTTGAGCATGTCGTTTGTGGTCATATAGCCTTGCAACGCCTGCGGCAGAAAGAATCCGCGTGATACGAGCAAAAAGGCGAAAGCGGTTATAAAAAGTAAATAATCATAATTAGAAATATCGCGCCAAAAATACAGTAAATAAGAGCCGAAAATGACGATGTAAATTAAATAAAAGAAAAATTCAGGCATATCTAATAAACGAGGTAAGACTTCGTCATGTAACAAAAAAATATCGTCTATCGCCAATAAAAAACTCAAAGTACCAGAAACAACCAAAAAGCGATACGCCTGAAATGACGCTTTCTGATTTTTTATCGCTAAACTAGCAAACAAACAAATAACGCCTGCGCTCATCCATAGCAAGGCGCCCCAGTTTGAGAGCAGCCCAATATAAGGCTCAAAACCGATAACTTGCGCGGGATCTTTGGCTAATTTCCAAATTGGGTTATTCGTAAGGCGCGCGATGAAAACCGCCGCCGCCGCGCCGCCTAAAGCCAGCGCAATGCTAATGAAAACAACGGGCAAAATTCTAACGATTTGCTTTTTGAGATTTATGATTAACGTCGGGAGTTTTGAATCCATGAATTTAATTTCCTTCCAAAAATGAAATTATACGCGCTTCGCTCTCGGCGGGCGCATGAGAAAAAGATGAGACTATGAGACTTGCCTTCAGCCGTAACCCTTCATTTGACTCTTTTTGTATTCAGCTATTAAACTTATACCCACACTATGAATTTACTCGGTGAAACGAGTAAACCGCGAATTTGGAGCCCCCCATGTTTTTTTCGACTGCGCCGCGCCGCGAAAGTTTGCGTGCGCTGGCGGATGTGAAATTAACTCCCTTCTGGTTAGATAGCCCAAACAAACCCGAAAAGAAAGAGCCGCTACGTAATAAAACAGAAACAGATTTATGCATCATCGGCGGGGGATTTACAGGCCTGTGGACTGCCTTACTCGCAAAGGAAAGCAATCCGAAACGCGATGTTGTTTTACTTGAAGCCCGCGAAATTGCCTATGGCGCCAGCGGGCGAAACGGCGGGTTTTGCTCCGCTTCTTTAACGCATGGCTTCTTAAATGGCTTAAGCCGCTGGAAACAAGAATTCCCAACCTTGTTGCAATTGGGGCGAAACAATTTAGACGATATTGAACACGCCGTCAAACGCTACAACATCGAATGCGATTTTATCCGTTCGGGCGAAATTAACGTGGCGCTTGAGCCGTATCAAATTGACGATATTCAAGAAGAAGCGGAACTTTCAAAACAATACGGTGTGAACGCAACATTCTTAAGCCAAGAAGAAATTCGCGCGCGAGTCAATTCGCCGAGTTATCTCGCCGCCATTTTTGACCCCGACATGGCGATGCTCAACCCCGCTCAATTGGCGTGGGGTTTAAGAGAAACATGCCTCAGGCTAGGAGTCCGTTTGTATGAAGATACCCAAGTTGAACGTTTGATAGAGAAGCGCGATTCGGTTGTAGTCAAAACTCAATGCGGTGAAATTGAATCAAAAAAAATTGCGTTGGCTACAAACGCTTTTCCTCCGCTCATAAAAAAACTTTCTTATTATGTCCTGCCTGTGTATGATTATGCTTTGATGAGCGAGCCGTTATCAAAAACGCAACGCGAGGCGATTGGTTGGCGCGGGCGCGAAGGCTTGAGCGATATATACAATCAGTTTCATTATTATCGTACAACGGCAGACGGCAGAATTTTATTTGGCGGATACGATGCGATTTATTATAAAAATAATTTAATTGACCCAGCGCTAGAAAATAACCCCGCTTCTTTCGGGCTTTTAGCGGAGCATTTCTTCCAAACATTTCCTCAGCTTGAAGGACTCCGCTTTACGCACGCATGGGGCGGCGTGATTGACACCTCATCGCGTTACACTGCTTTTTGGGATACCGCAATGAACGGCAAAGTCGCTTATAGTTTAGGGTACACCGGCTTGGGTGTGGGCGCGTCTCGTTTTGGCGCTAATGTGATGTTAGATTTATTAAACGGCGAAAAAACTGAGCGCACTGAATTGCAAATGGTCAAATCAAAACCGTTTCCATTCCCGCCTGAGCCGTTGCGCTCGCCGATTATCAATTTCACAAGATGGTCTTTGAAGCAAGCCGATGAAAAAAAAGGAAAAAGAAATTTATGGTTGAAAACTTTGGATGCTTTGGGATTAGGGTTTGATTCTTGAAATAAAGAGATAGCCGCCTACAAGGCGGCTATCTCTTTATTTTTTATTTGGTTTCGCCATTTCATCTTTTACAGCATGATACAAATTCTCAGCCTTAAGTTCGCTCAGCGAATAACACGGCGACCCTAAATGGTCGGCTAATTGTTTGGCAAGCCCTTGGTCGAAAGCGGCGTGTTCCATATTGATAACCACAGAACGAATTTTTTCATTCGCAATCATTTCTGCAAACTTAAATGATTCTTCTTGGGGCGGCATTGTGCCTAACGAAACGTTGCCCGCGCCGTCTGTCATCACAATAAGAAGCGGCTCCACGTCGGGGTGAATATGTTTCTCGTGTTTTAGCACATCATACGCCATAAACAACCCCGCCGAAAGCGGAGTCTTTCCGCCGACGGGAATATCCATGAGCGCTCGTTGAGCAAGTTGAACGGAGTTTGTGGGGGGCAATACTAAAGTGGCTCTATCTTTTTGAAAGACGATTAACCCCACGCGGTCGCGGCGTTGGTATGCGTCTGTCAGCAATGAAAGAATAGCGCCTTTGGTGGCATTCATGCGTTCTGCCACAGCCATAGACCATGAAGCGTCCACCAGAAATAAAACGAGATTGGCGACGCGCTTCACGCGAATCTTGCGTTGCAAATCGCTCTTCTTAATAGAAAAGGCTAACTTTTTTCTTTCTTCGGCTCGTTGTTGTTGAAAAGGCGCCGCCGCGCGAAAAGTGGCGTCAAACGCAATATCGTTTAACTTATCGCCAGCGGGGCGGGCTTTAATGTAACGCCCGTGCTTGCGTTCTGTTTTTGTAAGCGAACGCCTCCCCGCTTGCTTACGGGTTAATTTATCTAGCGGGGTGTTTAACTTTCGCGGTTGAAATGTTTCGCCTGCTTTTACTTTTTGCCCGCCTTCCCACCAATTTGAGTTAGTATTTGCAAACACATCTTGGGGCATCGGTTCGGGCTGACCTGTCTGCGGGCTTTCGTCCGACATTTCATCTTCGAGTTTTAAGTTTTTTTTTCCTCAGACTCGCCTTTTTTTTCGCTTTCAGACGAATCGTCCGATTCATCGCTCGGCATAGATTGACCCGCCAATTGCTCAATCCGCTCTTGTAATTGCTCAGTGGTCATTTCGGCTTGGTTAAACGGCGTGCGCTTAATACGGTGCGGCAGCGCTAACTCGGCGGCGAGGGCAATATCATGGTCGTTGATTTTAGTGCGCCCCTCAAACGCCGCTTGCGCGCGCGCCGCTTTTAGAATCACCAAATCGGCTCGGTGACCGTCCACATTTAACGAGGCGGTCAGCGCGGCGATGGAGAGCAAATCTCGGCTGGTATAAGTAACTTGGTCAACCAACTCACGCCCGCGCGCAATTTTTTCGGAGAGTTCTTTTTCTTTGGGCATCCAATGTTGGCGAAAGGCTTCCGAGTCTTTTTCATAGGCTAAATTTCGTTCCATAATCGTCACGCGTTCGCGCGCGTCGCGAATGCCGACAATCTCTACGGAAAGCGCGAAGCGGTCTAACAATTGTGGGCGCAGGTCGCCTTCTTCGGGGTTCATTGTTCCAACGAGAATGAAGCGGGCTGGGTGGGCAAACGAAATTCCCTCGCGCTCTACGGTGTTCACGCCCATCGCGGCGGAATCTAAAAGAATATCCACCACATGGTCGTCCAGCAAGTTAACTTCGTCAATATAAAGCAAACCGCGATTTGCGCTTGCCAACACGCCTGGCTCGTAATGGCGCTCGCCTTTTTGAATGGCTTTTTCAATATCCAAAGTTCCAACCACGCGGTCTTCGGTGGCAGAGACGGGAAGATTCACAAATGGGGTGGTTCGCTCGGCGATAGGTAGTTTTTTATCGTTGGCGTGGCGTTCTTTGCATTCGGTGCACCAAGTTGCGGGTTTATCGGGGTCGCAGCCAAAGCGGCAATCTTGCACCACCTTAACGCTGGGCAATAATGCGGCAAGCGAACGCGAAGCGGTGGATTTGGCTGTGCCGCGTTCGCCGCGAATTAACACGCCGCCGATTCTAGTGTCAACGGCGTTGAGGATTAACGCGCGTTTCATTCGTTCTTGACCAACAATAGCGGTAAAGGGAAAAATAGCAGGCATTGATAATCTCCAGCCCGTGATTATACACGAATCACTTATTTGTGTTACTGCCCTATTTTAACGATGCCAGCCGCTTAGAAATTATTTGAAAATTTATTCTTAATCCCAATCAAGATAATTTCAAAGAGACCGTTTATCGAACTCAACGTTCGGCTTGCGTTTTTTGCTATGAAATTCGATTTTCAATGCGTTTTGGCAAAGGTTTTGCATGGCTCACTTGCCAACTTCAAACTTCGCCTGTATAATCCTTTCATCTTTGTTAAATTGGAGTATTACGAGTGAATAATGAACATGAAGCCCTGAGCGGGTCAACAAATGCGCAGGGAGATCAAGCCAACAACAGCAATCAATCTATGGAGGCGTTGTTAGCAAGCGAATCGTTAAATATTGATCTTCCGCAAGCAGGTGAAATTCGCAAAGGGACAATTGCCAGCATTTCGCCAAATCAAATTCTCATCAGCATTGGCGCGAAATCTGAAGGCGTGGTTGCGGGGCGTGAGTTAGAGCAACTCACGCAAGAAGAACGCGACGCGTTAAAGGTTGGTCAAGAAATTGATGTATATGTCGTTAGCCCAGAAGACGCCAACGGGAACGTCGTGCTTTCTTTAAAACGCGCTCTCGAGCAAATGACTTGGGAAAACGTAGAAAAAATGATTGCCGACGAAGTCGTCATTGACACGAAAATTATCGGCTTCAATAAAGGCGGCTTAATCGCCGCCGTAGGAAACTTGCGCGGTTTTATTCCTTCCTCTCAAGTGAGCGCCGCCCGCCGCGCCCAATCCACAGGCGATAAGCCCGAACAAAAATGGCAAAAAATGGTTGGGCAGCCGATTTCAGTGCGCATCATTGAAGTTGACCGCGAACGCCGCCGCTTAATTCTTTCTGAAAAAGCCGCCAACACCGAATCTCGCGCTTCCGTCAAAGACCGTGTCATTAGCGAACTAGAAGAAGGAAAAACCTACACTGGGCGCGTCACCAGCCTCGCCGATTTTGGCGCATTCGTCAACATCAACGGGGCAGACGGTTTGGTTCACCTTTCCGAAATTTCTTACGACCGTATTTCACATCCAAAAGAAGCCTTAGAAGTTGGGCAAGAAGTTCAGGTCAAAGTCATCAACATTGACCGTGAAAAGAAACGCATTGGGTTATCTATCCGCGCTTTACAAGAAGACCCTTGGAAAAGCCGCATGGAAAAATTCAGCGTGGGTCAATTAGTCGAAGGCGTCATCACCCGCCTCACCAAATTCGGCGCTTTTGCCCGCCTCGAAGGCGATATTGAAGGCTTAATTCACATCTCCGAATTGAGCGAGAATCGCGTTGAACATCCCAAAGAAGTATTACACGAAGGCGACGTCAAAACATTGCGCATCATCCGCATTGACCCTGAACAACATCGCATTGGGTTAAGCCTCCGCAAAGTGGATTCAGCCGCCTTTGCCGATAAAGATTTCAAAATGCTCACGCAAGAGTTTAACCCGCAAGACGAGCCGCAAGACAAAGAGTAAATTATTCACTGGCAATCGCCGCCGCTCCCGGCGGCGATTTTTTATAATATGACTTTAATTGTTGACGCTCACGCCGACCTTGCCTATAACATGCTCAAATACGGGCGCGATTACACCCGCCCATTAGAAGAAACCCGCGCGCTCGAAAAAAATAGTTTCACCGTAAAAGAAAACGGCGACACATTAATTAGTTGGCTCGAATATCAACGCGGAAATATAGCCCTTATCTTCGCAACCCTGTTTGCCGCGCCCATTCGTTTTCAAACTTATGAAAACGAAAAACTCGTTTACAAAAATTTTGACGAAGCCCACAAACTGTATAAAACTCAACTAGACCTCTATCAGCGCATGACTGACACCATGCCTGATACATTTCGCATCATCGCTTCAAAATCTGACCTCAACCTGCTTCTCGACCTGTGGCAGAATCCTCACGCCAAGCGCCCTGTCGGCATGGTCATCCTCATGGAAGGCGCAGAAGCGATTCGCAACCTCTCCGAATTAGAAGAATGGCATGCCTTAGGCGTGCGCCTGATTGGACCCGCTTGGGTTGGCACACGTTATTGCGGCGGCTGGAAAGAACCCGGACCCCTCACCGACGACGGCAGAAAACTACTCTCTGCTATGGCAGACTTTAACTTTGTTTTAGACCTAAGCCACATGGACGAACGCGCCGCAATTGAAGCCTTAGACATTTATGAAGGCTCTATTGTCGGCACACACGCTAACTGCGCTTCGCTCATGCCAAACTCAAATACCAACCGTCACTTCTCAGACCGAATCATTGAAGGCATTATTGAGCGCGACGGCGTAATAGGCATTGTGCCATTTAACTCTTACCTAAAAGTCGGCTGGATGCGAGAAAAAGGCGATGCGCGCGAAGAAGTTCCTCTACAAACTGTCGTTCATCACATTGACCATGTTTGCCAAATCGCAGGCGACTCTCTTCATGTTGGCATTGGCTCAGATTTTGACGGCGGATTTGGTTTACAATCTGTTCCGCCAGAAATTAACTCTGTGGCAGATTTGCAAAAACTTGCCCCACTGCTATCCGCTCGTGGATATAATCAAACCGATATTGAAAATATTTTAGGAAACAATTGGATAACGAGATTAAAGAGAGACCTGCCCTAATTCTCCAATCTCCAATTCTCTACCTACTAAAAAATGACAAACCTCCCCGCCTCCACACCTGTTCAAACCACCCCGCATTCCGACGATGCCGTTACCCCGCGCACGCGCGTTGGCTTAGGCATTGCTTGGGTTGGGCTAATCGTCTTTGCCATTGGCGCAAAGCCTGCCCTTTTTGGCTTAGACCGTAGCCCCGTTGTCGGCTTTGTGCAAATTATTGTGTTTTTATTTGGGTTAGCGCTCATTTGCCTTGGCGGTTATCTTAGCATTCACGCCTTGTGGTGGAATTTAGAACGCACCATCGTTTCAGATATTGGCTCGCGTTTGGTTGCTACGGGATACGTCTTCACTGTTTTTGCAGGGCTGGCGGATATTTTCGGCATGGGGTCGCATCCCTTTCCTCAAGTTCCATATTTCGGACCATGGCAAGCCACAGGCGTGCTGATTGGACAAGGAATTATTGCGCTAGGGTTTTTGATGATGCTACCGTATCGTAGTAAATAAACCGTGATTTATTTTAACAAGCGTGTAAAATCCTTCATACCAATCTCATCCATACACCCGAAAGGTCATACATGGAACTCTCATTAGCGCTTGGCGGCGGCGGCGCAAAAGGCAACGCCCATCTTGGGGCGCTTCGCCGTTTAGAAAAAGAAGGCTATCGGATTAAATCAATCGCTGGCACTAGCTTTGGCGGTTTGGTTGGCGTTTTGTATGCGGCGGGGTGGTCGCCCCAAGCCATGCAAGAGAAATTTGCATCGCTCAATCAAAAAACTTTATTTGTTCGCGGCGCGCAGGATGGTCCCGCTTTGCTTGGGCTGCAAAACATACGAAAATTATTAATGGATATGTTGGGAGAAAAAACATTTAATGATTTAAGAATCCCCTGCGCCGTCACTGCGGTAGATTTGAAAAACGGAACCGAAGTGATTCTTTCGGACGGCAAATTGATAGACGCCATCCTAGCCACTATTGCATTGCCGGGCATTTTTCCCGTTCAACATCTTAACGGGTGGGACTTAATAGACGGCGGCGTGCTGAACCCTGTGCCTGTTTCTGTGGCGCGCAGCCTAAGCCCCGATTTACCCATTGTGGCGGTAGTGTTAACCGAACCGCCCGATATTCCCGTTCGCGGATACAAAATCCCAATCCCAAGTTATTTACCGCGCCCCATTGCTGAAAGGCTTGCGAGGATTTCCTTAGCTCAATCGTTAGACGTTTTCTTAAGGTCGGTGGATGCAGGCAGCCGTGCAGTGGCATATTTGCGCTTGCAAATTGACAAACCAGACGTCATTATCCGCCCTGATGTTCACCATGTGAGTTTGCTTGACGAAGTAGATGTGGCAGATTTAGCCAATCGGGGCGAAAAAGCGGCGGAAGAAGCGCTACCAGAGATAAAACGAGTCGTTTCGTGGGTGTATCGCGCGCGCAGAAAATTTTTTGGAGTGAAATAAATGAGCCGCGACCTGCGAAAATATATGAAAGATACAAACGCGCGCATTATCTTTGGCGCATTGTTTTTTTTGTTTGTGGTGGGGCTGGGGTTAATTGGGCTCATTTATGGGGTTGGCGCGGCGGCGATGGGCTTTCTTTGCTTGCTTGGCGCTTTCGTGCCGATTGCTTTAATTTTTTTCGCCCTCTATGGGCTGGATTGGATAGTGAAACGTGCAAACCGCGACGAATAAAACAGAAATCATTAACTTTCATGGTTGGACGATGCGCGTCCGCCAATCTGCCGTTGAAAACCCAAAAGTATTATTAATGCTACACGGCATTACAGGCGATGAAAACTCTATGTGGGTGTTTGGTAGAAAGTTTTCACCCTCTTATTTGATTCTCTCGCCGCGCGCCCCATTCCCTGCGCAACCTTTTGGGTATTCATGGCGCGACGTAGAAAAATACCCGCTTCAAAATGACTTTGGCAAGCCGGCTTTGCACATGCTGGAAGAGTCGGCTCAGGCTTTGATTCGGCTGGTGGATGAGTACACAACTTCCCTGAAGATAGAAGCGCATCTATTTGACGCGGTGGGTTTTAGTCAAGGCGCGGCGATGGTCAGCGTTTTAGGGCTTGTGTTTCCAAATCGAATCAGAAAAATGGCGGTGTTGGCGGGCTTTGTTCCGCTGGGGTTAGAGGAATATATCGCCCAAAAGCCTTTAGAAAACAAAAAAGTTTTTGTGGCGCATGGAACAAAAGACGAGACCGTAACGATTGACCGCGCTTACGAGGCTGTTGCGTTGTTTCAACAAGCGGGCGCCGATGTGACCTTTGTGGAAGATGAAGTGGGTCACAAACTTGGTTCGAATGGGATGAAGGCTTTAGAAGAATTTTTGCAATATTAGTTTTATGCTTGATAGATAATATTAATTTGCATTAACTCTCCAATTGACGTTGATTTTGTTTGCAGGTATGCTTGAAAATATATAAGGAGCGCGAACTTTCGTTCGCTAATCACACAAGCAGACTTTGCTGTAATCCTTTTTAGATAGGTGAAGAATGAAAAGAAAACTTTCTCGACGCGATTTTTTGAAACTAACAGGTTTAGGGTTGAGCGCTTTAGCATTTAAGCCGTATTTGCTTCCGAATTATGAATATTTCGCTACGCCAAAACGCTTGCCGCAATTTCCTGCCAGTGAAATTATCGGGCGAGTAACAGACCCAGACGTGGATTTACGAAGCCGCCCCACCAACGACCCTAACTTAAACACCTCTATTGGAAAGTTAGCGGCAGATACTTTGGTGGAATGGAATCGAGAAGTGGTTGGCAATGTGATTGGCGGGTTAGTGAATCAAAAATACGTTGAAACGCCGCAAGGCTATATCTACGGCTCTGTGGTGCAGCGAACAAAAAACCTCCCAAACACGCCGCTAACCGAACTGCCCAATGGACAAGGCTTTTGGGCAGAAGTGACTGTGCCATACATAGATTTGGCGCACGAAGGCGTGGTCGCTTCGCCATGGCTGCAAGACCATATTATTTACAACTTTCCGCCGCGTTTATATTACGGTCAAGTAGTGTGGATTGACCAAATCCGCACGGTGAACGGCTTCCCTGAATATCGCTGGAACGAAGACGCAAACGGAAGAGGGTATGGCTATGGCGGCTCGTATGGCGAATTTTTTTGGGGCGATGGCGCGGGGTTCAAAGTCTTAACCGATGATGATGTATCTATGATTAGCCCCGATGTGGACCCCAACGAAAAAACGATTTCATTAGATTTAGACTACCAAACCTTAACGTGTTACGAAGGCAACCGTGAAGTGTTCTTTTGCAAAGTTTCTAGCGGCAAAAGTTACGACCCCGTCACTGGCGAAGTGGTAGATACCTATGCCACGCCGGCCGGCACATTATTAACCCATTGGAAAATTATTTCAAAGAATATGACCGCAGGAAACGAATCGGCGGGATATTCTACGCCTGCCGTGCCATGGTGTACGTTTATTCAAGGCGGCGTAGCCATTCACGGCGCATTTTGGCATAACGCCTTTGGCGAAAAACGTTCGCATGGCTGCGTCAATGTTACCCCTGAAGACGCCAAATGGATTTTCCGCTGGACAACCCCGTACGTTTCGCTTGCCGCAGGCGAAGAACGCAGGTCGTTGCCTGACCATGGCACCATTGTCAATTCAACTGAAACGCAATTCTAATTTATCAACCAGACCTTTAGGGTCTGTAATTTTGAAAGAGTTTTTATGGATATTTCTCAAATCACAGTTTGGCTGGCATTTCTAGCGGGGCTGGCTTCCTTTTTATCTCCTTGCGTATTTTCGCTGGTCCCCGCTTATGTCGGCTATTTAGGCGGGCGCGCCGCCAGCGCAGGCGAAGGAGCAAATCGCTGGCTTACGTTTTCGCACGGTGTGGCGTTTGTATTCGGGTTTAGCGTTGTATTCGTTTTATTAGGCGTTGCCGCTTCTTTTGCTGGCGCATTACTCTATGATTTACGCCTATGGTTAGCGCGCATTGGCGGGGCGGTGGTGATTGTCTTTGGCTTGCACATGATTGGGTTGTTGCACATCCCGTTCCTTTCTTACGATACGCGCATGCAACAAGCCCCAGACCCAAACCTTGGATATATCTCTTCCGCTTTGATGGGCGTTTTCTTTTCAGCAGGATGGTCGCCTTGCGTCGGTCCTGTCCTCGGCGCTATTTTGACGCTCGCCATCAACGGCGGCTCTATTTCACAAGGAGCAACGCTTCTTTCTTTCTACTCGATTGGTTTAGGAATCCCATTCTTATTCGCCGCCTTAGGCATCGGCTGGGTGACGACTATCTTACAAAAATATAAAAAACTCATGCGTTATGTTGAAATTGGCATGGGCATAATCCTTGTCATTGTTGGCGCAATGCTAATGACTGGCGTTTTTTCGCTTATCGCCCAACAAGGTCAATTCTTTTGGATTGATTTTGGGCTTTAATTCTCCAATTCTCTCATCCTCCAATTGCTAATTATCACCCATGCTCAACGTCACCCTTTACACCCAAAAAAACAACCCCGCCTGCGACCAAATCAAAGCGGATTTGGCTGAATTGCAAGCGCAATTTCCACACCGCCTCATTGAAGTAGATATTGACACAGACACATTGCTCAAAGCCAAATACGAAAAAGTTGTGCCAATCCTAGAAGCAGGACCTTACACCCTCAAAGGCGCCGTTACCAAACAAAAATTACAAATAACGCTCGGGGCGGCGTCTGATAGAAAAAATCAACTTGAAACGCTCGAAGACCCCATGTATAAAATGCGCGTTCAAAAAGGAAAAACCGTGACCACTGGCGATAAAATCTCATTCTGGATTTCAAAACGATATTTACTCCTCTTAAATTTATTCATGCTCTTTTATGTCGGCTTGCCCATTCTTGCCCCCACGCTCATGTGGCTTGGCTTAGAAACGCCCGCCAACGCCATTTACCGCATGTATAAACCCTTGTGCCATCAATTCGCATTTCGCTCTTTCTTTTTATACGGCGAACAATTTTTTTACCCGCTTGCCGAAGCCAACCTGAGCGGCGTAAAAACCTTTGAAGAAATTTCAGGCATTGCCGATTTAGATAACCCCTACAGCGCCGCCCGCTTAGAAGCCCGTAATTACATCGGCAATGAAACCGTTGGCTATAAAGTCGCCTTATGTGAACGCGATGTGGCGATTTACCTCGCCATCTTAATATTTGGCGTTGTATTTGGCTTAACAGGGCGTAAAGCGAAATCGCTTCATTGGTTGGCATGGGTTTTGCTTGGCATCGCCCCCATTGGTTTAGATGGCTTTTCTCAACTATTAAGCCAATTTGAATGGGAATGGCTTTCATCCATTATTCCATATCGTGAAAGCACGCCCTTCCTCCGCACGCTCACGGGCGGTTTATTCGGCTTATTTACCGCATGGTTCGCTTACCCAAACATCGAAGAATCAATGAACGAAACGCGCCAGCATTACATCAAAAAATTCGCCGTCAATAACGCAGCCGAACATTAATCTCGCCGCTTGGCTGGTTGCCAGAGGTAAACCCACAATGCCCTTTCAAGAAAAAAACGGACTGCGTTTTTATCAGTTCGACATATTTTCATCGGCTGTCACACACGGCGTATTTACCCGTCATGGCGGCGTTAGCCCAGCGCCATGGCGCTCATTAAACTTAAGTATTTCCGTTGGCGATGATGAAACGCGCGTGATAGAGAATCGCACCCGCGCTTTTCATACGCTTGGGCGCGACCCCGCTTCTATCCATGACGCGCACTTGGTTCACGGCGTAAACATTATCTTCGCCGAAGCCCCCCGCTCGCCAAACGAACCGCCCCAAAAAGCGGATATTCTCTTTACAAATAACTCTCGTGTTTCTTTATTCATGCGCTATGCCGATTGCGTTCCGCTTTTATTTTACGACCCCAAACAACGCGTCATTGGACTTGCCCATGCAGGCTGGATGGGAACAGCGCAAGGCGTGGCGGAGGTTGCCATTAAAGCGATGACTGAAAAATATGGCTGCCAGCCCAAAAACATTATCGCTGGAATTGGTCCTTCAATTTCGGCAGACCATTATGAAATTAAAGAAGACGTCGCCGCGCAGTTTCGTGAAAAATACGGCGCTGACGCTGAAAAGATTTTACAAACAAGAGAGAACAGGCTTTACCTCGATTTGTGGACTGCGAATGCGATTCAATTAAGAAATGCGGGCGTGGAGCATATTCAAGTTTCGGGGATATGCACCGCGTGCCATACCGAAGATTGGTTTTCGCACCGCGCCGAACATGGCAAGACGGGCAGGTTTGGCGTTTTGATGGCGCTGAGTTGAACTTGGCTGCGCTTTGTCTGAAAACGGGCTTTTCTGGCGCTGCGGCGCAAAGCGAAGGAGATATTGAGGTTCAGCGAACAGGCGTCACCGTAGGGGAGAGGCGGGGTAAAATTAGGGTATGAGCGAATTGGTTAAGCAAATCAAAGAGAGATATGAATCTACGTTGGAAAAAATCGCGCGGGCGGCAAACAAGGCGGGGCGCAATCCCGAATCGGTGAAGTTGGTGGTGGTGACCAAATCTCAACCGTTGGAAACGGTGCGGGCGGCAATAGAGGCGGGCGCCAACATGCTGGGCGAAAATTACGCCGAAGAAGGCGTTACGAAAATTCAATCTTTGGCGGATTTTTCTGCGGTAGAATGGCACATGATTGGTCATGTGCAGAGCCGCAAGGCGCAGTTGACGGCTGAGAACTTTAACTTTTTACACTCGCTCGATAGCGTGAAACTTGCCAAACGACTGGATAGATTTTGCGGCGAAGCGAAAAGAAATTTGCCTGTGTTGCTGGAATTTAACGTTGGCGGCGAGGAAAGTAAAAGCGGTTGGAATGCGTTTGATGAAACCCGCTGGAATGAGTTATTGAATGACGTGAACGAAATTTTGAGTTTGCCGCATTTGCAAGTTCGCGGTTTGATGGCAATGCCGCCGCTGGGCGCAACGGCTGAAGAGTCGCGTCCGTTTTTTGTGAAGGCGAGGCGCTTGCAAGAATTTTTAAGCGAGCGGTTTCAGCAGGCGGATTTTTCGGAACTTTCGATGGGTACAAGTTTTGATTATGAAACGGCAATTGAAGAAGGCGCAACTTTTGTGCGCGTTGGCACGGCGATTGTCGGCGAGCGGAAGTATGCGTGAAGGCTGGCAGGCGATGCCTTGATTTGTAAAATAAAACGGAGAATACTGGATGATTGATTTTTTGGTGTTATTTATTCGCGTCATTTCGCAAACGTTTATTTGGATTGTGATTGCAAACGCTTTGCTTTCGTTTTTCCTCTCGCCGTATCATCCTGTGCGCGAGGCGTTAGATAGATTGATTGCCCCGTTTTTGAACCCGATTCGGAATTTGTTGCCTAGCGCAGGCGGGTTAGATTTTAGCCCATTGGTTTTGATTCTGATTGTTGATTTCCTTTCTCGAATCTTAATTTTGTTACTTCTTTCATAGCGAGGTGAAGCATGGCTAGAAAATTTAATTTGCACGACGGCAAACGCGGCTCGGCGTTGGCGGTGCGCGTCACTCCACGCGCCAGCAGGAATCAAATTGTGAGCATGATGAATGACGGCACGATTAAAATTCACATTGCGGCAGAAGCGGAAGATTCTCAAACCAACGCTGAATTAATTGCCTTTTTGGCGGATGTGCTGGGGGTGCCGAAATCTCGCGTGGAAATTGTGGCGGGAGAAACGGGGCGCGATAAGTTGATTTCGGTGTTGGATATGGACGTGGAAACCGCGCATCAGCGTATTGTGGCGCACATGGATTAAGTAGATTTCCATCTATTCTCCCGCTCCATACAATCTTCTATACACTACAAAGATTTCGTAAATGTTACGAATGTAATTTCTTGTCTCTTCAAAGCGCACAGATTCTAAAAACAAGTCGGGGTCATCGCCAGCCAGTTCTTTCCATTGCACGGCGTTGCCAGGTCCGCCGTTGTAGGCGGCGAGGGCGGCGTAAATATCTCCATTAAATAAGTTTCTGTTTTTGGCTAGGTAATGCGTTCCAAATAAAATACTGACGTAAGGACGATATAGGTCGTCGGATGTGTAATCGAGCGGTTTGCCCAATTCAGAGGCGATTTGCGCGCCTGTGGTGGGGATAATTTGCATTAATCCGCGCGCGTCTGCCGCCGAGCGAACAAAGCCTTCAAATAAGCTTTCTTGCCGTATGACGCTGTAAACAAATAGCGGGTCTAAACCGTTTGCTTGCGCTTCGGGGTTTACTAATTGGGAAAAATAATGCCCATAGCGAATGCGGCTAAAATAAGCGGGCGCCATCATCGATTCGGTGTGGCTGTTTAAGCCTGCCATCGTCAAAATTTGGCGGGCGGAAAAAATCGCCACGCGATACATGCCCAAATCTAGCAAGTAATTTGTCAGTCGAAAGCTATTGACTGCGTCGGCTTGGGTTTCTAGTTGTGCGCGTACATTTTCAAATTCTGCCCGCGCTTCGTTATAAAAGCCTACGTCCCAAAATTCTTTACCGCGAATGATTCTCGCGTCGGAAGATAATGCGCCCAAGTTTTTTAAGTCCACATCATCGCTTAAGTTGAACGTCAAGCGCATCCACGCTTCGGCGTCGGCGCGTTCTTGTTCAAAGTTAGGGGTGTTGTTTATCGTCACAGGCGCAAAGGGGGCGCGCCCTAATAACAAGTCTCTAGCGCGTTCGCTATAATAGCCGCCTGAATTTTTATTTTGACCTTCGCGCCACGCGGTTTCTGCAGAGGCGATATCGCCTAGTTGTTGATAGGTTTTGCCAATCCACAATAATGCTCGAGATTGGTCTTCCGCTGAGGTAGAAGCGGCAAGGCTGCGTTGGAAAGAAGCGAGGGCGAGGTCGTATTGTCCGCGGCGGTAATCTAAAATTCCTATCAAGAAAATAGCGTAGGGGGCTTCTGGTGAGCCGGGGTATTCATTGGCTAAGCGCCACCAAGTTTCGATGGCTTTATCAATTTGATTGCCGCGTTCATAAATGCGGCCCGCGCTAAATAAATATGAGCTTGCAATTGTGTTGGTGGGCGAGTTGCGCACAAATTCTAAAAGCGTTTCGGCGGCGGCGGTGTAATCGTTTTTTTGCGACCATAGAATAAACGCTTTTTCGCCCCATGCGTCGCCCCAGTTTGGATGAGCGGGATAATTGGCGATAAAAACTTCATAATCGGCTAAGGCTTCGTCATATAGGCTTAAACTGCTTTTTGAACGCGCGCGATAATAATACGCTGTGCCGTCGTTATCGGCAGGGTTGGTTTGCAAGTATCTATCAAACGCGGCAATGCCAACCGCATACTGACCTGCGAAGTAATCTACCAGCCCGCGCTGTAACTCGCTCACCGTTCCGCCGGCATCTAACAGCGCCACTAAACTCAGATATGCGTAATACGATAGCGGATAATTGTTTACGGCAAATGTGAATCTTTCTAACGCCGCTTCGTTCTGACCTTGCGCTTGATACGCCAGCCCAATTTCATAAACGGCTTGGGCTTTGATGTAATCGCTGGGCGCGCGAGCGATAATGCCTTCATAGAGCGCAATGGCTTCGGCGTAATTGCCTAACCCTTTTTGCGCGGCGGCGGCTTTCATATCCACTTGAATATCGTTGCTTAACGATGGGGCTTGAATAGCCGCCGTATAAGCGGAGAATGCGCTGGCGTAATCTTTGGCGTTGTATAAAGCGTCGCCGCGTAGTTCTTGCACATAAGCGTCTATATACCCTGGGCGCAACACCAGATAGGTTTGCCAAGCGTCTGCCGCCGATTGATAATTTTCTAAACGATAATAAACGAAGCCTTGTAAGAAATACGCTTGCGCCGCATGAACGGATTGCGGATATTCGGCGATTAAAGTTTGTAAGGCGGCTAATGCTTCGTTGTTTCGCCCTTCGGCGAAATAAATGCGAGCGATTCCCCATTGCGCGTTTGCGCGAATTTCTGGGTCGGGCGAATCTTGTAAGGCGATTTGATATTGTAATAACGCCGAATCGTAATCGCCGTAAAATAACGCCAAATCGCCGACGCTAACTCGTTCTGTGACGAGCGGAGTGGGCGTAATAGTAGGAAGAGGCGTAAACGTGGGCAACGCAGAAGGGTCTGGCGTTAACGTCCAACCTGGGGGAATGGTAGGAAGCCCTTCAAAAATAGAGCAAGCCGAAACAATCGCCGCAAGCCATATTGTAAAAATTCTTCGAAAGTGTTTTTTCATTCCGTTTTTATACTGGCAAAAGGGGGGAGCGTCAAGCAAGGGGATTAATCAGGTTATAATCTTTTTTAGCGCATTCGCCTAAAAAACTTCATTACAAACTTCATATCAGATACAGATGCTACACTTACCTTCTTCCGCTCATGAAATTGAATTAAGAAACGCCCTAGTGGAATGTGGGCGATTGATGTACCAAAGAAAATTAATTACCGCAACCGACGGTAATTTTTCTGTCCGCTTATCAAACGGCAATATCTTAATCACGCCGGCAGGCATTGCCAAAGGCAGAATGAGCCCAGACGATATGCTCATTCTCAATATAGACGGCGAAGTGATTTCATCTCGCCCAGACCGTAAACCTTCTACCGAAACAGCCATGCACCTTGAAGTGTATAAATGGAGAGAAAACGTTCACGCAGTTATTCACGCTCACCCCGTGTTTGCCACCACAATTACAGTGGCAAACCTTGACTTTCCAAACGACGTTCTTCCCGAAGTGATGGCGACTTTAGGAAGCGTGCCGATTACGGAATATGCCACGCCTTCATCGCATGAAGACGCAGAAGCGATTCGCCCATTTTTGAAAACGCATAATGCCGTGTTGCTTCGTCAGCATGGCAGTTTAACTTACGGAAAAACTTTAGAAGAAGCGTTAATTCATTTAGAACGAATTGAACACGCCGCCGAAGTGTTTTGGCGCGCGAAAACGCTCGGCGAAGTGCAGCGCATTCCGCCGGAGGCGCAAAAAAAATTAATGGACATGCGAGAAAAATTTTTTAAGGCTGATTAATATGCGAAGCGTATTTTGGGAAAACAACCAATTAAAAATGATAGACCAACGCATTTTGCCTGCGCGGTTTGAAATTGTATCTTTTACAAACCATACGCAAGTGGCGGAAGCGATTAAAAACATGACAGTGCGCGGCGCGCCCGCCATTGGCGCCGCCGCCGCATTTGGGCTAGCGCTGGCGGGATACGAATCCGCTTCAACCTCACGGGGCGAGTGGTTCGCTCACCTGCGGCAGGCGGCTACGGTTTTGAAATCTGCCCGCCCTACGGCTGTAAACCTCGCTTGGGCGGTGGATAGAGTCATGGGCGTAGCGACCAACCTCCCCGAAGAGCGAAGCGTAGATGAACTTCGTCAATCGGTTTTAGATGAAGCGCAGAAGATTGCAGATGAAGACGTCGAAATCAATAAACGCATGGCACAACACGGCGCAACGTTAATCAACGATGGCGATACGGTGATTCATCACTGCAATACAGGCGCATTGGCGACCGTAGATTGGGGAACGGCGCTGGGCGTCATTCGCACGGCGCATGAGCAAGGGAAAAGGATTCACGTGTTGGTAGATGAAACGCGCCCGCGCTTGCAAGGCGCACGATTAACCGCATGGGAATTAGAACAATACGGCATTTCGTATGAAATCATCAGCGATAATATGGCGGGATATTTTTTGAAAGCGGGCAAAGCGCAAAAATGTTTTGTCGGGTCAGATAGGACCACCGCCAACGGCGATGTGGCAAATAAAATTGGAACGTATATGTTGGCGCTAGCGGCGTTTGATAACGGCGTGCCGTTTTATCCCGTTGTGCCAACATCAACCATTGATTTAAGCTTAGCCAGCGGAGATTTCATTCCAATTGAAGAGCGAAGCCCCAATGAGGTGTTAGATATTCAATTTCAGGGCGAGCCTGTTACGCCGAAAAACGCCAAAGCCCGCAACCCCGCTTTTGACGTGACGCCCAATCGGTTGGTGACTGCGATTGTGACCGAAAACGGCATCGCCTACCCGCCCTTTGAAGCGAGCTTAAACAAAATAGTTAGAGGTTAATGAATTTATGGAAACAATTTCATGGGATGAATTTACAAAAGTTGAACTGCGCGTCGGCAAAATTATTTCCGCCAAGCCTTTTCCCGAAGCGCGAAAACCCGCCTACATTTTAGAGGTGGATTTTGGCGATGAATTGGGCATAAAAAAATCAAGCGCACAAATTACGCATTTATATAAGCCAGACGACTTAGTGGGTAAATTGGTGGTAGCCGTTATTAATTTCCCTAAAAAACAAATCGGTCCATTTATGTCTGAATGTCTTGTGACTGGTTTTCAGAATGAAAAAGGCGAGGTGGCTTTATGCGTGCCGGATAAACCCGTGCCATTGGGAGCCAAGTTGCTTTAATTTGCTTTTCTCAAAAAACTTTACATCTACTCAACCTCGTGATAAACTCACGCGCGTTAGACAATTCATGGCGCACTCAGCCGAGTGCGCCTTTTACTGCGAGTAAATCATGGATATTCTCTTAACTGGCTCTGTTGCCTACGACTATTTGATGACCTTCCCGGGTCATTTCAAAGAACAAATTTTGCCCACCCGTTTAGAATCTATCAGCCTTTCCTTTTTGGTTGATTCAATGTCAAAGCAACGCGGCGGCATTGCGCCAAACATCGCTTACACTATGGCTTTGCTTGGTCGCAAACCGCGCGTGATGGCAACTGTCGGCGAAGACTTTGAAGAATACCGCGCATGGCTTGAATCTAAAGGCGTAGATACGTCTCTGATGAAGGTCATCCCCGGTTTATTTACCGCTTCTTTCTTCGCCACCACCGACCATGCTTCCGCGCAAATCGCTTCGTTTTACCCGGGGGCAATGGCGCATTCCGCCACACAATCTATTAAGGAATTAGATAAAAAACCAGATTTAGTGGTCGTTTCGCCCAGCGCGCCAGACGCAATGATGAAATTCCCCGCCGAATGCCGCGAGTTGGGAATTCCATATTTATACGACCCCAGCCAACAAATTTTGCGCCTTGAAGGCGGCGAACTTGCCCGCGATATGGAAGGCGCAGAGTTTTTATTTTGTAACGATTACGAGTTTGGATTAATTTCTAAAAAAACGGGCTGGAGTTTAGACCAAATTCTTGAGCATGTAAAAGTGTTGGTCATCACACGCGGCAAAGACGGCGCCGATTTATACACCGACGGCATTTCGGTTCACATCCCCACTGTGCCAGAAGATAAAATTGTTGACCCAACCGGCGTGGGAGACGCCTTCCGCGGCGGATTTTTAGCGGGCTACTCGCATGGCTTTGATTGGAAGTTATGCGGCGAAATTGGCTCATTAGCGGCAGTCTATTGTTTAGAGCAAATGGGTCCGCAAAACCATGCGTATTCAAGAGAAGAATTTGTAAAGCGTTTTCGCAAGCACTTTGACGATGAAGGAAAATTAGACGTTTTGTTAAAATAACGAATGACTTAACAAAACCAATATCCATAAAAATCTATTTAGATTAGTTGGTTAAGCTGGCAGTGTTCGCCTTGAAGCCGTACATACCCGCTGTCAACGATGTCAGACAGCGCTAATTGTTGAGACCAACTCTAATGAATAATCAGGGAATGTGAAAGTTCGATTCTTCCGCGAACACGAAGAGAGAACCGTCACATCGCACTATGCAATAAGGAGTTATCAAAATGAGTAATTACGATATTAAAGACATCAATCAGGCGGAAGGCGGCCGCCGCCGCATGGATTGGGCAGAACGCGAAATGCCCGTCCTGCGTTCTATTCGTGAACGCTTTAAGAAAGAAAAACCGCTGAAAGGGTTGCGTGTGGCGGCATGTTTGCATGTGACTACTGAAACGGCAAACTTAATGGTCACTCTGCAAGACGGCGGGGCGGATATTGTTCTCACTGCTTCCAACCCACTTTCCACGCAAGACGACGTCGCCGCCGCGTTGGTGAATCAATTTGAAATCCCGACCTTTGCAATTAAAGGCGAAGACAAAGCCACTTATTTCAAGCACATTCGCGCCGCATTAGAACATAAACCTCACATGACGATGGACGATGGAGCAGACTTGGTCTCTTCTCTGTTCTTCATTGAAATGGGGCGTTTTGAAAAACTTGAGCCTTCTCTCGCCGCGTGGGCAAAAGGATTGAGCGAAGAAGAACGCAAACAAATGCTCAAAGAAGTCATTGGCGGAACAGAAGAAACGACCACAGGCGTTATTCGCCTCAAAGCGATGGAAAAAGACGGCGTGTTGAAGTTCCCAGTAATCGCCGTGAATGACGCGCTTACCAAACATTTATTTGATAACCGCTACGGCACGGGTCAATCCACCGTAGATGGCATCATTCGCGCAACGAACGTTTTATTGGCAGGCAAAACGTTCGTCGTAGCAGGGTATGGCTGGTGCGGGCGTGGGTTGGCTTCACGCGCGCGCGGCATGGGCGCGCACGTCATCGTCACCGAAACCGACCCAATGAAAGCCCTCGAAGCGGTGATGGACGGCTATCAAGTGATGCCGATGAACGACGCCGCAAAAATCGGCGATTTCTTCTGCACCGTTACGGGCGATATTAATGTGATTGACGGTCATCACTTTGAAGTGATGAAAGACGGCGCAATTGTCGCTAATTCTGGTCACTTCAACGTGGAAATTAACATCCCCGCTTTAGAAAAAATGAGCAAAGGCAAACCCAATTTGGTTCGCCCATTTGTTGAGCAATACACCACCAAAGACGGGCGAAAAATTCACATCCTCGGCGAAGGGCGCTTAATCAACCTTGCCTCTGCCGAAGGTCACCCTGCTTCAGTAATGGATATGTCTTTCGCCAACCAAGCCTTATCTGCCGAATACATGGCAAAAAACGCCGATAAATTAGAAAAGAAAGTGTATTCTGTGCCGACCGAAATTGATAATGAAATTGCGCGCCTCAAACTCGAAACGATGGGCGTAAAAATTGATAAACTCACCGACGAGCAACTTCATTACCTCAATTCTTGGGAAGAAGGCACTTAGTTCGCTGAATAAAAAATCCCCGTGAATATCACGGGGATTTTTTATCGTCTATATGATTTATGGGCAAGGAATAACCACGTCTACTTTAGCCGAGGCGCCGCCCGCATTATAGGCTTCTACGCTGAGCGTAATTGGCGCGGCAGAAACCACAGGCGGAATTGGGTACACTGTCACATTTGCGGCTACGGTTCCATGGGCAGAGCCGCCAAGATAAATTCTAAAGCCTTCTTCATTATTTGAATTATCTGTCCATGTGATGTTGCCGCCAAATTGATAGTTAGGAGGAAGAATTGGAATACAAATCTTTGCCGCTACTAAATTCGTCACAGCCGCAGGCGGTACGAGCGTAGGTGTGGCTGTTGGCGTTGGCGTTTTTGATGGCGTTGGCGTTGGCGGAATAGGATATTCAGGTAAGTTGGCTGTATTGCCGCTTACCGTTGCATATTGAGGAAACAGCCAGCAAGTGCCTGAACCATTCAAACGATTGATAATCCAGTACCCTGTTTGAGAATTTTTACCAACCACAGTTCCAGTTTGACCAACCAGCAAACTATCTATAATGTCATATTGCACGCTTGGACCTGAACGGCAATTTGTATTTACGCTTACAGTTACTTGCGGCACAGAGGGAGTAGATGTAAAGCCGGGCGTCGCTGTAAATTGCGGCGTAGCGGTAAACTCAGGCGTTGGCGAATTTTGCAACAACAATGCCTGCGCGGTGACGGTTAATGCCAAGTCTGAAACTTCTTCGGTGGGGGTTTCTCCGCTGGGTAGGTTACAAGCCGAAAGCATAATCATCAAAAAAACGTATAAAAATACAGTTGATTTTTTCTTTCGCATTTTTTCTCCTTTTTATTTATTATTGCATAACTTAAACATGGGTCAAGCGTAAAAAGATACTATTGGTACTACCATCTAAAAAGACAAAAGTACTATGCTTGATAATAGATTTGAGAAAGCCGCCCCCATTCATCAATAGACAAACTCTCCGCCCGCCTCATAGACTCAATTTCAGCCCGCTTTAGCAGGGCTTCAGATTCTTGCGTGGAAATCCGCAACCCCGCCGAGAGCGAGTTTCTCAGCGTTTTTCGTTTTTGGCTAAACCCCGCTTTGACGAGCGTGAAAAAAGTATGCAGTAAACGTTCTTCAATTAATGGCTTATCGTAAATATCAACTCTCAAAACAGCCGAATCTACTTTAGGGATTGGGTGAAACGACTCGGCTGGGATAATAGCGTGAATGTGGGGCTTTCCATACACTTGCACGCTTAATGCCAATACGCTTAAATCGCCGGGTCGTTCGCAAATGCGGTCTGCCACTTCTTTTTGAATCGTCAATACAATGCGGCGCGGCTTGTTTTCGCTTTCTAATAAATGACGGATAATAGCCGAGGTGATGTTGTACGGAATATTGGCGGCGACGATGTAATTTTGCGTTTTGATAATTTCTGAAATGTTAATTTCAAGAATGTCGCCTTGAATAATCGTTACGTTGGAATACGGTTTCAAAACCGCTTTCAATGGAGGAATCAAGTCGGGGTCTAGCTCAACAGCCGTCACCGTAGAAGCGGAAGCGGCGAGGTGGCGCGTTAAACTACCCACGCCAGGTCCAATTTCCAAAACAAAATCATCGGCTGAAATTTCTGCGGCGTGAACAATTTTTTGCAAAGCCTCATCGTCTTGCAAAAAATTTTGTCCTAGTTTTTTATCGGCGCGCAAACCGTATTGTTTTAGAATGGCGCGCGCGTCCAGCGGGGGAATGGTATTCATTCGCAAACTATCGGCTCGTCTTCTTCGTCTGTGGTTTGGAGCGGCGCGTTGGGCAGGGGCCACATGCCGCTTTGAAAGCGCGTAACGTAATCTCGCAAAATGTTGTGGTCGGCGTCTAAAATGGCGACGCGCTTATCAAACACGGGGTCGTATTCGCGGGTTTGCGTAAATATGTCTGCGGGGAAACTCGCCAGTGAAATATTTTCCGGCGGCATTTGGGTGGCTAAACACGCCAATTGACTTAACTGCGCGGGCGTAAAATCGGTGCGAATGTTATCTTGAAAGGCTTCAATTAAGTCGGGAATTTGGGTGACAATGGCGGGGCTGGTTAGTTTTTTTCGCAACGCGCATAAAACAATGTTTTGATTATCTGCGCGTTCCAAAATGCCGCCTTCGCGGTTGCGCGCAAGTTTCAGCGCTTCTGCGCCGTCTAAATGATGTTGACCTACAGGTAAGTTGGTTGTGCTAGCAATTTCTTCGTTTGGAATCGTTACGTCAATTCCGCCGACGGCGTTGATGATATTTTCAAACGTACGCATGTTCACGGTGAGGTAATGGTCAATTTTCGCGCCGAAGTTGACGTTTAAGGTCAAAGCGAGCAATCCCGAGCCTTCCGATGGGTCGTCCCAATATTTGAAGCCAGGGTTGCCGTATAAAAAGGCTTGATTTAGTTTTTCATGGTCTTGCCCGTTTAGGTTATCGGCAATGTGCGGAATTTCCACCCATAAGTCGCGTGGAAATTCAAGCACGGTCACTTTTGGCGTAACAAAATCCACGCGCACTAAGCGAATCGCATCGGCTAAGCCGTATGTGTAATTATCGCCGCGCGCATCCGAACCAATCACAAGAACGTTCATGATGCCTGGTCCGTTACATTTTGCCACAGGCGTATGGGTTGGGAATGAAATGGTCGGCGCAATTGTCACTAGCCCTTGCGCTGTTGGAGAGGGTCCCGGCGAAGCGGTCCAAGTAGGGGGCAAAGTTTGCGGCGCAAACGTTGGCAACGAAGGACCTAACGGTTGCGCCGCAACGGTTTGATAGGTGTAATACGCATAGGCGCTTAAACCAATCAATAAGCAAACGGCAATGACGGAAAGAAAAGAAATAATGGTTTTTTGAAATCGGCTCATTTTATTAAGAATTTAACCACAGATAAACATAGATGAATAGGATGTTTCAATTTACGTTTATCTGCGGCGGGCTTTAAGAAAGCGCGCTAAAACTTTACTCAAAGAAGTAGGGAATAGTCTCTGGCGCAGGCTCAAGGAAATATACCGTTACCCAGCCCGATAACCCGCCAATATTATTATCGTCATAGCCTAAATCAATCCATTTTGTTCGCGGCACGCCAAACGCCGTTTCAATAATGGGTCCTCCGCCCGTATCGCCAATGGTGGCTACGCCATAGCCGGGGATATACACGCGCATTCCCGCTAAATAACTATAAATCGAGTAATCTACCGCCACAATGCCATACCCTGCGCGCGCGCCGCTGGCAGTGCCATACGAACACCCGCCTGTGCCAGAATTGCACGGCGAATACCAAGTGGCGTACATTTCCGTCGCATACCAATATTGATACGGCGCATCGCCCCCAACGGGCGATAAAACAATTTTTGTGCCGCTCGCCACCACTTGCGTTTTTGGCGCTTGCAACACGGTTTCATCTTCTGCCACACGGCTTACTTCTACGCCGTCTTCATAACGAATGCGCGTGCGAATCATTGCCACCCCATTAACGCCAGCCTCTATAATTTCATCCTGACCAAACGGCACATCTTCCGAAACAATTTCTTCCACAGGAAAGGGTATCTCCTCTAAAGAGACCTCAATAACTTCTTTGACTCTGACGACCTTAATTTGACCATCCGCAGGCGGCGCTTCATGCTCTTCGGGGACGCTTGTATCTAGACCTTGTAATTTTATTCCCGCCTCAGCCAACGCTTCGCCAACCGTTTGCGCCGATGAGCGCATGGAAATAGACTTGCCATCTACGTTAATCCATAATTCCCTTGCAGGCGACATTGTAATAACTTCGGAGCCTTGTATTGCCGTATGCAGAGGCGGGGTTGTTTTATCATAAGCGTACAGAGAATATCCCGCTTCGTGCAGCGCCTCCGCCACCGTCACCGCTGAAGTTTGCATCGGCTGACCGTTAACGACAATGGATTGTGCGCGCTGAATTTGCAATTGAATAAAATTTGCGTCAACCGTCTCGTCTAACGGCATTAAAACGCCGTTGGCAAAGACCTTATCCGTTGGTTGAATTGAAATGCCCGCCTCCGAAAGAATCAACAACGGCACGCGCTGGCTTGATTCAACGGCAATGATGTTGTCGCCGTCAATAATGATAATTTGCGCTGTAGAGGTTGGCGACTGGCAAGCGAATAAAAAAAGAACGAGCGCGCCCGCCGCCTTGAGAAAGCGTTTCATAAAGTTAATTATAATCGGATAAAATTTTCGTATGGATGCCATTACCAGCCTTTCAAACCCATTAATAAAATATGCGCGCGCGCTGCGCCAAAAGAAAACGCGCGTAGAAACGAAGGCTTTTCTTGTTGAAGGAATTCACCATGTGGGCGAAGCGATACAAGCGGGCTGGGAACTTGAAGTTATTTTGTACGCTCCAGAAATATTAACGAGCGATTTTGCAAACAAGCTATTGCAAAACATAAAAAATATTAAACTTCAACCCGTTTCTGTAAAAGCGATGGAGACGCTAGCCGATAAAGAAAACCCCCAAGGGATTTTAGCGATTGCCAAACAACGCGAAATTCACTTAAGCGATTTAAGAAATATCAATCGCTTGGCGGGGGTGGTTGCCCCGCAAGACCCCGGCAATGTCGGCGCGATTCTTCGCACCTTAGACGCGGCGAATGTGGATGCGCTTTTTCTCTTAGACGGCGGCGTGGAGTTGTATCACCCTACTACCGTTCGCGCCAGCATGGGCACAATTTTTTGGAAGCCAGTCATTCAAACTTCCTTTGAACAATTTGTTCAGTGGGCAAGAGATAACAGTATTCAATTGATTGGCACATCGGCTAAAGCGGATGTGGATTATCATACGCTCATTCCGCAAACGCCCTGGGCTTTGCTTTTGGGCAATGAGCAAAAGGGGTTAACAAAAGAACAAATTAGCGTATGCGATGTAACCGTTTCAATACCTATGCAAGGGAGGGTCAGTTCATTGAATGTAGCGGTTGCGGCGGGGGTGTTGCTGTATCATTTTTCAATTCCCCGCTAAGTATAAGCGACCATATTCTTACGCGTATTCTTCTTTCATTAACCGCGCAAAGCCCTTTTCTGTTAGGCGTTGTAATTCGTTCAATAAGCCTGGCTCTACTTTTTTGAAATTAAAGCAAGATTTTCCTTGCATGTGTTTTTTGAGTTCGGGCGAGATGTCGTTTAGTAAGTCGGGGTACATATATATGGGCATTAAGTAAAACGAGACGTAATTTTTTTTAATTTGCGCGGAGGCGAAGAATAATTCTTTTTTCCATTTTGGGCTGTAGCCTGCATTGAGATAATATAAATCGGCTTTATCGGTTTTGACGGTTAACGTTTTGGCGTAGGGCTTGATGATGGTTTTTAGTTTTTTGAATACGGCATTAAATTCATTGGTCATATATTCATCCTTTATTGCACAATAATCTTAATAAAAATCAAATCGCCAAAGAAATTTCCGTTAGGGTCAACCGCTTGCCAAGCGGATTCGTAGGCTCCGGGTTGGGCAGGCGCTGTGAAGATGATGCGAATGGCGGCTTGTGCGCCGGCGCGCGCAGGGTATAAGGGTTGCTCGGCGCTTGCTCCCATGGGGTCGCCGCCTACCCATTTGAGTTTGTAGTTTGCGTTCCAATTGCAGGTGCCGTCGTTTCTGACAAGCCACTGTTTATCAATGGATGCGTTGGGCGAAAACAAGGCGCCGTCTTCCACAGTTATATCGTCGAGAAAAGATAAAATGTTTGTGCAGGCGCTTTCGGTGGCGGTGACAGGGACGCTTGGTTGCGTTGCGGTTTCTGTGGCGGCGAAAATGGTGGGAAGGGGCGTTGGGGTGGGCAACGGTTGTGTGGGCGGGATGGAAGTGGGTGGGCGAAAGGGCGTGGGCGTGGTTTGCTCGGCGCAGGCTGAGGCGGAGAGTATGATGAACAGCAGAAGCAGGTTGACTTTAAGAAAGAGGCGTTTGTGTTTCATTAATAAAAATGGACACGTTGGGCGTGTCCATTGATTTTCCTTTAGGCTTCTTCGTCTCCGCCGCTTATCTCGCCGTCTGCGCCGTCGCCCATATCTAGCGGTAAGGCAATTTCGCCGCTTAATGCTTTTTGACGAATGACGTTTTCAATTTCGCCCATCAAATCGGGGTTGGAGCGCAGGTAATCTTTTGCGTTTTCGCGTCCCTGACCGATGCGGATATCGCCATAGGAGAAAAATGCGCCGCGCTTCTGAATGACCTCGAACTTGGTGGCTAAATCCAGAACGTCTCCCGCTTTTGAAATGCCTTCGTTGAACATGATGTCAAACTCGGCGGTGCGAAACGGGGGGGCGACTTTGTTTTTGACGACTTTGACGCGGGTGCGATTGCCGATGACTTCTTCTCCGACTTTGATGGATTGAATGCGGCGTACGTCTAGGCGGATGGAGGCATAGAACTTTAAGGCTTGCCCGCCGGTGGTGGTTTCGGGGTTGCCAAACATTACGCCAATTTTTTGGCGAAGTTGGTTGGTGAAAATGACTGCGGTTTTGGTTTGGTTGATGGCGCCGCTTAACTTGCGAAGCGCTTGCGACATTAAGCGGGCTTGTACGCCCATTGTGGCGTCGCCCATGTCGCCTTCGATTTCCGAGCGGGGGACGAGCGCCGCTACCGAGTCTATGACGACGACATCTACCGCGCCAGAGCGGACGAGGGTTTCTACGATTTCAAGGGCTTGTTCGCCTGTATCAGGTTGGGAGACGAGTAGGTTATCAATATCAACGCCGAGGCGGGCGGCGTACACTGGGTCTAGGGCGTGTTCCATGTCAATGAATGCGGCGGTGCCGCCCATTTTTTGCGCTTCTGCCACTACATGTTGGCATAAGGTTGTTTTCCCTGAAGATTCAGGTCCGTAGATTTCGGTGATGCGCCCGCGAGGAATGCCGCCAACGCCTAAGGCAATATCTAATGAAAGCGAGCCAGTAGGGAAGACTTCTGTAACCATGCCATGCGCTTTGCCCAGCGGCATGATGGCGCCTTCTCCAAAGTTTTTGAGGATGTCGCCGACTGCTTTATCGAGCATGGCGCGTTTGGCGGAGTCTATGTTTGAGTTTTCTACAGGTTGTTCGGCGGAAGCGCGTTTTCTAGCCATTTTTTATTCTCCAATTTGTGTAAGTGTAAACATTTAACCACAAAGTTCACGTTGGGTTAAGGAATTAAGTGTAGGGGCAGTATAGCACAGATGTTCTGTTCGTCAAGAGGGGAATTTGAGGCAAAGGTTGAAAGTCAAAGGTCGCGGGTCACAGGTTGAATTATGGGGTTGGCGTGGCGGGTAATTCTAAAGGAATGAAATCTAATGTCGGCGCTGGAGGGCGTTGGTGATTAAATCCATCCGTTCCTTTGAATGTAAAGTAACTAACTTGTCCGGGAAATATCTCTACCCAAGTTTGCACGCGCTTCTCTTCATATTCAAAGGTGATTTTATAAATGCCGGCAGGTAAATCTCCTAGCACCATGTTTTCTTGATAATACGGGTCAGGGTTAACCGCTCCGCCTTTGCCATAAGTACGAATTGTGAAGGTACGCCCACCCTGTTCAGGCGAAACGGTGACTTCCACTTGTTGAAGCAGCTCGCCCTTAGAATCCATGATGCGCCCTGCCAGCACGCCCCAACCCTGTGGAGGGGTAATCCATAATTCTGGGTTGTAGGTGTAGAAAAAAGAATTATTCGGCATTCGCACTTCAAAGTGGACGTGCGGACCGGTTGTCGCTCCTGTTGTGCCGACAAAACCGATGACATCGCCTGTTTCTACGTACTGCCCTCGAATGACATTTGTAACGCTCATGTGCGCGTAAATGGTATAAAGTTGCTGGTCGTTGTAGCCGAAATCATGCCGAATGGCGACCGCCAATCCATACGGGTCGCTTTGGCTGCCGGGCGTTTCGGCGAACAATCCCCAATCAGCCCAAACGATTGTGCCAGCGCCCGCCGCCATAATGGGCGTGCCTTCTGGCGCGGGAATATCTACGCCGGTATGCACAATATTTCTGCCAAAAAACACGCCGCCATAGCGATAATCGGCAATGGGCCAATTGATTTGGTCTGCGGCAATCGGGCGGGTAAAAAAGAAATGGTCATACGGGGCGATTGCCCATGGCGCAGGGTATAAGGGCGGTCTCCAATTGGTGATAGGCTCTGCCCCCGGCGTTGGAAGACTAAATTGAAACGGTTCTGGCGAAGGAGAACTTGCCGCTTCATTCGTAACTTGAACCTGATTCTGTTCCTCGACAATTACCGCCGTTGGAGTGGTTACAGGCGAAACGGCATTTGAACAAGCGGAAAGTATGAAGATAAATAGAATCGCTAAAGATTTTTTTTTCATTTGATATATTGCGCCTGCCCGGGCGGAAACGCTCGCGCTAGTATTACAAAGCCGACTCAAAGTCGGCTAACAAAGTCCGCTTTAGCGGGCATATTTCACGGTATTACCGTGGGCGGCGTGGGCGTTTCGGTAGGCGTAAAGGTAATGGTTGGCGTGAACGAAGGCGTAAAGGTGATGCGCGGCGTGCGTGTGGGAATTTTCGTCGGTGTAGAAGTGGCGGTGGGTGTAGGCGTGAGGGTTGGCGCTAAAACTCGTGTAGGCGTCGCTAGCGCTTCTATTGGATATAACTCTTGCATGGCTTCATACCAATCTAGCCCATTGGTTAATACAAACGTAGAAAATCTCGCGCCTTTGTAATAGGTCATCCAGTTGGGCAAAGAAGGTAAACGTTCCCATCCATAAGCGGAGGCTAACGCCGTCATATCTACCCAATAGCCTGCTGGCACAGGCGCGTATGCTCCGCCTTGTTCATAAGCGGCGGGGTCTAAATCATAGCGGGCGCTTAAATTCCAAGGGGCGTTATGGATGGGCTCGCCGAGCGAACCGTCTTGCAAACTGGTGCGAATATAAACTCGCCAATAGGTTTGCGCGCCAATATCTTCGCGCAGCGTTGCCATCCAACCTGCGTTAGACATTAAGGAATTAATTGCAAAGGCTCTACCCGTGTAAAGCCAATCGTTTTCAAAGCCTGGTTCTAGTTTTGTAGTGAGCGGAACAAACGCATTTTCCAAACTAGCTAAAGCGTCCCAGCCTGTTTCTATAATCGCTCTAGTTCTTAATGCATTAAAAGACTCATCTACCAAGTCGTGCAGTTGCGGGTAGGGCGCCTGCACGTTTTCAATTTCCACCACATACCATCTTTGGTTTGGCGCTTCGGCGCCGGGCATTACCGCTGGCGCCCATAAGGGGGTTGGGTTTGCATTCTTAGCCTGTAAAAACGAATCGGGCAATGGGTTTGGCAAGTTTGCTTTTCCCCAAGTTATTCCGCGCACCCGCCCGCTTAATGGCAAAAACGTTTGTAACACGTTTCCATCTACGTCATACGAAGCGATGAAATACTGATTCGGCGCGCTTACCGCCGCAATAATTTGATTCGCGTTTTCATTCCATGCGCCAATATACCCATCGCCAATCCACTGAGCGGCGCGCGTTGGCGCATTTGCATTCCAAATATATAAGCCGCTAAAGCCGATGGTTTGCGAAATTGAACTCCATAATAATTGCGAGCCGTCCAAATTCCATACGGGGTGATTTTCAGAAGCAAAGGGCGTGTTGCTTAAGTTTTGGTAGCGTTCATCGCTTGCAATATCTAAATCTGCCAGCCACACATCGCTATCGCCGCCGCGCGTTGAAACGAAGGCAATATGCCGCCCATCTGGCGCCCAGGCGGG
This sequence comes from Anaerolineales bacterium, assembly GCA_034434495.1. Lineage (GTDB taxonomy): Bacteria > Chloroflexota > Anaerolineae > Anaerolineales > Villigracilaceae > Villigracilis. The sequence continues at coordinate 199,744 of DAOTZE010000001.1, forward strand.
CGTATGGTCTGAAGCGGCGTCGTAGGTTAATTGAACGATTTCTTTTGAATCAACGTTTACAACGGCAATTTCTAAATTTTCATTGACGTATGTTTCATACGCAAGATATAAACCGTCGGGCGACCATGAAGGCGCGGAGTCGTAGTGATTGGAATTGGTGATTTGCGCCGTTTCGCTTGTTTGCAAATCCATCACATACAAATCCCAAAAACCGTTTCTGTCCGAAGCGAAGGCGAGTTTGGTTCTATCGGGGCTTAAGGCGGGCGCAATATCGTTCCACTCGCCTGTTGTGATTCTTGTCAAGGAAGCGTCTTGCGGGTGATATAAAAACAGATGAGCGTATCCGTTTTCTTCAATAGAAAAAAAGACGACATCGCTTCCGAAACTTACGGGGGCGCTTGTCTCTGTTTCTTCAACATTGATTTCGGGCGAAGATTCCGTCGGCGCGGCGTTTTGACCGTTTTGGCGACAAGCCGAAAATAGCAGGCTGATAAGAAGAACAATACATATAATTCCCTTCGCGCTTTTTTGTCGGCGAGAGGGCATAGATTCTCTTTTCCCTTTGGGAGAAGGGGCGGGGATGAGAGAAAACAAATTCAAAAGCATAAGGCGCGTCAAATTATTCGGGGAAATTTTCTTTATCTGGTTCAGCCGATGGGCGCGCCTCAAAAGAAACGATATAGGGTTCGGCGCTGGGTCCGTCAAGATAATATAATCTTGCTATTAATGTATATGGGTTTTGAATTTCGCCGCGAATGTGCATAGTAAATTCGAGGTTGAATCCCATGGTCTCTAAAATATTGGTAGAGGCGACTTCTTCTCCGCGTGCATTTTGTAAAACGACTTCAAGACTGGGGCGTTTTTGGAAAGGCGTAATGGCAAGGTTCACCAACACCCGCCGACCGTCTGCGCGGGGTTTGGCTGTGAGATGCGTAATTTTTGTCTCTTCGGGGGCGGCGCGGGTGAGTCCGTCTTTTGATACGAAAAAATTCATGCGGGTATTATAACTAGAAACGAAAGGCAAAGATGAGTAATGAGATTACAGTTTCATTAGGAGAAAAAGCGCTAATCATGCCAGCTGGTCGTTTCGCTTAAAACCCTTCCGCCACATACTCGCCCCACACGCTGCGGAGCGCGTTACAAATTTCGCCTAGCGTAATTTCATTTTCCACGCATTCAATGAATAAGGGCATTAAGTTTTCAGAGCCTTTGGCGGCGGATTTTAGACGCTCTAATAATGCGTTCACTCGGTCTGTATTTCTCGTTTCTCGTAACTTTTTTAATCTTTCTCTGGCTTGGGTTTCAATCATTGGGTCAACTTGCAGGCGTTCTAACGTGATTTCTTCATTCACCACAAATTGATTCACGCCAACGACAATCTCTTCTTTTCGTTCAATCGCTTGTTGAGCGGCGTACGCGGCGTTTTGTATTTCGTTTTGCATGAAGCCTTTTTCAATGGCTGGCAAAGCCCCGCCCATAGCGTCAATTTTAGAAATGTATTCTTCAGCGCGTTTTTCAATTTCATCGGTGAGGTATTCAATTAAATAAGAGCCTGCGAGGGGGTCCACTGAATCTGCTACGCCTGATTCGTATGCGATGATTTGTTGAGTCCGCAAGGCAACGCGGACTGCTTTTTCGGTGGGCAGCCATAGCGCTTCATCCATTGAATTGGTGTGCAAAGATTGCGTTCCGCCTAACACGGCGGCGAGCGCCTGAATGGTGACGCGCACCACGTTATTTTCGGGTTGTTGGGCGGTTAAGGTAGAGCCTGCGGTTTGCGTGTGGAATCTTAATTGCCATGAAGAGGGTTTGCTAGCTTTGAAGCGCTCGCGCATAATCTTTGCCCACAACCTGCGCGCCGCGCGGAATTTTGCCACTTCTTCTAAAAAGTTATTATGCGCGTTGAAAAAGAATGAAAGTTGCGGAGCAAAGTCGTCCACCGATAAGCCTGCGTTTAGGGCGGCTTCTACATAGGCAATTCCGTTGGATAAGGTAAACGCCACTTCTTGCACAGAGGTTGAGCCTGCTTCGCGGATGTGATAACCTGAGATGGAAATGGTGTTCCAATTTGGCACATGCTCGGCGCAAAAAGAAAATATATCGGTAATTAATCGCATGGAAGGCGCGGGGGGAAAGATGTATGTGCCGCGCGCAATATATTCTTTGAGAATATCGTTTTGAATCGTGCCGCGCAGTTGTTTCATTTCTACGCCTTGCTTTTTGGCGACGGCAATATACATGGCTAACAAAACGCCGGCAGGCGCGTTTATGGTCATAGACGTTGATACTTTGTCTAATGGAATTTCTTTGAATAGCGTTTCCATATCGTGAATAGATGAAATGGAAACGCCCACTTTTCCCACTTCTCCATGCGCAATGGGGTCGTCTGCGTCGTACCCAATTTGAGTGGGGAGGTCAAAGGCGACGCTTAACCCCGTTTGACCTTGTTCTAGTAAATAGCGGTATCGTTTATTCGATTCTTCCGCTGTAGAAAAGCCGGCGTATTGCCGCATTGTCCAAAACCGTGAGCGATACATGGTGGGTTGCACCCCGCGTGTGAATGGATACTCTCCGGGGAAGCCTAATTTTTCGGCAGTTGAGTCAGGCTCAGGCGGGAGGGCGAGGCGCGGAATTTCTATCCCCGCTGTGGTTTGGAATTTTTCTTTTCGCTCTTTTGTTTTCTCTAAAGATTTTTTGAGCGTTGTTTCTTTCCATCTGTTGTATTGGTCTTGAAGCGTGGTCATAAGGTTCACCGCAAAGTATCGCAAAAATGAGATTTTTGCCTTTTTATTTTTTTCGTTAGGCAATGTCCTTAAGTATAAATCTAAAAATCAGATGTAGTAAACTTAAGGCATGGAAATTTGTTACTTAATAGCCTTCCCCGATTTTCACGATGAAACCCCATCAACCTTAGAGCGATTTAAGGGGCTAAAAGACGCGCCGTATTTTGAGCCTGTGGATATTGATTTAACAAGCCTAGGCGATGAAACGATGGTCATTGAAGGGTATGCCGTGAACGCTATGCGTCAGCGTTATGATAACCGCGTGCAGATGATTGAATGTCGTTTTGATTTGAAAAATCCATTTGCGTCTGAGGCGCTGCAAATTCGGCGTAAGATTCAAAGCGCCTTACAAAGCCGGTATATCCCTGAAGAGTTTCGCCAGAATGGGATGTATGAAGAATATTCTATTTTATTGACGCAGGAGGCGAAACCCACGCCTGATAAATGGCTAGATAAGCATAGCCTTGAAATCGCCACGTTTATTCGCTCGCAGCGCGAGGTGTTAGACCAAGAAGAGGTGAACGATATTTTATCTTCGCGCACGCATTATTCGGCGAGAGAATTGACCTTAGTGGATTGGGAAGGCGCGGTAATCATCGCTCCGAACGGCGATTACCAATCTGATATCGCTTTATTGAAAATTGGCACATACCAATTGTTGCGCTATCGCATGTTAGACCAAGCGATTGAAGAGATGCTGGATAAAATTCATAGTATGTTTTTCAAAGAAAAACGCCGTTTGCGAACAACGCGCGGTTTGATTCGTCAGATTGTGGCGCATAAACTGGAATTGGTGTTAGATTTTGAACGCGCAGAGCAGAGTATGCTCTTAATTGGAGATTGGTACACCGCGAATTTGTACGAAGCGATACATGAACAGTTTTATTTGAAAGATTGGAAAGAATATATCAAATCGAAACTTGAAAATTTAGAAAGCATTGTGCAAACCGTAAAAGACGATTTTTCAATTTCATGGGAAAGCCTAATAGAAAAAGCCGAACTGGTGGGGTGGGTTGTGTTGTTATTAGGGTATTTATATTTGTTCTTTGTGGACGATTTGGCAAAGGTGGGGCAATGAGAAACAATATGAATGCGCTTTTGGTTTGCGCCGCCGCGCTTTTGTTTAGTTTGGCTTGCGTTACGCTATTAGGCGAGCCTGAGATAGAGACCGCTGAGCCTGTTATTCCCATCCGCATAGATACCGCAACGCCTGAAAGCCTAACTTGCCCCCTGATTACCAATCAAATTGTGGAAGCAAACGCTTCGGGCGGGGAGGGCGGCGAGGATACAGGCTACGATGAAGAAGTGAGCGACGAGGGGGTGTATCTTGTCGCTTATTTGATTGAGAATGAAGCGTTGATAGAACCTTACTATTACGAAGACGTTCCAGCGGAATTGGAAGACGAAAAAAATGATTTCGCCTCTCATCAGGAATTGTGGAATTATTTTGCCGCATTAATTCCTTACGAATATCGCGCGCATTTGGCTGAATTTTCTATTTTCACCGACGGCGAAAGCAATACGCTGGCGGCTGTTGCCCAAACCTATACCGACCCCAAATTGTGGGGACTAGAAGTGGATATTGCCGATACCGGCGATTATTATTATTTCAGTTTTACGCTTGTGCATGAATTCGCTCACTTGCTCACGCTCGGACCTGAACAAGTGCCGCCTAGCCTCGCCGTTTTTAATAACCCAGAGGATAACGAAATTTATTTCAATGAAGTATCCGCTTGCCCATCCTTTTTCCCGGGCGAGGGTTGTTCTCTTGCGAGTTCATACATCAACCAGTTTTATGAGCGCTTTTGGGTTGAAATTTACGAAGAATGGAACGAAATTAATTTAGAAGAAGACGAAGATTTGTATTACGAAAAATTGGATGATTTTTATTACAAGTATGAAGACCAATTCCTAACCGATTACGCCGCTACCAACCCCGCCGAAGATATCGCCGAGTCTTTTGCTTTTTTTGTTTTTACCGAAAAGCCCGCAGGCAATACGATTGCCGAACAAAAGATTTTGTTTTTTTATGAATACCCTGAATTGGTTGAATTACGAACCGAAATTTTGAATAATTTGTGCATGTCTTTTCCTCAATAAAATTTATACGGACAAAAAACGCTAAATATGAAACTTCCTATTCCTCAATCGTACTGGGTAATTGAAAATAAATTTCTCGCCGGCGAATACCCCGCCAGTTACAACCCCGAAACCGCCCGCAAGCGCATTGAGGCGTTTCTTGAATGCGGCATTCGCTCATTTATTGATTTAACGCAAAGCCACGAACTTGCGCCTTATGAACCTATACTAAAAGAACAAGCCAGAATTTACGACTTGAACGTTAACTATCAGCGCTTTGCTATTCGAGACCATCACATTCCATCCACCGAAACGATGAAGCGTATTTTAGACGCAATTGATAGCGAAATAGAAAGCGGAAAACCCGTGTATGTGCATTGCTGGGGCGGCGTGGGGCGCACGGGGATTACGGTGGCTTGTTATTTTATCCGTCATGGGCTTTCGCATGAGCAGGCATTGCAAAAAGTCCATAATTTGTTTATAACCCGACCGCAAAGTTATTACCCTACTTCTCCAGAGACTCAAATTCAATTTGAGTTTGTTCGTAATTGGAAAGAGATTCCGCAGGCGAGCCCGCTGTCGGCGCACAAGTTTTGTGAGGGGTAATACTGGGCAAAGGCGGTCTACGACCGCCGCGAAGGGCAGGCGAAGAAACTGCCGCCAAAGCGCAAGCAATGCGTAAATTAGATAAAGAAGCGGGTAAGCATCTAAAAATTACATTTGCATAAGTAAGAATTAAGGAACATCAGCCGCCCTAAAAAATGGCAGTATAATTTCTATATCAATTTGGAGGCTGATTGGACACTTTAAATCAAAACGCGCAAACCGAACCCGCCGAAGAACCGCTCAATTGGAAACGTTTTGCGTTTGATATTATAGAAACGCTGATTATGGCGGCTGTTTTATTCGTGGGCATTAATGCAATCTCTGCGCGCGTGCGGGTGGACGGATATAGCATGCAGCCCACGCTGGAAGACGGCGAATTTATTTTAGTAAACAAAATGAGCTATCAGTGGAGCGAAATACAACGCGGCGATATTATCGTTTTTCATTTCCCGCTAAACCCTGAAGACGAATTAATTAAACGAGTGATTGGCTTACCCGGCGATACGGTGTCGGTTCAGAACGGCCGCGTATATGTGAACGGCTTGCCATTAAACGAATCGTACATCTCGCAGACGCCCTCATATTCTGGCGAGTGGACGGTGACGGACGGGCATATATTTGTGTTAGGCGATAACCGCAATAATTCAAACGACTCAAAAGATTGGGGCTTATTACCGATAGAAAACATCGTCGGTAAAGCCGTGTTAATTTATTGGCCCCCGCCTGTGTGGGGCTTCATTGAACATACCGACGTATTTGCATCGCAATAGGATTGGCTATGAACCGAAACGTTGAATATTATTTTTGCAATCAATGTCATGTAGGCGTTATGCAACCGCGTTATGTCACTTATTTTACGCGGCTTGGCAACGAACTAATCACCGTACAAAATTTCCCCGCATACATTTGCGATATGTGCGGCAGGCGCGAGTATGACGAACAAGCCGTTCATTGGTTAGACACCATGCTAGACCCAAACGCCGGCAAGCCGACCTCTGCCGCCCGCCGCGCATCGCCTCTTTCTAAACGCCATACTGGGTTTTCACACCCCATGCAGGATTCTTAACCCACATATTCTTATGTCCTTAGAAAGCCCCATTTCTCCCCGCACTTCGCGCTTTATTACTGTAGATATTTTCACGTCTGGCTATCGGGTGGTGGGCAAAGTGGCGGTGACGAGTCATGGCTCTATGGGCATGATGAACGACACCACGCACTCTTCGGTTGACGTGAGCGATGCGCGCATGGCGCGTTTGCTGATGCCTACGAAGTTGGTTGACCATTTTGAAATTGTACGCATGATGAAAAAACAAATTCATGCGATGTGCATGTCGCGCAGAGAAGATTTGGGACCTCATGCCATTGTGCGCGGCGGATACGTTAGCACAGTGGAGCATAAAATTCGATTGACAACCCAAATGTTTGAAATTGAAGGCATTATGGAATTGCCAGGTCGCTTCGACTTTACGTCCTTAATCACCGAAGGCACGCGCGAGTTTATTCCTATCTTCAACGCAACTCTAACCGCAATCCTCATCCCAAATTTGCGCGTTGAAGCCGCAGGCATTTTAATAAATCGCAAAACGGTGGATATTATGGCGTTGTTGCATCAGCGCGTGAAACCAGAGAATTAATGGCTGGCGTTAAGCGCCCTCCTAAAGGTTTTGCGTAAGGCAGTTAAATCCTTAATTTTGCTTGACGCTTAAGAGATGGGATGATAAAATCCGCCCGCTTAACAAAACGCCCCTATCGTCTAGTGGACTAGGACGCAGCCCTTTCAAGGCTACGACCGGGGTTCGAATCCCCGTAGGGGCACTGAAAGAAAACATAACAAAAGACAAGCGCGAAGACAAGTAATCAATAATAGTTGCGCAGAGAGTTGCTGGCGCGTGAAAAGCAACCAACGAGTTGATGAAATCCACTTCGCCAAGTCATTCTCGCAGAGGCATTGCCATAAGAGAATCGGGAAGCGCCCGTTACAGCGCAACCCAAGTTTGTTCTTTTCCCCTAGCCCTATGGATAAGAACAATAAAAGCAGGTGGCACCACGAGACGCCCCTTCGTCCTGCAAACGGATGAGGGGCGTATTTTGTTAAGAGGAGTCAATATGTTAGATATAAACGTCATTCGTGAAACGCCGGAGATTGTCCGCAAAGCGTTAAGAGACCGACAAATGGACGATGCGCCTGTGAACTTCATCTTGAAATTGGATGAAGAGCGCCGCGCTCTGCTTAACGAAGCGGAGAAACTGAAAGCCGAGCGCAATGCGGTTTCAAAAGAAATCAGCAAAATGAAAGACGCGGCGGAACGCCAATCTAAAATTGAAGCGATGCGAGCGGTGGGAGATAAAATTTCAGAATTAGATAAACGCCTCGCCGAAGTGGAATCGGAATTAAATGCCATTGCCTCCGCCTTGCCCAATATTCCCGATGAACGCACGCCATACGGAAAAGACGATAGCGAAAATGTGATTCTGAAAACGGTGGGCGAGCCGCGCAAATTTGACTTTAAGCCGCTTCCGCATTGGGAGTTGGGACCTGCGCTTGGCATCCTCGACTTTGAACGCGGTACAAAGTTAACAGGCTCTCGTTTTTATGTGTTGCAGGGAGCGGGCGCGCGCTTGCAACGCGCATTAATTGCTTGGATGTTAGATTTGCACATCAGGCAAGGATACCAAGAAGAGTATTTGCCGTTTATGGTGAAAACCGCCACAGTGTATGGGGCTGGGCAGTTGCCCAAGTTTGCCGATAATTTATATAAAGACCATGAAGAAGATTTTTATTTTGTGCCGACTGCGGAAATTCCGCTGACTGGCTTGCACATGGACGAAATTTTAGAAGAGGCGTCTCTACCGAAGTTATACACGGCGTACACGCCTTGTTTCCGCCGTGAGAAGATGAGCGCCGGGCGCGACGTGCGCGGCATTAAGCGCGGTCACCAGTTTGATAAAGTTGAAATGTATATCTACTGCACACCCGAAGAGTCCGAAGCGTATCATCAAAAAATGTTGAAAGACGCTGAAGAGACTTGCGCCTTGTTGGGAATTCCGTATCGGGTGAAACAACTTTGCACAGGCGATATTGGGTTTGCCGCCTCATTAACGTACGATTTAGAGCTGTGGGCGCCAGGTTGCGATGAATGGTTAGAGGTTTCATCGGTCTCTAATGTGCGCGACTTTCAGGCGCGTCGTGCGAATATAAAGTATCGCCCAGCCGATGGCGGCAAGGTAAAATTCCCTCACACCTTAAATGGTTCGGGGTTGGGCTTGCCGCGCACGCTGATTGCCGTGATGGAAAACTATCAGCAAGCCGATGGTTCAATCGTCGTGCCAGAAGTTTTGCGCCCATGGATGGGCGGGATTGAAGCGATTAAGTAATTGCTCGCGGGCGGTGTATGACCGCCTTATTTCAAACGTTTTCTAGCAGGGTTGCAGGCTTTGCTAGAGACAAGTAGGAGGTTCGATGGACCCAGTGGCGCTAGAAGCCCTCGCGCAAGCCGTTTTGCAAGCGGTCGTTTTAGCCTTGTTGGTGTTTGGTTTACTTGGGTTATTGATTCCAGTCTTCCCTGGGCTAACGGTGATGTGGATTGGCACGCTGATTTACGCCGTTATCCAAGCTTCAATTGGAAATATGAATTGGGTAGATTGGCTTTTGTTTGCTCTCATCACAATTTTGATGATAGGCGGCAACGTGGTGGATAACATTATCATCGCTAAGCACATGCGCGATAAAGATATTCCGTGGAGTTCTATTCTTTGGGCGTTTGCGGCGGGCATTATCGTTAGTTTGGCGATGACCCCTATTGCGGGGATGGTCGCTTCGCCTGTGGGGTTATACCTAGCCGAATGGCGCAGGCTTAAAGATAAAAAACAAGCCTTAACGAATACCAAAGCCTGGATGACTGGCTGGGGCTGGTCGTTAGCGGCGAGGTTTGGCATTGGCGTGGTGATGATTATTTTTTGGGGGCTGTGGGCTTGGTTGTAAAAATATCTCGAAAGTAAATGAATTGAATAACCGCCCCAAAGGTTGGAGTAGGCAGAATTGCTTGCTAAAATCTTTGGGGCTTATCTTGAATTTTAGGAAAATGAAATCGGTTTGCTCAACATTGCCGTCAATAACTTGACTGAATTTTTCAAATCGTTTGCGTCTATCATCTCCGAAGCGGAATGCACATTTCTACATGGAATAGATAATGCGCCTGCCATCACGCCGGCGCGCGAAATTTGAATGACGCTGGCGTCGGTTGTGCCGCCCACTAGCACTTCTCTTTGGTAGGGGATTTTCGCTTTTTCGGCGGTTTGAATCATCCAATCAATCACACGCGGGTCCGAGAGCATTCCCGAATCTTTTATCTTCACGCACGGTCCCTTCCCTAATTCCACCGCCATTTTCAATGAGGCGGGCGTGTCGCCTGTGGCTGTTACATCTACGGCAATGCCAATTTCGGGGTCAACGCTATATGCGGCGGATTTTGCGCCGCGCAGGCTGACTTCTTCTTGCGTGGTAAAAACAAAATATAAATCATGCGGAGATGATTGCACGGCGCGCATGGTTTCAATCAAAACCGCCACGCCGCTTCTATCGTCCATTGATTTGGCAACCCAACGATTTCCCATTTCAATAAACGAACGTTCAAACGCGCCAAAGTCGCCGACTTTGATTGGGCAATCTTTTTCGCTGGTTGCGCCCACATCAATATACATTTTGTTGATTGGCAAAATGGAATCAATGTTTTCTAAACGGTCGTAACATACAATGCCGAGCGCGCCGTTCATAAAACGCACGCGCGCGCCAAGCGTGTATCTGCCAAATGCGCCGCCCACATTTGTAAAACGCACAAACCCGTTTTTATCAATGTGGCTGGCAATCACGCCAATTTCGTCCATGTGCGCCGCGAGCATTATCCTTTTCGGGTTCTTTGCGTTTTTTGCGGGTTTTATGCGGGCAATTAAATTCCCCAACGCATCCACGCGGGTTTCATCCGCTAACGATTTTATTTCTTTCAAAATTACTTTGCGAACTTCGTCTTCATAACCAGAAGGTCCAAAAGTTTCAGTGAGTTTTTTGAGTAGTTGTTTCATAAATTAAATTTCTCTCCAACGGCATAACTCTTGCTTTCGTTTTTTGTAAACGCATGCACGCCCGCTTTGCCCATTACAATCCATTCGCGGTTTTTTCCGACCATGGCGGTGTTTTCGTCAATGCCAATCATCAAATCATTTTCTTTCAAACGCATTCGCGCCGCGCTGATAATCGGTTTGAAAAACATCGGCGTTGCGTCAAAATGCGGAATAATGACCGCAGGCACATAGCCAAAGGCAGGGGCGGAATTTAATCCAAGCGCGCGAAAGTTTGGCATTTCTTTTCCTAAAATCATTGCGCCCGCCGAACATCCCGCATACACGCCGCCGCGTTCAAAAACTTTCATGGCAGATTCCCAAACCAAACTATCTTTCATAGTTTCATAAAGATATAAGGGATTTCCGCCTGAAAAATAGACGAAATCCGCTTCTTCCACAAGGGCGGCATGATTCTGCATGGAGGCAGATTCTTTATCGGTTACAGGAACAGCCTGCACGTCGGCGCCGAGGCGGGTGAAGTGATCAACGCCCATCTTCATCCAACGCTTCACGCTTGCTTCGCCTTCTTGCCCTGCCGCGGTCGGCAAACAAACCACTTTTGGCTTTCTATGTTTCGCGCCGCAATTGGCAAGCAAAAATTTATCCACTTCATCCATCACAGGTAAATATTCGCCCGAACCTAATAAAGCAATATATCCGTTCATCTTTTATCTTTTTAATACAGCGTGATTAATATTTTTCAATGCAACGTGCAATAAATTCAATGTGTTCTTCCAATCATCAATGCGTGAAATGCTGATGGGCGAGTGGGTGTAACGATGTGGCACAGAAACAGAAACGACAGGCACGCCCGCGCGCGCGCCTTGAATTGCGCCGGCGTTTGTGCCACCGCCGCCGGGCTGGCGCATTTGATATGGAATTTTATGTTTGATAGCGGTTTCTTGTAAAAATTTCACAAGGCTAGGATGGTCAATAGCGGATGAGTTTGCCATATAAATAGCGGGACCTAAGCCAAGTTTTGTATTGTAGGTAAAATTTTCTCTGCCTTCATAATCGGGCAAATCGCGTGCGGGGGTTGAATCAACGGCAATGGCAATGTCTGGGTTGAAATAATATCCCGCCACCGTTGCGCCGCGTAAGCCGATTTCTTCTTGCACGCTAAACGATAAACATAGTTCGATATTTTTGGGCGCATGTTTAAGCAATTCAATTAAAGTTGCCACGCCGATTCGGTCGTCAATAGATTTAGATAGTATCGAATTGCCGACGCGCTTGAATTTGGTAGCGAAGGTAGCGCGGTCTCCCACTTTGGCTTTGCCTTCGGGACCTACATCAATCCGCATGGAATCAACGTCAATTGCTTGCTTGCGCTCGTTTGCAGTGGTGAGGTGAATTGGTTTTGCGCCAATCACGCCAAGCGTATGCTCTTTGCCGATAATGACCTGTTTGCCTACTAGATGCCTTTCGTCAATGCCGCCAACGGTTTTGAATTGATAAAAGCCGTTGCCGTCGTCATGCACAATCATAAACCCCACTTCGTCCATGTGCGCGTCTAGCAAAACGCGCAGGGCGTTTTTGTTTGCGCTTTTCTTTGTGACCAAAACACTGCCGAGTGAATCTACTTTGACTTCATCCGCGTATGGTTTAACTTCTTCCAACACAATGCGACGTACTTCGCCTTCATCCCCAGAGACGGACATGGCGTTGCATAATTTTTCGAGTAAGGTGAGTTGTGGTTTTCCGATGGTTAACATTTTAGTCTCTATGCCTTTGCGGGGAGCAAAGCGATGAAGCGCTTTTTGGCGTAATTTTGAGGGTGTTTTGCCGCAAAGAGCAAGAACGCTTACAAGGACATGATGGCTTTATTCCCAAGTTATCTTTTCCATAAAATCTATTTCAAGCGAAGCGATAAATTCCGCTAATAACCTGCCAGCCCGTTGAATATCTTTTATGGCGACCAATTCAACGGCGGTGTGCATATATCTTTGCGGAATGCTTAAGACCATAGACGGAATGCCTTCGGCGGTTAATTGCATGGCGTCTGCGTCGGTAGATGAATATTCGGGCATTAAATCGTCATGCACGGGAATTTCGATTCGTTCTGCAACTTCTTTGAATCTTTTATACAAATACGGCGTTACGCTCGGACCAATTCCCAACGTGACGCCTTTGCCTAATTCAAAGGTTTGGTAACCGCTAGAGCCTGCGCCTTTGCCAAAGGTCATATCTACCGCCACAGCCATCGTTGGGCGGATTTGGTGCGCGGAGGTATATGAGCCGCCAAACACCGTTTCTTCTTGCACAGTGGCGACCGCCCATACGTCCCAACTATGTTTTTTGTTTTGCAATTCTTCAAGGCAAATGGTAAGCGCCGCAACGGAGGCGCGGTTATCTAAGGTATGCCCGCTTAAATATCCGCCTGTCATTTCAATTGGCTCGGTGGCGAATGAAACTCTATCGCCGATATTCACTTTTTTGGCGAGTTCTTTCGCGGTTAAGCCTGTGTCTATGAGTAAATATTTTAGAGGGATTGCCCCGCCGCCTTCGGAATCGGGGAGTAAATTGCTGGGGGGCATTACAATTACGCCGTAGAGTTCTTCATTGGTTTTAGAAGCGTGCACGTTTACAGGCGTTCCCGGTAATACGCGCGAGTCAATGCCGCCGATGTTTGTGACGTATAAAAATTCATCCACTATGCGCGAGACCATTAAGCCGATGGCGTCCATGTGAGTGGCAATCAAAATGGATGGGGCTTGGCGAATGCCGCTCTTTAGCGTAGCAGATTTGCGTCCATGAATAGAAGCGAGTTTGCTTTCGGAAATTTCATCAACTAGCGGCGTCCATTTTTCTTTTATCAGTTTCGCCACAGGGGCTTCATATCCCGAAACGCCAGCCGTTGAAATTAAAGATTTTAGAAATGGTGTAATGTCGCTCATTTATCCGCCGAATGGAGTGAGGGTGGGGGTGATGGTATGCGGCAAGGTTAATGTAGGCGTGATGGATGGGGTAATGGATGGGGTTTGCGTAAAGGTGGGCGTAAGCGAAGGCGTGAAGGTAGGCGTAATAGAAGGCGTTTGTGTTGGCGTGAAGGTGCTGGTGCTTGGTAAGAATGGTGTGTTTGTCAGTGTGGGTGTAAGCGTGAACGTTGGCGTTTGCGTGAAGGTAGGGGTGGGGGTAATGGTGCCTGTTACAATTTGCGGCGTGCCGCTCACAGTGGGCGTGGCGGGTGTGGTAGTTTGTGTGAAAGTTAGGCTAGGGGTGGGCGTTTGTGTGGCGCGCGTATCGGGCGCGAAAGAGAGGGCAATAAAACCAGCGCAATAACAAGGCAGAGTGGCGATAATCACCGCAAGCATTTGCATTCTGCGGCGTGTGCGTTTTGTAGGTTCGATTTCTCGCATGATGGTTCGATTATAATTCAAGTTATTCGCGCTTAGTTATTGGTAAATTATGATTCCGATTCACTTACATATTTCTGGATTTTTATCTTATCGAGACCCAGTAGATTTAGATTTCACGCATCTAGACTTAGCCTGTATATCTGGTCACAACGGCGCGGGCAAATCTTCACTCCTCGACGCTTTTACTTGGTCTTTATTTGGCGAGGCGCGCGGCAAAGGCGTGGATGTGATTCATTTGCACCCAGACGTAAAAGCGGCGGAAGTTGCGCTTACGTTTGAGTATGAAGGCAATGTGTATCGTGTGCAAAGGACGTTGCCGCGAAATAAAAGCGCTGTGTTGGAGTTTCAGGTTTTAGACCGCAGACAACAAACGGCGGACGGCGGTCAGCGGTCTATGGTCAATAGTGGCGACTGGCGACCCTTAACTGAGAAGACTACACGAGAAACGCAAGCCCGCATTGAACAAACTTTGCAGTTAGATTATGAGACGTTTATCAACGCGTCTTTCTTTTTGCAGGGCAAAGCCGACCAGTTTACGCAAAAAAAAGCCAGCGAGCGAAAAGCGATTTTAGGCTCAATTTTAGGTTTAGAAATTTGGGACACCTATAAAGAAAGAACCGCTGAAAGAAGAAAGGCGCTGGAAGATGAGGCGAATATCATTGATGGGCGCATTGCCGAAATGGACGCCGAACTTGCGGAAGAAGAAACTCGTAAAGCGCGCTTGAGCGAGTTAGAAAATCATCTCAAGCAATTATCGTCTGCCCGCGCGGCGCAGGAAAAAATTGTGGAGAATATTAAAAATACAACTTTGGTTTTGAAACAGCAAAAAGAATTGGTTGAAACGCTTGAAAAAGCGTTGAATAATTCGCGTTTTTCGTTATCGAATTTAGAATCAAAACTTGCTGAAAAGAAATCTGAACGTGAAAATTATGTGGATTTGGCTGGTCGGGCGAAAGAGATTGAGGCGGAATATAAAAAATGGAAGAAAGTAAAAGAGGAATTAAGAGCGTTGGAGGATTCTTCTTTTGCGGCGCGTGAATATGAAGCGAAGCGACAGCCTTTGGCGGATGCGATTCGCGCTGAAAAGACTAAGTTGGAAAATGAGAAAAGTATTTTAGATAACCAGCGTGCGCTCATCAATGAGCAGGCGTCGGCGCTTGGTCATTTGGAATTGGAAATTGAGGCGGCAAAGAAGGCTTTGGCTGAAGTAGAGAAAAAAATTGAAGAACGAGATGCGCTGGAAGCGCAAAGAAACGAGGCGCGCGAAAAACTTGCGGGGTTAAAGTCTGAAAATGCGGCTTTGAAAGTTGAGATGGATGAATTAAAAAAGAGAATCGATTCGTTGAAAGTGGCAGACGGGGCAGAGTGCCCGTTGTGCGGGCAACCATTGAGCGAAACGCACCGAAAAGAAACGTTGAAGCAGTTGGAAAGCGAAGGGAAAAAGAAAGGCGATACGTTTCGCGCGAATAAAAAAGAAATGGAAGAATTGGAAGAGCGAATTACAGACTATGGATTGCGAATGGCAAACCAGCCCAACCTTGAAGATGAGCGCGTGCAATTTTCTAATTCTCTTTCAGCCGCAAAGTTGAAATTGGAGACTGTCCATTCGCAACAAGCGGAATGGGAGAAAACCGGCGCGAAACGCTTGAAAGAGATTGAAAAAACGTTAGAAAGCGGAAAGTATGCCGCAGAAGCGCAAAAAGAATTGGCGAAGTTAGATAAAGAATTGCAAAAACTTGGCTATGATATTTCGTTGCACGAAGCGAAACGACAAGAAGAATTGGCATTACGAGCGATTGAAGAAGATTATTTGAAGTTAGATAAAGCGAAAGAATTAATTAAGCGGATTGAAAAAGAGATAAACGAATTGGAAGAAGAAAGAAAAAAGAAAAAGGATGAAGTGGAAGCGGCGGAAAAAAGTTATCAAGAGGCTGTGAAGGTTTTGACCGAGACTGAGGCAAATGCGCCGAATTTGCAAGAAGCGGAAGATAAATTTTATGAACTGAAAGAGGAAGAGAATCGCATCCGCGATGAGGTGGGCGCGGCGCGGCAGAAAGTGGCAGTGCTAAAAACTTTGCAAGCCCGCAAAGCGGACTTTGAAACGCAGCGCGAGGAATTGAATCAAAACATTCTTCGGCATAAAACGTTAGAGCGCGCTTTTGGTAAAGACGGCGTGCCCGCTTTGCTGATTGAGCAGGCGCTTCCACAAATTGAGCAAAAAGCAAACGATTTGCTAGACCGTTTGAGCGACGGTAGGATGACCGTCCGTTTTGTGACGCAAGCGGAATACCGCGATAGAAAGCGAGAGGACTTAAAAGAAACGTTGGATATTCAAATTAGCGATTCTTCTGGCGCTCGGAATTATGAGATGTATTCAGGCGGCGAGGCGTTTCGCGTGAACTTTGCAATTCGCTTGGCGCTTTCTGAAATTTTGGCGCAGAGGAAAGGCGCGCGCCTGCAAACATTGGTCATTGACGAGGGCTTTGGCTCGCAAGACGTTTTAGGGAAGCAAAGGTTAGTTGAGGCGATTAATGCGGTGAAGAAAGATTTCGCCAAAATTTTTATCATTACGCATTTGGACGATTTGAAGGACGCGTTTCCAAATCGGATTGAGGTGGAGAAGACAGAACGGGGAAGTTCGGTGAGAGTTGTTTGACAATATCAAAGAAGAAAGAGTAAAGAAGAAAATGGAAAATAGAAAGTGGAAATTGGGAAGAATATTTTTATTGATGTTGTTTACTTTGGTTGCTTGCGCAAATGGAGAAGGTGTAGAGCCGCATGAGGCATGGGCTCGTTCTGCAATGGCGGGGGAAACGACCGCCGTGTATATGATTTTACACAATCATACAAATATAGACGACGCTTTAATTGGCGTTTCTACCGATGTGGCTGAAGCGGCGGAGTTGCATTTGAGCGAAGTGCAAAATGATGTGATGACGATGACTCTGCAGGAACGTATTGAGATACCTGCGGGCGGCGAGGTTATTTTTGAGAACGGCGGTTATCACATTATGTTGATTGGCTTGAAACAAGATTTGCAAGTTGGCGATGAAATTAGGATTACGCTTGAATTTGAAAACTATCCCGATGTGACGCTCGTTGCGCCTGTCAAGGAGGTTGGCGGCGAGCAAAATCATGGTCACCCGTAGGAGAAGGTTGAGGAGGCAGAAGAAACTTCCCCGTCTAAAATGAGGCGGGGTTGTTGATTCATTGGGGAACTTTTTTTATTTTCTTTCGTCTCTTTTATCAAGGAGACAAAATGAAGAAAATAATTTTTATTGTACTGGCTTTAGCGTTGGCGGCTTGCGGCGGCGGAACGCCCAGCGAGTTTGACCAAAACGTTGAAAAATGGAATGACGCCAATATTCGTCATTATCGTATGCAGGTTGGCGTGAGTTGTTTTTGCCCGTTTGCGGAGGTTAATCCGATAACGGTGGAAGTGAAAGACGGTCAAATTGTTTCGATGGTTGGCGCGAACGGCGCAGAAGTGTTGGATACCGACCCTGTGTATGCGATGTTATCTCAATATGCAAATGTGGATAGCCTTTTGGTTTGGTTAGGCGATGCTTTGGCTACTGCGGATAAAGTGGAAGCGACGTATGATGCGACGTATGGCTTTCCAACCAGTGTGGCGGTGGATTACATCACCGAAGCGACGGATGATGAAATTTGGATTGATGTTTCAAACTTTGAAGCGTTGGAGTAACAGACGGTAGACTGTGGACGATAGACGATGGTCTATCGTCTTCGGTCTATGGTCAGGTTTAAACTTCACCTAACAAAACTTGGTCTGGACCGCGATTGACTTCCCATGGGTAAACAATAAACGCGTCTGTGATGGCGGCGTAGTAATCAGGGCGGACGTGCCCAAATAAGTTTCGATAGGGGTTGAAGTGTAAGACGCATGTTTCAGGGAAGCCCCCAGCGGCGGAGACGCGATTCTTTACGGATGTGATGGTGCGGCCTGAACCCCATACATCATCTACGATGAGCGTGGGTCTGCCTCGCAATTTATCGTCGGCAGGGAATTGGATAAATTCGGGCCAAGCTATAAATGCGGCGGATTGTTGATTTTGCATTTGGGCGGGAAAATCTACTGCGGCGGTGAGGATGTGGGTGATGTTCATCGCCTCGGCTAACAAACCGCCCGGGATGATTCCGCCACGCGTGATTAAGACCATAGCGGTAAATTCGCGTTTGAATTGCGGAATGAGGTGGTCAATGAGTTTGTCCACTTCTTCCCATGAGACGATTTCTTGCCTGCGAGGTTCGGGTTTCATAGATTATAAAAATAGTAAGGGCGACCCGCCCATATCAATTTAGAAACATTGATTACTTTGAAGGGTCGCCCCTACTGTAAAATTATCCTAACACAGCCGCTAATGGAGCAGGGGCTTGCACCTGATTGGGCGCACGCCCTTCAGCAGTCGCTTTTTCTACATCGCGCGCCCAGATATATAAACAAGCATGGTAAGCGGTGTTAGTGTATGAAGTGAAAACGCTTAATAGCATGATGATTGTAAAGAAAACGAAAGCGGCAATTATAATGCCAATGATGGTAATAGTTGTGTTGCCGCCAGAAGCGAAAGCCAACCCGCCGCCAATAGCAAAGGCGATAACAAAGGCAATCACGCCGACTACAAAACCGATGATGCCCGTCACCGCGCGCACGCCGATTGCGCCCACCCCAATTAACAGAAGATTTTCTTTGACAATTTTTCCAACGCGAATCGCGCCGTCTTTAAGATTCAAATCGTCAATAATCATAGCGGGCAAAATTAAGACGGCGGCTTGAGTCCATAACACTTCAAGCAAACCTGTTGCGGCGCGGGCAAGGCTGCCTACCACACTGTTGCGGTTTCTTTGCGCGGCTTGGCGCAGCAAACCAACAACTGTTGAAACAACAGCCAGAGTCAAAATATCAAAAAAATCGCGGCGCACAATGTCCCAAGCGGCGCGCATATCGCCGTCGCCTTTGGTTAGGTAATCGTAAATTAGGCGAATGGTCATACCTGAAAAAACATAAGTGATGACAAATTGCACAAACATCAAAATTGCGCCGAGCGCGCCTAAAACAATATTCCCAAATTGCGTGTCGCCAAATCGCAGAAACGCAATGATGATGGGGATGATTCCAAGCGCAGAAACAATGCCGCCCACAATCAAAGCGTAAATAGAGGGCTTAAGCAAATCTCTATCTTGAAACGCCATGCTCCAGGCTTGTTTCAAAAAACTCCAACCGCGCGAAAAACTTTCCATGCTTCACTCTCCTTTTGAGTAATCAAATTATAGCAAACTTATTGGGTCAATTTCAACGCGCCAATCGTTCAACTTCATGTCTCTTAAAAACGAAACAGGGTCGGGGCTGCGTAAAATAATTTGCCAACGATATTCGCCGTTTTCTTTTGCGAAAAAGCAGGGGACGGGTCCAATCAATTCGGTTTGACCGCGCTTTTCCGCTTCTATCTTTACGTTCAACTTGGTCGCTAGTTTCGCGGCTTCTTCTTCCGCCTTGACGTTGTCCGCATTTCGATATTCTAGCCTTGCTAACCTTGTAAACGGAGGATAGCCTAAATCTTTGCGATACTTCAATTCATGTTCGTAAAACCCATTCACATCATGCTTAGACGCAAATTGAATGACGTAATTTTCAGGCGTGAACGATTGTAGAATCGCTTTTCCGCCTCGCGCCGACCTGCCCGCCCGCCCAGCCACTTGCGTTAACACCTGAAACACTTTTTCATGCGCAAATGGGTCTGGCAGGTTTAATCCTACGTCTGCTAAAACAATGCCGACCAAAGTGACCAACGGTAAATCTAACCCTTTTGCCAACATTTGCGTTCCCACCAACACATCGGCTTGGTGATTGGCAAAGTGCGTCAGAATAATTTCATGCGAATCTTTGGCGCGGGTTGTGTCCCAGTCCCAGCGTAAAGTGCGCGCCTGTGGAAATAATGACTTAACTTCCGCTTCTACCCTTTCGCTTCCCAGCCCATACTCACGGATTTGATTGCTTCCACAGTTTGAACAAGTCTTCGGCTTTTGGCGGGTGTAATTGCATCTATGGCATTGCAAATGTTCTTGTTTATCTAAATGCAAAGTTAGCGGCGTATCGCAATTGGGGCATTTCAACGTATTTCCGCACTCGCGGCAAAAAATATAGGTTGCTGTGCCGCGCCGATTCAAAAATAAAATGGCTTGTTCGCCGCGTGAGAGAACTTCGGCTAACGATTCAGTTAACGCGCGCGAGAAAATTCCGCGATTGCCGTTTTTTAATTCTTCGCGCATATCCACTACTTGAATAGGCGGTAAATCCGAAGCGGTGACGCGGTTTGGCAATTCCAAAATTTGACCGCTAACCGCTGACCGCTGACTATTTTCAAATTCAAATCGTTGCTCTATTGTCGGAGTTGCAGAGCCTAGCACGCAAACTGCGCCGCATAATTTGGCGTATTCTTGAGCGGTTGTGACGGCGTGGTAAAAGGGCGGCTCGGCTTGATAATAGGAGCTATCGTGGCATTCATCAACGACAATTAAGCCGATATTTCTTAAAGGATAAAATAGCGCCGAGCGCGCGCCGATGATGACGTTTAATTTTCCGTCTCTTGCTCTGCGCCAAGTGTCGTATCGCTCGCCTTCCGATAATTTTGAATGCGCCAAACCCACTTGCCCAGGAAAACGAGATACAAATCTTTTTACAAGTTGCGGCGTGAGGGCGATTTCGGGAACTAAAATAATGGCTTGCTTACCGCGTTTTAGCGCTTCTTGCGTTGCGCGAAGATAAATTTCCGTTTTGCCAGAGCCAGTGACTCCGTAAAGCAAAAAGGATGAAGGGATATTTCGTAATTCGTAATTTGTAATTTTTTCTAATGCAAAATTTTGTTCAGGCGTTAATTCAAATTCTCTATTTTCTAATCCTCTATTCTCTAACTTCTCTATCGAGTCTCTAAAAATTTCATTCTCAAACAAACGAATCAAACCGCGTTCTTCAAGTTCTTGTAAATCGGCGAGGTTGCAACCCGTTTGAGCGTAAACCCAAGAGAGGTTAATTGGCTCGGGTTGTTGAATAAGGAAGCGCAGCGCCGCTTCTCTCCGCATTTGCGTTTGTTTTGTTGACCCAAGATTTTGCATCTGCGTTTCCGCTTCTTGCGGCGTCACTGCAAGTTGAGCGACGCGAATATGCTTGGGTTTAACTCTCGGCGGCGGCAAAACATTTTTGGCTGAAAGAATTCCTTTTTTAACTAGTAAGTTTGCCGTTTTGCGCCAATCCACTTTTGCAAAATGGGTATCGATTTGTCTGCCGCGAAGCGAGCCTTTTTCTCTTAACAGCTTAATAATTCGGCTGCTAACGACGGACGGCTGACCGTCTATGGTTTGTGATTTGCGGTCTGTTAGGGAATATAAAACATCTGCCTGTTGACTCAAACCTGTCGGTATCATCAATGACACAATAGCGGCAAGGGGATTCAAAGTTGAATCTGCCAGTCGAAGCGCAAGAGCAATTTGAGGCTGAGTCAGAAGCGGGTTGGGGTCTAGCAAATCCAGTATGGGTTTGGGATTCGCTACGGAAGAAGAATTCGTAATTTCTATAACGATGCCCTGCACAATTTGATTGCCAAACGGCGCAGCGACGAAACATCCCGTTTGAATATGCGGCGCAAGTTCATCGGGGATGGCGTAATCGAACATGCCTGAAACGGCGGGGATGTTAACGGCAAGGCGTGCAAACATGCCGAGATTGTAGCATATTGAAGAATCAAAAAACGAGACCGTTCAGTCTCGTTTTTTTGATGTATTAGTCAATTACTATTTCAATTAATGGAGAGGTGTCAAATCCGAAATAATAAGTTGCAGGCTTTGAACCGTCCGTTGCCCAAACGCCACGTAGATAGACAATATCGTCAAAGATAATATCTTCAAATTTATCTTCTGGATATAGAAATAAAGTAGCAGGGTCAAATTGGGTATTACTGTTTGGAACGAAACTGCCACCAAAATTTGGATAATATCCTTGATTTTCTTCGGGAAAAATAATGTAAACATTTTGCCACGGGACCGCTCGTGTGCCTGGTTGTAAATTTTTTATCACCACACCTAAATCCAGAAATTTCCCTCCAAAGGTTAATGGTGTGTACTCAAAACCGCCTGAGAAAACTTTGCTGAAATATCTAGCATATAAAACAGTGACTTCATAATAACTATTCGATGAGGGTACGCCAATTGGCGCGGCTGTGGCGGTGGGCGGAACGGGCGTGTAAGTAGGGCGAGGCGTTTGGGTTGGTCTTTTGGTTGCGGTGGGGGGAATAGATTGCGAGGCGTTCGTCGGCTCTACTTCTGCCGAAGATGTTGGGGCGGTGCCGAACGCTCCACAGGCTAGGCTTAACATCAATAATAAAGACAAAAATGCAAATAACGGTTTTCGGTTCATTTTGATTCTCCTTATAAAATATGTAAAGCGTAACTACTGTTGATTGTTCTGCAATTGAGAGGCATCGTTGCCTTTGCTTTTGCGCCATACCAAAAGTAAAATTGCTCCAATTATATAAACTATTGCGCATGGGGCGGTGCAGAAAACAATAATCGCGCCTTCTTCATTTCGCCACACTGGCGATTCAGATAAAATTGAGAAAGTCGTCCAAATGGATAACACCCCCCATACAGATAACGATGTTAACAAAAATAAACGAAAATCTTTCTTTCGCGATATAAAATAAACCAGTGTTAACATAAAAACCAGAAAACCAACACCACCAACTATTAATGGAGTAATTCCACTAATAGTGATACCAAGTAATGGGTAAAAAAAGTTGATAGCAGGCATAACTAAAAAAATACCCACTACAACGCCTAGCCCAACAGTAAATAGTTTCTCTTTGTTCATGCTAATTGTCTCCTTTCATTGCGCAAAGCCGCAAAACAACTTAATTAGATTCTTGAAATTTACCTATCTATAAAAAACGGCGTTCAACCTAACCAATCAATAGTCTCCTTTCTTACAGCGCTTTATAAAAAATATTGCAGTGTTATAATTTTAATAAGTCGAAATTCAAAAAACTGCCAAAAAGTGTTAACTCTTGGTTTTGTTATGCTTTCTTCATTAAGTTACTTTGTGGTCTTAATTTCGATGAGCGCGGCGCTATGGTTGGCGTTTTACTTATTTGCGCGCGGCTTCCCCAACCTATTGGCTTTGCAAACCACCTTTGCTTTGTTGGCAATGGCGGCGTTCTTTTGGCTGACGTACAACCATTTTTTCACCCCGCTTCCACAGTTAAATTACCTTAAAGCGATTTTGTTAAACTTGGCCACGGCAAGTTGGTATGAAGTTACATATCGCTTATTAGAAAGAGATGCGCAACAAAAATGGCGCTGGATGCGGCGCGGTTTATACATCCTATTGTTTCTTTCTATTGTGTTGCTTTTTTGGGATAAGCCCGAGTCTTCTCGAAGATTTAATAACGAACTTTATGTCGCTCAGCTAGACGGCTCATTGTCGAATGTGATTTATAGCCTCACGCAAATTGGATTAACCGCCAGCCTGATGTTTAATTTGTTTATCGGGGAAAAGAACCGCTTCACGCCGCAGGGACGGTTGTTTCTCACCGCTTCATTTTGCATCGCCTTAGCGCTTGCGTACGGAATCATTTCGCTCATCTTTTCCAACTTCCCCTTCCCACGCTTGATTCAAGATGGGTTGGTATTTAGCGGTTTTTTTATTTTAGGTCTTTCGGTTTTACGGCATCAAAGTTTGTTAGTGCGCCGCACGGTTTTTCAAGATTTTCCGCTCATATTGTTGGTTATTGCCAGCCTTTCATTCATTTATGTTTTGCTTGTTTCCATCTTTTTTCACCTACAAGCCGCTATGCTTGCTAATTTAATCGGCGTTGTAGTGATTACCCATTCTATTTATGACCTAACCCGAGAGTTTTTAGAAAGATACCGCGCCAAGCAAGAGCGCCAGTTCCGTAAAACGGTTTTAGAATTTAATTTGCAAGAATCGCAGGTCTATTTGCAAAAAACATTAGACGCCCTGTGCGAACAAATAAACGCCTCGGCTGGGTTAGTAGCGATGTTTGATGGAAAGCGTTTTACGGTTGCCGCCTCTAAAAATTCAATCTTGGTGAATAGCGAAGCGCCGCCCCCGCCATTTTCAGATACTGCCCTTACGCCTTTCGGCGAGCGGATAAAGAATATTCAATGGGCGACCTCTATTTTCGACCACGACCGCCCGATTGCTTTTGTAGGCATTGGCAAGCCAAAACATCGGATTGATTACTCGGCTGGCGAATTAGACCTGCTGCAAGAATTTACCGATTACGTCGGTTTAATTTTATCCACAAACGCTAATCGAAAAAAAGAAAATCAAGAAATTTCTCAAGCGAAGTATCAAGTCGCTACTGCAAATGTAATCCAGGCGTTTGCCCATGCGCCCGATGAAGCGGTGATTAAGATAACGGAAGAAGGATTAAGAAAATTCCATGATTACATTTATCTTGGTCAATCGCCGCTAGCCGAATGGCTGAATGCGACGGGTGTATCTCATATTGAGCGCGGGAAAAAGGTGCAAGCAATTTTACGAGAAGGCATTGCATCGTTACGCCCAGCGGACGAACGCCCCGAAGAACCGCTGCCCCGCGATTGGTACAATTATGTTGTTTTATACGACGCTTATGTGAAAGGAGCGCTGAATAGCGAAATTATGGCGCGTTTATACATTTCAGAAGGAACGTTTCATCGCACACGCCGCAATGCAGTGCGCGGCTTAGCGCGCTGGCTGGTTGAGAAGCAAAGTTTTCATGAGAAGCTCAACCTTTCTTAACTACACCGTGCGCCTGATAAAAATATTTTCTGAAATTGCAGAAATGTTGACAAAATTCGAGCGAACCTAGTTATGGTTATAATGAGCGTTCTGACAAGGAGGCTTGTATGAATGGCTTAATCTGGCTAATTGCAGGGATTATCATTGGCGTTTCGGTTGTGTTGCTTGCGCTTATGTTTATGCGGGCAAACCAAATTAACTTAACAGGGAAAACAGACGATAAACCTGAGTGGATGAGGTCTAACCCGCCGCAAGAAACTCTTGCCGCCACACAAGCGGACGGCGAAGGCGTCACTTTATTTGATTATGACCAAGGAGAAAAAGTCGCTTCGGCATTTGCCGAACAGATTGAAGATATTTTGAGCGCAAAACTTGAAGCGCACCCTAATTTGAAAAAATATAAAATTGATATTGGCACAAGCGAAGAGTTAGGCTTGGAATATTGGGTAAACGGGGAAAAATACTCCAGCATCGACTCTTTACCGAATGAAGAGTTAAAACAAGTTTTTCGTGAAACGGTTAAAGATTGGGAAAGCAGAAAATAAAAAAACGCCCGAAGGTTA
Source organism: Anaerolineales bacterium (assembly GCA_034434495.1). Lineage (GTDB taxonomy): Bacteria > Chloroflexota > Anaerolineae > Anaerolineales > Villigracilaceae > Villigracilis. The sequence goes on from DAOTZE010000001.1 coordinate 225,068, forward strand.
AGAAACTTTCGGGCGTTTTTTAGCGATGGGCTGAGCGCTAGTTTATATTTTCAAAATCGCCGCCGCGCCATACCCAACGACGGATGAATACTCTTTTGTTACATCGCCTGAGGTGGCGTAAGAAAGCCTTTGGACTTTATTTGCGCCGAGTTTTTGCGCCGCCCACAAAGTCGCCGCTACGGCGGCGTGCCCGCAGGCAAAACCTTTGCCTGTTCGCTCCGCCTCAAAAATGGATTCAGGGTTGAAAGATTCGAACCGCTTAAGCATTTCTTCATCTAATTGGTTAGCAATTTTTTGCTCGTAAAAATGCGATAAATCGGTAGAAGCCACGAAGAGCGTTTGTTTGTTTTCAAACACTTCCGCCAAAGCCAAACCGAGTTTCTTTGAAATATCTGGCTCTTGCGCGCGAATCATTATCGGTAAAAGTTTAAAGTCGTTTTTAAGCGCTCGTTGCAAAAAAGGCAATTCAATTTCCAGCGAGTGTTCTTTATCGTTTGAAATTTTTACAAACCGAATATCGAGACGTTTTTGTAATTCTTCCAAAAGAAAATGGTCAACCTCAATGTTTCCTAAAGGCGTGGCATAGGCTTGATGGCTTGTGGTAAGAAGTGGGTAAGGTGAAACATGATGAAACGGCGAAATGACGGCAACATACGCTGGGGTGAGACCTTGTAAAATTTTGAAAGCATGCGCCGCCACAAACCCCGAATACCGATATCCTGCATGAGGCGCGATGACGCCCAGCGCTTGCCCGCCTACATTTGAAAATTGCGCTTTTTCGAGCCACTCGTCAATTTGAGAGGCGAGTTTTTTCGGGTTGGCTTCGTACCAAGTTCCAGCAATGGGCGAAGGACGCAAGTCTGTCAAAGTCATATCAGGATTTTAGCGCTTAAGTATGACTAATGTACTTTGCCAACGCGTACAGTCGGCGCTACAATACGCATAAATTTACCAAAGGAGAATGTTATGAAAGTGTTTCGACCATTTTACTTTATCGCAATTTTAATTCTTGTCGTTAGTTTAGCCTGCGGTATTGATTTAGGCAATGAACCCACCGCTGCGCCGCAACAACCGCAAGACCAACCGCAGCAGCAATCGCAAGACCAGCCGCAACAGCCGCAAGACCAGCCTACGCAAGAACAGCAGTCTTCGGGCGCTTTCTTTACCGAAGAATTTGATTCAGACCCACAATGGTATTATGAAGTGATTCAAGATAGCCAAGATTCCGACCCAGACAGCGTTTCGGTTACTTTTGACGATAGTTTGATGATTTTTGAAATTCCGGAACCTTTCTTATACGCTTACTATATCTACCAAGATTATTCTTACGAGAATGTGCGGGTAGATATTAAAGTGGAAAATCGCGGCGTAAACTCGCAACAAGTCAGTTTGGTTTGCCGCGTTGGCGAAGATGGCTGGTATGAGTTTGCCGTGCAAAGCGACGGCTTATGGTATTTATACGCCGTAAGCGGCGGGTACGACCGTTTGACCAACGGCGGCTCTAACGACATCAATCAAGGCAAAGCCGTAAACGAATACTCGCTGGTTTGCAATGAAGATGAAATTTCATTCTTCATCAACGGCGAAGAGCCAAAGGGCAGCCCATACCGAGAAAGCGAATATAGCTTACGCGAAGGCGGCGTTGGCTTCTCTATTTCCGCTTTGCGGGCTGTCCCCGTTCAAATTGAAGTGGACTACTTCAAGATTTCTGAACCTTAAACAATTGCGATACAGTTAAAACAAAAGCGCAATTTCCACTTGGAAGTTGCGCTTTTGTTCTTTGAAGTTATTGAAGTTATTTTCCGGCCGCTTTGCGGGTTGTTTTTGGCTTTTGAGGCGCGGCTGGCAGTTCAGGGGTGGATGGCTCTTCAAGCATTGTAGGCGTAGAGTCTATTTGAGGTTGAGGAGCAGGCGCGCCCGTCGCGTTGAGGCGTTTGAAGTATTCTCGCACCGTTACGTCGTTGAAGAAAATCAGCAAGAGAATGCCAACCACGACGGAAAAAATATTCCCATAAAAAATGGTGAGGATTTGAAACACCGCCAGCGGCGTAGAGGGTTGTATCGGTTCAGGTTGAACGCTTAAAAGTTTAGCGGCGTAAATAATTTCAAACACGCCGAGAATGGTGGGCAAAATGGCAATTGGTAAACACACAATGCCAATCAACGAGCCAATGGCGCTAGCGGAGGCGACAAAGCCCCAAAATAAATTGATAATTCCGCTGATAAGCGTCATCACGGCGATGGCGGTGACTAACCCAGGTTTTTGTTCAGTGTTCATTCGTTACTCCTTAATTTTGTGTCACCCCAACATACGACTGAACGAATGATTTAGTTGCAAACTTAAGGCTGTTGAAATGTGAGCGAAACTCCGCCGAGATATTGAAACCCATTTGGCTCTGTGCAAACGCTTGCCGAAATATTTTGCGCGCCGCCTCCTGTTGTAACTCGAATGTTGTATATTGTATTTGCTTGCATCTCAAAATCGGCATAGCCGTTTCCAAGTTCTGGTTTTAAGCCTGTGAAAAATTTATCTTCGCCTTGATTCCATGTGACGATAATTTCAACGCCAGCCGCCTGATTGCCGCGCGAATCCATAAACATCAATTGCATTAATGCGGGTTTGTTTGGGTCGCAAAACGGTTCTTGATTTATTAATACGAACGACGCGCCTGGCGCAGGCGTAACTGTGGCGGTGGGGCGAGGCGTAAGCGTTTCGGAAAAAGTTGGCATGAGCGGAGTTTGCTCGAAAAATAGAGTGGGAATGGGAGTCGCTTCCGCTTCTTCGACGACGGGGAGAATGGTTTCTGTACCCTCAACAGTAGATTCAACTTGAGGCGTATTGAGCGAAGTGGGCAAGGCGGTGGGCGTGATGGGGGCGCTTACATAACCGAGTTGTAAATCGGTTGCCAGTTGCGCCAGCGGGCGCACGTTTTCAAATGGCTCTCCTGCGGCTAACATGCGTTGGGCTTGCGCGCTTAATGCTCCAATGAGGTCGGCGTCGCCTAATAAGCTTAATCTGGCTTTGGCGCGGGCTAAATCTTGCGTGGCTTGATACGAAGCCGCGACGACAATTCGATATTGGTCTTTGAAATCGTCTCGTAGAATGGACGGGTTTGCGTCCACATACGTTACAGGCGAGAGAACCCATGAATATAAAAGACCAAGCCCAAATCCGATAAGAAGCGCGAGGGTGAGGTGAAGGATGGAGTTTCGCGTCATGGAGAATATGTTTGCATAGCGGTTAACAAAGTTTGTAGGGATTGAATTTCTGTTTCTGTAAATTGATTGGCAATAGCGTATTGCAAGGCGTTTGCCGTAATATCGGCGGGCGATTCGCTTCCTAACATGGCAAGTCGTTTGGCGGCGGCGGCGGAGTCAAAATCATATTGGTAGGCTTCTGCCGTCATTAAGACGTAATCTACTTGATAGTCTTGGCGCAAAATATTCGGCGTCACATCTACATATTCAATGGGGTCAATTACCCAGCCGTAGATTAAGCCCAGCCCAACCCCAACGGCAAGGGCGATAAAAATTTTTATCAGATTAGAGGATGACATGAGGGGGATTATAAATTATCTTATTCAGCGGCGTTGCGCCAAACGTCGCGAAGTTTTTGATAATGTGGAGTTATAAAAATATCTGAGCAGGCGACTGGCGGCGCCCGAAGACGCTTACTTACCGTTGCTACCTTTCGGTCCTGGCGGGGTTCGCAAGGTTTCGCCGCGCCAGGCCTGCCCAGACGGGCGTAAGCATACTCGAATGATTGGGGTGTGTCAAATTATCTAAACGCCCTGTGGGGTTTTGAAAACTGGCGTGGGATAGATGTTATTCTTTATCCGCTTCAATCATTTCGAGAAAAATATCCACCAAACGGGGTTCAAACAATGTGCCGGATTTTTCGCGCAAGTAGGCAATCACTTCGTGGCGCGGTAGTTTTTTTCTATAAGGTCTATCGCTGGAGAGCGCATCCCAGACATCTACAATCGCAAACATGCGCGCGGCAAGCGGAATTTCTTCGCCTTTCAAGCCGTGCGGGTAGCCGCTTCCATCCCAACGCTCGTGGTGAAAGAATGGAATTTCTAGCGCGGGATGTAAGTATGAAATATGCGAAAGCATATCGTAGGCATAGGCGGGGTGTTGGCGCATGGTTTTCCATTCATTTTCATCTAACGGACCGGGCTTTTGTAAAATTTCATCGGGAATTGCCATTTTGCCCATATCGTGCAGCAATGCGCCGCGTTTGATGTGAATCATTTCTTCATCGGTAAAGCCGAGTTTGGCGGCAACGCGCAGGGTTAGTTCGGTTACTCGTTGCGTATGCCCTTCGGTTTCGCGGTCGCGCAGGTCTAGGGCGCGCACCCAACCTTCGATGGTTTTTTCATACGCTTCTTGTAAGCGGCTATGCGCGAGTTTAAGCGCTTCTTCATTTTTCTTTCTTTCGGTAATATCGCGCGAGGCGGTTTGAATTTCAGTTGGTTCGCCGGTGATTTTGTCTAAAACGGGGCGCGCGGAAGATTCAAGCCAGATGTAATGCCCCGCTTTGTGTAAAGCCCGATATGCAATGGTGTAAGAGGTTTTAATGGGGCGTGTTTCAAATAGGTTGACGACCCAAGGGCGGTCTTCTTCGTGCATGAGGTCGAAGCAAATTTTGCCAGTGAGTTCGTCTGGTTCATAGCCGAGGATGGTTTTACTAGCGGGGGAGACGTATAACATGCGCCCATCTATAGTGAGGCGGGCAATCATATCGCTGGCGTTTTCGGCTAATAAACGAAACTGGGCTTCGCTTTCTAGCAGGGCTTTTTGCATGTGAATTCGCTCGGCGCGCGCGCGCCACGCCTCAATGGCTCGTTCGGCGATGTGCGGCATATCGAGCATGGATTCTGGAGATTTGACCACATAGTCTAACGCGCCCGATTTCAGCGCTTCTACGGCGATGCGTTCATTGCCGTAACTGGTCATTAAGATGATGGGGGTAAATAGGGGGTCGTTTTGGTTAGGGAGCAATTCCATGCTTTCGCCGTCTGGTAAGCGCCAATCGGCGATGATTAAGGTTGGCTCCGTTTTTTGAATAAACGCCCGCGCTTCGGTGAGCGATTTGACGCGATGAATTTTGAAGCGGTCAAAATGGTCTTCAAAGGCTCGTTCAATTAATTCAGCGTGGGGGTCTTCATCTTCAATGAGAAGAACGTGGAACGTTTCTTCAGACATAAAAAGTTTATATATGCGGGTTTGTGTTCCAACCTAGCCAGTAAAAGCCTAAGTCGTTCATTAATTTGCTAAATTCTTCAAACCCAACTGGTTTTACTAAATAACTGTTTACATAATTGTCGTACGCCCGGGCGACGTCTTTTTCGGCTTCGGAGGTGGTGAGGATGATGACGGGAATGCTTTTGGTTTCGTCTTGTTGTTTGATAGATTGTAAGACTTCGAGCCCATCCACGCGCGGGAGGCGTAAATCTAAAAGAATCATGTGCGGGCGGGGGCTGCTTTCTGGGTTGGCGTATTCTCCCCGTCGTAGGAGATAATCTAAAGCGGTTTGACCGTCGGTAAAGTGCATGATGCGGTTGGCGATGCGATGGTCTTCTAGCGTGCGAATCACAAGTTCGGCGTGGTCGGCGTTGTCTTCTACAAGCATCACGAGTACAGGTTCGCCCATCATTGTTAACTCCTTTGTATTCTTTATATTGTAAACCATTTGCGGGTTTCAAGGATAGGATTTTTGGGTTAAATTTACCCGCCATAAGGCATGATATAATTTGTTTTATAGCAAATAAAATATTCGCTGGCGAAGGAGAAACCATGGAAATTCATACGCAAGAATTTAAGCATTGCGACCTGATAACGGTCAAAGGGCGAGTGGATAGCTCAACGGCGCCTCAATTTACAAAAGAACTCGAAAAAGCAACCAACAATGGGCGCTATAAAATTGTGCTAGATTTGAACGAACTGGAATATATGTCTAGCGCGGGGTTTCGCGCTTTGCTAGCGACACAACGGAATTGCAAGCGCTACAATCGCGGCGAAGTGGTATTGGCGCGCGTGCCAGACCGTATCCGCGAGGCGTTAGAATTAGCCGGCTTTACTGAATTGTTCAAAACCTTTGACGATGTGACCCAAGCGGTTGGAAGTTTTTAGCCTAAGAAAAAACTTGAAGAGCAGCCCCCAGCCGACCTTTCGAAAGAGGCGCATCGCGCACTATCAATAAACAGACAGGAGAATGCCGTCTCGTGAGGTGAAGAGACGGCTTATCATTTTTATTTTATGCCAAGCGTTACTTACCCAGCCAGATTTGAGTTTCTGGATGAAATCCGCACGATGGTTGCCGAAACCGCGCGCGCGGGGGGCTTTTCAGAAAAAACTATTTATTCTTTACAGCTTGCGGCAGACGAAGCCGCCACGAATATTATTGAACACGCTTATGCAGGCGTTAAGAACGCTTCTTTATCTATCACTTGTGAAATGCAGGGCGATAAAATTGTGATTGTGATGCGCGATACCGGAAAACCTTTTGACCCCAACGCGGTGAAAGAACCCAACTTAAAAGCAGACCTTTCTAAGCGGCAGATTGGCGGCTTGGGGGTGTATCTCATGCGAAAGTTAATGGATACCGTTCAGTATGAATCTTCTAAGTCGGGCAATGTGCTGACGATGACCAAACGAAGGGAATAACGTATGCCTGCCGCCGCCCGAACATCTTGGGATTGGCTTCAACTTGCCAGCCTGGGGGAACAATTACGCAGTAATCATTCACTTACGTCGCAACGCGACCAAATTATTGCTATGACCAGCCAATTAATTCATGGCAAGGTAGATGTTTGGTTGCAAGAAAAAATTTTCCGTTTACCCGATTGGAGCGAAAAACATATTTTCCCGCCACAGCCGCCCATTGAAGGAATGAAACATGCTATTAAGGCGGGAAAGTTAATTACAAAAAACGGTAGAGCGAAAACTGCCGCTTCTTCCTCAACCTATGCCTGCGTGCCGTTAGCCGACCAAGGAGTGACGCTTGGGGCATTGTATGTGCAGCGCCCCAAAGGCTCCGCTTTTTCGGCGGAGGAATTAAACATACTGCAAGGCATTGCGCAAATTGTTTCTGTCAGTTTGGTGGCTTCTCATCGCGCAGAGGTAGAGCAGTTCCGTTTGCGTCAATTAAATTTGGTGCGCGAAGTGAGCGCGCAAATTGCCAACGCGCAAGATTTAGATGAACTTGCCGAGCAAGTGACGAAACTGATTCAAAAGACGTTTCATTTTTATTACGTCGCTATTTTTACGCTGAAGCCAAATTCAAAATACTTGCGTTTTCGAGCCAGCGCCGTTGCTCCGCGCAAAGGCATGAAAAAAGCCTCCATTGCCTTAGAAGTGGAAGTGGGGCAGGGCTTAATTGGCGAAGCCGCCCAGACGGGGAAAACCATTGTCTGCGATGATGTGCAAAAAGACGCTCGCTTTCGATTTATTGATAGTTTGCCAGAGACAAAATCGGAAGTGGTGATTCCGTTAAAAATAGACGACGAAGTATTAGGCGTGTTAGACGTGCAAAGTAATCAATTGCGCGGCTTTCACCCAAACGATTTATTAATTCTTCACGCCTTAGCCGATAACATCGCCAGCGCGGTGGAAGGGGCAAGGTTATATAGCAGTTTACGCCGCCGCGCCGACCAACTCACGTTGGTTTCAGAAGTCGGCAAAAGCGTCACTTCTACGCTGGAACTTTCTCAATTGATGCGCGATGCGGCGAACTTAATTCACGAAAAATTTAAGTACCCATACGTTTCATTATTTACGGTTCACCCGAACCGTAGGTTAATTTCTTATGAGGCGGGCAGCGGCAAACGCAGCAAACAACTTGAAGGCTACGCCATTTCATTAGACGACACAATGGGCATTATGCCTTGGGTAGCGCGAAATGGAAAAACCGCTTTAGTGAACGATGTGACGAAAGATAAACGATATGTGCCTTCGCCTTTGCCGCCAAAAAACACCAAATCGGAATTATGCGTGCCGCTCATTTTCAACGATAAAGTGGTCGGCTTGTTAGATATTCAGTCGGATAGAAAAAACGCCTTCACCGAAGAAGACCAAATGATGTTTGAGGCGGTTGCCGATACCATGGCGGCGGCGATTCGTAACGCCGATTTATACCGTTCTGAACAATGGCGCAGGCAAATTGCCGATAGTTTAAGAGAAGTGGCGGGTTTAGTCTCTAGCAATGTAAGCGTAGATGAAGTGTTGCAAACCATCCTCGCCGAATTAGAACGTAACTTGCCTATTGATATTTCCGCCATTTGGTTATTACAAGGCGACGCTTTATGCCTCTCGGCAGTGCATGGCGTTGACGCAATGCAATTAGAAGAAACATGCCTGCGCAACCCCGATGCGCTCTACTCCATGGCAGAGGCGATGATGTCCGATTCGCCTATCATTCGCAAACCTGGCGACCCTATGTGGCCCGGCGGCATCACTGCGGGCTACGATACAAATTATTCTTCCATTGTTGCGCCGCTGCGCGTGGGCGATAGGCAACTTGGGTTGTTAACTTTGGCGCACCATGCCCCGGGCAAGTATGGTCACGAAGCCCAGTCTATTGTTTCTACATTTGCAAACTATGCGGCGGTGGCAATTGAAAATGCCCGCCTGTTTGACGCCGCGCAAGAGCAGGCTTACGCCTCGGCGGCGTTGTTGCAAGTGGCGCAGGCGGTGGTTAGCTCGAATGATTTGGATGAAATATTAAGTTCAATTATTCGCATTATGCCGATTTTAGTCGGCGTAAAACGAGCGGCGTTGTATCGTTGGGATATGGAACGCGAAACGTTTTCGGCTTCGCATGAATACGGTTTTTCGGACGAAGAAGAAAAAATATTGACGGAACAAGAATTTGCTTTAGAGGTCTTTCCGTTTTTGGGCGTGGCGCTGCAAGAAAATAGATTGATTACGCATTCGCTCTCTGCCGAGGCGAAGCCCAAAGATTGGCTGCAGATTCAGCCTGAAAGTCAGAGCGAAGCGGAGATGATGAACGCCGAACGATTGTTAATCGCCGTTCCGTTATCTATCAAAAACGATTTATTTGGCGTGATGTTAGTTGAAGAAAAAGAAGATGGGCAACGCTTCCGCTCGCGCCGCCTTGAGATTATTCAGGGCATCGCTCAACAAGCGGCATTGGCGATTCAGAACGATTTGTTGCAACAAGAGATGGTGGTGCGCGAACGCCTCGAAACTGAGGTGCAGTTGGCTCGCCAAATTCAGCAGACGTTTATCCCCAGCCGTTTGCCGACTCACCCCAAATGGCAAATTGCAACCCGTTGGCGCACGGCGCGGCAAGTGGGCGGCGACTTTTATGATTTGATTGAATTGCCCAACCATAAACTCGGCGTGTTTATTGCCGATGTGGCGGATAAGGGAATGCCCGCCGCCTTGTTTATGGCGTTGACGAGAACGCTGGTGCGCGCGGCAGTGTTGGAGACGAAATCTCCCGCCGAAGCCTTGCAGCGTGTGAACGATTTGCTGCTGCCCGATACGCAACAAGGTATGTTTGTAACGGCGGTGTATGGCGAGTTGGACGTTGAAACGGGAGAATTTATTTATGTTAATGCTGGGCATAACCCGCCGCTATATATTCGAGCGGATGGGGAGATACATAAGTTAACGCGCACGGCGATTGCCTTAGGCGTGATGGAAAACCGCAAGATTGAACAAAAGACAATTTCGCTGAATGCGAATGATACGCTCTTGCTTTATACCGACGGTCTCACCGAAGCCTTTTCGCCGACTCAAGAATTATTTGGAGAATCTCGCTTGATGCAGACGCTTCAATCGTTGCGCTCTCAATCTGCTGGGGATATGTTGAACGCAATTGAAGAGCGCTTGAATGAGTTTTTGGAGTCGAACCCGCTGGCAGACGATTTGACCATGCTGGCAATCCGCCGCGTGTGATGGTTTGGCTGTGAAGCGGGGCGAAGGGGTGATTTTTATAATCTATATTGTAAAGCCTGATAACTTTGAAACGCCAAATAACCAAACATCAATGCCATGTAAATACTGCGTAAGAATACAAAGCCAAACAGCGCAAGGAACGCGCCTGTGATAACGGAAAGCCAAAGCGAGTTTCGTAATCCGTTAATGGGGTCAGTTTGAATTAAGGTGAAACGGGCTACGTTGCCGCCATCGAGAGGGAAGACGGGGAGTAAATTAATAAACCCCCAAAAAAAGTTAACGAAGATAAACATACCAAATAAGCGATTTAAAGCCCCAAGTTCGTATGGCAATACCACCGCAGGGATAGGAATGAACCCAAGCAAGGTGAACACAAATTGCCCGCCTAAGCCAACGCCTGCCAGAATGATGACAAGCGCCAGCAAAAAACCAGCGAACGGACCCGCGAGCGAAATAAAAATATTTTGGTTTGGCGTAAGCCTAGCGTAACCGTTATCGTATGCGTTAGAAACAGGCACAGCCAGCCCTCCCATGATATGCAAGACAATATACGAATCTTGCCCAAACCTGCGGAAGGCGAGGGCGTGCCCTAATTCGTGAATGAGAATGGAAATAAAAATGACAAAAACCCACATGAGGATACTTAAGATATTGGTGGAGGCTGAGCCGAATAAAATTGCAATCACCCAAAACAATGGGTGTACGCGCACAGGAACGCCTGCGACAGAAAAGTTGAGGTCGAAGCGAGTGGGTTGGGGAACTTGAAAGAGGAGCATGAGGGGGTATCCATTCTGTTTAAGTTTTTTTCTTATTCTAATCAAAATATAGATTCAAATCTGAACAATCAAAACGATTGCCGCAATTGGGGCAGGTCACTTTGCAATTTTTTTCGTACATTTCGCTTCCGCAGCGGTCGCAAACCCATATTCGTTTTTCATTCCATTGAATGGGCTTAAACAAAGCGACGTCGAATTCTCGAATTCTCTCTTTCCCTAATTTTTCAACCTCGTTCATTACGTTTTTTGCGTCGGCTTGAAATTGTTTTAGATTGATTCCCCTGCAAATATCATTCCAACCGCGCAACCAGCGCTGGCTGCGCTGGTAAACTTTTATTGCGCCATCGTAATTTCCGCGAGCGATGTGGAGATATGTGACCGCTATTTGCAAAATGCCGCGATATAAATCTCTCATTTCGCTTTTTTCTTCGTTCCAAGCGATTTCTAATTCTTCATGGGCTTCAAAGAATTTTTTGCGGTTAAATAAATATATGCCTTCAATGGCTTTGGGGTGTAATTCGCCGTTGCAAGCGTTTCGTCTTGGCTCTATCATAAATTAATTCTTTTTTACAAACGTCTGTTTTTTATTCTATAGATAGCGGGCATTGCGTTTCACATCAAGGCGCGCGAACGCTCATGCGATTTTATCATTTAACAATGACCCATGCGGTAGAAGGATTGGCGCGGATAAAATTAGTTAATAGCAAAGCGTCGCTTGCGCGGACGTAAACGCCTATGCTATGATTACAAATCTACGAAAGCGGTTAGGGCAATATATTTATGATACTAGTTGCGTTTGTGTTAAGCGTCGTATTTTCCGTAACCTTTTTGGCTTGGGGGTATTTTGAGGCAGGTTATGAAAATCTGGCAAAATATATTTTTGCTTTTGGGGTTTTGTGGCTTATTTCTCACTGGCGGAGGTGGAAATGGTTTTCATCGTTGGCGTTATTGGTGTCGTTGTTTCTATCTATTTTCGGCTTATGGTTTGACTTTTCCCTTGTGTGGATGTTCGGCGGCGCAATTTTTGCATTCGTTGCTTGGGATTTGAATCAATTTCAAGAAAAATTAAGTTTATTGCCTGATAGGGAGGATAAAAACGGAATGATGCGAAGACATTTAATTCGGATTGGGATTTTGGCGCTGGTTGGCTTGTTAATTGGAATGGGATTGAGCCGATTGCTTGGTAATTAAGATTTCGCGCTTTACGCTAAAACGCCGTGGCGACGATGCCGAGAAGCGCCATGCCGATTCCAAGCCCTTGAATTTTGGCGATTTTTTCTTTCAAGAAAACAATGGCTAACAGAATTGTCACAATAGACAGAGCCGAAGCGATAGGCGTAATTAAAATCGCGTCTCCAATCGTCAAGCCGTAATTGACAAGCGCCACTGCAGTCGCCTCAATCACGCCCATGAATAAGATGATGTATATTGTTTTTTGGGGAATTTGAGTTAAGCCAACCTCTTGTTTTGTGAGAAACGAAAAGAATAACAAGAATAGAATAATGCCAAATTTTACCAATAGAGTTAAGGTCACCCATCCAACTTGCTCAGAAATAATCTCACTCACATTCCAAAAGACGCCAAAGAAAAATGCTCCAAAAATTGCCTCTTTGACGCCTGCTGAAAGTTGAAAATTTTGATTCTTGATTTCACTCCAATTTAATGACGCTAGCGTTGCGCCCAAGAGAATCATCACTACGCCTAAAATTTGTATGGAAGAAAGTCGTTGCCCCATAAATAAAAAAGCAAACAGCATAGTAAACACTGCCCACAGATTCATTGTCGCCGCAATGATGGAGACATTGCCTATTTCAAAGCCTTTGAAGAAAAACAAATACCCAGCCGAATATAAAATAGATGCGCTGATTGATAAAAAAATAATCAAGCCAGAAATATTGAGATTTGATTTGAAAGCAAGAGCAAAGAAAAAGATAGAAATCAACCCAGCCAGTTGCGACCAAAATAAGGACTTGAAAGAACCAATTTGCTTTGCGAATACTCCGCCGAGAAAATCATAAATTCCCCAGCCAAACATGCCGCCAATTCCCAATAATATGCTTAAGATAGTTGAACTCAATTTTCACCTTATAACATGCGATTATAATTTATAAAAAAACGCTACCGCTTCAAAATATTACCAATTACAAAGGATTCCGAATGTTTGATTTACCCGATGACGAAATTCTCCCACTTTCCAAAGAACACGTCTTTTGGACGTGGTCTGCGCAGGCAAAAGTAAATCCAATTGCCGTCAAAAAAGCCAAAGGCGTTTACTTTTGGGATGTGGATGATAAAAAATATTTAGACTTTAATTCCATGACGATGTGCGTCAACATTGGTCATGGAGATGAGCGCATTATCAAAGCCATGCAAGCGCAAGCGGGCGAGTTGCCTTATGCCGCGCCGGGTATGACTACGAAAATCCGCGCGCTGGCCAGCAAAGCCGTGGCAGGCGTTACACCGAATAAAGCCTTGAGCAAAATTTTATTTACGCTGGGCGGCGCCGATGCGAATGAAAACGCCGTCAAACTCGCACGCGGTTACACAAAAAAACATAAAATCTTATCGCGTTATCGTTCGTATCACGGCGCAACGGCTGGGGCAATGGCAGTCACAGGCGACCCGCGCCGCATGGCTTGGGAGCCCAATTTGATGAGCGGCGTCGTCCACTTCCTTGACCCATATCGTTATCGCTCCACATTTCATCGCACCAATCCAAACATTTCGGAAGAAGAGTTTGCGCGCGATTATGTCAATCATTTGGAAGAAATTATTTTATATGAAGGTCCCGACTCTATCGCCGCTATCTTAATAGAAACTGTTACTGGCACAAACGGCATTATCATCCCCCCAAACGGATACATGCAAGGCGTTCGTCAGTTATGCGATAAATACAATATCTTAATGATATGCGACGAAGTGATGAGCGGTTTTGGTCGCACGGGGAAATGGTTTGCCATTGAACATTGGAATGTCGTCCCAGATATGATTACGATGGCAAAAGGATTAACCTCCGCGTATGCGCCATTGGGCGCGGTGGCGCTGAAGCCAGAGATTGCCGCCGCATTTAATGAGCATGTTTTTGAAAGCGGATTAACGTACACATCGCACCCGATTTCACTGGCGGCGGCTGTGGCAAATATCAATGCTATGGGCGAAGATAATATTCCCCAACGTGTAGCAGGCATGGGTCAAGTCATGAGGCGCATGTTGAACGATTTAGGCGAGTCGCATCCATCTGTGGGTGAGGTCAGAAGTATCGGCTTGTTTGGAATCATCGAATTGGTCAAAGATAGAAATACAAAAGAACCGCTGACTCCGTGGAATGGGTCATCCCCTGAAATGAATGCCTTGAAAAAATATTGTTTAGATAACGGCTTGTTTTTATATACCCATTGGCATACAATATTAATTATCCCGCCATTGATTATCACCGAAGAACAACTGAAAGAAGGTTTTGATATTTTAGATAAAGCCCTCAAAATTACCGATAGGACTGTTGGCGGATAACTTTATTTCAGTTGTGAAGTACAATTGAGTAAATTACCTAAAAGGAGAATGCAATCATGGAATCAAATCAACCTGTTTCACCATCACCCGCGCCTGCCAGCGGCAACGAAAGGACAATGGCAATCGCATCTTTGGTTTTAGGGGTTATCAATTTGTGCGCTTGGTTTATCCCATTGTGCGGTATTCCGCTTGCGCTCGTTGGCATTGTGTTAGGTTATTTTGGCATGAAAGACGTGCCTTCAAAAAACCTGGCAATTGGCGGTATGGTTTTATCGGCATTGGGCTTGTTTGCGGCTTGCATTAACGCGGCGCTTGGCGCATATTTGGCGGCGACGGGTCAGGGCGGCTTTGATTTTAATTTCTAACCGTTTTAATTGTTTACGAAAAACTCCTGCGAATAAGCAGGAGTTTTTTATTTGGCGTTTTTGGGCGCAGACTTTAGCCTGCGTTTTTAATTATTTATGGGCTTTCGGTTACAGCAGGCAACGGAATGCGATTCGCACCAAGTAGCATTGGCATTTCTGCCATGTAATAGGCATGTTCGTAAGCAGTGTCGCCACCGCCTTCGCCAACAATCGGCTCAATTAATTCATTGCCGCTTGAATCTACGCCAAAAAGGATTTGGTCGGAAAGGATTCGCATATCAAGAATAATCGCTTCCATTTCGGGACCAAAAGGCATTTCTTGCAATTGTAGGGCTAAGTTTAATAATTGCTTTGCCCAGCCTTCCATATTATCAATAGCAATGATGGTGTGTTGGCTGTGAATTTTTATGTTTTGGGTGGCGTCTGGCGCTTCGGCGGCAAAGAGGGCGTGGCTTCGGGCGGTGGGAATGTAACCAGCGTTTTCTTCGTTTTCGTTTTTTAACAAGCCAAAGCCGTCGCTGGGGTCTTCAATAGCGCCGTCTTCGTTCCAATCTAAATATAGTTCTGTGTTTGAACGACCCGCTAATTGATTGATAACTTCTTCAAGATGTTTTCGCATTGCCGCTTCATCGTTGTTTTTAAACGCTTCTTCCAACGCGATTACAGAATTGTCAATACTATCGGCTGTGTACCACAAACCTTGTATGAGCGCGTTGCTGTTGGGCGCGCCAGCGTACGAAACTAACAAATGCCGCACATGGATTAAAGCTAATGGAGGAAACACCGAAGACGCAACTACATCGCCCGATGATTCATTGGGGGTTGGGTCGTTATTCGGTTCAATTGTCACTTCAATTTGGTCAAACGAGCTGAGGATGTTGTTTTTGTCTGGGGCAATGTAAATTAATTCGCCGCTGGTGTCGGTGGTCATTTCTAATGTGCCGAAATTACGGCGTAACTCTCCGCCTTGCCCTACTGCCCAAACGTCGTAGTGCGTGCCTGATTCTAATGGCGGTAAATTGGTAAAGGAGATTGTGGCTTTGTCCATGATGGCGTTGAAGTCTAAAAATGTGGTTTTTCCAATGGGGGTGTCGGCGCTTGCAGGGGGTAGCGGGGTTGGGCGAAACGCTAAAAACGCTAAAATGATAATGGTTAAGATGCTGGCGCCCGCTAAAGCGGTGGAAAGGGGGCTGGTCTTTGGTTTTGCGGCGGCTTTTGCCATTTTGGTTTGGCTAATGGTGTTAAGCGAAACGGTTTGCCCATTGAATACGGCAATAAATTCATCCACCATTTCTTTGGCAGAGTTATAGCGATGAGCGGGGTCTTTGGCTAGGGCGCGGTCTATGACGGTTTGTAAATCGGAAGAGATATTTGGAATGGGAGGAGGCGGTTCGTTGAGGTGTTTCATCAAAACGCCAAAGGATGATTCGGCGTCAAACGGCACGGCGCCCGCCAGCATTTCGTATAAAACCACGCCTAAAGAATAAATATCGGTTTTTTTATCTACTTTGTCGCCGCGCGCTTGTTCGGGGCTCATGTAGGCGGGCGTGCCAGAGACGGAACCTGTTGAAGTTTGCGTGGTCGAGTCGAGTAGGCGTACCAAGCCGAAGTCGGTAAGAATCGGTTCTACATCTTGCGGTAGCGGTTCGTTAATTTTTACAGTTCCGCTTTTGGAGCGTAATAAGATGTTGGCGGGTTTTATATCGCGGTGGACGATGTTTTGGCTGTGGGCGTAATCAATGGCGGAGGCGGTGGAAGTGAGAATTTGGGCGACCGTATTAAAGGGTAGTTTATCGCCGCGTTTTTGGGCGGCGCGTAAATAATCGCCAAGAGAGGCGCCAGGCACAAGTTCCATCACTAAGCAAGGTTGCCCGTTGATTAGCTCGTAATCAAAGAGTTGAATGATATTAGGGTGGCGCAGGTTGGCGATAACGCGCGCTTCGCGTTCAAACCGTGAACTTGTTTCAGGGTCAGGGTTTACAAAGTCGCGCATGATTTTGACGGCGACTCTACGGTTGAGCGCGGTGTGTTCCCCGCTATACACTTCTGCCATGCCGCCGCGCGCAATCAATTCGCCGACTTTTACTTTACCAATAACTTTTCCGCTCCAGGTGGACATGCGCCGAATTATAACCGAAAGTAAAAAAGCGCTTAGTATCAAACAAGCTGTGAGTTTCACAGCCTGTTTGAGCGAGGCTTATTTTTCGAAAATGACGCTTATTAAAATTGCGCGAATCATACGGCGGCGCGTAAAAGCGTTTTTCTTTTCATCAAAGTTTTGGCAAGTGACCAGCGTTAACCAAGCGTCTTCTTCCGATTTGAATAAGGTTTTTATGTTGTTTGGCAATATCAATTGATTTTCTCAAACTTTTCATATACATAGACGAAGCCGTTGTTGTGGATGTAAATTTTTTTCGCCGTTGCGTAATTCGTGAATGTAAGCGAATGATTATCTGCGCTGGTGAAGACGGGAGGCGACATCTTCTTGCGCTTGCGGCGCGGGTTGTAATTAGAATTGCCTGCTTGGTTATAGAAAACGCTACAAGTTCTAGCTCTGCTGGTCATGGTGATGGTAGCATCGCCGTCGGTATCTCCGCCAGAACAACTGCCTGATGTGGTAATGGTCACTGGCAAGCCAGAAGAAGCAGTGACGGCAAAGTTGAACGAGGAGCCATTTAACGCGGTGGCTGGCGCATTGGTGGTGACTGTGATGGTTTGGCTGGGGGGTAATATTGGCGCTGGCAGTGGTATTACCGAGGACATAGTTGACGGAGGTGATATTAAAAGTTATTGTGTTTGGCGCGGTATCGAATGTGGGACCAAACGTGTCGCGCACGCTAAAGTTGAAGCGTTGAATCACCAGGTAATGAAAGTGTATCAATTCGCTGTATCGCCGGCGTCAACGTCATTAAAGCCAAAGTTTGCCGCGGCAAAGATGACAAATTACTATAAAATAGACTTGGAATATCAAATGATACCTACTGTATTGCGCGTAGCCAATTTATTACAAAGCAAAAGACTCACTCTTGCCACTGCCGAATCCTGCACGGGCGGGTTAATTGCCCACCTTATTACCAATATCCCAGGCTCTTCAGAATATTTTTTGGGGGGTATTGTCGCTTATTCTTATCAAGCCAAAGCGGATTTGCTTGACGTTTCTTGGGATACATTAAATGCAAAAGGCGCGGTCTCAAAAGAAACCGTGATAGAAATGGCGCTAGGCGCAAGAAAAAAATTGAAGGCGGATATAGTCGTCAGTGTGAGCGGAATTGCGGGACCAGGCGGCGGCACGCCTGATAAACCCGTAGGCACAACTTGGGTTGGGCTGGCAACTCCAAGTCAGGTAGAGGCGCGGCATTTCATCTGGCATGGAAACCGCGAAGAAAATAAAAAATTATCCAGCCATGCCGCATTGCAATTCATCTTAGATTATCTCGAAGGAAAACTATAAATGAACATTGTCGTACTAATCTCCGCTATCGCCGAATGGAATGCAGTGAAAGCAATTTTTCCAAACCTTGAAATTACACAATCGCCTTATGGCGAATCGTCAAAAATAAAAATCAATGAACATGAAATAAAAATGTATCACAGCGGGTGGGGGAAGATTGCCTCAGCAGGTATGATGCAATATGTAGTTAGCCATGATAAACCCGATGCGGTGATAAACCTCGGCACCTGCGGCGGGTTTGAAGGCTTGGTCAATCAAGGCGATATTGTGCTGGTTGAGAAAACTTTTATTTATGACATTGTTGAATTAATGGGCGATTTGAATATTATTGAATATTACGCTTCTTCACTCGATTTGAGTTGGTTGCCCGAACCTCATCCTTTTCCTACTCGTCGAGGTTTGATTGCATCCGCCGACAGCGACTTGCCGCCAAATAAAATTGCATATCTTAAATCGAAAGGCGCAATAGCAGGCGACTGGGAATCTGGCGCTTTGGCTTGGGTGGCGAATAAAAATAACGCGCGTTTATTAATTTTGCGCGGCGTAAGCGACTTGGTGAACGAAACCGAAGGCGAAGCCTACGACGATTTAGCTTTGTTTGAATCGCGCGCAAAAGACGTGATGAAAACATTATTTGACCAATTGCCACAATGGATAGAGGCAATCCGCTTATAACAAAGAGGCTCAATGAAAATCATTGAGCCTCTTTACTAAAAATTACCTTGAGACATTCCAAATCATAGTCACTGCATTGGATGTGATGCTCACTGACTGCAATTTTGCATTTTCGCTTCTCCCGCCAAAGTTAGATAAGCGATTAGCAATGGTTTGATTCCAATGGCTCACTCGGGCTTCGTCAATGGCGGCGCCGTCAATTTGCGCGTTTGAAACGGAGGCAATTAAATTTCCGTTGCTCATGCCCAAATCGAGCCGAAAACTGAGCGTGTCTGTTTCATTGGCATTATTTAACCTTTGGCGCGTGCCGTTGACCAAAATATAACCGTTTTGCAAACTAACCGTAATATCTTGCACGAGCGGGTCTGCAATGGATGAATTAATTAAATCTTGTAATTCGGCTTGCGAAACGGTCGTTTCTACGGTAAACGAGCCGTCGTCATTGCGTTGGATGTTGGCGTTGCAAGCGGAAAGCGCTATTGTCATTATAGTTAACAATATAAATATTTTTTTGCGCATAAATTCTCCTTTCCAACTGTATTACAGGGCTGAGAAGAAAAAAGTTGCAAGGAGAGAATGTTAAATTACGCAGAATCAATTTAACTTAAGTAAGAATGAAGCGGATTTATATCAAAAACGGAGAGTTATTGCGCCGGAGTGCGTCGCACCCTACACTGATTGATTCGTCTCACTAGGCAGATGAATCTACGGGTAAAATTAATCTCATTAGGCTGAGTGCGACGCACCCGGATGGTAAACAATGGCTCGCAGAAAAACAATTTTTCTCCCTAATCAGTATTATCACATTTACAATCGCGGCGTTCATTACAACAACATTTTTCGCAATGACGCTGACTATAAATTTCTTTTGAAATATATTAAAAAAGAAATAAAGCGTTGTGGAATTACAGTCATTGCATATTGTTTAATGGATAATCACTTCCATTTTCTTTTACGTCAAGATGGAGATATTGGAATCAGCGTGTTTATGCAAGCGGTTTTCAATGTTTACACAAAAGCGTTTAATACAAAATATAAACTTTCGGGAACTTTGTTTGAAAGCGCATTTAAGTCAATTTATGTAGATACGAATGAATATTTGTTACATTTATGCCGTTACATTCACCGAAATCCGCTTGATGCAAATATTGTAGTGAAACCCGAACAATGGGATTATTCAAATTATGCTGAGTTTATTGGCAAACGAAACGGCACGCTCGTTGACCATGAATTTGTAAAAAATAATTTTGGCTCACCCGAAGCCTACGAAGATTTTGTGATGAACTATATCCCGCCTGAAAAGATTCAAAAAGCATTAAGGTATTATTTGTTTTTGGATTAAGTTGAGTTGTGCCTGGAGTGCGTCGCACCACACGGGTTGGATTTTTTCTCGCTAGGGAATGAATCTACGAGCAAAATTCATCTCACATGCTAAGTGCGACGCCCCCTCTCCGTAACTGATTACTTGTTCACTTTCCCAACCGCGCTCGTTCTTCCTCAATTACGTTTTCATCCAACTTCTTAAACAGCGGGCTGGGTTGATTCAATTTCGCGCCAGGTTTCAAGTCGCTGGGTTTCCATTGAATGCCTTCAACGCCTTTATATCTTAAGACAGTATGCGTCCCAAGCGAATCGGATATTTCTTCAATGAATTGCTCGCCAAACAATGGCGTTTCATATCCAAAGAATGTATGTAACTTTTCTGAGGTAAACGGCAAGAAAGGCGAGAAGATGACTTTCAAAGAGTCGATTGCTTTCAAAGCCGTGTAAATGGTTTTACCTGCGGCTTCCTTATCTGTCTTCACGGCAGACCAAGGCGCATTGACGTCTAAATATTGATTCACATTGGTTGCAAGTTTGAGCGCTTCGCTTAATGCTGAGCGAAGACGCACCGCTTCGATTTCGTCGCCTACAAGTTTGAAACCATTTTCAATAACGGCAAGCAGGTCGAGGTCAGAGTCGCGAAGCGTTTTTATATCCACCTCTGGCACATGCCCATTCCAATTCTTATAGCAAAACGACAATACGCGATTCGCTAAGTTGCCCCAATTGGCAACAAGCTCATTGTTATTGCGCGCCACAAACTCAGCCCAATCCCAATCGCTATCTTTGGCTTCGGGCATGTTCGCAGTGAGATAATATCGCAAAGCGTCGGCGTCGTAGCGGGTGAGCGCGTCTAGCGCCCACACTGCCCAATTGCGTGAACCGCTAATTTTCTGCCCTTCCAAATTCATAAATTGATTGGCAGGCACATCATACGGCAAGGTTAATTTTGTTTTATCGCCTGCAAAAATTTCCGTAAACTGTTCATTCACGCCCATTAATTCTGCGGGCCACAGCGAGGTATGAAAGAAGATATTATCTTTGCCGATAAAATAATACTGCTTCGCTTGCGGATTCACCCACCAATTGCGCCACGCTTCTTTTTGATTAGATAATTGACTCCACTCAATAGGCGCGGAGAGATACCCTATCACCGCTTCAAACCAAACGTATAGTTTTTTCGTCTCCCAAGCAGGGTCATCCACTGGGACGGGGATTCCCCAATCTAAATCTCTGGTGATGGCGCGCGGCTTTAACCCTTCTGATTCTATCTTGCCGAGCGATTCGCCTAAGACGGTATCTCGAAAATGTTCGGCGCGTTCTTTTAAAAACTTTTTTACGTCAGGTTCAAGTTTAGATAAATCGAGATAAAAATGTTCCGTGTCGCGTAATTCCAACGCGCCGTCGCCCGTTTTGGCGCGCGGATTTTTTAACTTCTCTGGTTCAAGCACGTTGCCGCAATTATCGCATTGGTCCGAACGCGCCCCCTCAAACCCGCAGATGTAACAAGTCCCCTCTACATAGCGGTCTGGTAAAAATTTGTTGGCGCTGGGCGAGTACCATTGCTTGCTAAATTCTTTGAATAAATATCCATTTTTTTGCAAAGCAAGAAACACCGCTTGTGAAACTTTGAAGTGATTTTCGCTATGCGTGGTTGTAAATAAATCGTAGGTAATGCCATACCCTTTGAACACTTCTAAAAATGAGTTGTGATATTTTTTATACACTTCTTCAACAGGTTTGCCTTCTTTGTCGGCGGCGAGGACGACGGGCGTGCCGTGAGAATCGGTGCCAGAAACAACGAGGACATGATTGCCTTTAAGCCTATGATACCGCGCGACAATATCGCCGGGTAAATGCGAGCCTGTGAGGTTGCCAACGTGAATCTCGGCGTTTGAGTAGGGCCAGGCAATGGCGATTAAGATATTTTCTGACATTTTGAACTCCGTTCTTAAGAGGGTAAAGATTAGGTAAGTAGGGAATAGTTATAAAAATCTAAGTATTTGCTCTCTATTCTTTACTCTCTATTCTTTGAAATTTTATAAATAAAAAGGCTGCCCGCAAAATGGACAGCCCGTGTTGTTTGAAACAAAACTTACGCTGCTTTCCATTTGGCGTGGCGGAACGTTTCCATTTGCATGGACATGCTCATGAGCGGCATCGGGAAAGCGATTTTGAAATTCATAACCATTATTTTAGACAGGCAAAGGCGCTTTGTCAATAGCGGGTTTTGTGAGATGTGGGTAATTTAAACACCGTAAAGCCGCCTCAAACCTTTGAGGCTTAGCGGCTTTGTGGTTATTCAAGCCCCGATTTTTTTATTCATTCTCTTTTTGTTTCATGGTATGCGCGCCGAATAAAAATAGAAGGACGAAAATTGTTGTGCCTAAACTCCATAAGTCTTTATCGGTCAGCGCTTGTTGGGCGAGCGCAAAGAAAGAGACCGCATCTACCAAAATCAAAAAGGCAAAAGGTAAAAGATAACTCCGCGTTTTTTGCGTCAGCCGTGCGGCAATCCACACAATTGGAATAATGTATGTAATTTGGTCATACGCCCAGAGATAAATAGCGCTGACAAAGCCTATTGGGATAATTAAACTCAACGCTTCCCAATGCGACCATTCGGCTTGATGTTTCCATAGGAAATATCCAGCCAGCCCCAGCAGACTCAAACTTAGCGCCGCGCCTAAAAGCGGAGAGCAGGGCGTTTTGCCGTCGCATATCAAATAACTAAACGCCCATACATTTGAATGCACGCCCTGCGTCCTATTCATCACGGCGTCGCTTGCGCCGAGAAACTTTTGAATCCACATCGGGTCTTGGATGAAGCCGATAATGAGCAGGGAAATTCCGCCCAGCCCAACGCCGAGAATGGCGTTCCAGTTTTTCTTTAGCCAAAACCAAAGCCCCATCAACAGCAGAATCGTTAATCCTTGCGGCGGTTTGAGCATCGTCAATGATAATAAAACGCCCGCCAGCAGGAATTTTTCTTTTTCTAAAAATATAATCGTTAGCGTAAGCAACAATAATGCAAGCGCGCCAACCGCGCCTGTGTGTAAGGTTAAGTAGCCCGGACCAAAAAATACTGCGGCTAAAAAAATGGGAATGAATAATCTCTTTGAGGCTTCATGCTTGACGAGATTGAGCAAGAGATAAATTGAAATAAGAATTATTAACAAGGAAGCGATTTGCCAAACGGTGTAGGCGACGCCCATTGAAAAAAAACCTAAAGGGATACATAAAATCGCTAACGGCAACGGGTATGGAAAGATACGGTTGGGTTGCCATTTGATTCCGTATTTTGCATGATTAGCGATATATGTAGTTTCGTCATACGGGTTTTCCCCGTCAATCGTCATTTTGCCCGCCAACCAAAAAAAGGCGAAATTTGAATCTTGATAATCAAACCCTTTGCTCATTTGCAGGCGCGCGTAGATAATTCCGCTGATTAATAACAAGGAAATAATAATATTAAAAAAATTCTTTACTCTAGGTTGCATGTTTTTTTTATTTGACAGCGGACGAGATAGACCGCAGACCGCTTAACCTTCTGCCGTCCTCGGTCTGTGGTCTGTCATTTCAACAAATCCTTCAACTTTGCAAACGGAGAATCAGGCTCGACGGGGCGATGCCCACAATCTTTGATATTCAAGTTCTGACCGCACTCCGGGCATAGCCCTTTGCAATTTTCATCGTGAATCGGACTGATGGGGATTTCTAAGATGGCGTAATCGCGGATGAGTTCCGCTAAATCTAAATGCGCGTCTTCGGGGACAATGAGCCCCGATTCGGTTTCGGAGCGTTTGTCAAACGCATACAGTTCTGAAAATGACCAATCGAGCGCGTGTTCAAATTTGGTTAAACATCTTACACATTCTAAATCGGTTTCAGCGGAAAACTGGGCTTGAACAATTAACCCCTGCGGCGTTTTGCCTATATTGGCAACGCCCGAAAAGTTTCTTAATGCAAGGTCGTCTAATACGAGTTCGTCAAACTCGAAAGGGAAGTCGTGGTTGTAACCGACTTCTTCGTGGATGATGAAGCCGACGTTGAAACGAAAGGGTTTTCTAGGATTTGACATGTTTTCACCACGAGGGATACGAAGCGTTGTAAGCGTTTAATGCCAAAGAAGAAAGCGGAAAGATGACCATTCAGGCTAATACGCCTAACTAAACTTTTCTATCAATAATATATTTTGCTAAATTTTCTAGGGCATCGCGTTCGGCGCAGGGTTGGAAATTTTCTAAACAGGCAATGGCTCTATCAATGTAGTTTTCGGCTTCTTGCATGGCTTTGCGGGTGGCGTCGCTGGCGCGGATGTTTTCTACAAGGCGGGTCATGTTTTCGTGGTTTGTCCAGCCGCCGTTTGCAAGCGAGAGGATGTCTGGGTCGGTGGGGTTGGCTTCGGCGTAGTAAATGCCGGGTAGGGTGATCAAGCCGTTATGTAGGTCTGAAGCGATGGGTTTGCCAATGGAGGTGGAGTCGGAGGAGTAATCTAAAATGTCATCCACAATTTGAAACGCCATGCCGAGTTGGTATCCGAACTCACGCATGTAGTTGATTGTTTCTTCATGGGCAGGGCTGACGATGGCTGCGGCGTGCGAGGTCATTTGGAAGAGCGAGGCGGTTTTGGCGTAAATTCTTTTGTAGTAGTTATCGCGGTGGATGATGCCGCGCGCGCTGAACATTTGGGTGAGTTCGCCGTTGACGATGATTGCCAGCGTGTCGGCAAATAGGTTCATTAATCGTAAATCGTCGGTTTGGGCGGCGAGTTTGGCGGCGCGGGCGAAGAGGAAGTCGCCTGTGAGAACGGTGGCGGGCGGAGACCAACGCGCATTTAATGTCGGCATTCCACGCCGAAGTAAAGAGCCGTCAATTAAATCATCGTGGACGAGTGTGGCGGTGTGAAGCAGTTCGACTGCCGCGCCAAGCGTGACTAATTTTTCAAGCGGGGCGCCGAGCATGTTTCCAACGAGCAAGCCGAGGGTAGGGCGGATGCGCTTTCCTCCGGCTTTCATCAGGTGTTCGAGCGCGGCGCGTAAATCGGGGTGCGCTGTGTCGGCTTGTTCGCGCATTCGTTCTTCGACAAGTTTGATTTCTTCCGTTACTGGGCTGAGAAAGGTGATGGCATTCATTCAGTCTCCCCATGCAAAGAGCCTTGCCGCATTGGCGGTGGTAATTTGTGCAATTTGCTCGCGGTTAGTTGCATGGATGTCTGCTATTCTATCAGCAATGTGCAAAATGTACGAGGGTTCGTTCCTTTTTTCACGAACGGGCATTGGGCTTAAAAATGGCGAATCTGTCTCTAAAAGTAATTTGGTAATTGGTAATTGGCGGATAATTTCGCGTTTTTTGTCCGCATTTTTGTAAGTGACGGGTCCCGAAACGCCGATGTAAAAATTTAAGTCCAAGCCTTTTTGGGCGGTCTCTAATGTGCCATTAAAGGAATGAAGCACGCCAGGTTTTTCTGCAAGCGAACCGCTTAAACTTTTTTGCCATTCTTCTAAAATGTTTAACAAATCAACGGAGGCTTCGCCAAACCAAGCGTCGTTTTCTTCGCGCATGTGAATGATGACAGGCTTATTAATTTCTTTTGCAAATTGCAATTGCTGTTTTAATGCTTCACGTTGAAATTCGCGTTTGTCTTTTTCTTTGACCCAATAATAGTCAATGCCAATTTCGCCAATCGCAACTACTTTGGGATGATTGGCTAACGCTTTTACTTCTTCAAAGTTTTTTTGATTAAATTCTTCTAAGTCGGTTGGATGAAAGCCGACAGCGGCATACACGCTTGGATATTTTTCCGCTAACTTCACCGCCTCTTTACTTGACTTGTGGTGGAGCGCGGGAACCAGCATTTTACTTATCCCCGACTGTGTGGCGCGTTGAATTACTTCTTCGCGGTCAGAATCAAATTTGTTATAGTCAAGGTGGCAGTGGGTATCGGTGAGTTTCACATTGTCAAGTTCCATGTATCAGGTGTCAAGTTCCATGTATCAGGTGTCAAGTTCCATGTATCAAGTGTCAAGTGTGCCAATGCCAAATATCTGACACCTGACACTGGAACACTTGAAACTTATTTTATTCCCGCCACTTTTAAGCCATCTTCCAAAATCGCTTTGACTTTATCTTTATGGCGCGTTTCGGTATAAACACGCAGAATCGGTTCTGTTCCACTAAAGCGGATTAACATCCAGCCGCCGTCTTCCAATTTATATTGAAACCCATCAACTGTAATTAACTCAGTGACCTTCAACCCGCCTAAGGTTTTTGGGTTGTTATCCATAATTATTTTCTTACGCGCTTCATGGTCGCCTGTGAAGGGGCTATCTACGCGGTCGTAATAATATTCTCCGCCGACTTTTTGAAATAAATCTTTAAGCAATTCAGTGGGCTTCTTACCAGTCTTAACTATAAAATCGAGCATGTATAAGCCAGCCAAAATTCCATCGCGTTCTGGCACATTGCCGCGAAAAGCATACCCGCCCGATTCCTCGCCGCCAATTAAGGCATTGGTTTCGGTCATTTTCGGCGCGACATATTTGAAGCCCACGCCTGTTTCATGCACAGGGACTCCGTACATTTCGCCAAGTTTATTCAACATGCCCGTTGTGGATAGCGTTTTTACAATATCGCCGCGCTCTTTGCGAATTTCAAGCAAGTAATATGCCAGCAAGCCATACACGCGCAATTGATTAATAAACTCGCCGTTTTCATCGCCGATTCCGCAGCGGTCTGCGTCGCCGTCTAAAATTAACAGCACATCGGCTTTGTTTTCCACTGTGGCTTTCAAGCCCACGTCAATATTCGGGCGAATCGGTTCTGGTCGTTTCATTTCAGGGAAAGACGGGTTGCGTTCATTATGAATTTCAATCACTTTTGTTTTTCCGCCTGATAATAATCTCGTGAACCAACCTGCGCCGTTGCCCCACATGGCGTCCACCATCACGGTCAAGCCTGCGTCTTTGATTGGTTGTAAGTCAATCAAACCGTCACGGGTGAGGTGTTCAATGTATGGCGTCGCCGCATCGAATTTAACAATTTCTCCAGCGGCTTCGGCTTCTTTATAGTTTTTTCGCTTCACATCTCGGACGTCATCAGGAATGCCCGCTTCGATTTGTTTCAAGCCTTCGGGGTCAATCGCGCCGCCTGTTTCATTGCGGACTTTGAAACCATTATCAGTGGGTGGGTTATGACTTGCCGTAATGTTCACGGCGCCCGCGGCTTTTTTATCTACCACCGCATAAGCAATCACTGGCGTTGGCGTTGCGCCGTCTGTTAAGTAAACTTTCAAGCCATTGCCCGCTAACACTTCGGCAACGGCGGCGGCAAAGTGCTCGCTGGCAAATCGTTTATCATGCCCAACCACAATCCATTGACCCTTTTTGCCAGTGGATAACATATAAGAAGCAAAACCTTGCGCGGCTCTACGGACATTGTCAAACGTGTAATCTTCTGCAATCACTCCCCGCCAGCCATCTGTGCCAAATTTTAATTTTTGTGTCATGTAACTTCTCCTAATGTAAGGGCGACCCTTCAAAATTGATTAAGATACTTTGCTTTCAATGGGCGGGTCGCCCCTACTGATTTATAAATTAACTTACAAAATTATATCATCCGAAAAAAATTGGACGCTAAAAAACGCAGAAAACGCTGATTTTTTCAGCGTCAATCAGCGTTTTCATCCGCTTGCTAAAATTAAGGCGTTGGCGTAAATGACGGAATATCAAACGGTGTTGGAGTAAATGTTTCAATTGGCGCAGGGGTTGGTGTAGAAGTTGCAATAGCAGTTGTTTCGCCGCTTATCAAAATTTGCCAAGCAATTTCTAAGTCGCCAGCGGCAACGACGGGGAATTGCGGCAAATTGCCCAACGCCAAATCTAAACGCGCCGCCGCTTGTTTCAACGCCTCATCGTTTGTTTCATTGGCTAATAAAACCAATACATCTCTAGCGCTTTGCACATCTTCTTTTGCCAAACCAAAATTACTTTGCGATAAATACAAACGCGCCCGTCCGAGCGTGTCAAATGCGCGCGCTAACATCACTTCATGTTTTAATTCAAGCAACACCGCGTTATTATTTTCTGCTAGTTGACTTTCAATCGTCGCTTGTATTTCATCTAGTTTTTGAATTGAAGCATTATGCGTTTCAATTGTTGTTTCTACAGTTATTAAGCGATGATTCAATTCCGCCACTTCGGTTTGTAATCTGGCAATTTCATTTTCCAATTCGCTTACGCGCGCGGCGTTTTCTTCCACTGGGGCGATGAACCTGCGGTTGACGTATGGGAAGCCGTAAAAAATCAACGCGCCAAACGCAAAAATTAGGGCGACAATTAAAACTAGCCTTAATACAGCGCGTAGAAAATTGATAAATGCCCGCCCAAATCTTGATAGAAACGATTCCTTTTCCGCTTGCGCTTTATCTTCGGCTGGATTCTTCTCCGCAGGCGCGGGCATCGCCTCTTCTTCTACGGGGATGATGGTTTTGTCTTCGGATTCATTCTCTGCCATTTTTACATCTCCTATGTCGTGATTGTACAACAAAAATAGAGGATGAGAATCTGTTGAGGGAATAGAATCAGGTATATAGTCAAGTGAGAGGCGGGTTATAATCTTGTTTATGATTTATCTTGATTATGCGGCTACCGCTCCACTAGACCAGCGCGTCTTTGAAGCGATGACGCCTTATTTTAGCGAAACCTTTGGGAATCCATCTTCGATTCATCGCTTTGGTCAAAAGGCAGAGACGGCGGTGGAAGAAGCCCGTGAGACAATCGCCAACGTTTTGCATTGCCGCGCCGATGAAATTATTTTCACGTCTGGCGGCACAGAGGCGGATAATTTGGCGCTGCGCGGCGCGATGATGGCAAGGCGCGCTTCTACAAAATGGCTGTTGACGGCGAAAACGGAGCACCCCGCCGTGAGTAAAACCGCGATTCAATTGGAAAAAGAATACGGCTTTTTGTTGGAATGGTTAGAGGTGAACAAGTATGGCGAAGTAACCGTGGAGGCTTTGAGCAAAGCGGTTTGTCATAATACTTCGCTGGTTTCGGTGATGTATGCGAATAATGAAATTGGAACGATAAACCCCATTGCCGATTTGGCTCAGGTTGCAAAAGCGAATAATATTTTGTTTCATACCGACGCCGTGCAAGCGGCGGCGTATTTAGACGTGAATGTTGAAACACTTGGGGTGGATTTAATGTCGCTTGGCGGGCATAAATTTTATGGACCAAAAGGCGTGGGGGTTTTGTATGTTCGCAAAGGAACGGTTTTAATTCCTAATCAAACCGGCGGAAGCCATGAAAATAATTTGCGGGCAGGAACTCATAATGTGCCTTATATTGTTGGGTTGGCGGAGGCGTTGCGATTGGCTGTGGAAGAAAGAGAAGAACGCACGAAGCGCGTCCAACCTTTGCGCGACCACATAATTGGAAATGTGCTTGAAACCATTCCCGATGCGCAATTGACGGGACATCCGCAAAATCGCTTGCCGAATCACGCTTCGTTTGTGTTCAAAGATGTGGATGGAAATTTGCTTTTGCAAATGTTAGATTCTGCCGGCTTTGCTTGCTCGTCTGGCTCGGCGTGCAAAACGGGCAACCCAGAACCCAGTGAAGTGATTACGGCGTTAGGTTATAGCCGAGATTGGGCGTTAGGCTCTTTGCGCGTGACGCTTGGAAAAGATTCCACTGCTGAGCATGTCGATTCATTTTTGAAAGCATTGCCGAATTTGGTTGAAAAAACGAGAAAGTTAAACCACAGATGAACACGGATAAACGCTGATGTGTTGATGAAAGGACGGGAGAGATGCCCTCATTAGACGTAAATGTGATTACCCAAAAAATCATAGGCTGTGCATTTGATGTAAGTAATACGCTTGGAACTGGGTTTGTAGAAAAAGTTTATGAAAACTCACTGGTACATCGTATTCGTAAAGATACTGAACTTGTTGTTGCACAACAATATCCAATTCAAGTTATTTATGATGGCGTTATTGTTGGCGAGTTTTTTGTGGACCTTCTTGTGGCAGAAAGAGTTTTGGTTGAGTTGAAAGCGGTTTCTTCTTTAAATCAAGACCATGTTGCGCAGGCATTAAATTATCTTCGCGCTACAGGGTTAGAGGTTTGCCTTTTGATAAACTTTGGAAGGTCTAAAATTGAAGTAAAGAGACTTCTCCCTCATACAAGTTGGAAAGAGAAACGGGCTTGAAATTAAGTACGCTTTATCCTATTCATCTGTGTTTATCTGTGGTGAATTAAAACCTTGAAAACAAAAATCATCGCCCTTGAATCACACGATAACCTCATTTCAGTCCGCGATAAACTTTCGTGGGCGAAGACCCCGCGCATTTTGTTGGTGTGGCCCAAATATGAGAAAGTCAATTTACGGTTGTTAGATTTAAAAGTATTACAACGTCACGCCGATTCGCTTGGCGCGCAATTGGGCTTGGTCACTCGGTGGAATCATGTTCGTCGGGATGCGGAATCGTTGAATATTCCAGTGTTTGATTCAACTTCATCGGCTCAAAAGGAGGCGTGGCGCGAGTCGCCGCCCCGAAAGAGACGCATCCCGAAGCCGCCCCCTGCCGACCTGAGAAAGAAGCGCGATGAAGTTCGCGTGCAAGAGCCAGCGTGGGTGAAATCTTTATTGGGTCGAATCGTTTTATTTTCTATCGGTGTGTTATCGGTGTTGATACTGGCGGGGTTGTTTATCCCCCGCGCGCGTGTGACGTTGAACCCAGAATCAAAACTGGTTTCAGCGATAATTCCCGTGCAAGCGAGCTTATCGTTTAATTCTGTCTCCTTAAACGGCGATATACCCGCGCAAGAAATTTTTGTAACGGTAGATTTGCAAAAAACCAAACCGATTACAAGTCAAATTGCCGTTCCAAAAACAAAAGCCAAAGGATTTGTGCAATTTCAAAACTTAAGTTCAAGCGAAACGACCATACCCGCTGGAACGATTGTCGCCACAACCGATTTGATTCGCTTTGAAACATTAAGCCGCGCCGTGTTGCCCGGCGGCGTGAATCAAATTGTGGAAGTTCCCATTCAAGCCATAAACGCAGGCGCAGACGGAAACGTAGCAGCGGAAACCATCGTCTCCATTGAAGGTCCGCTTGGGCTTTTTATCACTGTGATAAACCCCGAAGCGACATCAGGCGGCGCGGATGAAAACGTCGTGGGCGCAAACGAGAATGACCGCGCCTTGTTGCGCGAAGAAACGCTAAACGAGTTGCGTTTGAAAGCGGAAATTGAAATGCGCGCGCAAATAGAAGAAAACGATGTTCTTTTGGCGGATACGATTGAACTGACCGAAATTTTGCGAGAAGAATTTTCTCCGCCTGAATATACCGCCGGCGATTCTTTGACCTTAAACATGCAAGCCGAATTTTCGGCGCGTTACCTCTTGGCAGACGATGCGCAAGCCTTGACCCATTCTTTTTTGAGCGCGTCTTTACCGAAAGATTTTATATTTATTGACGAGATGAATTTTGATTTTGTAGAACCGCCTTTTACCGCTTCCGACGGAATTACTCGTTTTCAGTGGCAAGTGAGTCAGAACGCCGTGAAGCAAGTGGACGCCTTACAAGTCTTCAGCGTCATTCGCGGGAATCATTTGCAAAACGCAAAAACCAAGTTGCAAACCTTTTTTACGTTGCGCGAAGAGCCGCAAATTTCCATTACGCCCGCCTGGTGGAAGTGGATGCCGCTGATTCCGTTTAACATATCTGTCTCAGTAGAGTAAGTGAGACCCGCTACGTTAAAATTTCGCCCTGATTAATATTGATGGGTTGCCCCTACATATAAACGAAAATGAGAATTTTAGCAGTTGACCATGGTGAAAAAAGAATTGGGCTTGCGCTCAGCGACCCGACTCAAACGATTGCCAGCCCGCTGAAGGTGATTAAGCATGTATCCCGAATGATTGACGCGGCGCAAGTGGCTGAGATTGCCAATCAAAACGAAGTTGAATTAATTATCATAGGGCAATCGTTAGATGAAGACGGTCAACCGAATATGGCAGGGCGCAGGGCTGGGCGTTTTGCCGAGGAATTAAAAAATCAAACCCAAATTGCAATCGAAATGGTAGATGAATCGTTTAGCACCCAAATTGCGCGCAAAGCCAGAATTGACCTTGGCGTTTCCAGAAAAAAACGAGCAGGTCATCAAGACGAATACGCGGCGGTAGTTATCTTACAATCGTATCTTGAGTCAAAGCGCAATGCGTAAAACGCGAATTTGTAATTTGTAAATAAGTAAATATAAAAAAACTGCATCTCTTAACTTGTATTTCATAAATCTCATGCGTCGTTATCAATATTATTTCATTCTCCTAATTCTCTTCATTTTCTGTCTTGCCTGCGCCTTTATATTCATTTATTACATCCCCGCGCGCGCCTCTTTATTATATGGTCCGCCTGCCGCTCATCTTTCAATTTCAAATCGCATTGAATATTCCGCGCGCTTGCTTTCGTATGGCGATGAGCTTTCAACGCCGTTAAATCCAAACGGGGTTGAGCAAGATTTTACTGTCGCTTCAGGCGAATCTATTTTGTCTATCGCCAATCGCTTACAAGAGGCAAACCTTATTTCAAACGCCGATGCGTTTATAGATTATGTCGTTTACACAGGCATTGACCTCGCCATTCAAGCGGGAGATTTTAATTTGAGTCCCGCTCAATCCATCATTGATATTGCGAAAGCGCTCCAAAAATTTTCTCCAACCGATGCGACATTGGTCATCTTAGCAGGGTGGCGGATGGAAGAAATCGCCGCTTCGCTCCCAACCTCCGGCTTGAGCGTTACGCCTGAGGCGTTTCTTTCCGCCGCGCAAACTCCGCCCCAAGTTTTAGGCTTCGCCTCAGCGCCGTCTATGGAAGGCTTTTTCTTTCCCGATACATACACGCTTCCGCGCGAAACAACCGTGGACCAACTCCTCGAAGTCATCGCCCGTAATTTTGCACAACATATAACTCAAGACTTAATCACCGCTTTTGAAAATCGCGGTTTAACCGTTTACGAAGCCGTCATTATTGCGTCTATTGTTGAGCGTGAAGCCATTCATATTGAAGAAGCTCCATTGATTGCCTCTGTGTATTTGAATCGTTTGGCAATCAACATGAAACTCGACGCAGACCCCACCGTGCAATACGCCTTAGGCTATCAATTTGATACAAACACTTGGTGGAAGAGCCCATTATCATTAACCGACTTACAAGTTGTATCGCCCTATAACACATATCTCAATGTCGGTTTGCCGCCTACGCCCATTTCAAACCCCAGCCTAGAAGCGTTGCTGGCGGTTGCTTACCCCGAAGCCACGCCGTATTACTTCTTCCGCGCCGCGTGCGACGGCTCAGGCTATCATAATTTTTCCGTCACATTTGAAGAGCAAATTGCGAATGCGTGCCCATAATTTACAGCGGAGGAAAATGAATAGACGGGTGATTTGGAAAAAGAATATTGAAAAAAATTGACCATACTATGCCTGCTAAAAGCGGCAAGCAAAAAGCCAAAATTCCATGCCAAAACTTTGGCGCGATTGCTCCGCGTTCTTGCGGAATTGTGTACGCGGGCAGATATATCATTAAACCGTACACAAAAACCCAAAAGGCAAATTGAATCGGGTTTTGTAATCCAAAAGATAGGCTCTCGGCAATGATGCCATTCAAGCCAAATAACAAAAACGCCCAAAACGGGCTGAACTTGTATCGTTTCAAAATCCATGCCCACGCGACAAAGAAGGGGATAAAGACAATCACGCTATGACGCAAAACCACATCCCAATAATTTGCAGAGGCGGTAATATATGCCTGCCCTATTTCAACCCCGAAGACCGGCGCGAGGTTAGTCATGGCGACGGCGATGGCTTCTTCTATCATCGCCAGCAGAATGGCAAACAAAACAAATTTCATTTGCCAATGGATTGAAATAGATTGAACAAGCGCTTTTATCTTGTTTCGCAAGAGATACATACTTGCCCCGCCTAGCGCCACCCAAAATAAAAGTAAGCCTGTTCCCATGCTTATCATGGCATGGGCGATTTTGTCTTCAAGAGAAAATATATAGAGGAAAGCCCAACTGACGAATAGATAGAGCCCAAGTAAAAAAATAAAAATTCTTTGCATAATGTTAATACAGAAAAAAATACAGAAATGTTGCATAAAAAGCGGCAGCCGCCTCAAAGGCGGCTGCCGCTTTGATTAACTTGTTAGCACCTCTATCAAATCTTGCGTTTCCACTTTTGCATCGGCAACGCCGAGTAAATCTAATAACTCATCGGCTAGTTTGGCTTTGAGTTCAGCGTCTTTGCGACTCCAGGTGCGGCTTTTGATTTCGAGGAAATGCCCCATTGGCGGTTGTTTAACTTCATCTATATTTACAAAAAATTCTGTGTTTTTATATTTGATATGCCAACGCAAGCGATTCTTTTCGACAGAAATTTCTTGCTTGGGTTTGAAGTATTCACGATAAAACCGCAACGATTGCGTAGCGGGCGCTAAAAAGCGGCTGTGCGAAAGCAACACATCATGCCCAATTTCGCCTTCGCGTTTGTGACCTAACAAGGTCAAGCGCAAACGCGTGCTAATCACCTCTCCTTTTTCGTTGATTAAATTATCTTCACGGAATCTTAAACGTCCATGCGCTGGATTTTCAAATAAGAAGTATTCGTCAAATTGACGATAATGCTTGAAGGCGGTAATTTCAATTTGTTCGCTACGCTTCAATGTTTCTACGAGGGCGTCTGGTTCTTTTACCTTTACTTTTACTTGCACTTCAAACGACTCTTCTTCCATGGAGCCGCCTAAGGCAATTAACTTTGATAATACCGATTTTTCGCGCTCAATTAAGAAGGCGTCAATTTTCTTGGCGACCTCGCGCGCTTGTTCTAGCAGTTCTTTTTCATTCAAGGTCAATAATTTATGCTCGCGCATTAGCCATTTCCCATTTACCATCACATCCGTCACATCGGTGGACTTGGAGGCAAACACAAGTTGGGCATAAGCATTCATCGGGTCGCGTAAGAAGCGCGGAGAATTATGTAGGGGAGAGGTGTCCACTAAAATTAAATCTGCCCGTTTGCCAGACTCAATTGAGCCTGTTATGTCTCCAATATGAAGGGCTTGCGCGCCTAAGCGAGTCGCCATGAGCAGAGCGGTGGGGGCGGGGAGGGCGGTTGGGTCGTTAGACGAAGCCTTCGCGGCGAAAGAAGCGAGGCGCACTTCTTCAAACATATCTAAATCATTATTCGAAGCGGGACCGTCTGTGCCAATGCCCACATTCACGCCCACTTCAAGCATTTTGGCAACAGGCGCAAACCCAGAAGCTAGTTTAAGATTGGATGATGGGTTGTGCGCAATGCCCGCGTTAGCGTGTTTGAGCGTGCGAATTTCGCCAACGTCAACATGCACGCAATGCGCGGCAATTACTTTCGCTTCAAGCAAACCTTGTTTTTTGACGTACGGCACAACGGGCATCCCTTGCTCATTCCGCATGTTTTCAACTTCAAATGCAGTTTCGGAAATATGAATATGCAACGGCACATCAAATTCTTTGGCGAGTTCGGCGCAGGCTTTTAAAATTTCTGGCGTTGTTGAATAGGGCGCATGTGGCGCAACGGCTGGGACAATTAATTCATGTCCCTTCCATTTTTGGATAAAGGTTCTTGCCATTGCTAATGAATCTTCATAAGCGCTCGCATCTGGCACAGGGAATTTGATGACGGTTTGCCCGCATACGGCTCTCATGCCGGCGTCGGCGGCGGCTTGGGCAACGTCGTCTTCAAAATAGTACATATCATTGAACGTGGTCACGCCGCTGCGGATTTGCTCCGCGCACGCGAGTAATGTCCCTAAGCGCACAAAATCGGGCTTTACAAATTCTCTTTCAACGGGAAGCATGTAACCCATTAGCCACACATCGAGGCGTAAATCGTCCGCCAGCCCGCGCAGCAACGTCATGGGGACGTGGGTGTGGGCGTTGATTAATCCGGGCATCAACACTTTTTTGTTGCAATCAATCACTTCATTCGCTGAAAACTCTTTTTTCAGTTCTTCTTCGTTCCCAACCGCCACAATCGAATCGCCTTTTACCGCCACTGCGCCCGATTCATATTGGGTGAGGTTTTCGTCCATTGTGAGGACAATGGCGTTGATAAATAATGTATCAACTTGTTGAGTCATAAGTTCTCCATTTCATCATCTATCTTTCTATATAAGTTTATTTTTAGCCGCAGATTTCACGAATTCACACGGATTTTAAAAATCTATCAAATCAATGTGATTTGCGGCAAAAAATTTTCAAGATAATTCACTCCCAATTCAACAAAACTTCTAAGGCTTTCAAATTTTCTTCAAAATCTGTATATTTATGCGTTGAGAGTTCCATATCAACCGCCGTAATTCCCAAATCTACCGCATAATCGGCGAGCGTGCCGGTATAAACGCAACCTGTGTCAATGGGCGGGTAGGGGTAACCAGTGGCTTTGGATAGCGCTTTTGCAAATTGAATTGATTGTTCTTCCCATGGCACACCGCCGGGAAAAACCCCCAACGCCGCGCTGTGATAACTAATTAACGTTTCAATCTTGTGCGTTTGTAAAAAATACATCACGGCTTTGGTTTCAGGCTCCGAGCCGGGTCCCGTTCCGCCAGTGGTTCTCGTTAAATTCCAGCAGCCTGTTCTATCCCAAGTCTCTACCCAGTTCGATGGAAAATTGCGATTCAAATCTACCCCATGGTCGTTCACGCGCCCATCCACGCCATGGTCGCGCGCGTCGCCGTCGGGGTTCATATTGCGTAAAATGTGCAAGGTTACATCGCTTGGAATGATTTCAGGGTGGTTAAAAATATGCTCAATCAACTCGTCGGCAAGGGCAATGGTATTCCATTCATAACCGCCATGAATGCCAGCCACAATCATTTTCTCTTTTTCGCCGTTGCCAAAGGTATAAACCTCCAGCGGTCTGCCCGAAACGGAATACCCAATCACAGAAATTCTAGCGTTGGCTTGCAAAGCGAAGTTTGGAATGACAAACGGCGTAGGGCTTTGCACAACAATCATCGTCGAGCGCGGGTTTGGCGTAATCGTTGGCAACCAAATTGAGGCGGGGTCTGGCGTAAACGTTGGCGGAACGGTGATGGTATAAATCGGTCTTACGTCTGGCGGCGCGGCAGAAGCGCCTTGCAAATAAAAATACGCCGTTGCCACCAATAGAATTGCAAAAACCCCAGCAATGTTTAATCCCCAGGCAAGCGTCACCCAAAATGCGTCTTTATTTTTTTTCACGGCATTTCCTCAAGCGTCATTCTCAGCCAATTGATTGCGAGGTTTACGCTCCATTTTGGAAAACTCTTCGGCGGACCTCCATACGAGATTTTATGACTTTTCTCGCCTTTGGGCGTAATCATCGCCATCACTGCGCTTCGCTCTTCGGGGAAAATGGTCACGCCGACTGCGACATCAGTCTTCGCCGAGGCTTGGGCTGAGCGCAATGCGTCCATTAAAGAATCAGGCGTCAAGTGGGGGAGCGAAGCGGCATGTGGAATTTTGCGCGCAAGCAAGCCGTCCAGTCCGCTTTCAATGGCGGTTAAGGTTAAGCCTTTTTGGGCTAAAAGATTCAAAGTCGCTTCTTCAAGCGTATCTTCGTCAACGCCAAAAATCACATTGCCAAGCCGTTCGCGGAGTTGCGCTTCAATCTCGTCAATCATCTTGTTGGCTTCCGCTTCGCTTTTGGCTTTGGCGGCAATGCGAATATCCACAACGCCAGTATGCGCCGCCAAACCGACGGTTGGGTTGCTGAGCGTTTCCAGGTCGGCGATTTTTTCGTCAATTTGCCCTTCGCCCAGCCCGGCGCAATGCAAAAGACGAACTTTAATCACCTCGTTGAGGCTAAACTTTTTTTGTAAATAAGGGACGACCGACTCGTGCAAAATATGTTCCATTTCTGCAGGCACGCCGGGCAAAGAGATGATAACGCTTTCCCTCACCTCGAATCCCTCTCCTAATTGGGGAGGGGGGAATTTTTTTTCAACAATAAAACAAGGCGCAGTGCCGACGGGGTTTTTGATTCCGATCGCGCCTTGCGGAACATACGCCTGCCGTTTTTGATTTTCAGACGGCTTTCTTCCATAACGGGCAATTGTTTCAACCACTTGTTGCCACAAGTCTTCACGAAATTCGGTTTGCACGCCAAGCGCTTTGGCAACCGCTTCGCGCGTTGGGTCGTCAATGGTAGGACCTAACCCGCCAGTGGTGATGACGATATTCGCGCGTTCCATTGAATTGTGGATTGCGCTGGCGATTCGTTCTACATTATCGCCAATCGTAATTGTGCGGTATAAATCCACGCCTAGCCCGCGCAACGTTTTGGCGATGTAGCGTGTGTTGGTATCTACAATTTCGCCAAGTAATATTTCCGTTCCAATGGTGATGATTTCCGCTGATGTCATATTGTATTTAACCACAGATGAACAGAAATAAACGGAGATATAAAGAATGAATATCTTTGTGCATCTTCATTCATCTCTGGTGAATTCTTAAAATTCAACTTCTTGCCCAATCTTCATCTTCGCCGCGTTTTTCAAGGCTACTTGCGCCGCAACGGCGTCTTGCACGGCGTTGCCTACCGATTTGAAAAACGTAATTTCGTTCTCTGTTTCTCTGCCAGCCTTTTTGCCTAAAACAATTTCGCCTATTTCTGCGTGAATATTTTTTTCGGTAATCAAATTTGCTTTCATGGCTTTGACAATATCTCCAGCCTCGCTCATCACGGTCTTGAGCGAATCTACGACAATTTTTGAGCGAGCCACCGTTTCTATTGGCAGTTCTTGCATTTCGGGCGTGTATGCGCCAATGGCAGAAATGTGGGCGCCCGCTTTCACGTCTTTATCGTCGAACACGGCTTGTTTAGAACCTGTGGCGGTGCAAATAATATCGGCATGTTCAACGGCTTCTTTTGGGGTTTTGGCGATAAGGATGTTTTTATGAACGGCGGACATTTCTTGGGCAAATTTTTCCGCTTTTTCTTTGGTGGGGTTATAAATAAAAACTGTTTCAATATTTCTCACGGCGCACGCCGCTTCGAGTTGCGTTTTGCCTTGTGGACCCGCTCCAAAAACGGCTAATGTCTTGCTGTCTTTTCTGGCAAGCAAATCAATTGCGGCGCCGCTGCCTGCGCCTGTGCGAATAGCGGTTAACGCGCTTCCTTCTAGTAGCGCCATCGCTCGTCCTGTGTCTGGTTCAATCGCCAACACTGCCGCTTGAATGTAGGCAAGTCCGCGCGTTGGGTTGCTTGGAAACAACGAAACAATTTTCACCGCTAGCGCTTCGTCTGATTCGTTTTTCAGATATGCGGGCATAAATAAACTTATCGCATCATGATTGGGGATGGATAAATGTATGCGTTGCGGCACATCCGCTTTCCCGTTTGATAAAGAGGCGTAGGCGAATTTCATGGCTTCAATCGCTTCTTTCATCGGGAGGGTTGTTCTCACGTCTTGGGCATTGAGTATTCGCATAAGGTTTCCTTGAGGTTTATCATTCTGCAGTAGGTTTTTACTTATTAAGTAAAGATTTATAATAGTTTTGGGAAGACAATTTTTACATACCTATTTTAATAGAGGATTGAATGAAAAATAGAACTTCACTACTAGCTTTAATCATAACGGGGATTGTATTGGTTTTTGTGGTTGTTTTCTATTTAATAGGTAATGCGCCAAATTCGCCCGTTTCACCTTCGGCAACCGCCACGCCGACGAGCGTTTGGAACGGTTTGTTGCACTCTACGCCATTTGCTTATTTTACGCCTCTGCCAGAACCGATAACCAGCGTGATTGACGGCGTTTATACAAAATTAGATTCGTCTCATCCGCAATGGTGGAAGTGTTTGCGTTGCGCCGATTATCGCGTAGCGGGCGGTATTTGGCGTTTACAACTTACACAAGGCGTGTTGCGGGTGTATTATGAAACGACGGGCTGGCGCAGTATCGCCTCTTATACGGTGGAGGGTAATCGGTTGTATATTTTCAACGACCCGTATTGCCCAGAACATACAGGAGAGTATCAGTGGAGCGTTGAAAATGGGCGTTTGAGTTTGAACGTCATCAACGACCCTTGTTCATTTAATTTGCGCGCCGAGAATTTTAGTAAACAAGCATGGGTTTCTTGTAATTCTAACGAAGCGTTAGGTTGTGAAGATAAGATAAGTTTTGAGACTAATCTGATTCCTGATGACTTAACCGTAGCGGTGAAGGTATATGGCGGGGATAGCCGCTTTTTCAATAAGCCGCCTGATGTGATTGCCCATGCCAACGCTGACGATATGCCTCCGCCAGCGGGGGTTGAGATTTCTTTTGCCGATGAGACGATTGATTATGGTTTGCATCGCGTTTTGTGGTGGGATGAGGAAGGCAGGTGGGTTGAAGCGCAGATAGACGATTCGTTTAACGCAGTGGGCGTGCAAATTTTAGGCGAGCAGACGATTGGCTGGGCAAGGGTGTTATTTGATGGGCAAGAAGTTTGGCGCGGCAACACGGCTGGGATATGGAGTCGTTTAGGCAGGCATGGCGGGTTTATTGAAATTTCGGGCTTTGAAGCGGGCGAGCATGTTATTCGTGTGGAAGCCTTAGGGTTTGATTATCGCCCAGTGGTGGTGGCAAGTTTCGGCTTGTCGCGAAGCGGCGGCGTAATTCCATAGGCGGTTCAAATAAAAAAGAGCAGAGTTCATCTCTGCTCTTTTGGTTTTATTCCATTCCCAAGTATGCTTTTTGCACGGTTGGGTTTTTCTTGAGGTTTTCGGCGCTGTCGCTTAAGACGATTTGACCCGTTTGTAGCACATAGCCGCGGCTGGCAATGCCTAGCGCCATGAGGGCGTTTTGTTCTACCAATAAAATGGTTGTGCCTGCTTTGTTGATTTCTTGGATTGTGTCGAAAATTAATTCAACCAACACAGGCGCAAGACCCATAGAGGGTTCGTCTAAGAGCAAAACGCTTGGGTTCGACATTAATGCCCGACCCATAGCAAGCATTTGTTGTTCGCCGCCTGAAAGCGTGCCCGCCACTTGGTTGCGGCGTTCTTTGAGGCGCGGGAAAATCGTAAACGCTTTTTCCATGTTGTTTTGAATTTCGGTTTTATCGGTGCGGCTGTAGGCGCCCATTTCTAAGTTTTCCGTTACGGTGAGGCGCGCAAAAATGCCGCGCCCTTCTGGCACCATGCAAATTCCTTTGTAAATCACTTCGTGCGATTTATATTTTACAAGGTCTTCGCCATTGAAGGTTACTTTGCCTTCGCGGGGTTTGAGCAAGCCAGAAATAGTGCGCAGCGTGGTTGTTTTGCCCGCGCCGTTTGCGCCGATTAAGGTTACGATTTCGCCTTTTTCTACGTTGAGCGAAACTCCTTTAAGGGCGTGGATGTTGCCGTAATATGTGTGGATATTTTCAATAGATAATAAAGACATCTCTACCTACCTAAGATTTTTTTGCTGAGGCAGTTGCCATGCCTTCGGTTGCGGCGCCGCGCCCTAAGTACGCTTCAATCACGCGCGGGTTACTTTGAATTTCTTTCGGTCCGCCTTCGGCAATTTTCTCGCCAAAGTCTAAGACTGAAATTTGTTCGCTAATGCCCATTACCAAGCGCATATCATGTTCGATTAATAAAATGGTAATGCCAAGGCTGTCTCTCAGGTTTTGGATGAAGCGCATCATTTCGCCGGTTTCGTTGGGGTTCATGCCTGCGGTGGGTTCGTCTAAAAGGAGCAGGCTGGGTTTGCTGGCTAGAGCGCGGGCGATTTCTAAACGGCGTTGCGCGCCGTAGGGTAAGTTGCGGGCGATTTGGTCTCCTAAGCCGGCTAAGCCTACAAACCGCAGTAGTTTCAACGCTTCTTCATGCGCGGCTTTTTCGTCTTCGTAGTAGCGCTTGGTGCGTAGAACAGCGTCTAGCCAATTTGTTTTTAGGTGTGGGTCGTAGCCGACCATGATGTTTTCTAGCGCGGTGAGGTTGGCGAAGAGGCGAATATTTTGGTAGGTGCGGGATATGCCCATTTGCGTCACTTGGTCTGGGCGTAAGCCGTCAATGCGTGTGTTTTTGAAGATGATTTCGCCGCGCTCAGGCGTGTAAAAGCCTGTAATGCAGTTAAATAACGTGGTTTTGCCTGCGCCGTTAGGACCAATAACGCTAGAGATAGAGTGTTCGGCAATTTCGAGGTTCACGGCGTTTACTGCGGTGAGACCGCCAAATTGCTTGGTGACATTGATTACGGAAAGGATAGAAGCCATTACGCCGCCTCCTGCGCTGGTGTTTGTTCGTTTTCGTGAAACTCGCGTTTATGCGTTTCTTCGGGCCAAAAGCCTTCTGGGCGCACTTGCATCATTACCACGAGCAATGCTCCGTATATGAGGAGGCGATATTCTGCAAATTCGCGTAAGAGTTCGGGCAAGCCTGCTAATAGCAAGCCGCCAATGAATACGCCCGGAATACTGCCCATGCCGCCGACGATAATTAAAGCTAAGACGTTAATAGAAATGAGCAAAGCGAAACTGTGGGGGTAAATTGTGCCAAGTTTGATGGCAAGGATAGAACCGCTCAACCCTGAAAACGCCGCGCCAGTTGCAAAGGCTAGTAATTTGGTGGCCACCAAGTTAATACCCATGGCTTGGGCTACATCTTCATCTTCACGCATCGCTTTCCAAGACCTGCCCAAGCGCGAATCTCGTAGGCGCTGGCTGATGAATAGCGCTAAAACGCACCCTGCGACTATGACGTAATACAAGGTTTGAGAGTTGTTAATAATCACGCCAAGGAATTCAGGCGGCGGAATGTTTACAATGCCTTGCGAGCCGCCGATATGCGGCTTGAGAAAATCGGATAAGGCTAAAATGCGGATGATTTCTCCAAAACCTAGCGTGACGATTGCTAAATAATCGCCGCGCATGTTGAGGACGGGAATTCCTAAAACGATGCCGAACAAGGTTGAAATTAAAACTGCCACTGGTAAGGCAAGCCAAAAATTCCAGCCGAGTTCTAAAGTGAGTTGACCCGATAAATTTGTTAACACGCCGACAGAATATGCGCCTAACGCATAAAACGCCACATAGCCGAGGTCGAGCAACCCTGCAAAGCCGACTACAATGTTCAAGCCTAGCCCCATCAAAATAAACAAACCTGTGACGTTCACTACTTCTGTTAGGTATAAACCCAAGATAAACGGTAAGTAGAGGATGAATAGAATAAGTAAGCCGTATCCAAGAATCCGAAGCGAGCGTTGGCGGTTGGCAGGCATACTCTTGAGTTTTGCATTAATGCTAGAAGATTTGTTTTCCCAAATCAAATTGCCGCCCGTGACAACGATGAAGACTACAATGGCGCCGAGAATAGATAGCCCGCTTGCTGTGCCTTTTCCAAACATCCATCCAATTGCCGAACGAACGGCGCTGAAATTGGCTATGGTCACCAGAATAATATCTTCCATCAAACCGAGGAAGGCAATCATACCTAAGCCAAGCGATACCGCTTTGCGGATTTTGGCAGGTAAGGCGAACAGCGCGCCTCCCGCTAGACCGAAAACTGTTCCCGCAATGGTTAGCGGCGCTAACCCGTTTGGGACTCCGCTTTCAAATGTAAGCGCTTTAATTAATTGCGGCGAGGCGTTTACGAACGTTTGGCGTAATTCAAAATTTTCTATAATGAGGACAAGCGCGCTCATAAATATAGAAAAGATAAAACCCGTAATTCCGCTTGCCGCTATGCTGGTCGCTTTTGAAGTCTGGTGCGAGGCTGAAAAGTAGCCAGCGATTATGCCCGTGAGCAGGAGCATTGTCCAGCCCATTGAAAATACGCCGGAGATAATGTCTCGTGAATCAAATTCTTCCACCATGCCCACTAGAGCAATCAACATGCCAATAACGCCGGCAATTGCTCCAAGTTGGATGGCTTTTAGCCAATTGAATTGGTTTTTGGTTGACATGCGCGACTCCTTTAGGCTTTTGTTTTGCTTAACCGCTCGCCTAAAATACCTGTCGGGCGGAAGATGAGAATCATAACAAGCATGGTGAAGGCAATTACGTCTTTAAGTTGATATGGCGCCGGGATGCCGAGACCGTCTAAAAAGAGGGTAGGACCAAGCGATTCAAATATCCCAAGGAAAAGCCCGCCTAGCATGGCGCCGGGAGGATTTCCGATGCCGCCTAAGACTGCGGCGGTAAAGGCTTTTAGGCCTGGGATAAAGCCCATATAAAATGTAACGATGCGGAACATAAAACAATATAAAACCCCTGCGGCGCCCGCCAGCGCGGCGCCAAGGACAAATGTACGAACGATAATTTTATCTACGTCTATACCCATTAAGGCGGCTACATCTTTATCTTCAGACACTGCTCGCATGGCTTTGCCGGTTTTTGTGAATTGCACAAAATAAGCAAGGAAAGCCATCATTACGGCGGCGGCAATAATGACAATTAATTGGATTTTTTGAATTTGAAAATCGCCGCCGAGGGGGATTGCGCCTTGAATGTATTCAATTTCGGGGTAAGCGCGGTTTTGTGTGCCGAATAAACCGCGAAAGGTGTATTGTAAAAAGAAGGACGCCCCAATGGCTGTAATCAGCGGCACAAGGCGAGGCGCTCCGCGCAATGGGCGATAGGCTATTCTTTCTAATAACATAGCAAGAATAGCGGAAGAACTCATGGCGGTAAGAAAAATAAGAAAAATTCCAAGGAGCGGGTTTTCTTGCATAAATCCAGATTGTTGCATACCCGTAGCGACAAAATAGCCAAGGTAAGCGCCGCTCATAAAAATTTCGCTATGAGCGAAGTTAATCATCCGTAGAATGCC
Source organism: Anaerolineales bacterium (assembly GCA_034434495.1). Classification (GTDB taxonomy): domain Bacteria; phylum Chloroflexota; class Anaerolineae; order Anaerolineales; family Villigracilaceae; genus Villigracilis. Next base: position 269,932 of record DAOTZE010000001.1, read on the forward strand.
GTAAACAAGCGTATATCCAAGTGCAATCAGCGCATATACGCTGCCCTGCGCCAGACCAAACACGGCAAGGTCGAACCATTGAACGGTCGTATATTTGCCTTGTTGTAGGGTGAGGTAAGAGCCTACAACAATGAGAGTAAGGAGCGCGCCTCCAACAACCCACATGAAGATGTCAGTCCAGTTAAGTTTTTTTAGCGATTGCATGTTTCTATTCCTTTGCAGGGATTTGAAATGAGTCGGGCGCGTGCCGGTAACGCGCCCGACTCATGAGATGAGAATGCCTATAAATTTCTACCGGCTTGGCATGGAGTACAAATTACGGTTGCCAGAAAACGGGTGGGGGCCAAGCGCCGTTTACTTCCGCTTCAGAGAGTTTGAACACACCTAAAGCTTCGCCAGTGGCGCAGTCGCCGTTTTCATTGCAAGAGAGGTTACCCGTCAAACCAGGATAATCTTTCAATCCGTAGATTGCATCGCGTAAGGCTTGGCGAGGAATAATGACGGTGCCGTCATCTTGAACCACAGCAACTTGTTCGATGGCGTTCAACAAAATGTTGGTGGCATCGTAGGCATGAGCATGGAAACCGCTCGGAGGAACGCCGCCGATTTGGTCAGCCCACTTTTGTAAGAAGGCTTGATAATCTTCGTCGTTCACATCAACGTATGGACCAGAGAGGTACATACCGACAGCCGCGCTGCCTGTGGCTTCTGGCATTGTATCTGCAAAGAGACCGTCAGCCGCCATCAAGATAACATTTTCTAAGCCGGCAATTTCTTTCGATTTTGCGGCAATCAAGTTACCTTCAGGTTCAAAGACTGGGAAGTAAATTAATTCTGGAGAGCCAGCCGCAATGGTGGTTAACACTGGACCCATATCGGTATCGCCAACGTTAATGGCTTCTTGAGCAGTCACCGTACCGCCTAATTCGCGGAACACATCGGCAAACACCGCTTGTAACGATTCAGCGTATGGGCTACCATCGTGAATGGTGGCTACAGAACGCACGCCCAATTCATTGTAAGCAAATTCCGCGGCGATGCGACCTTGGAAGAGGTCGTTGTGCGCAGTGCGGAAGTAACCTGGGTGATGGTCGGGGTGGTCGGGGTCGGTTAAGTCAGGGTTGGTGTTGGATGGGGAAATCATCACCATACCTGCTTGTGAAATCAACGGCATCGCGGCGCGAGCTTCGCTGGAGCAGTTCGTTCCGATGATACCGATAATGGTTGCATCGGCGGCAAGTTTGGTGCCTGCGGCTTGACCGCCCTCTGCGTTGCACAGAGTGTCTTCGCCGGTTAACTCAATAGGATGACCTAAGAGTTCGCCGCCACGGTCAGCAATGGCAATTTCAATCGCGCCGCGGCTGTCTTCACCGAGTGAAGCCGTTGCGCCTGAAACGGTCAACGCATAAGCGATGTGAATTGGGTCGCCTGGGGCAACGGTTACGCAGCCAATCGCATCTGTACATTCATAAGTAGCGGCTCCGCCGCCACCGCCACCGCCGCCACATGCGGCGAGCGCCATGCTGGCAATCACCAGCGCCGAAAATAAAGCGAGTAAACGCTTGTTCATTTTCTTACTCCTCCGAAAAAATTGTGAATTCTATCCCGCACCCAAATGCGGGTGGATACAAACGCTGCAGACTATGCTACGAAGTCGGCATCACCTCCTTTTTTATTTAAGGAATCTACATTCACAAACAAAACCCAAAACAAAACTCAGTTAAGGATTACAAACATAACTTTATGTATGCGTTGGTATTAAACAGTAATGATAAGGCGGTTCTTAACTCTGGTCAAGCGTTTAAGTCTATACTTTTGCTTTTCATTTTATCTTAAGTAACGCTCAATTTCAATTCTATTTACTTTCAGAGGGTTTATATAAAAGCTGCTCACGAATTCGTAAATCTGTATTTCGTATTTTCATCGCTAAATCAGCCGCAAGGTTATACATTAGGCGATACCCAAGTTGGGGATACGTTTCGCAAAGCATGATGATTTTATCGCGTGAAATGACTAACAAACGGGTATCCTTTTGAGCCGCGCGCGCCGAAGCGGAACGCAACCCTTCATCCACCAACGCCACCTCTCCAAACGATTGCCCGCGCCGTAAACGCGCCACAGGGTTTTCGCTTTTGGTTAACTGCCCCGTCACGCCGCGACTAATGAGAATATCCACTTCCCCTTGAACAATTACATACAGTTCTTTACTGCTACTGTTTTCTTGAAAAATAATATCCCCATCATTAAACGCAACTTCTTGACACAAATTTGCCACCAATTCCAATTGGGTTGGCGTAAACTGATAAAAGATATCCGACTGCTTTAAGAAGTTGACAAGATTATTCATAAGCGGAAGTTTAGCATACTCGCCCATGAAGCGCAACGCTTCTTTGACCTACGGGTAAGCCTGAATCAGCCAATCGAGCGGGTCTACCTGCACGCCGTTGACCCACAACTCCCAATGCAAATGCGCGCCCGTCACTCGCCCGGTGCCGCCCACCAAGCCAATCACCTGATTTTGCTCCACAAAATCGCCAACGTTTACCTGAATAGCCGACTGATGCCAAAAACCGCTATACACGCCCCAGCCATGATCAATCACAGTAGCGTTGCCGCGCACCGTCCACAAACCGGTATAAACCACCACGCCCGCCGCCGGCGCGGTAATGGCTAACCCCTCACCTCCGCCAAAATCTAAGCCTGTATGAAAGCCATTAATCGTCAACCCATTGCCCTGCCCAATATAAGTGCGCCGATTGCCAAACCGCGAAGTGAAATAAGTGGATTCGGCATACGCGCTGGCTGGAGAAATAAAACCGCCCGACCAATATTTTGTCGGCGTGGCGGGTAAGGTCAGTTTGATTAATTCTTGCAATTCAGGCTCTGTAGAGGCGGGGTCAATCGTGGCGGGGTCAACAAATAAAATAGGGTCTTCGGGGTAATTGCCCGAAACAATCAAAATCAATTGCTCATACGATTGCACGCTTCCATCGGGCAGCGTAGCGTCTAAACGTAACGGGTAAACGCCTGGCTCTAACAGCGCATGAACGCCTTGTAAAGCCACTTGAGTCCCATCGTCGTTTGGGAAAAAATTCAATGGATGATCCACCAACACACCGCCCAGTTTTACCTCTGGCAACGTGGCGACTTTAATAACGCCTGTGCCGCCTTGTTTGATGGGTAAATCTCGAATTTCGGCGGCGAGAAAAGCGGAAGGCAACCCGCTAATGCTCCCCGTAGATTCGCCCGGCGCAAACAGCGTATCGTTTGGAATAGCGTCCCACGTTCCGCTGAGTTGATTGATGCTCGCTAAATTCCAAACGCTGGTGTTATTTTTAACCGCCAATTCCAATAACGACTCGCCCGCTTGCGGCGTAATCCTTTTTTGATTTGGGTTCTCGCCTTGCTCTGGAATAATCATATTCGTACCGACATAAAATTCGCTAGGGCTAACAATGCGATTTAACCGTTTGAATAAATCTTCAGAGACTTGCGTTTGGCGAATTAAACTCCGATATGAATCGCCGAAGTTGATAAACCTTGTATTTAATATTCCCGTTACCCCTGTAAGCCCTGGAATAATCAATTGCTGACCCGCCGTAAGTTGATTTGGGTCTGCAATTCCATTTGCCGCCATCAAATCATTCAGGCTGACGTTGAAACGCGAAGCGATAGAGGAAAGGCTATCGCCCGGCTGAACGATATAAATGGGTCCTGTGCTATCTTGGGCTTGAGTGGGTTGAAAGGGAAGAATCAAGAAAAACAAAAAAAGAATAACAAACTTCTTAAACCTTTGCGTTTCTTTGCGGTTTTTTGCGGTGAATTTTTTATACATCTTTAAATTCAACTATATCGCCAATTTCATAATCCCCAATGCGGTCGGGGTGAATTTCTAGCGTGTATTTTGAATCGGCTTTTGGAAAATAAGCGGGCTTCCATGAACGGGCAATGACCTTATCTACCACTTGCATATTGGCATTAATCCAAAACACGGCTAAATCAAACGGAACGAAGAACATGTGAATCGAACTGTCGAGGCGTGAGTCTTTGTTGCCAACGAGCAACAAGCCGAAGTCCGGTTCGAGGCGCGGGCGAAACATCAAGCCGCGTAGTTTATCAAAAAATCCGTCGGCATAAAGCACGCGGGCAGGGTTTTCAACCTTCTTGTTTAAGTTATAGATATAAATGAAGCGAGACATAATGTTTTAACGAGGAGCGTTCGCCCCCATAAACGTTGTATTTATTTGCTGAAAACTTTTTCAACGCTTTCCAGTAATTCTTGCGGGCTAAAGGGTTTGGCAATGTAATCGTCCACTTTGGCAATGTGCAAGCCGAGCACTTTATCAATGTTTTGCGCTTTGGCGGTGACGACGATAACGGGAATATTGCGTGTGATGGGGTCGGCTTTCATTTGTTGGTATACTTCCCAACCGTCCATGTCTGGCATCATTAAGTCGAGCAATACCAAATCGGGTTTCGTCTCGCGCACCAATTTAATTCCTTCCACGCCGCCCGGCGCGCCTTGCACCTCGAACCCTTTGCGCCCAAGGATTAACCTGATTAAATCAATCATCTCAGGTTCATCTTCAATGCACAAAATTCTTTTGAGCGTTTGCTCCATAAATTTAAGTTTACCATGAAAATTATCACATGGAACGTGAACGGCGTTCGGGCTGTGTTAAATAAAAATGCGTTGGCTTGGGCGTTTGAAGCCAACGCCGATGCAATTTGTTTGCAAGAAGTAAAAGCCAAACCAGAACAATTAAGCGAAAGCCAAAAAGCAGGTTTGAAGTTAGAGTATGTTTGGAACGCCGCTCACAAACTTGGGTATAGCGGCGTAGCCACATTTTATAAACGCAAACCCGATTTTATTTCGATAGGATTAGGCAAACGGAAGTTTGATGAGGAAGGCCGCCTCATTACTACGGGTTGGGCTGGGATGAAACTCCTCAATATTTACTTCCCTTCAGGTTCGCGCGGGCATGAGCGTGTGGGGTTCAAACTTGAGTTTTACGCCGAGTTATTAAAAGTTTGTAAACGCTTGCATAAAAATAACGAGCGCTTAATTTTATGCGGCGACTTTAACACCGCGCATCAAGAAATTGATTTGAAAAACCCCAAGCAAAACAAAAACACCTCCGGCTTTTTACCCATAGAAAGAGAATGGATGCAAAAATACTTAGACGCTGGCTTTGTGGATGCGTTTCGGTATTTATACCCAAACAAAGCCCAATACACATGGTGGACGAATATCTTAAACGCCCGCGCGCGGGGCATTGGCTGGCGGTTAGATTATTTCCTCGTTTCAGAGTCTTTGCTTCCGCGTGTGCGAGATGTGATTATCCACGATGGGGTAATGGGGTCTGACCATTGCCCAGTGGAATTAATTTTGGATGAGAATGCCTAGACGTAAAAAAATTGATGGGCTTTGCAAGCAAGCCTAAGTTAAAAAATGAAGCGAGGAGTTGTCATATTAGAGAAACATATAAAAATTTTCTAATTTGCCTCATCTCATAGGCGACTTGGTATAATGCAACTTGTAAGTAAAATTTGGAGGATTCCGTGAATTCGCGTAACTCATCTTTTTTTGTATATTTTCTTTTGCTGGTTGCCATTGGGTCCATGTTGTATTTTGGGCTTCGTGATAACACAAATACGGTCGAACCGTTAACGATTAGCCGCGTGGCGCAACAAGTTCAAAGCGGCGAAGTTTCTCGCATTGTTGTGGAGGAAGATAATAAATTTCGGGTGATTATGAGCAACGGCACAGAAGCCGAATCGCGCAAAGAGCCAGATACAACGCTGGTTGAGCAATTGCGTAGTTTTGGCGTGACTGCCGAGCAACTTGCCGAAGTGGATATTGAAGTAAAAGCGCCTTCGCCTTGGGCAGGGTTGGGCACATTGCTGGTGTATATTTTGCCGTTTCTCTTAATGGGCGGCGTGTTATGGTTTATTTTCCGTCAGGCGCAGGGAAGTAATAATGCCGCCATGTCTTTTGGAAAATCGCGCGCGAGAATGTTCAGCGGCGAACACCCAACGGTCACTTTCTCTGATGTGGCAGGCGCCGAAGAAGCCAAACAAGAACTTGCCGAAGTGGTGGAATTTTTGAAAGAACCGCAAAAGTTTATTCAACTTGGGGCAAGAATTCCAAAAGGCGTTTTATTGGTCGGACCGCCCGGAACAGGTAAAACCTTGATGGCGAAAGCCGTCTCTGGCGAAGCGGGCGTGCCGTTCTTTTCCATCTCTGGTTCTGAATTTGTAGAAATGTTTGTGGGCGTGGGCGCAAGCCGTGTGCGCGATTTGTTTGACCAAGCCAAGCGCCATAGCCCTTGTATTATTTTTGTAGATGAAATTGACGCGGTGGGCCGCCAACGCGGGGCAGGGTTGGGCGGCTCGCACGATGAACGCGAGCAAACTTTGAATCAAATGTTAGTGGAAATGGACGGCTTTGATACCGATACCAACGTCATTATCATTGCCGCCACCAACCGACCCGATATTTTAGACCCAGCCTTATTACGCCCCGGTCGTTTTGACCGCCGTGTAACGTTAGATAGACCCGACGTGAAAGGAAGAGAAGCGATTCTCAAAGTGCATACCAAAGGCAAGCCGCTCGAACCGCAAGCCGACCTCGCTTCTATTGCGCGCGGCACGCCAGGCTTTGCAGGCGCCGATTTAGAAAACCTTGTCAATGAAGCGGCGATTCTTTCGGCGCGACGGAATAAAAAGGCAATCGGTCAGGCTGAACTAGAAGAAGCGATTGAGCGTGTGGTGATGGGACCTGAACGAAAATCACGCTTAATTTCTGATGAAGAAAAACGCATCATTGCTTACCATGAAGCGGGTCACGCGATTGTCGCCAACGCTATTGTAGAAGCAGACCCCGTGCAAAAGGTGACGATTGTTGGGCGCGGGCAAGCGGGCGGCGTCACCTGGTTTAGACCTGATGAAGATAGAATCTTAATGTCGCGCAAGAAAATTTTAGCCACGCTGGCTATGGCGTTGGGCGGGCGAGCCGCTGAAGAATTAATTTTTGACGATATTACGTCTGGCGCTTCTAATGATATTGAGCAAGTGACTCGCATGGCGCGCGCGATGGTCACTCGCCTCGGTATGAGCGCCGAAATGGGTACGCTGGCGTATGGTCAAAAAGAAGAATTGATTTTTCTTGGGCGTGAAATTTCAGAACAACGCGATTATTCTGAAGCGGTGGCGGAACAAATTGACCGCGAAGTGCGCAAAGTTGTGGAAGAGGCGTATAAACAAGCCAAAAATCTTGTTAAGAAATATCGCAAACAATTAGACGCAGTCGCTCAGAAATTGTTAGAAGTTGAATCTATCAACCGCGAAGAGTTTGAGAAAATCTTCCCGCCGCCTAACGGCAAAAAGAGCGGAACGCCGCAGCCTGTGTAAATAAAAAAACGCCCCGTAGGCTTCTTTACCTTCGGGGCGTTTTGTTGTGTTAATTTTTTAATTCATTCCTTCTTTATGTTGCCTTACCAATTCGCGGCGTAAAATCTTTCCAACTGTTGTCTTTGGCAATTCAGTTCTAAACTCAATATGGCTTGGCACTTTATATGGCGCAAGATGTTCTTTGCAATAGGCTTTGAGTTCATCGGCGCTTAATTCTTGACCGGGCTTCAACACCACCCAGGCTTTCACCGCTTCGCCGCGTTGTGGGTCGGGGATGCCGCCCACGCCAACTTCTAACACTTTTGGATGAGAAGCAATCGCTTCTTCCACTTCGCGGGGCCACACTTGAAAACCGCCGGGTTTAATCAGTTCTTTCTTACGGTCAACAATATAGAAATAACCGTCTTCATCCATGCGGGCGATGTCGCCTGTGAAGAGCCAGGTTTTGCCGTCTTTCATTTGGCGTAATGCGTTGGCTGTTTCGGTGGGCATGTTGTGATAGCCCTTCATCACATTCGGCGAGTGAATGACAATTTCGCCAATTTCGCCTTGCGGCACTTCTGTTTCGCCGTCGTCAAGGCTGATGATTTTCACGTCCACGTCTGGCAGGGGCATACCAATAGAGCCGATTTTGTTTTCGCCTAATAAGGGGTTACAGTGGGTGGCGGTGGGCGCTTCAGACATGCCATAGCCTTCAAACACTTTGCCGCCTGTTAGTTTTTCAAACGTTTCTTTGGTCTCTTTCATCAATGCGGCAGAGCCAGAAATACACGCCTTGATGGAAGATAAATCGTATTTGCCTGCTTTTACGTCGGGATGATTATTAATCGCATTGTATAGCAATGGCACGCCGGGGAAGAGCGTGGTTTTGAATTTGCTGATATTTTCTAAAACGTCTTTCAAATCGCGCGCGTTTGGCACCATTACCATACTTGCGCCAATCGTCATGGCAAACGCCATTCCTGCAATCATGCCATAGACGTGAAAGAGCGGAATGCCCATGAGCACCGATTCTTTTCCCTCCTCGGCAGATACAAACCACGCTTTCATTTGCATGGTGTTCGCCACCACGTTTTTGTGCATGGCTACCGCGCCTTTTGGCACGCCTGTTGTGCCGCCAGAATATTGAAAGAGAGCGGTGTCTTCGGGCGTCACCTCCACTTGAGGCTTAGGAGATGAAGCGTGCTTCTTCAATAAATCTTGCATCCACACATCGCCGTCTTCTAATTTGTCCACGCGGTCGCCTTCTTTCTTTTCTTTGGCAATCGTAAACAAAAATTTCAAAACAGGCGGCAAGGTTTCTTTGATGTTCGTGACGATAATCTTCTTAAGATTTGACTTTGCGCGCACTTCTTTTAGTTTGCCGTAAAAACGGCTAAGGCAAAACATCACTTCAATTCCAGCGTCTTTGACGGGCATGAGAATTTCATCCACGGGATAGGTGGGGTTCACGGCAACAACCACGCCGCCCGCTTTCAAAATACCAAAATAAGCGATTACAAATTGCGGCGTGTTGGGCATAAAAATACCGACACGGTCTCCCTTTTTTACGCCCATTTCCACAAGAGCCGCCGCCATGTGGTCGGTGAGCGCATTCATCTCTTTATAAGAAATGACCGCGCCCTTAAATATCGTACAGGCACGGTCGGGATATTTGCGCGCGGCTTCTTCTAAGAAATGAAACAACGGCACGTTCGGGTATTCAAGTGTGTGCGGCACACCTTTATCGTAGTGCGCCAACCAAGGTTTGTTGCTCATACTTCTCTCCTTATAATGGTGAAGTGACTAAGTTATGCGAAGTATAAACTTGAAAATATGAAAAGTCAATTACAACACTTGAGGCTTGCGCGAGTTACGAAAAATCATCCCTTTTTTCGCCGCGCTTGGCAAGCGGATAGCGGCGGCTACAGCATAGACTGAATATATTCCTCAATTTCTTTTTCATTATTTGGATGAAACCATTTAATCGTTTTATCTGATTCTTTGAACCAATTCGATTGTCTGCGTACAAACATTCTCGTCAAACGCTTCATCTCCATTTTTGCTTGCTCCATGCTTATTTGACCTTTGATTACGCCTGCGCATTCTCTATACCCAATTGCCGACATGCTTGGTAATGTGGGGGAGTAGCCCTGATTAAGCAAGCCTTTCACTTCATCTAACAACCCATGAACAAACATTTGCTCAATGCGCTCATCAATCCGTTGATATAGCTCTTCGCGCGGGCGAGTTAACCCAATGGAGATTAAATGATAGGGCGATGCGGCTTTGCCGCGTTGCGCCGAAAATTTTTTGCCCGTTGTAAAAATCACTTCTAAAGCGCGGATGGTTCTGCGATAATTTCTTGGGTCAATTTTTTCAGCGGCTTCCGAGTCGAGCGTTTTGAGTTTTGCGTGTAGCCAGTTTTCGCCTCTTTCCTCTTTCATCGTTTCAAGCGCGCTTCTCAATATTTTGTTTGGCGCAACTTCTGGCGGAGTCCAGCCTTCTGTCACTGCGCGGACATATTGACCTGTCCCTCCAACTAAAAACGGAAGTTTGTTTCTTTTATAAATATTTTCAATAATATCTGTCGCTTTTTTTTGAAAGACAGCCAAGCTCAACGTTTCATCTGGGTTAACGATGTCAATTAAGTGATGAGGCACACGCGCTAATTCTTCTTTAGAAGGTTTTGCAGTGCCTACATCCATGCCTTTGTAAAAAAGGCGCGAATCTGCCGAGACGATTTCCCCGTTTAATGTTTCGGCAAGTTTAATGGCGAGTTCTGTTTTGCCAACAGCGGTCGGTCCAACAATGAGGATGAGGGGCGGTTTTGACATTTATGTTTTTACTGCCAAGAAAAATAAGAAAGAATCTTTTTGGCACTTTATTTTTTTCTTTCCGCTTTCTTTTTATCTTTCTAGCGCGCATTCGGCGGGGTTGTTGGGGTCGTAATATACAGTCACCTTTGCGCCGATGGGGTATTTATCTACGGTTTGTTGGGCTTGCCAGGCGACGTTGACTTTTAGGTATTTATCTCCTGCGCGGATGTTTTGGCTTTGGTAGGTTTTTCCGTTTACTTCAAATTGATAGACAATGACTGGATAGATGGAATATCCGCCTGTGTTGGAACTGCTGGATTGCACCGACGACATGAGAATTGTCCCTGTGGCGGTTGCCCAATTTTGCGCGGCTTGACGATGGGCTATGCTTTGTTGATTGCGTTTGTATAGGAAATACCCGACGCCGCCGATGATGAGAATGGGGAGGATGATGGCGCAGGCTGAGCCAGCAATTGAGACTAAAATCATAATTCCTGAAAAGATGAGGGCAAATATTTCCATTGGGGGGCTCCTTGTGTGGGCGTGGGTATTAAGCCTAAAAACGGCGCGCAGGCTGAGGGTAGGGCAGAAGCGCGAATCCTAAAATTGAGAGCGTATCATTATGATTTTTTCTTTAAGATTCTGGTAAACTTCTATTAATGTAATTGTATACTGAAAGAAGATTTTTTCCTAAGGACTTTTGTATGATTAATTGGCAAGAACTGACGATTGATGTGTTCGTGCAACAATTGAGCGCTTCTTATCAGCGAACGTATGGGGATATTCGTCCCGAATTTGGGCGGATTGTGGCATGGTGTGGAAGATTGTCTTTGGAAAATATCGCTAATTCCGATGCGTTGTATCATGATATTGACCATACGATTATGGTTTCGTTGGCGGGGTTATCTATTATTGAGGGGAAGCATTTGCGCGAAGGCGGGGTGACGCCGCGCGATTGGATGCATTTTATGATGGCGGTGTTGTGCCATGATATTGGGTATGTGAAAGGCGTTTGTAGGAACGATACGGCTACGTTGTTTTGCACGGGGGTGGGCGATGAGCGGGTTGAAATTTCGCACGATGGCACCGATGTGGCTTTGACTCCGTATCATGTGAATCGAAGTAAGATGTTTGTGCGTGAGCGCTTTGGCGGCAATTTGCTTGAAGATATGACCAAGCATTTGGATGCGGAGGTAATCGCTTCGTATATTGAGATGACGCGCTTTCCTTCGCCGAAGGATGATTTTTATAAAGACACAAAAGGGTTGGGCGGGTTGGTACGCGCGGCAGATTTTATCGGTCAGTTGGGAGACCCTGATTATTTACGCAAAACGCCCGCTTTGTTTTATGAATTTCAGGAATTGGGGGTGAACGAGAAGTTTGGCTATAAATCGCCGAATGATTTGAGGAAAAATTACGCCGAGTTTTATTGGAATCAGGTTAACCCGTATATTCAAGACGCGTTGACGTATTTGCGTTTGACCGACGACGGCAAGCAGTGGATTGCGAATATGCACTCGCATGTGTTTGACGCGGAACATAGCGAGTAAAAATAAAAACCCCATAGAGCCGCTATGGGGGCGCTTAACTTTCTTTTCGGTATATCGTGTGCCAATTGGCTTGATTGCAATTTGAGCATTTCATGTAAGTTTTTTTCTTGCCTACCGCGCCAGAACGAATCCCGCCCATATCCCAAATTGATTTTTCGTATTTACAGTTTGAGCATTGCGCCATCCAAGTTTTTGATTCTTGTTTGATACTTTCAAAAAACTGTTTGGATGAAATCATTTGTATCAATTTTTGCGTAAAAGATAATTTGCTCATAGCTCTCCTCGCGTTATTGGGCGCTGATGAACGCAGAAGGCGCGGGTTTTGTTCTCTAATCAATTACTCTTTTGGGTACTCTCTAATCCCATCGGTTACTGCGTCTAACTTAGCGACTTCATCATCCGTCATGCGCCAGCCTGCGCCGCCGGCGTTTTCTTCGGCTTGTTTGGCGTTTTTTGCGCCGGGAATGGGCAATGCGCCTTTGCATATTACCCAATTGAGCGCCACTTGGGCAACGGTCTTACCGTGATTTTGCCCAACTTCTTGTAAGGCTTTGATGATGGGCGGAAGTTTTTTAATTAAATCAAAATAGTGTGAGCTGCGCAAGCCGGGCGGCGGGCTTGCCACCGTGTATTTTCCGGTTAATAAACCTTGTTCTAGCGGGGAGTAAGCAATGACGCGAATACCTAACTCTTTGCAGCGCGTTAATGTGCCTGTTTTCTCGGCTGTGCGGTTTAATAAACTAAAAGGCAATTGGTTTGAGGCTAAGGGAATGCCGTGTTGCGAGAGCGCGGAATAGGCGCGTATAATTCTTTGCTTCCAAAAATTAGAAACGCCCACTGTGCGCGTTAGCCCTTCTTTTACGCAGAGCGCCATTCCTTCCATAAAGGTTTCGGGACTCATGAGCGGCGAGGGCCAATGCACTTGATATAAATCTACCGTCTCTAAACCTAAGCGCTCCAAACTTCCCTTCAAGGCGCGGGGAATTGAATGCTTGGTTAGGCGCCAGGGCATGGGAAAGAATTTCGTCGCTACCAACACGGGTTGGTCGGTTTCTTTTAGTAGCGCGCCGATGATTCTTTCCGATTTTCCCGAGCCGTAAATTTCAGCCGTGTCAATAAAACGCACGCCGAGGTTTAACGAAGTTTGAAACGCTTCACGAATATCTTTATCGGTATGAGTTTGCCCATACCCCCAAATTACGCGGTCGCCCCATTGTTGCCCGCCCATGCCAATTTCTAGCGCGTGTAAAAATCGCGTTTCGTTGCTTACTTCGTTCATGGCGTCTCCTTAAGAAAAACTGCTTGATTGTACCTTAAAGGTCGCGTCTTAAAAAATTGCATGGCAAAAAAATTCGAGTTACAATTCTGCCGAATTAAAACCGCAAAGGCGCCCGTCTATGACGGTTGCCTTACATTTTATCTATACATGGAACTGGTGGAACGACATCCGCTTAAATTTTATAGGAGGATGTCGCTCCCGCAGTTCGGGAGGCTCCCGTGAAATTGAACTCGAATCCTCAGCGGGATATTGAATCCGCTTCTAGCCTAAACCTTAGGCTGGGGTTGTCTTTTTCAAATTTATCGTTATTGACGCGCGCGCTTACGCATCGCTCTTATGCGAATGAAAATTTTGACGCGGTGGAGGATAATGAGCGCCTCGAATTTCTCGGCGACGCTGTGTTAGATTTTGTGACAGGGGAATGGGCGTTTCATTCTTTCCCTGAAATGCCAGAAGGCAACCTGACGAAAATCCGTTCTTTTCTTGTGCGCAATGAGCGCTTGGCTGAATTCGCCCGCAAGTTAAATTTAGGCGGGGCGATTCGGCTGGGGCGCGGAGAGAAAACGTCTGGCGGTCATTTGAGAGCCAGCCTGCTGGGTTCTACGTTTGAAGCGCTCATTGGCGCTATGTATCTTGACTCTAATTTAGATAAAGTAAAAAAGTTTGTTATTCCTTTGTTTGAGTCTATTAAAGAATCTTTGCTCGATGAATTAGAAGACGCGAAAAGCGAACTGCAAGAAATTTCGCAAGCGCTTAAACTTGGCGCGCCGCAGTATCGCGTGGTGAATGTGAGCGGACCTGACCATGCTAGGGTATATGAAGCGGAAGTATTAATCGCCGGCGAAGTGAAAGGTCGAGGGTTGGGAACAAGCATCAACTTAGCGGAAAGAAGCGCGGCGCACGAAGCGTTGAAAGAGTTTAAAAGCAAGTAACAAAGTGAGTCGTTAAAAAAATCTAAAACGGAAATTGTAAATCGCACATGCCTCTTCGTCTGAAATCATTAGAACTGCAAGGTTATAAAACGTTTGCCTCGCGCACTGTGTTTGAATTTGCGGCGGGGATTACCGCTATTGTGGGACCGAACGGCTCGGGAAAATCGAACATCGCCGACTCGCTGCGTTGGGTGTTGGGCGAGCAATCGTACACGTTGTTGCGCGGCAAAAAAACCGAAGATATGATTTTTTCGGGTTCAGAGTCGCGCGCGCGCGCCGGCATGGCGCAAGCCACCATTTTGTTTGATAACACAGACGGATGGCTGCCGCTCGATTTTTCTGAAGTGTCGATTGGGCGCACCGCTCACCGCGACGGGCGAAATGAATATTTGATTAATGGTCAGCAAGTGCGTTTGCGCGAGATGAACGAATTATTGGCGCAAGCGGGGTTAAGCGAACGAACTTATACGATTCTGGGTCAAGGATTGGTGGACGCTTCGTTGGCGCTGAAAGCCGATGAACGCCGTCGTTTATTTGAAGAAGCGGCAGGGGTGGGGTTGTATCGCGCGCGCCGCGAAGAGGCGCTCAAGCGCTTAGAAAATACCGAAAGAAATTTAGAGCGCGTTTTAGATATTATGTCTGAACTTGAACCGCGCATAAAAAGTTTAGAGCGCCAAGCCAAACGCGCGATTGAATTTTCTCGCGCGCAAGCCGATTTGAAATTAATTCTAAGAGAATGGTATGGCTATCACTGGCATCGCGCGCAACGCGATTTGACCGATGCGAAAGAAGCCGTGCGCGCGCAAGAAGCGCGTATGAACGAAGCGCGTGGCGCGTATGAAAAAGCGCAAGCCGAATATATGGCGTTTCGCGAAAGGCTATCAGGCTTACGGGCTCATTTGAACGAGTGGCATCGAAAAGCGGCGGAGTTGCATACGCAAAGAGAAACATTAAGCCGCGAATTGGCGGTTTTAGAAGAACGCCGCCGCGCTTTGACCGCTCAACAAGCCAGCGTGCTTTCGGACCAAGAAAATGTAAACAACGAATTGCACCTAGCGCGCGAGCGTTATCAAGAAGTTGAAAAAGATATTGCGCGCGCGCAAGCCGAAGCCGACGAAGCCAAAACGCAATTAACCAACGCGCAAAGCGCTTTACAAACAAGGCAGTCTGAACGTTTGAGCATTGAAGAGCAAATTCATTCATTACGCTCGCAAATTGAAGCGCTCACCCAACAACGCGCCGAACATAACGCGCGTTTGGATGAATTGAAATCTCGTATTGAATCGCAAACTCAAAAAATTGAGCAAACCCAACATGCCATTGCAGAGGCTGAAAAGCAAACCGAAAAAGCCAAAGCGGAATTTGAAACGGCGAAAAAGTTACGAGAAGAAGCGCAAACCGCTTTGCAAGACATGGAATCAAAAGCGCTGGCAAAACGCAACGAAACGGAACAAATTGAAACCCAACGACGGAGCGCGTTAGAGCATCGCGCCAATCAAGAAGCCGATTATTCGCGTTTGAAAGCGCAGTTAGAAGTGTTAGAGCAAGCGGAGCAATCTTTGACTGGGTATGCGGAGGGCGCGCGTTATTTGTTGCAATCGAACCTTGCCGTGCGCGGCGCATTAAGCGGCGTGTTAGATGTGCCTGCCGAACTTGAACTTGCCATTGCCGCCGCTTTGGGCGATACGCTCGACGCGGTTTTGTTAAGTGAGCATGAAATTGAAAACGCTTTGCATTTGCTCGAGGCGGATGAAGCAAGTCGGGCGGCGCTGTTGCCTGTGGATAAAACTTCAAATTTATTAAGCGTTTCAAACGAAGCGCTAGGCGTTGCCTCTGAACTGATTAATACGCCCGATGAATTAAAAAACGCGGTGCGATTAATTCTAGGGCAAACTTTAATCGTGCGTGATAGAGCCATAGCAAAACGTTTGGTTAAAGAGATTCCCCCCCACGCGCGAATTGTGACCCTGCGCGGGGAAGTGTTTCGCGGCGATGGATTAATCATCGCGGGAAAAACCGCTTCTTCTTCAACGTTGGGGCGGGGTCGCCAGAAGCGTGAATATGAATCACGCCTGAGCGATTTGCTTGCAACTTTATCTGACTCGAACCACACGGTTGAGGCGTTATCGAATCGGTTGAACGAGGCGCAGCGTGAATTAAATCAAGTGGAGATAGACGCGCGCGAATCTCGAATCAGGCTGGGAGAATTGCAAGAGCGCGAGCAACAGGCTGGGCTTGAGTCTGAAGCGATGATACGTCAATTAGAATGGCAGAAGAATCAATTGAATCAATTGACTCTTGAAGCGCAAGAGTTTATTTCTCATCAAGAAAAGTTGCAAAACGCTTTGGTTGAGGTGGAGCGCGAAGCGTCTAAGGCGCAAGCGGAGTTAAGAATTGTCTCCGCAAAAATTAATGAACTTGAAGCCGGCGAATTGCAAGAACAAGTTTCTTACTGGGCAACGCGCGCGGCGGTGGCGGAGCAGAACTTAATTGCCGCGCAAAATAAATTAAACGAACGCGGAGACGATGTGAGTCGTTTGGATGCAAAGCGCGTTGAACTTTCTACCCGCCTGCAGGAGTTAGACGCTGCGCTCTTTGGGTTAGACGCGGAGAAAAATCAACTGCGCGAGCAAGAGACTCATTTGAACGCGCAACTGGAAGCGATGCGCGTGCAAATTGAGCCAGCAGAAAAAGATTTGGCGACCGCCGAACAAGAAGAAAAGCGCTTGCAAGAATCGGAAGCGAACGCCCAACGCGCCTTTGCAAACGCCGAGCGGTTATATGGGCAGGTGCAATTAGAGCAAACGCGAAAAAACGAAGCGTTGGATAATTTACGTCAAAAAATCACCGACGATTTCGGCTTGGTGATGTTTGAATATGCCGAAGACGTTTCGGGACCTGTGCCGTTGCCGATAGACGGCATGGTGGAGCAATTGCCAGTGGTGACGGAACTGGCGCCAGAATTAGAAGAGCAGTTGTCTCATCATCGCGCGCAAATGCGGCGCATGGGACCGATTAACCCAGACGCGAAAAAAGAATATGACGAAGAAAAAGAACGTTATGAATTTATGAAAACGCAAGTGGAAGATTTGCGCCAAGCCGAAGCCGATTTGAAACAAGTGGTGGCTGAGTTAGATGAATTAACCAAGCAAGAATTTGTGAAAACATTCGACGCGGTGGATAAACAATTCCGCGAGACGTTTGTGCGCTTGTTTGGCGGCGGCTCGGCGAGGTTGGCGCTAACGGACCCTGAAAACTTGGTGGAAACAGGCATTGAAATTGAAGCCCGTTTGCCAGGCAGGCGCGAGCAAGGCTTGGCGCTGCTTTCTGGCGGCGAAAGAAGTTTGACGGCGATTGCTTTGGTCTTCGCTTTGTTAAAAGTTTCGCCAACGCCTGTGTGCGTGATGGACGAGGTGGACGCGATGCTTGATGAAGCCAATGTCGGGCGTTTTAGAGATTTGCTTGTGGATTTAAGTAAAGACACGCAATTTATTATCATCACGCATAACCGCAACACGGTGCAAGCGGCGGATGTGATTTATGGCGTGACGATGGGACGCGACTCGGCAAGCCAGATTATTAGTTTGCGCTTAGACCAAGTAACCGACGATATGTTGAAGAGAGGGTAATGCCCATATACTTTTGCTGGCGTTTTTATGGGCGGCGCAAGTTTATTCTCCGGGCAGTTTGACAATGCGCGGGTTGTTTTTAGCGTAGGCGATTTTTAACGTCTTTCCTTCTTGCATAGAAGCGGTGACTCGCTTTACTTCCGCTTCTAGGCGCAGGGGCGATGTGCGCCCTTCGGGCGTGAACTCGAAGGTGATGACGGAGATGGAAACGCCCATGCGATTCTCTGGCTCAAGCGCGCCAATAAACCTTGAGCGCGTTTCTTTTTTGACGACTACGGCTGAACCATGAACGCCGTTTTGTTTGAGCGCGTTTGCGCGAAGGGCTGGTATAACGACGCTCACGAAAATTAAGATAAAAAATAAAACGGCGGCGAAGATTCCGCCTGCAAAATAGCGAACCGAAAATGGCTCAACGAAGAAACTTAAGCCGGCGATAGCGAGCGAAAGTAACAAGGCTGGAAAATAAAGAATAGTTGGAATTTGAAACGCTTCTTTCCAACTCCGCATGGCTTCTAATCTTTTTTGCGATTTCATACCATGTTGTATCCTTTCCTTAATTGGTTCGACAGCCAAATTGACAAATGATTGCACAATCACGGTCTAATAGCGCGTTAAGTTCATCAATTAGGTTGATTGTCCAACCACAGTGTAGTGGGCAACTGTAGGCTCGAATTCGAGCAGAAAGTCTTGGTCTTCAGGGTAGTATTTTGCCTGCTCAACATTCTCGCCTGCAAACCCATGAATCACGTCCATGTTTTCCCAGAGCGTCAATGTCAAAAAGTGAGTGACTTCACCTTCTTGACGCTCTAGGATTTGAACGCTAAGGTTACCTGCCACAGATTGATAGTCTGGAATGGCTCGCTCATTCAGAAATTTTCGATAAGCGCTCGCTTTGCTGGTCGGCACGCGCCCGTGCCATATTCGCGCAATCATGTTTGTTTCCTTTCTTGTTATTGATTGTAACGCCTCTATTTTACCCCTTTGGAACATAGGTTGTTCATTCGTCATGATGCGGGGGGGACAATGATTTGAGTTGGCGTAGGAAAAAGCCCCAAAATGGCGCACGCCATGAAGTGGAAGCCTCACCCGTCAAGCGCTCGCTTTGTTACTGCCTGATGAGGCTGGGGATCGGGCATGACCTGACACGCATAGCGCTCAACCCGAAGTACCCGCGCCGCTTAGCCAGCGAGGTGGAAGCGCTGGCGCTGCGACCCGAACTTCAACACATTGAGTAACGGATATTTCTCCGACCCTAATTTTCTCAAGTTTTTTTGCTGGTGGATTTCAACTTCTTTTATCTCCAGAAAATGAATATCCAAATACTCCATGTAGTCAAGAATATAATTTTCAAAAATATATATCTGCCAATCCCGCTTCCTTACTCATACACCCATTGCTCAAACAATTCGCCCAAATCGCACCCGCAATTTAATTCTGCTTCTGCGCGCAAACTTTCAGTGGCGCTAACGCCCCAAGCATACTTTGCCACATAACTTCGCAGAAACGCATCAAAATTTTCGCTGCCCATCTTCTTTTCTAACTCCACAAAAAATAACGCCCCGCGTCCATACACAATCCCGCTATACTCCATATCCGAATACTTGCGCACGGGCAAGCCCACAGGAATTTCCTCATTCCCAATATAAGCCCATCTGCTAAATAATTCTTCATAAAATCCTAGTCTTCCATCCTCGCCATATCGCTCCGCAAAATACTCCATCGTAGCAAACTGCGCCAGCGATTCATCCAACCACGGCTCATCCAATTGGTCATTGCCCACCAAGTTATAAAACCACTGATGCGCCACCTCATGCGCCACCGTCGCCTCTAAATACCCCATTTGCGGCTCCATAATCCAATCTGTAATTACAATGATGCCAGGGTACTCAATGCCCAGCGCCAGAGTCGGCGTAGAAACAAAATCCAACTCGGTGTAAGGGTATGCGCCATATTTGGCATTAAAAACTTTAATAGATTGAGCGGCATAGTCTAACGCCTCTTCCGCGCCCGATTGCATATAACTCGGCGTATAAAACCGAAGCGTTATGCCATTCGCTTCACGAACAAATACTTGATAATTTGGACTCCCCGCCAGATAAAAATCCCGCGCGGGTCCCGCTTCATACCTAACTTTTTGCCTGCTTGCCGTTTCCTCAACAGTTGTTTCCACTCCTGAAGCCGCCAAAACCAAATCCTTCGGCGCATCCACCGTCACAATAAAAAAAGACATATCTGCATACGTCACATCGCCTGTTTGCGGCGGAATTTCCGCGTTCCAGCCTTCATCGTCATACACGGCAATCATAGGGTAAGCGTGCGCCAGCGCCAGCACATCGTCGGAATAGGCTTGCACGCCATAATTCAAATTCACACTGCGCGGAACGGTAACCTCAAACTCCATACTAATCGTTACGGTTTCGCCCGGTTGCAAAGAGGTTGCAAGCGGCACAATCAACACGCTGTCGTTCAAGGCGTAAGTCGGCTCAACGTCTTCATCGTTCACTTTCACGTTTTCCACAGTCATCTCTCCGCCAAGAATATTGGAGAACAACCGAAAGTGAATTTCATCTAACGCGGTATCTTCATTGTTGGCGTAAGCCACCGATTGCTTCCCCGTGATTTCATACAGATTATCGTGAATGAAAAACTCAATCTGATACACGCTTGCATTAGACAGTTCGTCTATCACGGCGTGATATTGCGGATTAAGCCCCGCCTTGAATATGGAGAGATTGGCGGGCTGGGGGGCAGGCGGCTCAGGCGTAGCCTCCGCTTGGGGTTGTAGAAACAGGCATGCAGGTAGAAAAAGAAGCGTTAGCAGGCTGAAGGTAAAAAATTTTTTGGTCATTTTCTTTTCTCTAAAAATTTCAAAGCGATGTCAAGCGTTTCGTTTGGATTATAAATATTCGTGTCTATAATCAAATCGGCGTGTTCGCGGGCGTGGCTTAATCGTTTTTGTTGTTCTTCATAATCGCCGAGCGACCAATTTAATTTTCGGCGTTTGGTGCAGTTTTCAAATGAACATTCTAAAAAAATGAGTATGTTGGGTTTGGTGATGATTTGCCACATTTGTTTAACGTAGGAGTGTTCTTGCGCGATGTGCCGACAACGATAGCCGTGTTTTTCTAAACCCTCTAGCAATGTGGATTTACCCGAACCGCACGGACCGACAATGCCAATTAGAAGAGAATGAGCGTCTTCATTCATTATCATGCAGAATTTTGTTTAACTGCTCTGGCGCGCCCAGCGCCGCCAGCGCATCGCCAACCGAAATGATTTGTTCGTATTTAGGCGGCATATAGGTTTCATTGGCTTTGCGTAATAAAACGATATTGACTTTGTATTTTTTTTCTAAATCGCCGATAGATTTTTTTCTCAACGCCGACTCTTTGCCGACGGTAAATTTTGCCAGGCTGAGCAATTGCCCTTCGATGGAAATTGGGTTCGTCACATCTACGCCCGCCGCGGCGGCGGCAAACACGGGCGCCGCCATTTCGGTGGCGCTTAATGCAATAAAGCCAAATTGTTCTTGCAACGCATGAGCGAAGTCGTCGTCAAAAATGCGAACGACAATTTGAATATTCGGGTTGAGGCTGCGCGCCTTAAGCGCAATTTGTAAATTCATTGCGTCGTTTTGGCTGGCGAGAATCAATGTTTTTGCTTTTTGCACGTTCGCGCCTTCTAAAGCGGCGATTCGCGTGGCGTCGTCTGTAATAACAGGGATGCCGAGTTTGGTGGCTTCGTTCAGCGTATCTACCTTTGGGTTTTGTTCAATCACCACAATTTGTTTGCCCATTTCATGTAACATGACCGCTACTCGATACCCTAAGTGACCAAACCCAACCAAAATCACGTGATTTTTCATGGTGGAGGCGACTGCCATTTCCCACTCCTTATTGCGAGATTTTCGATTGAATAACAAACTTCCAAAGTCTGCTAAGCCTTGCGCCAAAGCAATAACGCCTACAATTGGCATTAGAAAGTGAAACAGTTGTAAAGCGATGTGAAGCGGAAAATCTCTATTGGGCGGTTGTAAAAAAGTTGCAATCAAAACAATGTAAATCGCCTCCGCTACGCTGGCAACAGGTTCATGAACAACAATAGCGATATAGTGATATAAAAGCCCTCCGCCAATCACCGCGAATGAAAACCAAAATAACGGCGCGCGAAATTCGCGCAATAAAATTCTAGTATCTCGAACTGAGGCTTGGATAAATCGCCAAAGGCGCTTTAGGCTTTTACGCATTTTTTAGAATTCAATCTCTAAAGCCAGACCCGAAAGGTCTAAATAGGCAGCCGAATTGCCATACGCCTTACCGCGTCGCTTGTGCGCGGTGAAACTTTTAATACCAAAACGCTAATATCATCGGCTGGGCGGTTGTCATCGAGGCGGACGGCTTGTTCAAGCAAAGAGTCGGCAAGTTGTTGGGGCGTTGGGTCTTGGTCTTCAAGCATAGATTGAAGCGCTTGGCGAACGTTCATCGGTCTGCCAACGCGCTCGCCCGCATGTGAAATACCGTCGCTGAAAATCACAATGGTTAAGCCAGTTTCAATTTCAATTTCGGTGACGACTGGGCGAACGTTGCGCGAAGTTCCTAAAGAAACGCTTTCTTCATTGTGTTCGTCAATGCGCTCTCCGCGACAAATAAACATAGAGGCGGGGTTATTACGCGTCAATACAATCGTTTTGCTGTGTAAATCAACCGAGGCAATATTCAACGTACATGTGACTTTGCCTGCTTTATCTGCAAACAACGCATCAGATGCCGCTCTTGCCGCCGCGCCGTCGCGCACGCCTTCTGCAATCAACCCAATGACTTTTCTCACCACCAACATTGAGACCGCTTTCGCGCCTCTGCCTGATGTCTGCCCGTCTGCCAGCACAACAGATAAGCCGCCCGTTGGGCGCTCAATCGCTTCGAGCGTATCGCCGCTTTCTGAAACGGCGTATTTGTTGATTTTGGCAACGGCAATTTGAACTTCCATGCGTTGATTTTACCCTTTCCTATGGAGACGTGTGCCATGAAACAGGAGGAGGCTGGGCGAGTTATTCGCCGCCTCCGCCATCCCCGCCCGAATCGCCTGCGCTATCTCCGTCCCAAAAACCGCCATCGTCATTATTTTTATCGTCGCCTGCGCCTGCGCTTCCCCAAAACAAAACGCCCGAAGAACTCGCGCCGCCTGAAGTATCTGTTGGGTTTGAATTTTGAGTTTGCGCATTGTTATAAAACCAATAGACTCCAATGCCAATAGCCGCTATTACAACCAATAGAAAACCGCATATCAAAATAATAGAAATGCTCATGATTTACTCCTTTGACTGATTATACGCTGTAAACGCGGCTTAAATTTTGTGTAAAGAAAGGCTTTTACGCGAACTAACAAATGACGCGAAAATTCAAATAATTCTGCTTGACGCATCTGCTTCCCGCATATATAATCAGCCCGCTTCATTAAAAACCAACCCCAGACGGGCTCACATGCCCGTCTGCTGTATGTATAAAGGAGAAAGTTCATGACCCCACATCCAAAGCGCAAACACTCCAAAGGACGCCGCGACCGCCGTCGTTCACAGGATGCGTTGATTTTGTCCAACCTCGTCACTTGTTCTAACTGCGGAAGCAAACGCCTGCCACACACCGTTTGTGATAACTGCGGTTATTTCAAAGGACGTGAAGTTGTGCAAGTGAAAAAAGAAAAGAAAAGCGAATAATTTTTTCGTCATAAAACGGGTCGTGACATTCACGACCCGTTTGTGTTTTAATATACACAATACCGTCCCGCAGGTTTTAAACGTGCGACACAATTTATTAAAGAAACCTGCGGGACGTTTTCATGGAGACTCAATAATGAAACTCAACTCACAAACCACAGTGTTTATTTTTCCGGGGCAAGGCTCGCAAACCGTTGGCATGGGCAAAGAACTTAGCGAGGCT
The DNA here is from genome assembly GCA_034434495.1 of Anaerolineales bacterium. GTDB lineage: Bacteria > Chloroflexota > Anaerolineae > Anaerolineales > Villigracilaceae > Villigracilis. The sequence continues at coordinate 293,469 of DAOTZE010000001.1, forward strand.
TATCCCATTGCAAAACAAACTTTTGATGAAGCCGATTCAATTCTTGGATTTTCAATTACAAACTTGATGATAAACGGTTCAGCAGATGAACTTAATGATACAGTCAACACACAACCCGCTTTATTCATTCATTCGATTGCATCTTTTCGCGTTTTTTCGCATCTTTACCCTGACTTTCAACCTGCTTCAGTCGCGGGGCATTCTCTAGGGGAATTATCTGCCCTGTGCGCGGCAGGCGCGTTTTCTTTTGAAGATGGTCTGCGCCTCGTCCGAAAACGCGGCGAATTGATGAAACGCGCTGGCGAATTAAATCCAGGCGGCATGGCGGCAATACTAGGTTTGGATATTCCCGCATTAGATAAAGTCTGCGCTGAAGCCAGCGCCGAAAACGAACTCGTACAAGTTGCCAATGACAATTGCCCCGGTCAAGTGGTAATTTCAGGCGCAAAACCAGCCGTAGAACGCGCAATGGCTTTAGCAAAATCCGCTGGCGCAAAACGGGCTTTGCCTTTGGCGGTGTCTATCGCGGCGCATTCACCACTCATGGATTCGATTCAAGCCGAGTGGAATCAAGCGGTAGATAACGCTCAATTCTCAAACCCTCAAATCCCTGTTTACGGAAATGTTCACGCTTCTATACTCAAAACGGCAGACGACTGCCGCGCAGATTTGAAAGCCCAAATGCAATCTCGAGTCAAGTGGACAGATTCGATTAAGAAAATGTCCGAAATGGGAATTAATACATTTGTTGAAGTTGGTACAGGAACTGTATTAGGCGGCTTAGTAAAGCGCATTGCACAAGAAGCAACAAATTACCCATTAGGAAATCCGCAAGATTTTTCTGCTTTGCAATAATTTATGAAAAAAGTTTTCATCATTGCTTTCATCGTTTCACTGTTATTGCTTGCTTGTGCGCCAATCGAATTGCCGACCCTTGCGCCTGTAACTCAAATTCCATTTTATGCTACCGACACGCCATTGCCGTTTATCATTCCTGTTACCGAAACTTTACCGCCAATTACAGAAACGCCAACACAGCCATTTGTCATTCCTATAACTGAAACACCGATTTCTATAAATCAATGGTGGGAAGTGTATTTTACAGACCCGTTGATATTAAATAATGAAAATAACCCAGCAGGTTCAATTGAAGAAAAATTAATTGGATTTATCAACGCGGCGCAAACGAGTATTCACATCGCTTCGTTTGAGTTTAACCTACCGCGCGTCACCGACGCATTAATCAACGCCAAAGCCCGAGGCGTAGATATCCGCTGGGTGACAGACGACAAAAACGGGCTAGGAATTGACGCGGAGCCAAATCGCGGACAATTTACGCGTTTGATTCAAAATGGAATTGAAGTCAAAGACGATGCGGGGCGCTCCGCTTTAATGCACAATAAATTTTGGATTTTCGATAAACAAACCACATGGACGGGTTCGACCAACATCACGGTAAACGGAATTTATAAGCAAAACAATAATGTGATTGTGATTCGCTCGCCAGAAATTGCGGCGATTTATGAACGTGAATGGGAAGAATTGTGGGCTGGGCAGTTCGGTCCGCGCGCGCCTTCGGCAGTGAATCAACAATGGGCGATTTTAAATAACACGCCTATTCAAGTTTTGTTTTCGTCAGAAGATAAAATTATGAGCAAGTTAATTGCCATTGTTAATGATGCTGAAGTCAATATCCGCTTTTTGGCGTTTAGTTTTACAGACGACGCGCTCGCCCAAGCCATGATAGACCGCGCCCGCGCCGGGATAGACGTGAAAGGCGTATTTGAAACTTTTGGCAGTAATTATGAAAGCTCCGAGTTGCGCCGTTTTTGGTGCGCCAATGTGCCAGCGCGACAAGACGGCAACGCTAGTTTTTTACATCACAAGATTATTGTTATTGATAACAGTATTGTGATTACAGGCTCTTTGAACTTTTCCGACAACGCCGACAGCAACAATGAAGAAAACGTGATTATTTTAGACCATCCCGACATTGCCGCCCTATATTTGCAAGAATTTGAGAAAAACTGGGCGCAAGCGCAAGACGTTTCGCCCGCCGCCTTTACTTGCGAGTAAATGATAGTTTCACAGAGTATAATTTGCCCTATGAATCCCCGCGCTGACCTTCACAGTCAGAGCCGCGTTTCGGCGGGGATAGCGGCACATCTGGTCAAAGAGTTTCCTTTGACCAGTTTTTGTGTTACTAGATATACCATTACCAAAAAATAGAGGAGTATTTATGACCCATTCTCAAAACCATGTTTCCCCAGCGCAGTCTATTGCTAATGCCCGTAAGGCAAATTATGACCTTACTAAACTAGGTATTTCAAGCGTAAAAACCGCTTATTGGAATCTAACCACAGAAGCCCTTACCGAAGAAGCGATTTTTCGCGGCGAGGGCAACATCGCCTCAGATGGACCGCTCGTGGCGCATACTGGCAAGCACACCGGGCGCAGCGCGAATGATAAATTTATCGTTAAGCATGTCGATTCGGAAAACCATGTGTGGTGGGGGCAATATAACAAACCGTTTGACGAGGCGAAGTTCGACGCGCTTTATAAAAAGATGACCGACTTTATAAAAGATAAAGACGTGTTTGTGCAAGATGTGTACGCCGGCGCCGATGAAAAATATCGTTTGCCTGTGCGTTTTATTACAGAATACGCTTGGCACGCGCACTTTATCCGTAATATGTTTTTATTACCGCAATCGCTAGAAGAACATCAAGCGTTTGCGCCTGAATTTACAGTGGTGGATATCCCATCTTTCAAAGCGAACCCCGAAACCGACGGCACACGCAGCGAAACGTTCATCTTACTTTCTTTCGAAAAGAAACTCATTATCATTGGCAATACGCAATACGCAGGCGAGATGAAAAAATCTATTTTCACCGTATTAAATTACATCTTGCCGCTTCAAGGCGTAATGCCTATGCACTGTTCCGCCAATGTAAACCCAAACGATAAGGACGATGTCGCTTTGTTTTTTGGTTTAAGCGGAACGGGCAAAACCACCCTTTCGGCTGACCCATCGCGCCGCCTCATCGGCGACGATGAACATGGGTGGAGCGCGGAGGGCGTTTTCAACTTTGAAGGAGGTTGTTACGCCAAAGTCATTGGTTTATCTGAAACGGCTGAACCGCAAATTTTTGCCGCTACGCATCGCTTTGGCACAATCCTCGAAAATGTCCCCTACGATAAAGTCACCCGCCGCATTGATTTAATAGACGACTCAATCACCGAAAACACGCGCGCTTCCTATCCGTTAGAGTTTATTGATAACGCCGTCCCAGAAAAATACGCTGGGCATCCAAAAAATATCATCTTCCTCACTTGCGATGCGACAGGCGTAATGCCCCCCATTGCTCGATTGAACCTCAATCAAGCCTTGTATCAATTCATTTCTGGTTACACGTCAAAACTAGCAGGCACAGAAGCCGGCTTAGGCAAAGAACCGCAAGCCACTTTTAGCGCCTGCTTCGGCGGACCCTTTATGGTGCATCATCCATCTAAATACGCTGAATTGCTCAAGAAAAAGATTGAAGAGCATAAAGTCACTTGCTGGTTGGTCAATACGGGTTGGGTAGGCGGCGCTTATGGCGTAGGCAAGCGCATTTCCATTAAGCACACTCGCGCTTTGTTATCCGCCGCGTTGAATGGAGCATTAAATAAAGTCCAATTTAAGATTGACCCTGTCTTTGGTTACGAAGTGCCAACCTCATGCCCCGATGTCCCCAATGAAGTGTTAGACCCTTCCTCTTCATGGGCAGATAAAGCCGCTTACGAAAAAGGCTATAAAGAACTTGCCAAACGTTTTATTGAAAACTTTGCAAAGTTCGCCGAAGGCACGCCAAAAGAGATTATTGAAGCGGGACCGAAAGCGTAAATATAAAATAACCGTCCCGAAAGTTTCAATGAACCTTCGGGACGGTTTCTGCAAGGAGCAATGCCATGAATGAAATTCAAATTGACTCTCTTTTACCTCCCGAAATGGCGGCAAAGGCTGAAGCGATTGGCGTGCGAAAAGCAAATATGCCCTTTTTTACAATGCTAATGCTTTCTATTTTGGCGGGCGCATTTATTTCATTTGGCGGCATTTTTGCCACAACCGTTTCGGCGGGCGCAATTTCAGTCAGTGCGGCAGATGGCTCTTTAGCGTATTCCAGCGCTTTACCGTATGGCGTCACGCGCTTGTTGACGGGCTTGGTCTTTTGTTTAGGGCTTATTTTAGTTGTGGTTGGCGGAGCGGAATTGTTCACCGGCAACACATTAATTGTGATGGCGTGGGCAAGCCGAAAAGTCACCACAAAGGCTTTACTGCGTAATTGGGGAATTGTTTACTTAGGTAATTTCATTGGCTCAGTTGGCACGGCGGCTTTGATGTTCTTTTCAAAGCAATACGCATTTGGCGGAGATTCTGTCGGCATTGCCGCCTTGCGAATTGCCGTCTCTAAATCTGAATTGAATTTTATTCAAGCCGTTGCTTTAGGAATTTTATGTAACGTATTAGTCTGTTTGGCTGTGTGGTTAACCTTCAGCGCCAGAACCACATTAGATAAAATCGCTTCGATTATTTTCCCCATCAGCGCTTTTGTGGCGGCGGGTTTTGAGCATAGCGTGGCGAATATGTATTTCATCCCTTATGCTCTATTCATTAAGATGTTTGACCCCGAATTTATTGGGCGAGTTGGCGAAAAAGTCGCCCATCTCGACGCGCTGACTTGGCAAGCGTTTTTTGTGAATAACCTCATTCCCGTCACCATTGGCAATATCATCGGCGGGGCTGTGTTGGTGGCGGCGGTATATTGGGTTATATTTTTGCGCGACAAGAAAGACTGATATATTTGCATGAAGCGCGTTGACCAATTAACCTTTACCCGCTTTCTGATGATAATCTTGGTTTTGTTTTATCATGGCGGAGGCGGGGTTTATTTTAATTTTCTCAACCAATTCCCATTTTCAGAGATACTTCTTGCCGCGCCGACGGGCGTGAGCTATTTATATACGCTTTCAGGGTTTGTGATGGCGTTGGTCTATTTTCGCCCTACCGAAAAATTTGACGTAGTAGGGTATTGGCGCGCCAGAGCGATACGCATTTACCCCCTCTACTTAATTGCGTTTTTATTAACTTGTTATTTTTACTTAGACTCTATCTTAAGAATCAAACCGCAAAAGATATTGGCGAACATTTTTGTCGTACAAGCGTGGATTCCCGCCTACTCGCAATCCTTTAATTACGCCGCCTGGTCTATGACGGTGGAATTTTTCTTCTACGCTGTCTTTCCGTTTTTCACCATGTGGGCGTATAAACAATCAACCAAAAAATTAATTTCGCTCTCAATCGCTTTTTGGGCGTTGAGTCAAATTATCTATCACATTGTATGGATTGGGTATTTTCCCGAACGAAAAGATATCATTGTTTACAACCCAATTTTTCACCTCAATTCATTTATTATGGGGGCGGTAGGCGGAATATGGTACTTGCGCGAAGGGAAAAATCAAACCATTCAACAAAGCGTAATACATAGCGCATTATGGTTTAGCGCGCTATTTGTAATAGCCTATTCTATTATCAGTAGAAAATATCCCAGCGTTTTCCCAAACGACTTGCAACCGATGGCGGGTCTGCTTGCGCCGCTGATGATTTTATTTATTATCGCTTTATCGCTCGATACATCGCGTCTATCCAAAACGCTTAATCATCCTGCGCTGGTCACGCTCGGAGAAACGTCATACGCAATTTATATTCTACATGTCCCTATTGTTTGGTTATTTGAAAGATATTTACACAACCGCACGCCATACGCCGAGCAAATCTTCGACGTTTCGGTTATACCAATGATGATACTCATTGGACTACTGGCTCACTTTTTTATTGACCAACCGTTGCGAGCTTGGCTAAAGAAAACCTTGCAGACCATAAACGTTCCGCTTCTTCTCTTTGACCTTATCGTTGTTGCCGCTTCGGTATACCTCTCATTCCGCCTCCGCTTTGACCACCCCCGCGAGTTCGCCTCTTACCAAACAATGATGCGTTTTATGTTTTATTTCGCTTTTTTCTTACGTCCCGCCTTATCTATTGCATTTGGCGCTCTCAATCTCTCCGCTTCTGTTTCGTTCAAACAAATGATTCGCCCGATGCTATTTTCCACTTTACTCGGCTCGCTCATTCTCGGCGCTGCGGTTTACATTGGCTTTCTGGCTGGCTGGTTCGAAAACTTCCCGCGCAGCGTATTTGTTTTGGATTGGTTAATCGTCTCTTTTATAGCCTTACTGACGCGCTATGCGTTTCTCTCTCTGATAATTCAGAAACAGCGCGCTTCTCGCGGCTTAGTAACGTTAGATTAATGATTTTCAGATAATTTTTCGGCAACATAGCGCGTTACAGTGATTTCTATACGCTCAGAAACTGTAATAAAATTGCGAATATCAAATAGTCGCTCTCGGCTATAATTAGGTAAATTCCCGCTGGAGAGTTTATGTCTTTTAAGATTGGCGAAACGATTGGACCATACCGCATTATTGAGCAATTAGGGCAAGGGGGCATGGCTACCGTTTACAAAGCCTATCATGCCGCGTTAGACCGCTATGTGGCGCTTAAAGCTTTACACCAAGCCTTTAATGAAGACTCAACCTTCATTGCCCGTTTTCAACGCGAAGCGCGGGTGATTGCAAAACTAGAACACCCAAACATTGTGCCTATTTATGATTATTCCGAACATGAGCGCCGCCCGTATTTGGTGATGAAGTTTATTGAAGGCGATACGCTCAAAGCGCGTTTTCAACGCGGCGCATTAAGTTCGCAAGAAATTGACCAAGTGGTCACTTCGGTTGGTTCAGCGCTGGGCTACGCCCATCAGCAAGGCGTTTTACATCGAGATATAAAACCGTCTAATGTATTGCTTTCAAATGAAGGCGTTATGTATCTGGCGGATTTTGGCTTGGCGCGCATTGCCCAAGCGGGCGAATCCACCTTATCAGCCGATTCGATTATGGGCACGCCGCAATACATTTCGCCCGAGCAGGCGATGGGTAAAAAAGATTTAGACTCAGGCACAGATATTTACTCATTTGGCGTAATGTTGTATGAAATGGTGGTGGGGCAAGTGCCGTTTAGCGCCGATACGCCGTTTTCAATTATTCATGACCATATATACACGCCTTTGCCTTTGCCAATGGATATTAACCCCAATGTGCCAGAGCCAGTGCAACGCGTTTTATTAAAAGCCTTAGCCAAAGATAGAGCCGATAGATACGAAACGGTTGAAGATTTAGTGCAAGCCTTCAAAGCCGCATGGGCAGAAGCGGGCGTGCCAATGCAAGGCACAGCCATTACCATGCGCCCCACTAGTTTGAAGCGTGAAACAAAAGTTCAGGCGAAACCCGTTGCCGAAAAAACAGTAGCCGCCCGCCCCGTAGCCGAGAAGCGTTCTTCAGGTTGGATGTGGGTTTCCATTGTATTAATGACGATTGTTTGCGTTGGCTTAGGTTTGTTTGCTTATCGCAACGGTTTGATTCGCAGGTTCTTTGCGCAACAAACAACCGTTGTAGTGAATTCGCCCGCACCTGTTTCACCCACTGCTTTGCCGCCTCTAACGCTTCAGCCGAATGTATCTCCTGCTATTGCGGCGGCGCAAGAATTGGTGAAGCAAAACCCAGCCGACCCAAACGCTCATTTGCAACTTTCGCTTGCATTTTATGACGCAGGCCAATCTATTCGCGCGGGGGAGGCTTTGGCGCAAGCCGCTAATTTGGCTGGCGCAAATAATAAAGAGTTTTTTGCCAACGCTTCGAGCCAATATCGAGAACGCAACGCTTGGACGTTTGCGGCAGGGATGGATTTGCGTTTGGCGCAGGCGCATCGCGCTGAAGGCGAAATTCCAGAAGATGTGATGACCGCGTTACGCGAATCGGTTTACAAGGCTTCAGAACAAAAAGATATGCCGTTGTTTGTTTTCTTCGAACGCATAGACGCGGCGAATTTGCCGCTGGGGTACATTGCGCGTGGGCGTTACGCGTTATTTAATGGCTCCATTGAAGAGGCAAAAGACAATGTGCAAGCCGCTGAAAAGCTTAAGCCAGATTTATACGAAATTCCACTATTGAAAGCGGAGATTGCTATTCGTTTGAAAGATATAAACACCGCCAAGAGTTTGCTGAACGCTCTTTCATCTGACTTAGGCGCCGCGGCTTGGATTCGAACTTTTGCAGACGAATTGCTCAAAACTATTCCATAGGAAAAAATAATGCGAAAACCTCTTGTTGCCGGAAATTGGAAAATGAACAAAACAATTGCAGAGACGCGAGAATTACTCTCTGCGATGATTGAAAAGATAAACGAAATACAAAATGTTGAAAAGGTCGTTTGCCCGCCGTTTGTTTCATTACAAGCCGCCTGTGAACTTTTGAAAAACACAGATATTGGGCTCGGCGCGCAAAATATGTTTTGGGAAGAAAAAGGCGCATTTACCGGCGAGGTTTCGCCGGCGATGATAAAAGAATTGTGCCATTATGTTATTTTGGGTCATTCTGAAAGACGCGCATATTTTGGCGAAACGGACGCTTTGATAAATAAAAAACTGCTTGCCGCCCAGAAATTTGATTTGACTCCCATTGTGTGCGTGGGAGAGACTTTGGAACAATACGAATCAAATCTAACGGGTCAAGTTGTTTCTGAACAAGTGCGGCTGGGGCTTGCGGGCGTAGCGGATGACTTTGCAAAGCGAATCGTGGTGGCGTATGAGCCTGTGTGGGCAATTGGCACGGGCAAAGCCTCGACAGGCGAGGCGGCGAATGCAGTGGTGAAAGATGTGATTCGCCCCGCGCTCGCTCAATTATATGGCGAACAAACGGCGCAAGACATTCGCGTTTTGTATGGCGGGTCGGTTACGGGCGCAAACGCCAAAGAGTTTTTTTCACAGCCTGATATTGATGGGGCGCTGGTCGGCGGGGCGAGTTTGAAAGCCGATGAGTTTACGGCAATTACAAAAGCGGCTGTGTAGCGTAAATAAAAAATTCCCGAAAGTTATTTAAGCGGCTACATAGATAACCAGAAACTTTGGGACGGTATTTTTTATGCCTTACGCCGGTTTTATTTGGTTTCTTTTGACGCTTTTGCCGCTGGTATTGCTCCAGCGGCTTTTGCATCGTGAAATTCAAATAACGACCTTGCTCATCACGCGCAACTTGCAATTAACGCTTTCCATATTTTCCATTTTATTTTTTCCCGGCGTGGTTTTGCATGAGGCTAGTCATTTTTTAATGGCGAAAATATTACGAGTGAAAACAGGAAAGTTTTCGGTCTTTCCGAAACCGATGAAGAACGGAAAATTGCAAATGGGGTATGTGGAAGTGGAAAAAACCGATTTCATTCGCGATTCGCTCATAGGGTTGGCGCCGTTAATTGTCGGCACATTGTTTATTGCCTATGCGGGCGTTGTGCAATTGAAATTAAATACGTTGTGGGAGGCGTTTCAAAACGGTCAGATGGAATTGTTTTGGCTGGGCGTGGGCTTATTGCCAAATGTGCCAGATTTTTGGCTGTGGTTTTATCTCACGTTTGCGGTATCCAGCACGATGATGCCCTCTGAATCGGATAGACATGCGTGGCTTCCGCTGGGCGTTTGGACGGGGCTTTTATTTACGCTGGGGGTTGTTTCTGGCTTTGGGAATTGGATGCTAGAAAACCTTGCCCCGTTTTTTGATTATTTATTAAGTTCGGTCGCTTTGTTGTTTGGGGTAAGCGCGTTGGTTCACCTTATTTTACTGCTCCCGTTTTTTGTTTTGCATCGTTTGTTGGTTTACTTCATGAGGGTGGATGCGCAGTGAGCGCTTTTTTTCTACCAATGGCTAACATTTTATTTTTTATTGGGAATATAACAAAGAACAGACGCACAAACGGCAGCAAGAAGTTTACAAGCAGATTCGATTTGAAAAATTTTTGCAAGTAAAAGCGATAAGGGAAAGAAAGCTCGTGAAAGGTTTTTAGTTCTAAAACTTCTAAACCGACAAATTCAAATAACGCTTTCATTTCGTCAAGCGAAAAGATTTGTTTATGCCCAAAGGGTTTGGAGGAGTACATAGCGTTTAGAAATGTGGGAAACCTTCCGCCTGAAATTTTATAAGTCAATTCTCCAAAGCGGTGATAAAACGCGTCGCGGCAGGGCGTGTCAATGAGTAAAATGCCGTTGGGTTTTAATACGTTTACGGCGTGTTGCAAGGTGGCGATTGGGAAATTAACGTGTTCTATGACGTCCCATAGCGTAACTACGTCAAACGTATTGGCAAAACTTGCCCAATACGAATCTTCAATGGGGCGTTTGTTTATTTCTAGGGCGTGTTTGGTTTGGGCGTAAAACGCGCGCGAGTCGTTTAATTCAATGCCAAGCGTTTTTGCGCCTTTTTCTTTCATTTTTGATAAAAATAACCCGCCGCCGCAGCCAATATCTAAGATGCGCTTATCTTGTATATTCATATATCGTTTTACGGCATGGACCTGATTCTCAATTCGTTCTGGGTTCGATTGTAAAGAGGTTTCAATGTATTTAATTTCTTCTGCGGTTAACCCACGCCCGTCAATGAGGGGGGAGATTTCTTGAACAGGGTCGAGGTAATTTACATAATGAAACCCGTGCGGCGAAACGAATACGTTTGCGTTGGCTAGTTGATATTTGGGTTTGCCTTCGGTTTTATGTTTTAGATTGTCAAAGTTTTCCATTCAAGTTTTCCATGATTTGTGAAATGGTTTGCGCGTAGTCAATGGCTTCGTGGGAAACGTCTACCCGTAAAATTTTTGATGAATGAGTTGCTTCTAACCATTCGTTGATAAATTTTTCTAACGTTGCCGCATCTTCGCTAGAGGCAATGTTGATTCTGCTTCGGGAAGCCAGCCTTTGGCGGATGATGGTTTCTTGCGCGTGTAGCATGACGATTAATTCTGGCGGGGGGAGCATGGCGCGGAGGAGGGCGTAGAGGCGTCGGCATAGGTCAAAATCGAGGTCTGAGAGCCAGGCGCGCGCATGAAAGAGGCGCGTAAAGCCGTGAAAGTCTAAATCTAAGCCGCCATCCATCACGGCGGGCGTATTGAGTTGGCGTAATTTTTTTTCTTGCTCGGCTTTGTGAATTAAATAATCAAGTTGATTGGCAAGCGCGTATTGAGGGTCATGCTTGAATAATGTTTGAAAAGGGCGTTCGATATGTTCTTCGTAAGCGGCGGCAAAATGATGTTTTTTACAAAGGGCTTGCATGAGCGTGGTTTTGCCTACGCCGCTTGCGCCGACAAGGACAATTAATGGTTTCATGTTGTTCAAGTATAATTGAAAGACTAGAACATTTTGCTTTTTGAAGCATGGTATGTTGACCGAACCCATTCTCTTAACTTCCGATAGCCCTGTGTTGAAAACGGTAAATTTTAAACCATATCGCAACATTGCTATTCGACGCGTTAAGCCGTTTTTGCCCAGCCCAAATGAACCTCAAACGATGGAAGTAAAAACCCCTTGGGGCGCAACGCTAATTGCCAAGAAAGGGGATATGCTGGTGAGCGAGATGGACGCCCCTGACGATGTTTGGCCGATTGACCCAGAAATTTTTGATAAAACGTATATGATGACTGAACCCGGCATTTGCATCAAACGGGCGGTGGTGATGTTGGCGCCTCTTACAGAAATAACCAATGGGAATGCCGACCAAATGGTGACGGTTGAAACTTTAGAAGGACCTGAAACCGTACGGGCGGGGGATTTTCACCTTGCGAAGGGAATACGCGGTGAAATTTGGGCGTACCCTAATGAAAAGGTGAAAGAAAAAATGCGGCTCGTGGAATGACGCGCTCTCTTGTAAATGGTAAACGCCTCGCGGGGTTTGTAGCCCTGCGAGGCGTTTTAGGATTTATTTTTTGGAGTGAACTTTTCTCATTAGGGCTTTTGCATCGGATGGTTTTAGCGTTGAAATGGGGTCGCGCATGAGGCTTTCGAGGGCGTTGTCAATGACGTTGTAAATGTATTTTGATGGATTGATAAATTCAATTACGCCGCCTACATCGCGCATTAATTCAATCATGTGTCGCGCTAAGCGGACGTCTCGGTCGCGTGTGTTTATGGTTTCATTGGCGACTGCAATTAATCGCACATTTTCTACGCCGGCGCGTCCTAACGCGGAGTATAACGTCCAGCGATTGTTGCGCTCATATAGGTTATCGCCTTCTTTTGGATGCCCCAGCGCTTCGACGTGATTAATTTCATCCACTAGTGGGTGATTGCGGACTTTGTAGAAGCGGTCTACCCAGCCTTCGCCGGCGGGCGAGATAAACTCACGCACATAGGTAGATTCTGTGTGGGGCAAATAGGCTTTGACTTTTACCCCCAATTCGATACATACTTCGGCAAAAATGATTTCGCTGCCAGCCGAAAGCCCGCTTAAGAAGGCGCGGTCGTTGGGGGTGGGGTGCATTTTTTCTAATTTCTTCCGAATTTCTTGGCGCAATTCAGTCTCTTTTTCGGGCGGCAGGGTTTTCTTATCTTTACCGGCATAATCTACCATGTAGCCTGTAAATAAAATCGCGCGGCCGTTTAATAATTTTCCTTTTGTTTTTTCTTCGGCAGAAAGGTGTTGGTCTCCGCTATCTACGCGTTGAATTTCTTCTTTAATTAGATTAATAACGGCGTTTACCAGTTTTGTCCGTATGCCCAAATCTTTTAGGATTTCTAATTGAGCTAAAGAAGAATACAAGAAAAATAAGTTTCGTCTTGAGGCGGTGATGGATTTTCGATACGCTCGAACAATTGCGTCTATATCATGGGTGGTGAGTAATTTCAATTCTGCGTATGAGACGAGCGTCCAATAGTCGTTTTTTTCAGATTCAAGCTGCATTTTGCTTTCTAGACCAAAAACCAAAGTGTTTCGCAGGCTGTTGATTTGTTTGCGAATGCGGGTTATATCTGGGTCTACTGATTTGCCTTTGCCAAATTTATCGGCAAGGTGAAGGACTATCATAGAAAGCGTGAAAGCATTAATGCCAGGGTAGTAATCGTTTAGGTCAATTTGAAAGCCTTTCATATAAATATCAATAGACTTTATCAGCCAGTGATACGAATCGAAGGCATGTTTGAGGCGTTTGCTTTTATTGCGAATGGGCTTCCAAGCGGATGTCCACATCTCTTTATAAATCCGCCCCAAATAGGTAATAGATTTGCTGTCGTTTGGAAAATCTGCCAATATATTTTCAATTTTGACGATGGCTTCGTCTACCCGCCCAATGCGGTTAAGGTGAAACGCTTCTTCGCGCCGAAATTCCAAGTTCGATGCGTTTACTTCAATTCCTTTTCGATATTGGGCTAAGGCTAATTCGTTTCTGCCTAAATTGGCTAAAGCCCGCCCAACTTCATTAATCGCTTCTTCGCGGATGAGCGGGTTGCGGATTTCTTCTGTCAGTAAAAGAATATCGCCAATGTGCTTTTGTCGTTGAGCGATGTTCACTTTTTCGCGCCATTCGTTATATTCGCGCCAAAAGCCTGTTGCCAGCGGGGTATGCAGGCTTTTTCTATCTGGTTCTTTTAAGCCTGTGAGCAAATTATAAATGGGGCTATGCACGGCGTCTTTATCTGAAGCCCAAGTATCTCGCACCATGCGCGAAATGGCTTTGATATCGCTGCGGATGTAGGCAGGGTCGGGGATGCCTTCTGGCGTGATGTGATAGGGGAGCGTGCGTACGTTGAAAATGTCGAAGGGCATGTAAGCCCGCCCTGCTTGAATATGCACTACGCCTCTTTTTCTAAGGGCGTGTCTAATCCCCAATTCGTAAAAGGCGTTGGCGTTGTCAATGCTTAAATCGCAAATGACCATATCTGCCAGCAACAGTTCTTGAAACATATCGGTCAGAATATCGCCGGCGGAGGTTTCTTCATCAGCGCGGAATGGTTCAAAGCCGGCGTCTTCTAGCGCGGGTTTAATCAAGGTTTGATAAATGGCGTTGAAGTCATAGGGCTGGTTATCTGCGCCTTTCTTTTTTCCAAATGGCATCACCACAAAGGCATGAGGTCGAACTTCAGGGCGAAGACCCTTTGATTCTTTTTCGGCTTGCAGCGCCGCCTCATTTTGCGGAATGGGTTTAACTTCGGCAACCGAAGCGGCTTTTGTGGGTTCGGGCGTTTCCGCTTCTGTTTTTATAACGACCGCAGGTTTTACTTCTGAGAGGGCGGCGTTTGAAATCGCTTCGGGCGTTGTGTTGGCGCCGTTTGCGCCTTCTTTTGGCGGGGTGACATTGGCGTTTACTTCGCTCATTGGGTCTCCTTACAAAAACAAGTTAGCCTTTAACTTCGCTTGTTTTTGGGTAGCGGGAAATTAAGTCGTTCAAAACGCTTTGCGGGGTTTTGCCGCTAATTTCCACATCGCGGTATTCTTCTGCAATTGATTGTAGCGATTCGGATAAGCCAAAGCGTGCGGCGATTGTTTCGGCAAAGTTTTGAATGGCTTGCCGCATGGCGGCGAGTTCGGCTTGCACAATTTCCGACGAGGCTTCTTCGGCTAAGTTGGTAAGGGCTTCTTCAAACGTTTCGCTTAATGTCTCTTGCCCTTCTTCTAGTTTTTCGCTGACCATACCTACAATTGAGTCTTCAAACGATTGTTTCAAACGGCGGTCTGCGTCGCGTTGTTCGTCAATGATGCGATTGATTAATTTGGCTTCTTCGTCCAAGTTCGATTCTTGCAGCGCTTCTTGCATGGCTTTGATATATTCAACGTTGCGGCTCCACAATATTTCTTCGGTAGATTTGACCATTTTGTAAAACTCAGTGTCGGTGCGTTCTTCGGCTTCGAGGTTTTTCCAATGGTCTGAAATAATGCTTAATTCCATAATCACTTTGCTGTAGTTGCGAACCACCAAATCGAGATTTTTTAATTCTTGCCAACCAAGTAAGGTGGTGGTTAAAGAAGCCGCTAAAGCAACCCACAAAGTAAACTCCCCGCCTAGCGCCGCTAAAATTGCGCCCGCCGCGCCAGAGGCTAAAATAAGCAATTGCAAGCGAGTGCGTTCTGTTTGTTTTTGATTTACTTTTTTAATATGCCAATTTAATTCGCTTTCGAGGCGGAATTTGAAATATTCATCGCCTGTTAAGTCGTGAAAGCCCGAGTCGCTGTTTGGGTCTTTAGGGTTAAAACGCGGCGGGGGAGGCGCTTCGCCTTTGTAGGCTTCCATTACCAATTCGCCGTTCATTCCGCGATATACAGAACGTTGAATTTGTGTCAGTTGTTTTTCAAGCCATTCGCGGCGTTTGGGGTTCTTTTGTAAAATGGTTCGGTATAAGTAAATATCTTTAAGCGTTTCTTCTGCGCCTGCTCGGGTAATAAGCCAATCGCCTGTGGCGAAAAATTTGTTTGTAAACGCCGCCAACACCGAAGCGATAATGGGCGAAGAGATTAATAATATTTTTAACGCAAATTTGCCGATTTCTGAAAAGTTTTCAGGGTATATGGTAGTGAGAATTGCAAACAAAGTGGCTAAAAGACCGAAGATGGCGATCCATTGTCGTAGGCGGGTGTAAGCGGCAGTGCGTTTTACAGAGACGGCGTCGTACTGGGCAAATTTCCTCCAAGCGATTTCTAAGATGGGGGGGACGTTTTGGTTTTCCATGTTTGTATCCTCTGCTATCGCGTTACAAACCACGCCGCTATGTAACCTTCGTGCGTCGCGTCTTTTACTTTTATCCATTGATCGTTTTTGCCGATTTTCGATTCGCCGCCCGTTTCGGCGATGGTGAATTCATAGCCGATTGGCACACGCTTGATTAAGGTCGCGTCGCTGACGACGGGCTGGTTGCGTAATGAAACCGCCTCGGCGGTTGTTTTCACTTTTATAGGCGCCCCAGAAGGCGGAGGTGCGTTGTTGGCTTGCGCGGTAGAGCCGCCAGCGTATTTGACAAACCATGCGGCCACATACCCTTCTTTTCCGTTTGCGTCTTTTACTTTTATCCATTGATTTTGCACGCCCACTTTGGGAATGGCTTGGTCGGCGGGCTCTAGGCTGATGAGTTGCTCTGTGGCGTTTACATAACGGATGACGTTATCGTTGGCGATGATAGGTTTTGTTCGTAAGGTAATTTGGGTGGTGGGGTAAAGGGCTAACGCTCCTGCAGGCACTGGCGCTGGGGATGGCGATTTGCTGGGCGTGGGGGATGAACTTGGCGCAGGCGAAGTGGAAGGCTTGGGCGATGTGGCAGGCGCCCCTGAAGAGGAGGAAGCGGTGATTTTTTTGTCAGATACATACCACGCGGCGACAAATCCTTGTTGCCCTGTGGGGTCTTGCACTTGAATCCATTGCCCTTGTTTGCCGATTTTGGCTTGGGCTTGCGTTTTCGGTTCGAGTGAAATTAATTCGGTGTTTTTCATTAGCCGCTTCCACAGGTAACCTGTGACGGCGCCTTCGGCGCGCAGGGCTAGGTCGTCTTCGGCGGCATATAAGATAAATTTTTCGGCGGGCAATGGGAGTTTAGTTTGTTTGGGGGGGGCGGGTTGGGCGATGCTGTAGTTTTCAAACCATAACACTGCGCTGATTTCGGTGGCGAGTTTTGCGCCGTTGTATTTATAGCGGGTAGTGAGCAACACTTCTTTATCGGGCGCGTCGCCGCTGTATTTGTAGGGGTCGTAGATGGAGTAGTCGTTGCCTTTTTTTTCTTTCACTAAAACAAAGTGGGTTTGCAAGCCCGCTTGTTTGTTCCAATCCACTTGTAAGATGACGGGCTTGCCAGCGGCGACGGCGGCGTCAATTTGGGCGATGGGAGCGGGGGTGGTTTCGCAGGGTTGCATGTCTTTATATACGCAGTTTGCCCACACGTACGGCAATACGCTGGGGATAAAAAGCGCCCCCTGAAAACCGCCGGCTTTTTTCATTTTGTCGTTGACGGTGACGGGGGTTTCGTTGTAGCCGATGCCATTGAGCAACATGGTGACGGATGTGAGCAAGCACCCCCAGGAGCCGATGGTTTCGCTTGAATGTCCAAGCGGGATATTTTTCCATTGGTCGTCGTTCTGATATAAGTTTTTTGTGACGAACATACTGCCGCGCCTCCTGCGTTGTTAGATGAGCGAATAGAGGTATTTTACTCTATTTCACCTTTGCGCGGATTTTCAATTTCTTTAAGGTTTTTAAGGGATGCGATTGTTGGGGCGGAGGATAAGGGGCTTTTGTAAGAATCTATTACAAAAACTCGGCGTAGTATGTTTTATTTCTTGTTTGCGCCGCCCAATACGTTTTGCCGCCGACTGGCTGGGTGGAAAGCGAGAATTCTGTTTGCGAAACATCTAACCCTTGTTGAGCGAATTCTTGGATGGCGTGGTTTGTATCGCGAAATGTTTTTGAGAGGTTCGGGCGGCGGTTTATTTCTTGCTTCCACATGCCGATTAATTGCTGATGCAGTAACTTCCCTTCTTTGACCATTTGGCGCACCGGGCTATTGAGCGGCGGGAAAGGCATGATTTTGAAATCTATTTTTGCGGATGTGTAATTATTTACTGTTTCATCCCAAACGAGTTTCCAATCGCAAACGAGTTGAGCGCGTTTTTGCGTTAGGTCAAAAAAGAGTTCCCAATGCGCGCTTTCGCCATTTGCGTTTACCCCTTGTTGCGAAACAATCATCTTTAGGTTAGATGTTTTGTCTAGTTCATAGATAAAGGGTAAAACTTTTTCTAGGGCTTGTTTGGCGGTTTGAGGCGATGCGGCGCGTGAGTCTTCTTTAGAGAATTGCAATTTTTCCAGCAAGGCATTGCGGTCTATGAGAGCGTCTATAAAGTTGTAGATGCGGCGGAGGAAATTGCTCATGGCTTATAAATATTACGCAAAACTCCGAAGTTCTAAAAACTTCGGAGTTCGCCGCTTATGTATAATATTTCTTTACTAGCAGTTCTAGTTTTTTCATCGTTTCGTTCGGTATGGCTTTGGGGTTTGTGATGAGCGCCGTTGATAAAGCGTTTTCGCAATTGCATGTTCTTTCAGGCAAGTTTCGCACTAAATTGCGTATCGCTTCTTGGGCGGTTTCGGTGTTTTTGTTTAGGGTTTGAATCACCATTTCAACCGTCACTGGGCTTTCGCTGACGTGCCACACGTCGTAATCGGTGACGTGCGCCATAACGGCGTAGCACATTTCGGCTTCTTTGGCTAAAAAGGCTTCGGGCGAGGCGGTCATACCGATAATGGACATGCCCCAACTGCGATACAGGTTCGATTCGGCTTTGGTTGAAAAGCGCGGTCCTTCAATGGTGATGAATGTTCCCCCGCGATGCACAACTGCACCCGTAGGGCGAAGCGACGCTTCCACTTGGTTGGATAAGTCTTCGCAAAATGGGTCAGCCACGCTAATGTGCGCTACGAAGCCATCGCCAAAAAAAGAGCGTCTTCTATCTTTTGTAAAATCAAACAAGTTATCGGGGATGACAATATGCCCCGGCGCATAATCTTCGCGCAGCGAGCCGCAAGCGCTAACGCTGACGATTCTTTGCACGCCTAGCGATTTGAGCGCGTAAATGTTCGCTAGGTATGGGACTTCGGTGGGCGTAATAAAATGACCAATGCCATGTCGCGCTAAAAAGGCAACGCGTTTGCCTTCTATGACGCCAATGGTGATGGGCGAGCTAGGTTTGCCGAAAGGCGTATCCACTGAAATTTGTTCAGCGTTTTCTAGCCCTTTCATTTGATACAAGCCAGAGCCGCCGATGATTGCGATGTGTGCTTTATCCATATTTTTTTTCAACTCTTTGCGTAGGTTCGATGATTATATTTTCTGAAAGGCTGACGTTTAGTTTAACATTGCCGCAAGAAATTTCATCCCCCGATGTTATCACGGTTGGCATAGAAATTAAAGTGTTGTTTAGGTATGTGCCGTTGGTTGAGGAGAGGTCTTCGAGCCACCACTGACCATGATGATAGGTGAGGCGGGCATGACGGGCAGAGGCGGTATCGTCAAATAAGGGGATGTCGCTGCCGGGGTCGCGCCCTAGAATGATTTCTGGTTGAGCGAAATGCCGTAAGGATGTGTTGCCGCTTCCTTGCCTAACCATCAAACTGATTCCTGGAACTCGGCGGTTGGCTAAGGTGAAACTTTGTTTTTGCGCTTCACGGTATAGCGAATACAAAGCCCAGATAAGAAAGGCATATAAAGCAATGGCGGTTAATATCCGCAATGCCAATACGATGGAAGCGCTCATTTTATTTTTTAGGCAATTTGGCGGTGGAGTGTTCTTTTAGGATGGCGGTGGGTCTATCTACGCTGGCGTTTTGAAAGGGGCTGGTGTCTTTCAAATCGGGGCGTGGGGGGGGGTTATCTTGCCCAAAGATGAGAGCCACGCCAGCCAGCGAGATGACATCGCCAGGGTATAAAACGGTTTGGCTAGTGCGCTGACCGTTTACAAACGTGCCGCCTGTGGAGTTTAGGTCGAAGACGACAAAGCGCCCTTTGATGGCGCGCAGTTGGGCATGGTTGCGCGAAACGCGCGGGTCGTCAATGATTAATTGGTTGTCTAATCTGCGCCCAATATTGACGACATTGGTCGTTAACGGAAAGACTTTAACGCCTTCGACAATTAAGAAGGCATTTTCGGGAATGCGTTCGTTATCGTCTTGGTTTTGTTGTTCGATGGGTGATGGGGTTGCATTTGTTTCTGCCATAGCCTCTACCCTATGCGACGCTACCACCTCAGCGTCGTTGAGTGGAATTTTCTCATCTGTGGAAATGGTCACTGTGGGGGCTATTGTAAAGCGTAAACCTGCTTCTTGCGCCACAGACATTATAGAATGCAATATTACTGCAAGCAATTTTTGGTCTTGCCAGTGTTTTGCGGTTTCTGGGTGCAGAATTAATGTGAAAACGTCGGGGGCGGTGGAAGCGTAAGCGCTAGTCAGGGTATTGTGTTGAATGGCGGCGGCGAGTTTTTGGATGATGACGGCTTCGATTTTTCGCCCTGGCAGAACGCTTAATAAATCTACTTCAATTAGTTGTTGAAGTCGGGCTTCTAATTCTTTCAAATTCATTATTCGCCATTATAGAGCCTGCGCGCCGATTATGCAAGCCGTAAGCGGCGCGTTTTGGCGCTTTCTCATTTATTTACGGCAAGCCTTCGCATAGGGTTTTGTATTCTTCTTGGGGGAAGAAGGAAGCCCATTCGCTGGGGGTGAGGTTGCGCGTTAGGCGCGCGCAGGCGGCTTGGGGCAAATCTGCTGTGGAAGTTGGCGTGAGCAGGTTGACGTCGAAGAGTTGAAGCGTTTTGCGTGAGACGGTAGCGAGTAAATTTCCGTCGGGCGAAAAATCTACGCTAGAAATGGCGTCTCCATGCGGAATACGCAGCGCTTCTTCGCCTTTATCTAAATCAAAGATATATAAAAACCCGTCGTCGCCTGCGGCGGCGAGCCAATTTTTATTTGGGCTGAAATCTAGCGCGTTGACTTTACCGCTTTGGCGGAATTGATGTTTGGGGTTTGATAAATCGCTTTCTTTCATATCCCAAATATTGAGGCTGCCGTCTGAACTGACGCTGGCTAATAGGCTCGCGTCGTGATTGAAGGCGAGCGCATGAATTTTGCCGGTATGAAAGAGCATGTTTACTTGTTTGTCGGCAGTCAAGTCCCAGATGATTAATTTATCGCTGAGCCCAACGACGAGGGTGGAGTCGTTGGGGTTGAATAGGGTTGTAAAAACGGGTTCTTCAAAGGTGAGCGTTTTTATTTTTTCGCCTGTGGTTACATCCCAAATATATACTTCGTTTCCGTCCTCATGGGTAGTGGCTAAAAATTGGTTAGTTGAGTTAAAAGAGAGGCTGGTTAAGTCTGAAGCGTGCGGAAGCGTAAACGTTTCTTCGGTTTCAAGGTTAAATAGAATCGCTTGTGAGCGGTTTACTTCTGAGTTTTCTGAAACGGCAATCCATTTTGCATTGGGGCTAATTTCTAATAGCGAAGTTAAATCATCGGTTGAAAAAACTTGTTTGCCTGTTTCGCCTTGCGTGACGCTGGTAATTTGGTTATATGGGAATTGCCAAATGAATTTATCGTCGGGGTTCATTAATACGTAATTGCCGGCGGGGTCAAAGCGCACGCGGTTAATAAATTCGTCGAACTCAATATACCCAACGTGGGCATATAGGTTGGAAATATCCCATATTGTGATATTGCCGTTTCTATCGCCGACGATGATTTGCTTGCCGTCTGCGCTAAATAATAATGCCGACCCGATTCCGTCTAGTGAGGCTTCTAAGGCGAGGGCGCCGGTGCGGGCGTTCCAAATGCGGGCGGTTTGGTCGTAGCCTGTGGTGAGAATCCAATTTCCATCTGGGCTGATTTTTACCCTTTGCACAAAACTGCCGTGATACATGCGCATCTTTTCTACGCCTGTGGCTGTTTCAAACACCCGCACAATTTTATCGTCCGACACGGTGACAAACCATACATTATCGGGGCTAATGGCAACGTCTTCTACCCAATCGGGGTGTTCTAGCGTGTGAGTTTGTCTGCCGCTTTCGGCGCGGGCAATGCGGGCGGAGCTATCTTGGCTGACGGATACCATCACTTTTCCGTCGGGGCTAATGGCAAGGTTAAACACTTCGGCTTCGTGGCGTGGACCTGATTCAAGCAAGCCTGTTTTTACTTTCCAAATCCGCACTCTGCCTTCTTTTGTGCCAATGCTAACCCATGCGCCGTTTGGGTGAAATTTTACAACCGTCACCGCGCCGTTGTTGAAGTTGAATTCGTATCCCACTCTGTTGATGGGAATATCAATGACGCTTACGAACTCGTCTTCGCGCCCGGCGATGATGATGGTGTTTTGCGGGTTGATGTCAATATCTAACACAGGCGACTCAAGATTGAATTCAGCGAGAGGCGCGCCGTTTGTAAAATCCCAAAAGCGAACAAATCCATCTCTCCCTGCAGTGATTAATAAGGAGTTGTTATTATTTACCAGCGCATCTGTCACATCGTCGGCATGGTTCACGCAATATTTTTGCTCCCCGCTTAAAGTCCACACGCAGGCGGTGTCGTCGGCGCTGGCGGAAATAAAGAATTGCCCGTCGCTTGAAAGCGTTAAGTTCCAAATTCTATCGGCGTGTTTTAATTGCTCTACAGGAATTGGCATTTTGCTGATATTGCTTCGGAGTATATTTTCCGCGTCTTTTGAAGGGAAGCGCGATAGAGATTCTAAAGCCAGTAAGACGCTTGTATCTAATTGACTAGGTTGTTCGCTCAATGCCTTTGCTTGCGCGGCGGCGCTTTGCGCTTTGGCTTGGTTTTCGCTATTCAAAGCGCGTTGGGCGTTTTGTTCGGCAAGTTGTTGTTGTTCAATGGCAATGCGTTCGTTGGCGGCGGCGATTAATGCGTTTTCTTGCGCCAATCGGGCGTTTTCTTCGGAGCGCCTCCATTGGACAAGCGAAGCGATGAACAGCAAAATTGTGGCAAGCATTGCCAGCCCAATGGTGCGCGTAAAATTTTTTTGTTTGCGAATGGCGTTTTCGCGGCTGGCGCGAATATACTCCGCTTGCAGTAACGTCACTTGGCGATTTGTATCCGCAGCCGATTCAGTCATCCATTGTTCGGCTTCCGCTAAATCGGAGCCTTGCAATAAGTAACTATCGTTGTAGTTTTTGTTTTTCCATTCTACGGCGCGTTGCAGTATGCGCGTGTGCTGGCTTACCCAATTCAAATCGGTAGATATTGCTTCAATTAATTTAGGAAAAACTTCTTTGAACTTATCTTTCTTTGGGCGCATAAACACCCAATTGGTAGCCGCAATGCGCTTAGGAACTTTTTGCCTTTTTTCCGGCTCGCAATACACAATGGGGATGATTTTTTTGTTTTCCGAAATGGCTAATTCTAGTTCTTGTAAACAATATTGCGATTTTAACGAATGAGGGCTTACCACGAACAAAAACGCGTCTGAAGACGTAATGCTTTGCGTAATTTCCTGCATCCAGTCGGCGCTTAATGGAATCCCATCCCAATCCACCCATGCTTCTATTCCCGCATTGTCAATTGCGGCGTTTAATTTTTTCACAAACAACTTATTTTTGCGAGAATAGGAAATGAAAACTTTTGTTTTACGCTTTTCTGCCATCAGTTTAATTTTACTCTATTCTAAAGAACATTATCCGCCCATCAACGACCAATTACTAACGAACCTCACTTCACATACTGTCGCAACCACCACGCCTTCCCGGGCAAATCGCTTTCTTCAACCAACTTAACCAATTTGGGAATATCAAAATACACGCGGCGCAAATCTACGCTAAACGTGTTTTCAATTTGCTCTATGATTGCATACTCAGCCCACGGCAACAAACTCGGCGGCTTGCCCGGCGAATAAGCGAACACAAACGCATTGCCCACGCTGCCCGAATTAAGAATCAACTTATCGCCATAGCGTCTTTGCATTTGAATGTGCGAATGTCCGCCGATGAATACTTTTGCGCTTTGCCCGGCAAAATATTCGTCTAACAAAGCAGAGTCGGTGGTTGCCTTAATCAAGTGAGTGGTAGAAAGAGGCGAGCCGTGAAACGCCAATAACTCTATCCCATTGGGAAACGTCAACGTATGAGTATCCTTAAACGTTTTGATGAAATCAAAATCTTCTTTGGTTAATCGCTCGCGCCCCCAGTGCAAGTCTGGCACTAGATGTTCGGTAATTTCATAAAACGCCGCTTTTTCAGGCTCAAGAATCGCGCCGTCGTGATTTCCTTTAATATTAATACTTTTGATTTCATGCAGCGCCGCTAACACCTCGCGCGGTTGCGGACCCAAACTCACCGTATCGCCCAAGCAAATAGTTTTATCCACGCCAATTTTTTTAATATCGGCAAGCACGGCTTCTAACGCCGTGTAATTCCCATGAATGTCTGAAATAAAAGCGATTCGCATTAGTTCCCTTTTCCCCGCAATTGTACCTGACACAGCGGAAAATAAAGATGATTTGCCATAGTATGTTCGGGTGATGGCAAACACCGCTTCGCGCTTACAAGTCAGCCTGTTTGCCTGCCTTCAACTTGTATCTCATCTTCATTGATTTCCAACTCCACCTTATCGTTGTATTGAATATTTGGGATTGCAAGCGCAATTGCCTCTATGATGGATGGATTGTGGAAATGCTTTTTCTTTGTCTCTGGGTGTGGATAATACACCCAACCCTCATATTCTTCGTTTTTGAAAATGACTTTGCAACGCGAGAACGAAAACGTCTCTGGCGGGTGTAAATTCGTCCATGCCACTTTTTCAAACGTGAATTCAGGCTTTACTATCTTAAAAGTTAGCGGAGCGATGGAAATATTCAGCGTCCCATTGAAATAGGGAGATAAATCTAACCCCAACTTCTTAAAGTAAGGCTTTTGCTTTTCTAAGGTACTATACGGATAATCTTTCGACGGACGCGAAGCCACTTGATGCCCGCGAATCACAATTCCTTGCAATCTTTTTTTCATAGTTGGCTCACGCCGCCGTCCTCGCCAGCGCTTGATGACTCGCTGATGTTGGGGGCGGCGCAGTGATGGAATGAACTAAACCGTTTCTTTCTCTAATAAATGCCCCTCTAACTCGGCTTGCTTCAATACCGCGAGTATCGTTTTCGCCAAATCTCGCGCGGCGGTTTCGCTCAACTCTACTGCAATTCGCTGTGTTGCGTTTACAAAATCAATATTCAAGGTATGCTCGTATGGCGCATGGAATGGATGGTCAAAAGAAATATTGGCTTGCGCTAAACGAATCCATTCATGGCTATGCTTTCCGCTGCCGTCTATTTTGACCGATTGCGTAATCATGGTGCACATATCTTTGCTTCTCTCCATTTTCCTCTGGTAAATTTTGGCTAACTCAAACGCTTTTCTAAAAACGCAAAGATTTTCTTCCAACCGTCCAATGTTTGCTCTACGCGATAAGCGGGGCGGTGATAATAAAAGAAGCCATGCCCCGCATTGGGATACATATGAAATTCATACTCCTTGCCATACTTTTTTAATTCCTCTTCATGAATTTTCACCTGCTCAGGGCTGGGGCTGGTATCTTCTTCTCCAAACAAACCTAACAGCGGGCAAGATAAATCTTTTGTATATTCATGCGGCGAGACCGGCATTTTGGGGTTTGTTTTTTCCATCACCACATTTCCGCCCCAGCAATCCACTGCCGCATCAAACCCCGAAACGCGGCAAACGGTTAGAAAAGCATGTCTGCCGCCTGAGCAAGTGCCGAAAATTCCAACCTTGCCGTTGCTTTGGCTTAATCCGCGCGCAAATTTCATTGCCCCTTCTAAATCGCCGACCGCTTGCTCATCGGCAATGCCGCCTTCTGCCCTTACTCTCGCCGCCACATCTTCGGGCGTGCCATGCCCAGCGCGAAAATATAAATTGGGCGAAATAGCAATGTACCCATTCAACGCAAATTTATAGGTCGTTTCACGATACCACGCATCCCAGCCTGGCATGTGATGGGCTAAAACAACCGTAGGAGATTTTTCCTTCCCCAAAGGAATCGCAAGATAAGCATTAATTTCATCGCCGTTTGCGCCTTTCATCGTTACCGTTTCTGCGCGCACGCCTTCATACATATCGGTTGTATACATAGTCTCTCCTTATGAGTGTGTCGCTTTGAACAGAAGCCCTAAAAGATGATTGTATAAATTTTTCGCCGTACAAAGCGAAAAAGCCGCTCAGAACGAGATTAAAATTGAATCGGCAAATCGGTCAAACCGCGAATGACAAACCCTTTTGAAAATACAGGTTCGCCGTTTGCTTGAATTTCGGGCAAGCGTTGCAGCAAAACGTTAAACAACACTTGCAATTCTAAGCGCGCAAGCGGCGCGCCCAAGCAATAATGAGCGCCTAAACCAAACGTCAGGAGTGGGTTATCTTCCCGCGTTAGAATCAGCTCGTGCGGTCGGTCGAAGCGATTTTCATCATGATTGCCAGAGATATAAAATAATCCAACTTCTTCGCCGCGCTTGAGTTGCGCGCCGTTGATTTCCATATCTTCCAACACATACCTTTCAAACATCGGAAGCGGCGTTTCGTAGCGAAGCATTTCATCCACCGCCGTTTTGATAAACGCTTGATTATTTTGACGAACCGCTTCTTTCATAAGTTCAAACTGATTCGGATTCCGAAACAGCGCCATTAACCCCAGCGACGACCCGTTAACCGTCGCTTCATGCCCTGCATTCAAAAGAAAAATTGCAGTGGCGCGCATTTCATTTTCAGTTAATTTTTCACCCGCGCTTTCCACTTGAACTAAATCTGTGATTAAATCATCTTGCGGGTTTTTTCTACGCTCGTTTGCTAACTCGCCGATGAGGTTCATAAAATCCACGGCGGCTTTGTTGGCTTCATTTACTTGCTCATCGGTGTAGCCAAGTTCGTACATTTTAACAATCGCCGCCGACCATGGGCGAAGATATTGCCGATATTCTTCAGGAATGCCGAGCAAATCGGCAATCATAATCACAGGCAACGGCTCGGCTATCTCGCTCACAAAATTGCACTTACCTTTTTGCTCAACCGCGTCAATTAATGCGTGGGTGGTGGCTTCTAATTTTCCGCGCAGGCTTTCTACCCGTTTTGGCGTGAAAACTTTTGTAACCAATGAGCGAATGCGGCGATGACTTTCGCCTTCCATATCCATAAACACGTTATCTTGATAACTGCGAAAGCCCGCTAATTTCGGGTCGGGCGGGGGCCAGCCAATTTCTTCACGCGAATATCGGTGAAGCATGGTTCGCCCAAGCCGTTTATCTTTTAAGAGCGAGGCAATATCGGCGTGCAGGAAAAAGAAAACTTTATTCCACACTTCATCCCGAAAGATGGGCATTTCTTTGCGAAACGTTTTTAATTGCTCATAAGGGCTGGCAATAAACTCAGGGTCGTTGATGTTGAGGTGGTGAATGGGGATGGACATAAAATAATTTTACCTCTATGCTTCAAATTTTGCTTTTTTATTTACTTTACAGGTTTTCGATTCGCCTGCTTTCTTCTTTCCTCTTTCATCACTTGGTATAATTCCCCAACTAAATTTTCGGAGTAACTTCTCGCATGAAAAAACTCACAGGCAACCAAATCCGTCAGGGCTTTATAGATTTCTTTATAGAACGCGGTCATACCGCCGTGCCTTCTATGTCGCTTGTGCCGGGCGGAGATAGCACGTTACTTTTTACCAACTCGGGTATGGTGCAATTCAAAAACGTATTTCTCGGCACAGAAACATACCCCTATTCGCGCGTTGTAGATTCGCAAAAATGTATGCGCGTGGCAGGCAAACACAACGACCTCGACGACGTTGGGCGCGACGATACCCATCATACCTTTTTTGAAATGCTCGGCAACTGGTCGTTTGGCGATTATTATAAAGAAGAAGCCATTGCATGGTCTTGGCAATTGCTGACCGAAGTGTGGGGCTTACCAAAAGATAAACTCTACGCCACTTGCTTCAAAGACGATAAAGGCAATGTTCCGCAAGACGACGAAGCCGCAAACATTTGGAAGAAACAACCCGGCTTTAACCCAGACCATGTTTTATTTTTTGGGCGCAAAGAAAACTTTTGGCAAATGGCAGAAACGGGACCGTGCGGTCCATGTTCCGAAATTCATATTGATTTAGGCGAGGAACGCGATAACCTTCGCGGAACAGACCATGTTTGCGGCGTAAACGGCGAATGCACGCGCTTCCTCGAACTTTGGAATAACGTTTTTATTCAATACAACTTATTCCCCGACGGCAAACTAGAACCCCTGCCGCAAAAACATGTGGATACGGGCATGGGGTTTGAACGCATCGTCTCCGTTTTGCAAGGAGTGGACTCAAACTACAAGACCGATTTATTCGCCGATTCGCTCACCGTATTGCGTAGCCTTACAGGCCATAGCGAAAAGGAAATGCTGGCAGATTTCACCCCCTATCGAGTCATTTGCGACCATGTTCGTTCTGCCGCATTTCTCATTGCCGATGGGGTTGTGCCTGGCAATGCAGGGCGCAATTACGTTACCCGCATGATTATCCGCCGCGCCGCGCGTTTTGGCACAAAGATTGGTTTGAATCAGCCTTTCCTTGCTAAGGTTGCCGAAGCGGTGATTAACTACTACGGAAACTTTTATACGGAACTTGAAAAAAGCAAGCCTTCTATCTTTGAGCATTTAACGCGAGAAGAAATTCGCTTCGCGCGTACGGTGGAGGCTGGCGTCGCTCATCTACAGAATCTACTCCTCAGCCTTCAATCTTCTAATTCGCACATTTTGGATGGACGCCTAGCCTTTGACTTGTACGCCACGTATGGGCTTCCGCTTGAAATTTCGCGCGATATTGCCCGTGAACAAGGGCTTGACATAGATAAAGACGGCTTTGAAGCCGCAAAGCAAGCGCATTCCAAAGCCTCAGGCGGCGGCAAGGCAATGGGCAAACTCGGCGGCGAAGACGCTGAGTTTTATGCAAAAATTTTGAAAGATTTACAAGCCAAGAAAAAACTTAGCAAAGAAGGCGTTGAGTATGACCCGTACGCGAGTACAAAAGTTGAGGGCGAAGTCTTAAGCCTCATCGTTGATGGCGAAGCGGTTGAATCCGCCAATTTAGACGACGCAGTCGAAGTCGTTTTGCCAAAGACTGGGTTTTATACTGAGGCGGGCGGTCAGGTGGACGACACGGGTTTTATTCGCGGTGAAGATTGGGAAATAGAAGTGAGCGCTATGCGCCGACCTTCTGCCGGCGTAATCGTTCATGTTGGCACGGTGATTTCAGGACGACCTAAAGTGGGCGATAAAGCCATTGCCGAAGTGGATATGATTCGCCGTCACGACATCATGCGAAATCATACCGCCACTCATTTATTGCATAAGGCTTTACACCAAGCGTTAGGCGACCAAGCCAAGCAAGCAGGCTCGCTGGTTGCGCCCACGCATCTACGTTTTGACTTTAATCATCCCGTCGCTCTCACTTCCGAACAAATTGAGCGCGTTGAAAAAATAGTCAACGAAGCCATTGCCCTCGATATGCCCGTGAAGAAAGAAATCAAATCGTTAGAAGCGGCTAAAAAAGAAGGCGCTATGGCTTTATTCGGCGAAAAATATGGCGATACGGTTAGAACAATTTCGATATTGAGCGCTTCGGGCGCTGTGTCTCCGAATGAGCAAAAATATTCTTACGAATTATGCGGCGGCACGCATTTAGAAAGAACTTCGGATATTGGCGTGTTCCTCATCGTTAGCGAAGGCTCAGTGGCCGCTAATGTTCGCCGCATTGAAGCGGTGACTGGACGCGCCGCATACGACTTGATTCACAAACGCTTCAAATTGTTGAAACATGCCGCCTCTTTATTAAAATCCTCTTTAGAAGAAACGCCTGTAAAAATTGAATTGTTACAAACGGAAGTTTCTGAGTTAAAGAAAGAATTATCAAATCTTCGCGCTCAGCAAGCGCTTTCCGCTTTTAATTCGCTACTTTCTACCGTGCAAGTTATTAAAGAGGTTAACGTACTCGCTATTGAAATTCCCGATTCAAATGTAGATACGTTGCGAATGCTGGCGGATAAATTCCGTGAGAAATACCCTAAAAACGGAATCGCTGTGTTAGCGACTGGCTCAAATATGATTGCCGTTGTAACCGAAGACCAAGTGAAAGCGGGAATAAAGGCTGGAGATTTGCTGACAGGCATTGGCGCAAAAGGCGGCGGGCGACCAAACCTAGCGCAAGGGAGTTTGCCTAACGGAAATATTCAAGAAGCATTAGGCGCATTGGCAAAAGTGGTAGCGGAAAAATTGAAATAATAAAAAGCGGCGGATGCGACACCGCCGCTTTTTATTTACGCCTCAAAAACGATGTCGCCGTTCACAATGGTCATTGCGGCTTTGGCTTGCAAAATATCTTTTGGGTTTAATGAAAACAAATCATGCGAAAAGAGAGCCAAATCGGCTAAATAGCCTGCTTTGATTTGCCCTTTTTCGTGTTCCATAAATTCTGCATAGGCGGCGTCACATGTGTAACCTAAAATCACTTCTTCCAAAGTTAAATTTTGATTCGGATTACTCGCCTCCCATAATTCGCGATTCAACGCGGCGTTGAGATTAATTATCGGGTCAAATGGCGCCACAGTCCAATCGCTGCCGAGGGCTAAACGCGCGCCCGCATTTTTGATTGTGCGCCATGCAAAAGATAAATGCCAACGCTGAGGACCCACTCGCGCGGTCCACACATCTGTCCCGTCGTTGCGAAGCGGAGCGTGACTCGTTTGCATCGAAGCGATGACGCCTAACTCTTTGAATCTAGGCAAATCGTCAGGATGAATCACCTCAATATGTTCAATGCGATGGCGACTATCGCGTTTGCCGTTTGATTTTTGAATCGCCTCGTAGCCGTCCAGCGCTCGTCTCACTGCGCCGTCGCCGCAGCAGTGGACAAAAATTTGCAAGCCTAATGAATCACATGCTTTTGCCATGCGCGTAAAATGCTCCAGCGAATAAATGCCATCAGGTTTTGCATCAGGGTTATCGGCATACGGTTCGAGATTTAATGCCGTGTAAGATTCCCAAACGCCATCCATAAAAAATTTTGCCGCGCCGCCGCGCACATATTCGCCTTTGATTTTTGCCATTTCAACGGCTTCACTTAACATATCTTCGGTTGTGTGCGGTTCAACGCTATAAGGCACATACACGCGCAACGTCATTTCGTTTGAATCTTCTAACGCGGCATAGGTTAACAAATCTTTCATATCGCCGTTCATGTTATGAATGCTTGTAATACCGCTGGCATTGATTTTTTGAATCGTCATTTTCAACAATTCGCGTTTGCGAGCGTCATCAGGCTCAGGGATTAAATCGGCGACAAGACTCATTGCCGTTTCGCGCAATTCACCAGTTGCGATTCCGTTTTCATCGCGGACAATTTCTCCAACGCCACTCGCTTCGATTCTCGACTTCAAAATGCCAGCCATTTCTAGCGCTTTTGTATTTGCCCACGAAGTGTGACCATCATAGGCATTAATGTAAATCGGTCTGTCTGAAATGATTTCATCTAGTTCTTGGCGCGTAGAGATAATCCCATATTTGATTCCACGCCCGTCAACCCATTCAGTCGTTTTATTTTGTTTTGCGTAATCTAAAAGGATTTCTCTTAATTCATTTTTATTCGTAACATCGTAAAGTTGAGCGCTGCCCGCCCAAATCGCGCCTGACAATAAATGAAAATGCGAGTCGATAAAGCCTGCGGTTAATGTTTTACCGTTTGCATCAATCACTTTTGTATTGCTTTCGGTAAATTTCTTCGCTTCTTCATTTGTTCCTACAAACTCAATTCGGTTTCCTTTTATCGCTACCGCCTCCGCCCATAGATTGTCCTTGTCGCTCGTAAATACTTTTGCATTGAGTATCACTATGTCAGCCATTGTAGTTTCCTTAATTGTAAAATTTTGCTAACTATAACAGGCTTGAAAAAAAACGTAAATTTTGGCGGGCATACGCCGTCTTATTGTCTGCGGTCTATCTTCTAACCTATTTTATGCAAACGATGATAAACCGCTTTTTTCTATCGTTTATAATCGCTTTATGACCAAACAAAAAGTTGTCGTGGCTATGTCTGGCGGCGTAGATTCATCCGTTGCGGCGGCGTTGCTCAAAGAGCAAGGCTATGATGTGACGGGTATGATGTTGCGCCTGTGGAGCGAGCCGGGCAAAGAGGATTCTAACCGTTGCTGCACCCCAGACTCAATGGCGCAAGCCCGCCGCGTAGCGGGGATTTTAGATATTCCATTTTATGTAATTGATGCAAAAAATGTCTTTCGAGAAACGGTCGTTGAGTATTTTCTCGAAGGGTACGCTCGCGGCGAAACGCCAAACCCTTGCTTGGTGTGTAACCAAAAAATTCGTTGGACGTTTTTATTGAATCATGCTCTAGCGCTTGGGGCAGAATTTATGGCAACAGGACATTACGTCCGCCTTCGGTCTACGGCCAACGGTCAAAAAGAATTGCTGCGCGCTGTTGACCATTCCAAAGACCAATCCTATGTTTTGCATGTTTTGAAGCAAGAGCAACTCAAACATGCTTTGTTTCCAGTGGGGGATTATTCCAAGCCTGAAATTCGCGCATTGGCTGAAAAGTTTGGCTTGCCCACCGCCTCACGAAAAGATTCGCAAGATTTATGCTTTTTGGCTGGCGAAGATTATCGGAATTTTTTGCAAAGAAACGCGGCGGAAATTCTAACGCCCGGTGAAATTGTTACGCCTGATGGAAAAATCATCGGCGCGCATCATGGGCTTGCCAACTACACCATTGGTCAACGCAAGGGATTGAACGTTCAATCGGCTGTGCCTTTATATGTGATGGGTAAAAACGCCTCAAAGAATACGTTGATTGTCGGCACGCAAGAGCAACTTGGAACGACCAATTTAACCGCTCGCGGGGTGAATTGGGTCGGCGGCGATGTTCCAGCAGAGCCGTTTTATGCGGATGTGAAAATCCGCTATACGGCGAAAGAAGTCAAGGCGTGGGTAACGCCGCTGGAACAAAACCAAGTTCAAATCAAGTTTGATGCGCCTGTGCGGGATGCCACCGCAGGTCAGGCGGCGGTGTTTTATCAAGAAGATGTATTAATCGGCGGCGGAATAATTGTTTAAGTTATAAAAGCCGTTCAATATATCTCGGCATATTCTTGATTTTTTCTCTCTTCCCCTTCGGGTATAATATCCTCTTCGGAGGCATTACATAAATGGAAATTACTTGGTACGGACATTCTTGTTTTCGATTGACGGAACGAAATTATGCGACTGTGGTTACAGACCCATTTGACCATAAAAAGGTTGGATACGATGCGTTGAAATTAAAAGCCGAAATTGTCACCGTTAGTCATGACGCGCCGGGACATAGTTACGTGGAGGCGGTGAAAGGCGTAACGCACACCATTACAGGCGCAGGCGAGTTTGAAATTGGCGGCGTGTTTATTACCGCCGTGCAAACAAACAGCGGCGGCAAAAAAAATAAAGATAAAATCCGCAACACGCTGTATGTTTTTGATTATGACGGCATCACCGTAGCGCACTTAGGCGATTTGCAAGAAGTGCCAACCCAAAGCGAAGTGGAAGCCTTAGGCACAGTGAACGTGTTGCTCATCCCCGTAGGAGGCGGAAGTAGTTTAAACGCCGCCAAAGCGTCGGAAGTAGTCAGCCTTATTGAGCCGAATATCGTCGTCCCCATGCACTATGCCACCCCCAAGTCCAAAATTCATTTAGACTCATTAAACAAATTCCTCAAAGAAATGGGCTTAGGAAAAGTTGAAACGCAACCTTCATTAAAAATCACTCGTTCTGGCTTACCCGAAGAAACCAAAGTAGTAGCGTTAGACTATCAGCAAGGATAAGATTATGCCCGTCAAAGTTTTAATGACATGGGACATCGCGGCTGAACGCGACCAAGAATACTTTGAATTTATCATCGGCGATTTTGTGCCAGGCGTGCAGCGCTTAGGGCTTCAGCCTTCTGAAGCGTGGGCAACCTTATACGGCGCGTATCCGCAAATTCAAGTGGGCTTGCTTGCTTCTAGCGCGGCGCAAGCGCGCGAGATTCTCGCTTCTAATGAATGGGCGCTTTTGCAAGAACGCTTGTTTGGATATGTAAAAAATTACTCGCATAAAATTGTGCAAGCGCGAACAGGATTTCAGTTTTAACCGTAACGCATGAACAATCATTTTTCAAAACTTTGGCCGTGGTTTTTCTTTGCCGCGGCTTTTCAGTCTCTTTTCCCAATTATCGCCCTGCTTGTTATCCCTTCCGAAAGCGGGTTATCCCTCGCGCGGCTTGGCTTGCTGGGCATATTAGCGTTTTTCTTTTTGATTGGAATTTATTTCGGATTCACCGCCCGCAAACAATCATCAACCTTTGATAAATTTGCCAACTCGCCCGCGATTTTTCTCTTCACGCTTCTTTCTTTAACTTCGGGCTGGTCGCTGTTCCTGCTGCGTTATCTCAACCCTGAACAATTACTCCCATATTACGAACGTCTGAGCCCATTGCTTTGGTATCTTTTCGTAGTGAGCGCCCAAGCGATTTTATTTTTACTTCTTGTTAAAAATGGGTTTCACCCTCAAGAACTAAAAAGCCAAAAAAGTCTGTTTATCTCTGCCCTTATCGCTTATGGCGTATTAATAACCGTTTTGTTATTCGTTTCGGTTACTAAAATCGGCGTCACGCCCGATACCGCCTACTGGGGCGAGCCGGGCGTACCGATTCAACTTTGGCATTTCATCATTGCCATTCTTATCGGCATAGCCGTATTTCTTCTTTATTCTTTCTATATCCGTCAAACCAAGTTCCAATCTTCAATTGCAAATTACGTTTTGCCAATCGTCATTTATCTTGCCGCCTGCTTCTTATGGCTTAGCGTTCCGCTAGAAACGCTTGCCAATAGTTTTTATGCGCCAAGCTCCCCGCCTATTAACCTTCCCTTACCTTATTCCGACGCGGGCTTATATGATTCATGGGCGCAGAGTTTGCTCATCGGCGCTGACTATTTTGGCGGCATCCCACCCAGACCTTTGTATGTAACCTTTTTGGCGATTTTGCATTTCTTTTTTGACCAAGACTATGCCATAATCATAAACGCGCATTCTTGCGTAATCGCTTTATTCCCTGTGGCTTTATACCTGCTTGGAAAAAAACTCCACTCTCCCGCCGCAGGCGTAACTGCGGCGCTATTCGCTATTTTCCGCGAATACAATAGTTTATGGATTGCCTCTAACACGCGGGTTGCCAACTCAAAAATATTCACAACCGATTTACCCACCGCCTTAGCCATCGTCGTTATGTGTCTTATCTTAATTTGGTGGCTTGAAAACAGAAACTTTCGCAATACATGGGTTGCGGGCGGCGCCTTTGGCTTAATGTTATTGTTTCGCACCCAATCTACCATTACCTTGCCCATTTTATTTTTATTGATTTTATTTGCGTTGCAATTCAAATGGGCAGAATGGGTAAAAACGGGCTTTATTTTTGTAATCGGTATGCTTGCCTCCGTAATTCCGTGGCTTACCCATAATTACACGGTTTCAGGTCAATTTTCTTTTGACGACCCCAATCAAGTGGCGGTGATTTACAGCCAATATTCTTTTACAGGGAATTTAGACCTTAGTCAATTTAACCCTAAAACCGATAGCGTGGGCGGGCGAATCCTTTCCTTTACGTTAGAAAACCCCGCCTTTGTCGCCAATTTTATCGCCTCTCATTTCTTGAATACGGAAATTGGCGGCTTGCTGGCGTTACCTTTAATCAAACCGTTTAACGGCTTACAAGAACCGCTGAATTTATATTGGATGGAATGGGACGGCTCGCTAGAATGGTACAACTTAATCCTCTTGCTGTTTTATTTGTTGGTCATTGCTGTTGGCTTCGGCGCCGCATGGAAAAAACTCGGCTGGCTTGGGTTCATACCGCTTGCTTTTAATCTCGGTTACGCTTTATCAAACGGCATCGCTCGTTTTTCCAGTTGGCGTTACAACCTGCCTGCCGATTGGGCGCTTTATTTTTATTTTGCCCTTGGCTTTGTTGAACTGTTCTCTCTCTTTGCTTCTTTATTTGGCAAGCCGCATGTAAATTTAACCGACCAGCCTATTAATAAACATCATATTACTTTCCGCGAATTTCGCCCCCAATATATTTTTATTCTTTTGGCGTTTATGCTCATTGGCTCAACCCCTTGGCTGGCAAAAGGAATTGCCGCGCCGCGTTATGTCGCTTCGCAAAGTGAATTAATTGCCAAATTAGAAAACGATGGATATACCGCCGCCGAAATTCAATCTTTCCTTGCCCAGCCAAACGCTTTCTTAATGGAAGGGCGTATGTTGTACCCGCGCTTTTATCGGCGCAATGAGGGGCTTTCTTCCACAAATCCATGGCCTGCCTATGCCGTTCGAGATTTTGCGCGAATCGGTTTTGTCGTGATCAACGAACGTAGCTACAATTTCATTTTTCCTACCCGCGAGATTTTAGAGTTTAAGCAAGGTGCAGATGTGATTGTGCTTGCCTGTCAGTTCGACGGCGCTTTTTATGCCCGCATTGTTCATTTTAATTACCAAACTTTCAAGAGCGATTCATTATTAACTCCCTGTAACTGATTCCTGAATATCGCCCATGCGCTTCTCTACTAGACTATTAAACTGGTACGCTAACCATAAGCGCACTCTTCCGTGGAGAGATCACCCAGACCCATACGCTGTGTGGGTTTCTGAAATTATGCTTCAACAAACAAGAGTAGAGACGGTCATCCCATATTTTCAAAGATGGATGAAGTTGTTTCCCACCGTAAAAAAATTGGCGCAGGCAGACGAACAAGACGTTTTGAACGCATGGGAAGGGCTTGGGTATTACAGCCGCGCCAGAAATTTACACAAAGCCGCGAAAATTGTCGTTGAAAAGTTTAATGGCGAGTTGCCTCATAATTTAAGCGATTTACAAAGCCTGCCAGGCATTGGAAAATATACCGTTGGCGCAATTGCTTCTATGGCGTTTGGCATGAATGAGGCAACTTTAGACGGAAATCTTCGCCGCGTATTTTCAAGAGCGTTCGACGTAAAGGAATTCGCCGATTCGCCGGCAGGCGAAAAAATATTGTGGGGCTTGGCAAGAGATAATTTGCCCAACGGCAAAGCCGGCGACTATAACCAAGCCTTGATGGACTTAGGCGCGACCGTTTGTTTACCAAAAAAACCGCGCTGTTTGTTATGCCCATTAATGGAAATTTGCGAAGCCCGAAAAAACGGCACGCAAGAATTGCGCCCCATCTTAAAGCCCAAAAAACAATCGCCGCATTATATTCAAGCCGCCGCAGTGATTATAAAAAACGGTAAAGTTTTGCTAAGCCAAAGACCTACCGATGGGTTGTTGGGGAATATGTGGGAGTTTCCAAATGCGCGAATTGGCACGTTTGCCGAGGACGGCGACAAGAGCAAAATTGGCGGCGTAAAGGATGGGGCGTTAGTCAAAAGCCTAAAAACGCAGACCAAGATACACGTTAAGAAAAAAGAGGCGATGGGTTTGGTCAATCATGCTTATACTCATTTCAAAGTTAGGGCGCATGTTTATCAATGCGATTTAATTTCCATTCCAAAAAATAAAAAATTGAAATGGGTAAATATTTCTGATTTAGAAAATTATCCGATGGGGAAAATTGATAGACAGATTGCAAAGATGATTAAAAAATGACAGCCGCCTTAAAAAGGCGACTGTCGCTTTAATTTAAGATTTACTGAGCGTTACGAAAATCATTGGGCGGCGTTTGGTTTGTTGGTGTAAATAACTTTTGACGGCGTTGATAATATCTTTTTCGTCGTCAAAGCCGTCGTCATGCACAAGGTTATTCACTAGTTCTTGCACCTCAGGGATTAATGTTTCAGCGTCTTCTGGCGAAACAAAACCGCGCGTAATAATTTCTGGTTCGTGCAGCAAACGCCCGGTGAGTTTATCTAGGCTGATATCAATAAGCATAATGCCGTTGCGCGCTAGTTGGCTGCGTTCTCTCATCACGCCGTGGTCAATATCGCCGATGGATTCTCCAGTGACAAATACATAATCGCCGGGGATTCTTTCGCCCAATAAAATTTTATTGCCTACCAATTCCACCACCTGACCGTTTTCAACGACGACGATATTTTCTTTTGGAATGCCTAATTGCTCGGCGAGCTCGGCATGGCGCACGAGTTGGCGTAATTCGCCGTGAATGGGCATAAAATGTTTGGGTTTCACAATGTTGATTAACAGTTTTTGCTCTTCTTGCGCGGCGTGCCCCGATACATGAATCGGCGCAATGCCGTCGTGTATCACTTTTGCGCCTCTGCGTAACAGGCGGTTGATTGTTTTGCTAATCGTTTCTTCGTTGCCCGGAATGGGGTGCGACGATAATACAACCGTATCGCCGGCTTTCAAATCAAATTGACGGTTCGTGCCAGCCGATAAACGCCCAACAATAGAGGAAGGTTCGCCTTGCGAGCCTGTGCCCATGATGACGACTTTGTGGTCTTGCATTTTGAGCGCTTGGTCAATGGGGATAAGTAATTCGTCAGGGATATTAAGATACCCCATTTTTCGCGCAACTTTCACGTTGTCAATCATACTGGTTCCAGCCAGCGCCATTTTTCTTCCGTGTTTGGCGGCGGCGTCTGCCACTTGTTGCACGCGGGAAATTAATGAAGCAAAGGTGGCGACAATAACGCGCCCTTGCGCTTCTGCAAAGACTTTATCAAATGCGGGACCAATCACCGATTCGGACGGCGTCCAGCCTGGTCTTTCGGCGTTGGTTGAATCGGAGAGCAACAAATCTACGCCGCGTGTGGCAAACTCGGCGAGTTTTGCAAAATCGGTTGTCCAGCCGTCCACTGGCGTGTGGTCAAATTTGAAATCGCTCATGTGCACAACCAGACCCGCCGGGGTGGTGATGCCAAGCCCAACCGCGTCTGGAATCGAATGGCTGACGTGAAAATATTCAACCGTAAACGAACCAATCTTCGATTTTTCTCCCGCTTGCACGGTTTTGAATTGAGCCTTCGCTTTTGAACCGTTTCTTAATAACTTTCCTTCAATTAAGCCGCGCGTTAATGGCGTGGCATAAATTGGGACGGGAAAATCTTCGAGAAAGTGTTGTATGGCGCCAATATGGTCTTCGTGACCGTGTGTAATGACCAGCGCGCGCACTTGCCCCGCTTTTTTCTTTAAGTACTCATAATCTGGGATGATGTAATCAACGCCCAGCATGTCATTTTTCGGGAACATAATGCCCGCGTCCACAACCATGATTTCGCCTGCGAACTCATACGCCATCATGTTTTTTCCCACTTCGCCCAAGCCCCCGAGCGGGATAATTTTTAATTTATTTTTCTTACTCATATAGTT
The DNA here is from genome assembly GCA_034434495.1 of Anaerolineales bacterium. Taxonomy (GTDB): domain Bacteria; phylum Chloroflexota; class Anaerolineae; order Anaerolineales; family Villigracilaceae; genus Villigracilis. Next base: position 332,329 of record DAOTZE010000001.1, read on the forward strand.
TGTATAAACCTCGCTAAAATAAAATTTTTATAAACACCGCTTCTGCGGTTAAGAGTTAAAGTAAAATACCCTAAATGTTTCATTTATAGACATAATCAAACGCTGGCATTGCTTTCTTGTCTAAAAATTAACTTGTTTGCGGTGAAAACCTTTATTTAATTTTCCCACAAACAAAAAAACCTCCGCTGACTTGCTCGCGAAGGAATCGGTAGGGGCTAACTCGATAGTTCTCAAACAAAACTGCTGATTGTTCAGCAGGGAAAGTCAACTTAACTTTCTTGAGTATAGCAGGGTGGAGGGGATTTGTCAAAAGCCAAAATCAAAATTGACAGTGCGTGTTAACTCTTGTAAACTATTATTCGATTATGGATATAGACCTCGACCTGTACCGTCACGAAATCCGCATTTCCTCCAATCCTCTTGTCCGTCTCTCTGCCATTGATGTTTCGCCCGAAAGCCCCAAGCGCACTATCGTTTTTATTCACGGTTTTGGCGGCAAGGCGGAACAGTGGCAATACCAAATGCAAAAGTTTGCAATGGATAATCGCGTCATTGCATTGGATATTCGCGGGCATGGACTCTCCGACAAACCTTCTATTGGATACGACATGCCGCGCATCGTACAAGACGTGGAGATTGCGCTTACACAGTTGAAAGTTTCCTTACCGTTTGTTTTGGTTGGGCATTCGTTTGGCGGGGCAATTGTCACTGAATACGCGCTGAAACATCCAGAGCATATTGAAAAATTAATTTTGATTGCTACCGCTGGCGAATTTCGCCTAAGCCCGCTTTTACGATTAGGATTGAACTTACCCAGCGCCTTGCTTAGGTTAATTAGCCCATTTACAAAGTCGTGGTTACATGCGCCGCCTCATGCGCTTAAAGAATATTACCGTCAGAATTTATCCACCTGGGTTGGGTGGGAGAAGTTCGCCAAACTCACCGTGCCAACGATGGTGATTCGCGGGCATCGTGATTTTGTTTTCGATAGACCATTGTTTGAAAAAGTAGCCAAATCCATTCCGGGCGCAGAAGATGTGGACGTGCGCGTATCAGGCCACATGGTTATGTTAGAGAGGCGCGAAGCGGTTGATAGGGCGATTGCAAGTTTCCTCAAGGGCGAACCAAAAAAATCATGGCGCGATAAATCTTTCATTGTTCCTAAAACCCAGCGCGATGAATTAAGACGCCGGCGCGTTTGGTTGAATGAATATCAAGAAGGCGTGCCATATACAGTGGATGTGCCGCGTATTCCCGTCAATCATTTATTGCGCTCAGCAGTGAGAAGATTTCCAAACAATACGGCGGTTTATTTTGAAGGAAAAAAAATCACTTATCGAAATTTGAATTATGAAGTCAATAAATTTGCGAATGCTTTGTTAGCGCAAGGGGTTGGTAAAGGCGCGCGTGTCGTTTTGTTATTGCCAAACATTCCGCAAATGATTGTGGCTTTTTATGGCGCTATGAAAGCGGGCGCAGTAGCGGTTTTAACTCCGCCTGTGACTGAGCCAGAAGAATTAATCCGCCAAATCAAAGAAACAGACGCAAGCGTATTGGTGACGCTTTCGATGTGGGCGGGGTTAGCCAAACAAATTAAAGACGCGACTCATGTGCCGCACATTGTATTAACCGACACCGCCGATTATTTACCTCTGCCAATTCGCCTAATTTCGTATTGGCGCAACCGCGATTTCAAATTATCCAACGCGTTATTATGGCGGCGCTGGCTTGGCGGGCAAGATAAAAAATCTCCAACCGTAGAAGTTGCCCCAGAAGATTTAGCCGTGATTATTTACACCGGCGGCACAACGGGGCAATCCAAAGGCGTCATGTTATCGCATCGAAACCTAGTGGCAAACGCTTTGCAAACTCGGCATTGGTTGCCAACCGCCATTGAAGGCAAAGAAAGATTTTTATGCGTGGTGCCCTTCTTCCATAGTTATGGTCTCACGACCGCATTGAATGTGCCAGTGTCCATTGGCGCTTCTATGATTTTGAAACCGCAATTCCAAATCTTAGATGTGTTGAAAACCATCAAAAAATATAAGCCGACTATTTTTCCCGGCTCGCCCAATATGTATGTAGCCATTAATAACTTCAAAGGCGTAAGAAAATATGGCATTCAATCTATCAAGGCTTGCATTAGCGGTTCGGCGCCTTTGCCTGTTGAAGTGCAAGAAGCCTTTGAAAAATTGACCAAAGGCAAATTGGTGGAAGGATATGGATTAACCGAAGCGTCTCCCGTCACTCATGCCAACCCCTTAGACAAGAATCGCAGAATTGGCAGTATTGGCGTGCCATTGCCTTCCACCGAAGCCGTCATTGTAGATTTGAAAACTAGCAGCAAAGAGGTGGAGCCTGGGCAAATCGGCGAACTTGCCGTTCGCGGTCCACAAGTGATGATGGGATATTGGAAAAACGACGAAGCCACAAAACAAGTCCTCACAAGCGACGGCTGGCTATTAACAGGCGACGTGGCGCAAATGGACGAAGAAGGCTTCTGCCGAATCATCGCGCGCAAAGCCGATATGTGGTACCCAGAAAAAGGCGGCAAAGAACCTGCCTTCCCGCGCGATGTAGAAGAAGTGATTTACGAAATTCCGCAAATTAAAGAAGTGGCGGTAGTGGCGGTGGCAGGCAAACCGTTTGCCTTTATCATTGGCGGGCGAGAAAAACCCAGCGCCGAATCGGTAATCGCTTATTGCAAACGCAGGCTACCCCCGCACCTCGTTCCGCGCTTTGTAATATTTATGGATGAATTTCCGCGCACCTTTATTGGCAAAGTATTAAGAAGAGAACTAGCAAAGCGATACGGAAAAGAAATAGCAAGTGAGTAAAATCATATAAATGTAGGGGGCGACCCTCCATAGAAATGAATGCGTCTGAATCATCCTGACGGGTCGCCCTTACGATTGAGTAGAAGATGGAACTAAAAACAAATAACATCATGTATCAAAGCATGACGTTGCGCAACAACCAAAAAGTAAATTATGTAACGCAAGGCGAAGGCAACCCTATTGTATTGGTGCATGGTCTTGCCGCATCATTGCACGATTGGGACGATTTATTGCCCGAATTAACCAGCGCAGGCTATAAAAGTTACGCGCTCGATTTATTAGGTCATGGCGAAAGCGAAAAGCCAAGCGACTTTACGCAATACACATTTCAAAATGTGTACGACAATTTCGCAAACTGGGTTGACTCTCTGCGCATCGCGCAACCCTTTCCATTAATTGGGCATTCGCTTGGCGGAGCGTTATGTTTACAATACGCTTATGACCACCCGCAAAAAATTTCGTCTCTCATCTTAATCAACCCGTTTTACGACGTGCGTCAACTTTCATCGGCAATTCGCATGTTTTTCAAAACGCCGTTGCTAAAAACAAATTTTATTGAATTCACGCCCTATCGCCTCTTTCGGTTTTTTATAGACGTAAGCAGTTTCAATTTTTATATTGGGCATCGTGAAATGCATATATTGCCGGAACATATTCGATACCAAACCGCGTTAGACTATACCCGCGCTTCAGCAGGTATTTACAACATCCCTCGCACGCTTCCTAGCCTGACCTCAAATTTGGCGGCGCTCCCACACCCGACTCTCATCTTATATGGCGCCCGCGACCAAACATTAAGCGCCAAATCGTTTCTAAATTTAGCGAAGTTACTGCCAAACGTTCGCGGTGTGCATTCATTTCATTTATGCGGGCATGTGCCGCATCAATGCCACCCTAAGAAATTGAATCCGCATGTGATGGAGTTTTTGAAATCGTTATAACACGAAGCGTGTCGCGCTTTATAAATTTAGGATGTAATTATTTTGCTAAGGCGCGACGCACCCTTTCACAGATTGAATAAAAATTGCTGAAACAGAATCAATTATAAGTCAAGGGGGAAGTAGGACTTTTGTCATGAAATTTTAAGATTGAAAACACTTGCCAACGATTTGCTATGGCGCTAAAATGCCGAACACTTTAGCCATATATACGGGGATGTAGCGCTGTAACGCCCATATCTGGCTGATACATTTGTTCTAACAATGGAGCCTATTTTCGGATGCGATGTCCGTATTGTAAACACCACGACTCAAAAGTTTTGGATACTTCTCACGACAGCCAGGGCGGAATTCGCCGCCGACGCGAGTGCTTAAAGTGTCGTCAGCGATTTAGCAGTTATGAACGCCCTATTTTGGCTGTGCCGTTGTTGATTAAGCAAGACGGCACACGCGAAGAATTTGACCGCGAGAAACTAGCAAGAGGCATACGCATTTCATGCGCCAAGCGCCCCGTCTCCGCGGCAGATATTGAAAGAATGATTGGTCAGGTTGAGGCACAATTGCAAAAAATGGGTAAGGCTGAAGTTTCCTCGCGCGTCGTTGGCGATTTGGTTATGCAAACCCTAAAAGAGGTTGACCAAATTGCTTACGTTCGCTATGCCATTGTGTATTTAGGTTTGGATGATTTGAAATCCATCCGCACCGAAATTGACCAATTACTAGAAGACTAATAAAGGCAAAGTCGCCCCCTGTAAAAAGGGGGAGTGTCTTTGCCTTTATGTTTATTAAGTTAATAATGTCGTTTTGAGCCTTTTCGTAATGTTCAAAATGACATAAAGAAAGAAACTAAATTTTATAGGAGAGTATCCACATGGTTACAAAATCTGCTGATGAAACCAAAGTTGTGAAAAACGGTTTATTGCCCACGCCGCCCATGCCAAAAGGCTTGCCCAAAGCGCACCTGACCGATAACGCCCGTCAGGTGTTGATGAAGCGTTACGTCCGCCGAGGCGACGACGGCAAACCTGCCGAAACGGTCGAAGAAATGTTTTGGCGCGTGGCGTATCATGTCGCCAAAGTGGAAGAACAATGGAACGACGACGTTCAGAAGCGAACCGTTGAGTATTATCACTTACTTTCTAGCAAAAAGTTTTTTCCAAACTCTCCAACTTTTACTGGCGCAGGCACTCCGCTAGGGCAATTAGCGGCATGTTTTGTATTGCCTATTGTAGATGACATGGGCAGACACCCCGCCGGTATCTTCCAAACCTTACGCGATGCCGCTTTGATTCAGCAGACAGGCGGCGGAAACGGCTTTTCGTTTTCACGTTTACGCCCGGCCGGCGCTATGGTGCAAACCTCGGCTGGCAATGCAACGGGACCGGTGGGCTTTTTACGAGTCTATGACCATGCCTTTGGCGAAATTGCCCAAGGCGGAACGCGGCGCGGCGCCAATATGGCAGTCTTGCGGGTTGACCATCCCGACGTAGAAAGTTTTATTACTTGTAAAATTAACGAAAACCAAATTACCAACTTTAATATTTCGGTCGGCATTACCGATGCGTTTATGCAAGCGGTTAAAGAAAACAAAGAATGGGCGCTGCGCTTCCCCGATTTAACTGAAATGAAGCAAAAAGGATTCTCCGGCACGCTCGAACAAGCCGAAGCCGCTGGAATCAAAATCAATACCTATAAAACGGTCAACGCAAGAGAATTATTTAATAAAATCGTCAAGCAGGCGCATCACAACGGCGAACCGGGCGTCTTGTTCTTAGACGCGGCAAATCGCAGTAACCCTGTGCCGCATTTATATCCATTAGAAGCGACAAATCCATGCGGCGAACAATGGCTCGGACCATACGAAAACTGCTGTTTAGGCTCTGTAAACCTAAACGAACACTGCGGACCCAACGGAACGGTAGATTGGGAATTACTGCGCCAAAGCGTTGTAACCGCAACAAGATTTTTAGACGATGTGGTTGAAGCAAACGCCTATGTGCCAGCCGTGCCGCAACTGAAAGAAGCCGCGCATCGCGCCCGCCGCATTGGGTTAGGCATTATGGGGCTTGCCGACTTAATGTACCACGTCGGCGTGCGATACGGCTCAAAAGAAGGACAAGAATTTGGCGCGCAAGTGATGGAATTTGTGCGCTATCACTGTATGCTTACCAGCGTCGAACTTGCCAAAGAACGCGGCGCATTCCCCGCCATCGAAGGCTCTATTTACGATAAGAACAAAATGAAATGGCAAGCGCCGAAGAGTTTGGTTAACTACCAAAATAACTGGAACAGACCCCGCATCCAATGGGAAACGGTGGTGGATGGAATCAAAAAGCATGGCATTCGCAACGCCGCTCAAACCACAGTCGCGCCCACAGGCACCATCGCAACCGTAGCAGGTTGCGAAGGCTACGGCTGCGAACCCGTCTTCGCCTTAGCGTATATTCGTCACGTCAACGATAACGGTAAAGACTTAAAACTTACTTACGCCAGCCCGCGCTTTGACCAAGCGTTAAAGAACTTAGGGCTTGGCGAAGAGAAACGCCAAGAAATTGTAGAGCAAGTGATGAACGAAGGCACATGCCAAAACATCGCAGAACTCCCGCAACACATCCGCGATACGTTTGTCGTCTCCGCCGACATCACCGCCGAAGAGCATGTGCGCATGCAAGGCGCGTTACAAGCCTTTGTAGATAACTCGCTTTCCAAAACGGTCAACTTCCCCGAAACCGCCACCGAAGAAGACGTTGCCAAAGCCTACATGATGGCTTGGGAATTAGGCTGCAAAGGAATCACCGTATATGTGACCGGCTCGCGCGACAAAGTGGTGCTAGAAACAAAAGCCACGGCAGAGAAAAAACAAACGCCTCCCTCTTCGGGTCAAGCGGATTCTGCCGCGTCAGCCGCGCCTACCATTTGGCATGATTCTAAAAAACCGCGCCCCAAAGCCCTCACCGGCAAAACCTACAACATCGAAACGCCGGTGGGCAAAACCTTTATCACCATCAACGAAAACGGCGGCGGACAACCCTTTGAAACATTCGTCAACACCGCCAAAGCAGGCTCCGAAATTGCCGCCGTCTCCGAAGCGATTGGGCGCTTAATTTCATATATCTTGCGCATGGCTTCACCCGTCGCCCCATTAGATAGAATGCGCGAAATCGTGGTGCAACTCACTGGCATTGGCGGCGGGCGCTCGCTGGGCTTTGGTCCAAACCGCGTGCGCTCTTTACCTGACGGCATCGGTCAAGTGTTAGACCAATACCTACATGAAAAAGACGGCATGGTGATTGAAGAAGTGAAAACAAACGGCAATGGAAACCATCATAGCCAAGCGTCTTCAGAAAAAATGAAAATTGGCGACATTTGCCCCGAATGCGGCGAAGCCGCCGTCATCAACGAAGAGGGCTGCCGCAAGTGCTATGCTTGCGGATATAGCGAGTGTTAGCGCAAATCAAATTCTGCGAGGTTTTGAAAATTATTTTTGGAGAATGTAAAATGCGTAAAGTAGCGTTCTATTGGTCGGGCGTGGTTGGCGTAATTTCAATCATTTGGCAAACGCTCGCTTATTACATACGCTTTGGCGAATTCAATCCATTTGCCAGCCTCATAGATTATCTAATATTTTTCCTTGCAGGCGCGCTTGGCGGCTTGATTTTGATTTTCTTCCTCAACCGCCAAGAAACAACCAAAGGCTGGTGGGCAGTGATGATTGCTTTCGCCTCCGCAACCCCAGTGGCGATGATTCTCATGCTTGGCGGCGGTTTGCTTGGCTTTATCGGCGCGTTAATCTTTCCGCAAATCCCTTGGGGAATATTTACATGGCTTGGCTCTCTTGTGGGCAAGTTTTTAAGTACAAAAGGCTAGCCGCGGTTAATCAAAAAGACCCAGCCTCCTCATGGCTGGGTCTTTTTGTGCCCTTATTATTTATGCGCTTACATTCCTATCAGATGAACTCGCATTCCGAAACAACAACCCCGAGCTTAGCCATAACAAAATAAAAAACGCATTGAGGGCTAATATCCCAAATTGACCTGGCGAGGCGGTAGGGAAGAAAATAAACGCAATCATAGCCACAATTGTATGAGCGGCAGTGGTAGCCAGCATGGCGCGATACATCCCAGCCGCTTTGAAGCGCGCCAGAATTGCGCCTACACATGCTACGGCTAAAACGCCTAAATACATCAAATTGGCGGGGTTATCGTCGCCGATAATTTCAACGGCGACATTAATCCACACCAGCAAGAAACCCGCCACGCCCGCAAGCCCAACCGCAAGGCGATAAAAGAGATTGTTCATTTGTCTAGCAACCAGCACAAAGGTAGAGCCTATGCCGAAAATCAACCCGCCCATAAAAACAAAATCTATGATTCCCCATTTCCAACCATCCGAAACCGACATTCCAACGAGGGGTATCGTCAAAAGCAGAATTGTCCCAAGCGCAACCCACACAAATATTTTGTCGCTCATTAAAAAGTCATTATGCTTATTCATGAAATTATTTCCTTTTTGATTTTCAATATGTTGAATGACCAAACTTTTACATGTGTCAATCATCGTCCAAAACCACAGGGCGATAATTCCCCTGCCGCCTTGTTTCGCGTATGCTTCTTGTACTAGCTCCGAAAATACAAATTTCATTTCTTCCGCAAACTCTTGCCTGTAACGTTCAGGGTAAAACTGTAGAAGGAAATTGTAAAACCGTTCCGATTGATGAATAATCGTTTTGCTCATATTTATATTTTCAATTCCGATATTCCTAAATCTTTGAAAACATTGGCGCGTTTTGCTAACTCCACTGCATTGCGATAGCGTTGTAATTCGCCAGAAAGGGCGGCTCGCCCTTGATCGGTTAACGCATAGTATTTGCGTCGTGGGTTGTCTCCGCTTATTTCTTTAATGAGTTTTGCTTCAAGCATTCGCTTAATTGCGCCGTATAGCGTGCCAGGTCCAAGTAAAACTTTCTCCCCCGAATCTTCTTCCACTTGTTTCATAATCTCGTATCCGTGCCTGCTCTTAATCGCCAACGAAAGTAGAATGTAAAACTCTGATTGTGATAGTTGCGTATTCATAAGGGAATTTTATATCGAGATACGATATATTGTCAAGCGATATATTAATAAACGCTCATTTCTGTATCTAGCGAAAATAAGAGAAGATAAATTTTCCTTATTTTTATACTTTGTCACTTTTTAATGCGAGCATAAAAACTAGCCGCATCTTAGCCGAAGAATAAAATATAAACGCTGGCGAGTTAACGTATAATCAAATAAAAAATTGGAGATTTCATGCGCCCGCTTATTGTTTTTTGCACCGTAATATTGATGACCACGCTTGCCTGTGTAGGGGGGGATGTCGGCGCCCCAGCAGAATCAAACTCCCCGACGGAAGAGGCGGCGACGCAAATCGCTTCAGTTCCTACGGGCGAACTGGTTACGCCAACTTCAACCTCCTCTCCCGCCAACGTTATTTATGTAGATACGCTTGAGCAAGAAGTATATCCCTTTGTGCAAAATGGAAAATGCTCGTTTGCCGAAGCGATTATGGCGGCGAACACAGGCAAGCAATTTGATTCATGTAACACAGGGGCGCTTGGCGAAAGCGTAATTGAGCTAATGCCCGGTGAATATGTTTTTACGCAAGTTGACGCATCGCCCCCAATTTATGAGTGGTTAATTAGCGTTACAAATGTTGGCGCTGCGCTTCCTCCGATTGTTTACCCAGTCACAATTCACGGTAATGGCGCTGTATTGACTCGCGATGAAAACGCCGAGCCTTTCCGCTTTTTTGAATTAATGGTTAATTCAACCTTGACGATGAATAATATTACAATGAAAAATGGAGACGTTCAAAACGATTGGGGCGGCGCAATTTACTCAATGAACGCTTCTATAACTTTAGATAACGCGCATTTCATTAATAATCATTCTGATAACGGCGGCGCAATTTATTTCACGCTCGGCAGAATTGATATTACCAATAGTACATTTATCAATAATACCACCACAGGCAATGGCGGCGCGTTGTTTATTGATTCGTCTCGTTCTTTGATTCAGTCTTCTCATTTTGAAGGCAACGAATCAGATGGCAATGGCGGCGGGTTATATGCTTACTTCGCAACGATTGCCATTCAAGATGGATTTTTTATCAAGAACCGCGTCACTGGGAACGGCAATGGGAATTGGGGCGGCGGGTTGTTTGCCAATCATGTTAATCTTACTATTACAGAAAGTCAGTTTTATCAAAATGAAGCCCCGCATAACGGCGGCGCAGTGGGCGTTGTTAACCCCATCCTCGCCGGGATAGACCCCGAAGAAGATTCTGCCCTTCAACAAATCCAAGAAGCGCCCATTGTTTCCGATATGTTCACCAGTATTCCGGGCTTTCAATCTACGCTGGAGGCGCACCCCAGCGGAATTTATGTCGAGTTCAACGAAGATATACAAATTCATAATAATTGTTTTGCAAATAACGCCACGCATGACCCTCTAGAACCTAATTGGACGAGCGGCATTCACGCCAGTGCGGCAATGGCAGACGGTAACTATTGGGGACACCCTAGCGGACCGTCTGGCAGAGGACCTGGAATAGGCGAGAGTGTTGGAAAGACCAACGTCACTTTTTCGCCGTTCTTAACCGAAGCGCCAAGTTTTTGCGACCCTACCCTAACTGAGATTAAGTAACAAAGCAAAATTTTAATTTTCAAACTTTGTTTTGCTGAAAGCGTTTATGAAGCTTGTAACCGTTTCTCAAATGATTGCGCTTGAAAAACAAGCCGATGCCAGCGGGCTTTCTTACGCTCAGATGATGCAAAATGCAGGCATTGGGCTTGCGAACATTGTGTATAGAATTGGTCAACAAAAAAAGTGGAAGAAAGTTATCGGCATTGTCGGTTCTGGAAATAACGGCGGCGATACGCTTGTGGCATTAACTTGGCTTCAGCAAAATGGTTGGGAAACAAGCGCGTATTTGGTCAAACGAAAAGACGATGAATTAATTCAAAACTATTTACAAGTTAATGGAAAGATAATTCAATACGAAAATAGTTCCTTTCCGCTTTCTGCTTTCCAAGAATCAGACGTCACGCTGGATGGACTGCTGGGTACGGGAATCAAACTTCCCCTTAGGAAAGAGGCGAGCGAAGTCCTTGAAAAAATAAAAAATCTCAAACCAAAATTTGTCATCGCGGTAGATTGCCCCTCTGGCGTTGATTGCGATACAGGCAAAACGGCAGACGAAACGATTCCTGCGAATCTCACGGTCACGATGGCGGCTGTGAAACGCGGTTTACTGAAATTACCCGCATTTGAAAAAGTGGGCGATTTGCAATTGGTTGACATTGGCTTATCAAATGAAATGTTGAATGAAATAAAAATTGATGTCGCTGACGATGAAATGATTTCTGCATTGTTACCTAAGCGCACGCTCGCCTCACACAAGGGGATATTTGGTACGGCTTTTGTTGTAGCGGGGTCAATATCTTACACAGGCGCGGCATTATTGGCTGGGACTGCGGCGTATCGCGCGGGCGCAGGTTTGGTGACTATGGCTGTGCCAGAACCTTTGCATTCTGCATTAGCGGGTCGCTTGCCCGAAGCGACTTGGGTTTTACTTCCGCATGAGTATGGATTTATTTCAGAATCTGCAAGTGATGTTGTATTAAATAATTTAAGCAGAGCAACATCTATTTTGATTGGCTGCGGTTTAGGAAATAAAGCAACGACAAAACAATTTGTTCAAAAACTTTTACCTTCAATAAAAATTCCAATGGTGATTGATGCAGATGGATTGCGTCACTTAAGTTCCCCTCTCTCGTTCTTGGGAGAGGGGTTAGGGCTAAGGGCGATTCTCACTCCTCATCTTGGCGAAATGGCTGTTTTGACTGGATTATCAAAAGAAGAGATTCAATCGAATCGCGAAGAAGTTGCAAAGAAATACGCCAAAGAATGGAATTGTATTGTTGTTTTGAAAGGCGCGTTCACAGTCATTGCCTCGCCTGATGAACGCCTGACGATTATTCCCGTTGCCACGCCTGCTCTCGCGCGGGCTGGCACAGGCGATGTACTTGCGGGTTTAATTACAGGTTTACTGGCTCAAGGACTTCATCCGTATGACGCGGCGATTGCAGGCGCATATATGCACGGAAAAGCAGGTTTACTCGCGGCGGAAAAACTTGGCACAACTGCTTCTGTATTGGCGAGCGATGTCATCAATGCAGTTCCAGAAATTATTTCGAAATTAGAAGCAAAGTCTAAAAATTAAAAAGATTGAAGGTTATAAAACTTGCAAGTCTTCAATCTTCCAAACAAAAAGACTTTCGTATTAGGAAAGTCTTTTTACTATTCTCTTTTTACTATTCTCTATTCTCTATTTTCTATTTTCTATTCTCTATTCTCTAAAACCTAACTATTCATAAACTCTTCTAAATTTGCCTTGCTAATGCGATATGCCTTGCCGACTTTTTTGGCTTTCAAACTGCCTTCTTTAATCGCTTCCATAATATCGTCTTCGGTTACCTTCATAAATTGAGCGGCTTCGGCGGGAGTCATCACATCGGGCATTTTTGCGCCGCCAGCGGCAGCGGCTCCAGGTCCTTGGTAGCCGCCTTGCAAGGCTTGCCCCATAATATTGCCAATGCCCATGCCAGCGCCGATTCCAGCGGTAAGCCCGGCGCCGCCGCCTTCATTTTGCGCGGCGTCGCGCATTGCGTCTGCGGCTTGCAGTTGGGTGTAAGTCGCCATGTCGAGCATACCCATATCCCGTAGTTCTTGAGCCGATTTTTCGCTCGGTTTAAGATTGCCAATATAAAACGTCTTTAGGGTTAAGCCAATCGCTTCAAAATCGTCTTTGGCTTTGGCGCGAACAGCCGCGCCGATTTCTTCCGTTAAGCCAATCATCTCTGGCACAGAATTTTTGGCGGCAGTTTCGCCCAGCACATCTTGTAATTTAGAAAGCAACATCGTGCGAATGCGGTCTTCAATATCTGATGTGCGATAGGTATGTTGTACGCCGACAATTTGCGTAACGAATTGTTGCGGGTCTTTCACTTGAAATGAATATGTGCCAAACCCCTGAAGCAATGCCACGCCTAAACCCATGCCCGGGTTACGCACAATAATCGGTTGCGGCGTTCCCCATTTTTTGTTCGCAAATTCTTTGCGCGAAACAAAATACACTTCGGCGGTAAACGGCGTGCGGTCGTTGAAGGCTTTGCCAATCCAATCAATTAACACGGGAATGTTCGCGGTGGCAATGGTGTGGCGGCCGGGTTTGAACACATCCAAGGCGTTCCCATCGCGATAAAACACCGCCCATTGGCTTTCGCGTACAATGACTTGTGAGCCGATGCGAAAATCGCCAATGCCTTCTTCTGGAAAGCGATGCACGATTTCGTCATTCATCTCGTTTGCATACTCAATTACGTCAAAAATTCTCGCCATAGAATTTCTCCTTTTGAAATACCAACGTTCAAATTATAGTCTATCTAACAAGCGGGTCAAGCGACATTTCTCCTACTTCTACGCAATGGCAATCATTTCGTTTCACCCTGCCTGCTGAACGCTTCTTACTCGCTCATTCTTTTCCCATCCCCGCCGTTTCTTGCCATCAACACTTCTGCCATAATGCTCACTGCAATTTCTTCTGGCGTTTCGGCTTGTAACTCAATGCCCATTGGCGAGCGAACTTTATTGATTAATTCTTCTTTGACTCCCTTTTCTTTCAACGCTTTTGCCGTGACAGACCATCTGCGCTTCGACCCAATCACGCCGATATACTTCGCCTCAGACTCAAGTAAGCTTGGCAGCCCAGCCACATCTACGCCTGAGCCTCGGCTGGTGACCACCAAATAAGTTTGTTTCGTGATATTCATTGACTCTGCTAACTTGCCCATCTCCACTGGGTAGTACTCATCGGCGCCTGGCGTTGCCTCAGGGTTGCAAAATTCTTTTCTATCGTCGCTCACCGCCACCCGAAACCCCAACCATTTTGCCAAATGCACAACCGCCTTGCCGACATGCCCAGCGCCAATGACCACTAAAGTTGGGGGAGGAAAAATAGGTTCCACAAATACCTCTACTTGCCCTCCGCACACGCCGGGGTCGCCGCGCGAAGGGTCTGTCATGGCGTAAAACAAAGTTTGCGCTTTGCCGTTTTCTAGCGATTGTAAAGCCGCTTTAATAACTCTATTTTCTAAATCGCCGCCGCCGACTGTGCCGATAAATTGTCCATCGGGATACACCAGCATTTTACTGCCCACATGGCGCGGCGTAGAGCCTTCGCTTTTTGTCACTGTGCACAACGCGGCAGGTTGATTATCTTCTTTTATCTTTGATAACGCTATGTAAATATCGTTGTTCATAATTTTTTATATAAAATTTATAGAGCATGAGTGAAAGGATTATAGGGGAAATTGCATAATAAAACAAACCCCGAAGGGAGGGCGTAGATTTTTCAAAGCCACGTTGTCCCTTCGGGATTTTGATAATTTCTATTTATTTTTCCAACAATCCCAATACCACAGGCAACAGTTGTTTCTTCCTTGATACAACGCCCGGCGCATCGCGGGTGTTGTCAGGCAGTGGGGGATAAGGCAAATCGTTCAAAATGGGCGGATGGTCTGATGAGATTAATAACCTACTTGTGCCGCGCACCACGTCTGTGACGAGGAGCATGGCAAAATCTAAACCGCGTTTATCGCGTAGTTCGTCTAAGGCTTTGTGGATTGCGTCTAAATATTCAGAGAGTTGCATTAAGTCGGTCACTTCGGCTTGGGCAATGGCAAGTTTGAACCCGCCGGCTTCGTAGGCTTTGATGTCTGTGCTGACGATTTCTTCTGGCGTACGATTGGATAACCCAGCGCCTGCCGCGAGTAAGTTTTTTCCAAACGATTCAATCGTTTCGCCTTTGAGCGGGCTTCCGCCGACAAACGCCCAGCGCGCTAGTTTTTCTGCGGCGGCGTGGTCGCGTGGCGTGGTGGTGGGCGAAGTCAAAATTAAAGTATCTGATAACAGCCCAGCAAGAAGCGCCCCTGCCAGCGCGGGCGGGGCGGAGAGCCCTGCATCCGCGGTTTGCTCAGCCACAAGCGTAGAGGTCGAGCCGACTACATCCACCGTAAAACGAATCGGTTGATGCGTGTATGGGTTTCCTAAGCGATGATGGTCAAGAATTTCGAGCAATTCGGCTTCTTCAAGCGCGTTGATGGATTGACGCGGTTCGTTATGGTCAACCAGAATAATTTTCAAGCGCGGCGGATTCAAAATATTTCTTTGGCGCGCAATGCCAAGATACAAACCGTTTTCATCCACAACCCAGTAATCGTCAAACTCGCTGCGTAAAATTTTGTTTAATGAATCGCGGATGTGCGCGCTGGCTGTAAATTTTGGAACTTCGGTATTTGCGGCGTCTTTACATTCGGCAGACATCATCTCGCGCACGGTGGTATCGCCCGGTCGCGGACCTAACGTCTCGCTAAAATATTTGAATAAGCTTAACCCATTAATTAAGCCAAACGGTTTTCCGTCTTCGTTCACGACGGGCGCAATGCCGCCTGTTTTGCTGGCGAGCGTCCACGCGGCGCCGAGTTGCGAGGTTGGCGTAATGCTATCGAGGCGCTGCATTACCGACTCAAAGCGCGGTGACGCGTCGGTTAATAAAAATGGAGATTCAATGTTTAATGTTTTTAATACCCAAGAGGTTTGCGCGTTTAGCGCCCCTGCGCGCGCGGCGATTGTATCGAGTTTATCTCGTTCGCGTAGCAACCACGCATACCCTAACGCCGAGGCGATTGAGTCTGTATCTGGGTTGATATGACCGACAACATAAATTCTTTCTGCCATTAAATTTCTTTCTCCGTTTTGGTAACTCGTAACTTGTATCTCGTTACTAACGATTATATCTCGCCTTTTTCAACCATCGCTAAAAAGGTTTTGACAATGTAAGGGTCAAAATGCTTGCCAGATTGCTCTTGAAAATATTTGATAATTTTTTTACGGGGCCAGGCTTTGTTGTAAGGACGGTCGTAACTGAGCGCATCCCATACATCGGCTACGGCGAAGATGCGCGCTGATACTGGAATTTCGTTGCCTTTTAAGCCGCGTGGGTAACCGGTGCCGTCCCATTTTTCGTGGTGACAGTATGGAATTTCAAGGGCTTTGCTTAAAAACGGTATCGGCGATAAAAGTTTATACGCCGTTTCTGGGTGTTCTTGCACAATGGCGCGTTCTTTTTTTGTCAACTTGCCTTTTTTGTATAAGATTTCGTCTGGTATGCTGATTTTTCCAATATCGTGCAAAATTGAGCCGCTTCTTATCGCTTCTAACGCCTCGCCTTGAATGCCAAGTCGCTGGGCGAGTTTTAATGTATTTTCGGTTACGCGCCGCGAATGGCCTTCCGTTTCTTTATCGCGTAGTTCTAAGGCGCGGGCAAAGCCCTCAAGTGTGGTGTCGTACGTTTCGGCTAATTCTCGCGTGCGGGCTTGCACTCTATCTTCTAATTCTGCGTTTAATTTCCGCAATTCGTTTTCTAATTCTTTTAATGCGGTAATATCGTGCGAAATATAAATCCGCCCTATCATTTTTTTATCTGTGTCGTATAGGGGCCAAACGGTTAACTCGTAATAAATTTGCTTTTTGCGAAATTCAAAACAGGCTTCGGTGCGGGCATAGGTGACATGCGTAAACAGTTTAATCGGAATGGGAAAATTATCAAACACCGTTTTAGCGGGTTTGCCAATCACTTCGCTGGCTTCTTTTTCCATCAAAACCAGCATTGCTGTATTCACATCCATCACATTGTTTTGATTATCTAAAATAACGACAGGGTCTACAATGGCTTCAAAGAGTTTATCGCGCATAGATTTTGGACAAAATTATAATCGCAATGATGCGCGGCTTTGAGAAATAAAAAAGATGCGACCCATGCCCTCTCGCATCTTTCTTAACTTCAAGTTGTTTCTGTCACTTCCGCTTCATCGCCCGCCACACTCTTTCTGGCGTAACAGGGATTTCATCCACATTCACTCCAATTGCATCCAAAATGGCGTTTCCAACGGCAGGGGCGACGCCATCCATCGGAATTTCGGCTACGGCTTTCACGCCGAATGGGTGACTCGGTTCAAATGTTTCTACAAAGATAGTTTCTAAATCGGGCATTTCATTGGAGCGGAAGATGTGATAGCGGTCTAAATCTCTTTCGTAAGCGTTGCCTTTTTCGTCATAGCGCATTTCTTCGCAAACTGCATATCCTAAGGCTTGAGTCATGCCGCCTTCAATTTGACCAGATGCGGTTAACGGATTCACAATCACACCCGAATCAACCGCCATGACGAGTTTATCTACAACCACTTCGCCCGTTTCGGTATCTACGGTCACTTCGGCAAATTGAGCCGCAAACGGCGGAGGCGACACAGGCGATACATAGCTTGCCACGCCCATAATCTGTTCTTGATTATTTTTATGCAACGTGTCTAATGCAATATCGGTCAGCGTCACAAAACGACCGTCGGGCGCAATGGCTTTTCTATCTGCTAACTTGATGCTTTCATAGTCCGATTCTTGAATTCCGAGCATACTCGCCGCGCGAATCTTAATTCGCTCTGCCACAATTTGAGCGGCTTTCACCGCGGCTGTGCCAGATATATAAGTAGTCGAAGAGGCGTAAGCGCCTTTGTCAAACGGCGTAAAATCGGTATCGGATGAATAGGTAATCATATCTTCCAGCGGAACGCCCAACACCTCCGCCGCCATTTGAGCAATGACCGTATCTGACCCTGTACCCAAATCCGTTGCGCCGACCAAAAGATTGAACGAACCATCGTCGTTCATTTTGATAGACGCGCCGCCCATATCCAAATATGGAATCGCAGTTCCTTGCATCACAAACGAAACACCAATGCCTTTACGAACTGACGATGGACGGTGGACGGTCGACGGTCTACTGTCTTCGGTCTTCCGTCCAGCTCTCCATTCTTCATTTCCGTATTTATCATCCCAGGCAATCGCCGCGCGCCCTTGCGCCACGCATTGCTCCAAACCAACGGTATGAATAATTTCAGGACGGGGTTCGCGCCCTTCATTCCATGCGGTTGAAAATGGGTGATATTCACCGGGGCGGATGGTGTTTTTCAAACGAAAGTCAATCGGGTCAAAGCCCATAGCGCGGGCGATTTTTTCCATGTGCCTATCAAGGGGCCAATATCCTTGCGGCACGCCATACCCGCGAAACGCCCCGGCAGGCGGCGTGTTGGTATAAACCACATCGGCATAAAAACGAATGTTTGGAGCTTTTCGATATTCACCATCACCAACATACAAAGCCATTGCCTTGTGACCAGTGTTACCTGTAACGGTCAATGCATGGCATCCATACGCGCCAGTATCAGATAGAGCATACATTTCATTGGCTGTGATAGTTCCATCACGCTTCACGCCTGTCTTCATCTTGATTCGCATTGGGTGCCTTGACCTTGCCGCGATAAATTCTTCTTCGCGTGTGTATTCATAAATCACGGGTCGTTTGGTGGCAATCGTCAAATGGGCTGGAACATCTTCCATCAACACTTCTTGCTTACCGCCGAATCCACCACCAATTCTGGGCTTAATCACACGGATTCTTTTGACGGGCAAATTCAACACGGGCGCGAGCATTCTGCGTACATGAAACGGAACTTGCGTGGACGTGCGTATCACCAATCTATCATCTTCATCCCAATAGGTCACGCAGACGTGCGGCTCAATCGAAACTTGTTGCACTTTGGGAACTTCATACTCCGCTTCAAAAATCTCATCGGCTTCGGCAAAACCTTTTTCTACATCGCCAATATCAATGCGGATGTGCGCCGCCAAATTTTTCTCTGGGTTTGAATCGGCAAAATTGACGTATTCTGGCTCATCGTGAATTTTGATTGGGCTATTCATCGCCTCGCGTGAATCTAAAATGGCGGGCAATACTTCATACTCAACTTCAATTAATTTCAAAGCTTTTTCTGCAATTTCGGGCGTTTCGGCGGCGACAAAAGCGACTCTATCTCCAACAAAGCGAACTTTTTTATCTAATGAAAACGTATCCAACGGTCCGGGAATTGGGTCTGATTGCCCCGCGGTTGAATACACTACACGCGGAATATCTTGCCAAGTGAGCACAGCCGCTACGCCTTGCAAGGCTTTGGCTTTGCTTGTGTCAATTCTCTTGATAATGGCATGTGCATGTGGCGAATGTAAAACTTTGGCATACAACATGCCGCGCATATCCATATCGGCGGTAAAAGCGGGTTTGCCTTGCACAAGTTTTATCGCGTCCACTTTTTTCTCAGGCTTGCCAACGGTTTGCCACGTTTGGCTTTCAGGCGTAACAAAAACTTTGGGTTTAACGAGCAGGCTGGCGGTAGAGTCTGGAGGCGCAATCGGTGAATCGTTTGAAGGGAAGCGAAAATCAACGAGTCCTGATTCTCCAATATCAAATTTTTCATCGCCGCGCAATTCAGCGGCGGCGGTCATCACGGCTTGCACAGGTTTGAGATACCCCGTGCAACGACACAGCACGCCCGAAATCGCTTCACGCACTTCCTCTTCGCTTGGGTTCGGATTTTTCTCTAACAAACTTTTTGCCGCAAGAATTTGAGCGGGCGTGCAATATCCGCATTGAATAGCGCCTGATTCGACAAACGCTTTTTGAAGTGGATGCAAGCCGTCCGTTTTTCGCCAACCTTGTTCGGGATGTTCGCCCAACGCTTCAATCGTGACGATAGCCTGATTCTCAACCTGAGCCGCCAGCAACGACCCAGCATTGACCGGCTTGCCGTTTAACAAAACGGTATCTGAACCGCTCAAACCATCTTCATCGCCAAACTTGATTCCATAAAACCCAAGCCCACGCAATGCGGAAAGTAATGTTGTGGATGGCGGAGCATCTATTTGATATTCTGTGCCGTTAATTTTTAGAGATAGATTCATATCTTATTCCTTATTTTCTTCTGGAATTCTAGATTTTACATATTCAATAATTTTTTCAACTTTTTCTTTTTCGTTTTTGTTTATATATGCCCAATAGCCGATATTTCCATCTTTGGTATAAAATCCAAAAATTTCTCTTTTTATGTAACCCAATAAAATGGAAACTAAAGCGACTACAATTAAAATATAAAAAATATATAAAGGTTCTATATATAGATTTATATTAAACCCAAATACTAATCCATGTGATATTGCGAAAATTAATATGCAACAAGGACCTACAAATTCCCATAAATCATTGTTTGCTTTCTCTTTGTAAACCTTTCCAGTAAAATCACTATACTTGATTTTGTATGAAGTTTCACCGTTGATGCCTTTATCAATGCCTATGATTTCATTTTCAAAAAATTTGTCGATTAGTCGTCTTAAATTATTAAACTTAAAATAACTGTAATCAAAAACAGATTTTTCAGATGGGAATATTTCAGCAGTAGTTATTTCTTCAAGGTTGTTTGATTTTCCTCTGATTTTTTCGATCACTTGTGAAATCAAATCTTTGCTATTATGAGTTTGCTTAATTATTGTGAGAGTATTTCCGTTCTTATCATCTATAAAAATATACCAATTTCGCACAAAACTTATGATATATAAAAACAACCCTGCTATAAAAAATAATTGTCCAATTCGCAACCAGAATAAATTTTCGTACAGCCAAGGGCAGAGAACGTACAATAACATCCCTATAATTACAATTAGGGAAAAACCGAACGACTGCTGACTATTGTCTGCCATAAAAGCATCGGATATTTCATGTACATCTTTGTATTGAAACTCAATTTCGCGTTTAAAAGTTAAAGATTTACTTTTTATAACAGCTTTATCTTCATAAAATTCTTGAGTAACTCTTAAGAAATTTGAAAATGGGTAAAAAGCAGTGAGTTTTATCATGTTTTCTTTATCCATAATTAATAACCTCCATTTATTTCAAACGCTTTTTTAGACCCTCAAAATGAGCGAGAATTTCAGGGTGGAAATCAAATTTACCTGCATGTGATAACCCATCATGCAGAAATTTTTCTAGTTGCTCAATATTGATTTGATTATGTTCAATAAGAAAGATAATATCTTCTACATCAGCATCAAATCCGCGGTCAATTTTACTTAAAGCAATGCTGTAGGGGTCTATCACATAAACATGTACATTGCCATACTGACCAATGAAAATTTTTCTTTGTTCATTTCCTTCTGGAAGGGGAATAAAGCGGTCAATAGGAACAGGTTCTGTTTCTAATTCAAGTTCATTGGCAATTTCTTCAAGAGCAATTTGAAAATCATTTTTTTGGGTGTCATCACCCACATAATCTATATCAAGTGTATCGCGTGTGCTTCCAAGAAGCATCATTGCGCTTCCGCCAAGCAAATTAAGTGTAGCTTTATTCGGGTAACGATTACCTAAACTTTCAAGAAACTCCTGCATATTTTGTTTGGAAATGGTTTTCATTTGAATTTCTCCATATGCTTAATGAGGCGTTCTGCCGCATGTTCATATGTTCCAAGCCAATTGATGGTTTGCCCGCTTAATGTTTGATGAAGTTTTGCTAAATCGGCTAATGATTGTTCATGGTCTTTGCTTAACGAAACGCCCAATTTATTGGAATATAAATCAGGCAATTGAGTTTGTGTTCCAAAAATTTCCTTTAATCGCTCCTGATATTTTCTTTGTAGGATAATAGCCGCTGTGTAGTAGAAACGTAGAACAATTCTGCTGATTTGCGAAGGCAAAGATTCATCTGCTTTTTCAACTTCGGCGGATAATTCAGGGTGACGTAATAGTAGAGGAATCAAAGCAAGGCGAACGCGTGCGTTTTCACTTTGAGCTAATGATGCTATCAGGTTGGTGGGAGATAACAAAGGACTTGCATTGGCATTTCTTCCCATCAAAAATCTCACATCTCTTGCCCATAATTCAGAGACCAAGTCATCATCTGATATTGATTTTAATTTCACTTTGTCATCCATAGTTTCAAACCTTCGACTTGCGACCTTCAACCTGCGCCCGAACTTTCTCTCTCAACGTATCAATAGACTTAAGTGTACCGCGTTCTTTGTAATACCAAACATCCCAACCATTGACTGGGGCGTTCTTCATTAGTGATTTTGCAACAGCATGAATTGAGCCAGTGACTTTGCCGCATTGGATGTGTCCATTGGCTAAAATTTTTGCTTTTGTTTTTTTGTTCTCAAAATAAAGCGTTTCGCCAATTGTGAGGTAGCCGTTTTCAACTAAACTTCCGAAGGGGATGCGTTTTTCTTTGGTAGGGACGATGGCTAAACTTTCATCATCCGCTGGTTTGACAGACGCGATTCTTTTCTCTGCCACTTTGATATATTTTTTGTCGCGCTCAATGCCGATGAAATTTCGTTTCAGTCTTTTCGCAACCGCGCCTGTGGTGCCGCTTCCAAAAAATGGGTCGAGGACAACATCGCCGACTTTTGTGCTGGCGAGCAAAACTCGGTGCAGGAGCGCTTCTGGTTTTTGGGTGGGGTGAGCCTTTGTCCCGTTGGTTTTGAGGCGTTTTTTCCCATTGACGATTGGAATTGTCCAATCACTGCGCATTTGTAAATCATCGTTCAAGGCTTTCATGGCTTTGTGATTGAAAAAATATTTCGCGCCTTTTTTCTTTTGTGCCCAAATCAAAGTTTCATGTGCATTGGTGAATCTCACACCGCGAAAATTCGGCATGGGATTTGTTTTGAGCCAAATCACATCATTTAGAATCCAAAAGCCTAAATCTTGCATAATTGAGCCAACTCGAAAAATATTGTGATATGAGCCAATGACCCAAATTGTGCCAGTTTCTTTCAAAACCCGCTGACTTGCGCGTAGCCAATTGTATGTAAACTCATCGTATTCTTCATAACTCGAAAACTTATCCCACTCGTGAGTAACCGCATCCACTTTGGTCAAGTTGGGACGATACAAATCATTTTGCAGTTGCAAGTTGTAGGGCGGGTCTGCAAAAATCAAATCCACTGAGTTCTCAGGCAGTGACTTGAGAATCTCAATACAATCTCCATGCAGGATTTGGTTAACTGGCAAAGTTGTCACGAATTGAATTATACCGTTTAGCGAATCTTACTTAAAATAAATATCTTCCTCGTCCTCAATCTTCGGCGGCGGAGAATTGAGTTCGTAATTCCAAACGCCATTTTCCTTCATGGCAGAAGCAATATCATAAGGCGTAGGGACGAATTCATAAGATTGCGTCTCAACAAATTCTAAAATCAAGGCATGGTTTGGCTTTTCGTTTTTGAAACTTTTCTGCACATGATTCAACAAATATTTTGCGCTTTCGTTTGAGATTTGAAAAAGTTTTGCAATTTGTTCAAATGGTTTAATTTTTTGCATTTTTTCTCTTTTTAAGCGCTAATGTTATTTTATAGCGTTTGCCTTTATCTAGCGGATGGGCGTTTGGCGATGAAAGGCTATGAAATAGACCTTAAACATCTGTTTGACAACACAGCCGCCATTTCGGCGCGATATTCGGCAGACGCCCATTCATCGCCCGCTTCGTGATAGGCAATGCGCGCGGCGGTTTCAATGCCGCCGTCTTCGCTTCCGTCCATGGCGAGTAAGGGCGTTTTTCCGTAGCCGCCTAAGGCTAATCTTGTTCTGCCGGAGTTCCATTGAGTCAACGCGGCGCAGACGATGGGTTTATCGGCTGGGGTTTTGGAGACGTATTCAAATGCGGTTTTGGTATTGAGAGGAATGGATATTGAAGTAATTAATGTTTTTGGTCGAGTCAATATGAACTCTGAAAGACCGAAGACAGTGGATGGCGGACGGTCTGCGGTCAATAGTCTGCCGTCTATTTTTGCGTCCATTGATAACAACATACTCACAAATGGAGAACGTCCATCGCTGGAAACAATCGTCCCCGCTACGGTGGCGGAGTTGCGGATGTTTAACGGCGCTTCAAGTTTGAGCGCAGTCTTCAGCGCTTTGGGCGAATGTTCAGATTCAAGTAAGGATTGTAATGTGCAGGTAGCGCCGATTTGCAATTCGTTGCCGCTGACGCGGAGCGAATCCAGTTGAAGGAGTTGTAAATCTACAACGGAGACAGAATCAGGCGTCCCCTTAGAGAGAAGCGTGCCTCCTCCGAGCGGAACGGTATTTGGTTGCGTTAAGAGCGTCAGGGCTTCATCTAATGTTTTTGGGCGATGATAGGCGGTAATCATGTTTTCTCCATGCTTTAATTCGTAAGGGCGAGCCGTCAATATACATGCGTTTATTTTACTGGTCGCCTTTGCAATTTGATTATACCTAAGGCTTGGGTAACGCAATTTTGAATCGAACGGAGAGCAAACGCAAAATAAAAATAGTAAAACCGCCAATAATTGAGGCAATGAGCGCGTTGATTTGAAGCCAAGTGAGAAAAATGAAAACCCAAGTCCCAATGAACGAACAAGTAGCGTATAGCTCTGTGCTGTGGCGGAATACATTAGGCACACGGTTACAAAATAAATCGCGCAACACGCCTCCAAAGATTCCCGTTACAACTCCCATGAGAACAGCCACAACATCTGAAAGATTGAGTTGCATAGCGTAGGTTGCGCCAAGAATGCTAAAAACGCTTAAGCCGATTGCGTCGGGGACGTTTAATAAATGAATTGGAAAATTATGAAACCAGTAAAATGTAATGAGCGTGACAAAAAACGTAACGATGGATAGCAGTGGGTCTATTACCCAAAAGATGGGCGTGCGCCCGAGCAATACATCTCGAATTGTGCCGCCGCCAAATGCGGCGACGAATGAAATAGTCACCGCGCCAACGATGTCCATTTCATTTTTACGCGCTTCAAGCGCGCCCGAAATAGCCGAGGCGATAACGGCGATGTAGGTGAGGATGAATAGGATGTTATCCATAAATGTTATGTTATTGCTGTAGCTGCCGAAGCGATTTCAACGTGAATTTATCCTCTCGCGCTATTGATGATTTATGAAAGAAGAGCGCGAGGATTTTATGCCGCCTCATCGGGGTACACCTTCCAACCTAATTCTTCAAGGCGCGATACATCAATTTGATGTTTCGGCACGTCAATATGTAAGCCTGCGCCTTCGGCTAATAATTCGTTTGTTTCCATATCGTACACGCCCGCCCAGGCTTCTACCGCTCTGCTTTTGTTTTTGCTTACTTTCCCTACAACCTTTAATCGTTTGCCAATTGGCACATTTTTTCTGTATTTCACTTCTAACTTTCCAGTAAACACAAAACGCGGGTTATGCACATCTGCGCCCATGTGCGCTCGCCCGGTAATTTCATCTAACACTGCCGCTACAATGCCGCCATGCAAAACGCCCGGGTAGCCCTGATATTTTTCATCGGCAATAAACTCGGTTTCTACCACGCCTTCTTCCACTTGATAAAAACTTAAACGCAAACCGACGGGGTTTTCTAACCCGCAAATAAAACAATGACGAGAATTTGCTTGTTTAATTTTTTTCATAATGCGGATTATACTCTGCGGCATGACCCCTCCTAAAATTTTGATTACCCGCCTCATTCCTGACGCAGGCTTAACTCTGCTTCGTCGGCATAATCTAAACTTCGCGCTTTGGACTCCCGACCTGCCGATGACGCGCCAGCAATTCATTGAAAAATCAAAAGGCGTTGAAGGTTTACTTTGTTGCCTTACCGAAACAATAGACGCAGAATTAATGGATTCCATTGGTTCGCAATTAAAAGTCATCAGCAGTATGTCAGTCGGCGTTGACCATATTGACGTTGACGCCGCCACAAAAAGAAAAATTCCCGTAGGCAATACGCCCGGCGTTTTGACCGACGCCACCGCCGACCAAGCCTTTGCCTTAATGCTCGCCGCCGCGCGAAGAATCGCTGAAGCCGAAAGATTTTTGCGCGCCGGTAAATGGCAAACATGGATTCCGAACCTTTTGCTCGGCGCAGATGTAGCGGGAGCAACTTTAGGAATCGTTGGTTTTGGAAGAATTGGTCGGGCGGTTGCCAAACGCGCGCAGGGGTTTGATATGCGCGTCCTTTATCACAGCCCTCACGCTCAACCCGCTTATGGCGCAATACAAGTTGATTTAGAAACTTTGCTAAAAGAATCGGATTTTATTTCTTTGCACGTTCCGCTTAAACCTGAAACGAAACATTTGGTGAATGCGGAGTTTTTATCAAAAATGAAACCAAACGCTATTTTAGTCAACACGGCGCGCGGCGGCGTGGTTGACCAAACCGCCTTATACAACGCTTTGAAATCCAATCAAATCTTCGCCGCCGCGTTAGACGTCACCGACCCTGAGCCTTTGCCAATGGATTCTCCGCTTTTGGAATTGGAAAATTGCTTAATCGTTCCACATTTAGGCAGCGCCACAAAAAAGACGCGAGATAAGATGGCTATCCTTGCGGCTGAGAATCTGCTTGCGGGGTTAAGCGGCAGGGAATTGCCGAATTGCGTTAACCCCGAAGTATATTGATAGCGGTTGGCGTTAGCGGCGGGTGCATCCGTCAGGCGCTCGCTTTGTTGGCTGGCGTTTATGCTGGAAGCGTATCCTGCTCCGACAAGGAATCTATTGACGGCGACGCCCAAAAAATACCTAAGATGATAACTCCAGCAACTGGAACTAATAGATATAGCAACTGCCACGCGCTTTTTCCAGCATCGTGAAGTCGGCGTGAACCTACCGCTTTAGATTGTTTTGAACAAAGCCAACGGTTTGCGTTACTTATGATAATTACAGCCAAAAGAAAAATAATTTTTCGCACAATATCAATGTAGTACCTTGGCAATATAAAGTCAATAAAGAAGCGTTATTTTATGAATGTCCAGGTAACACCCAAGAAGTACCCTTGACTTTCAAGATCATTCCCTTTGACATACAACTTGTCATTTGTGGCTGGAACTTCTTTGAGATCAACACGCGAATGCATAGCTGTTATTGCAATTAGTTTTCTGAATAAATCGCTGACCAGTTCACCCACTGTCCAATTAGTTATGTTGTATAGTGAATTTTCATTCTCATTTAGTGTAAATTCAATCGCGTCATTGACTACGGCTACACTATAAACAAGCTGACCGTTTTCTTTTGTATATATCCCCAGCCCCGCGCCTCTGCCGATAGAATCTGAATCATTTTCTCTTATTGATATGGCATACCCTTCTGGGAATTCGCTGACTTTTTTGAGCTCAAATATAATTTCTTCATTGAAATTCGCGTTATATTTTTTGAAATTCATGTCGGTAACAATCATCCACCCGCCTGTTCGCTTTAGAAACTCTT
>DAOTZE010000002.1:0-1652 GCA_034434495.1 Anaerolineales bacterium
CTATCGAAGTTTTCACCTTGCTCGACTGTTCGCATGACGCCTACTTTGCCAGAACCAAACTCGACTATTTTTGTTTCAGACATAAAACTCCTTTGCCCGCGAAGGGCGGTAGAACGGCTGGCGTGAGCGGCGATTTGCCGAGAACCAGCCCTATAATTTCGGGCGGACAAATGCCCGTAAACGGAACCGGGCAAATTGTCCGCTCGACGCGGTGTTAGGCTTCGTCACCGCCCGCCACACGTCAGGTACACGCTTTGTTAGGCAGGCGTGACGGGATACCCGACTTCGGTATCTGTGTTGCCGTTCACGACTGCATACAACGTGGCGCAGTTCTTATCATCGCCATCAACGTACAAATTCAAATCCCATCCATCGCCAATGCTCTGCCAGTCATCTTCGGGGAACTCTGCGAGATTGGACGCAGCTGCAAACATTTCTTGCGCTGTTTTCATAACTTCATCGGGAACTTGTGACATATTGACTCCTTTAGAATAATGTTGCTTGAACTGGCATTTTTGAATTTAGCCAGTACGCTTCGGTTGTTGTGCGCTTCTGCCCATGCTGGACAATCAGCGGCTCAAACGGTAGCCAGTCGGCGGTAGTAACTTCACATACAATCACTTGACCTTTACGAGATTTACACCACTCACCTAAAGCGGGGAAATCTATTTCTTTTCCACGCTCATTCACATTGTATCCCGCCTTTCCTACGTTCTGATATGGCGGGTCAATGAACCAGCAGGCTTCTTGATTTTCAATATCTCGATAATCGCCGTGTATGATTTTCCAGTGACGAATTTTGAAAAGGTCTTTTGCAATTCGCTTTTTATCCTGCTCAATGCTGGAAAACTTTTGCACAACTTTAGCAGGACGGCGCGAACCACGAGCGACCAAGAAACCAAGTAAAAGCCTTTCACCTTCGGATAACTGGTAATCATCTATTGATTGTTTATAGGTCAAATTCGGCAGGCTCAAAATATCTTTCTCGCTTGCTTGTTGTAGGTAGTGCCATATTTTTACAACCACTTCGTAGGCGTCTACAATCAAAACATCACGGTCAAAGTATTTCAGGCTGTAACGTGCCGAACCTGCAAACGGCTCGATGATGCGCCCATGCTTCGGTGCTGGGTAGAGGTCTACGAGTTTTGACTTACTGCCATAATACGAGAACATTTCAGCCTGCCTAACGGTTTGCGTGAGCGGCTTCACTCAGGCAAATTGATTAATTTGATAACGCCAACTTTGCTGGCTTTTCGCCCACGCTTGGAATGAGTCCGCTCCACGCTTTGTTCGGCGGATTTATCCATTAGCGATTCAACATTGACGTGATTAGCCTTGACATAATCAAGGAACTCTTGAATAGCGCCTTCTGGCGTAGACCATGCGCCAAACTCATGTTTCAATCTGGCATCACTCCACTTATACCAAGAGTTTGTGACTGAGAAAGACCAGCCATAAGGAAAGCGACCAAGAGTGTAATCGTAGGAAGATAAACGCGGCTTGCGTGACGCATGAGGGAATAGCGCATCAACTTCTTTGAGTAAATCAGATAAACTTTTCACGATACCTACTTTCTCGACGTATCCGCCGAACTAGGGGTTATACGGCTAGTGTACTACAACACACTCCCGTTGTCAAGGTATTTCTGTACA
>DAOTZE010000003.1:0-211713 GCA_034434495.1 Anaerolineales bacterium
GTCAAAGAATCTTGTTTGGCAGACGTAAACGAAACGGTTGTTTTGGCGAACAACCCATCTAAATTCATAGAAATAGAACCATTCACTGGCAAGCGCAGTTCATGGTGGCGATTTCCCCAATACTTGATAAAGGCGATATTGGGGTGAGCGAGGGCGGTGGAAGTTGTCATGCCTAAAGTTTATCATTAAGACCCCTCTTCGAAGGTTTTTGAAAAAAACCTTAACGGCAAAAGTTTTTTATCAAGCATTGTATCTTTATTTCAATTTGAAAGCGGGTAATTGAGTCGTTATAATTTTATTATGTCGCCAGAAAATGAAATTCGTTTGTTATTGTTTGGAACGCCAAGAATAGAATTGAATGGCGTTGTTTTTTCTCTTCCACAACGCGAGGCTCTTCTTCATCTCTTCACTTGGCTGGCATTGCAACCCAACACCCCTCATTCTCGAAAATCTTTAGCGTTTTCTCTCTGGCGCAACTCCAGCGAAGCGGAAGCCCTTGCAAATTTGAGGCGGCATCTTTACCTTTTGCGAAAGGCGTTTCCAATGGCGCTTCGTTCGGCGCTACACATCTCTACCCAGCATGTTTCACTGAATTTGCCCCCAAACACATGGATAGACGTCGTCGCCTTTGAGCAACTGGCTGTTTTAGAACCAGAAACGGCGGCAACTTTATACACAGGCGAGATAGCGCAAGGAATAGACGGCGATGATGCTATTGCAATGCGCCGCGAAGAATTGCGCTCTCGCTATCTTGAATTACTTTTTTCCCTCGCTCAATCTTCCATAGAAGAGGAAGATTACCGCGCTACGATTCGCTGGGCGCAGAAGTTAATGCTTCTTGACCCATGGAATGAAGAAATTGTACGCCTTTATATGATTGCTGAATATCGTTTAGGGAATCGTTCGGCGGCGCTGGCGCTTTATAAAACGCTCGAAGAAAACCTAAAAAAAGAAATTGGCGCCGCGCCCATGCCAGAAACGATGATTCTTTATCGCGATATTTTAGAGAACCGCCTTCTGCCTGCTACCCACCGAACAAGCGCGCCGTCGCAACGCTTTATCAGCCGCGCGGGCGAATTAACCGTTCTTCAACAGGCTTTATTCGATATTCAACAAAAACAAAGCAAATTTATTTTCATTAGCGGTCCTGCGGGGGTAGGCAAAACCACGCTTGTTCGTGAGGCAATGCGTAAAAATACATCGCCTGAATCGGTGTATATGTTTTGGGGCAATTGCCAACCAACCGAAACAGACCGCCCCTATGCTTTGTGGCGACAAATTTTTAACCTCAGCGCCCCGCTACTCGCCCGCCAAGCCGAGCGCTCCGCTGAATGGCTTGGTCATCTCTTACCCCTTGTGCCAGACCTCGCCTTGTTGCGCCCCAATCTCATCCCTGCATTTCGCCCGAACTCCACCGAGTTACACTCGGCGCTTCTAAAAGGGTTATATACACTTGCAAGCGACCGCCCTTTAGTTCTGGTGATTGAAGATGCGCATTGGATAGACGCCGCTTCTTTAGAATTTTTGAACGAACTAGGAAACAGAGCCTTTCAATACCCAATTTTATTGCTCATTACCCACCGCACCGAAGACCCGCTACCGCTGGCGCTCCTAGACTTAAAACGTACCTTAAGAAAGAAACGCATTTCACAAGACCTCCCCCTCAAAGCCTTTACGGTTGAAGAAACGCAAGCCTTTCTTAAACAGAACCTGAATGCCGAAGAAATCACTCATGAAATATTGATGGAGGTTTCTGAATACGCTCAAGGTATTCCCCTTTTATTAAATGAAGCCGCTCAAATTTTGCGTCAACGGCGGCAAATGCGCATGGATAACGCAATGCCTTCTCTGCGCGATTCGTTTCGCATTCGTTTACAAAATCTCTCCCCGCCTGCTCGCGAAATGCTTGAAGCCGCCGCTATTCTTGGATATTCCCTCTCTGATAACGAACTGCGCGAGACCTTACGATGGCAGCCTAACGCCTATGCCAACACGTTAGACGTTTTACAATCGGAACGATTGCTATTAGAAAATACGCCCGCGCTTTTAGACGATTATTCGTTTCCGCATCACCTGATTCATCAAATCATTGCGCAAGAAATTCCACAAGCGCGCGCGCAATCTATACACGCCAACGCCGCCAAAGCCTTAGAACAAATTTATAAAGACAAAACAGGCTTTGCCGCCGAAATTGCCTCTCACTACGAGCAAGCGGCAATGCTCCAGCCCGCCGCCCGGCTTTGGTTAAGACATGCCCAAGAAAACATAGATTTAGCCGTTTTCGACTCTGCGCTTCATGCCATTGCCCACGCCGAAGATTTGCTTACCCATCTTAACCAGCCCGTGCAAGAATTGCAAGCGCAAGCCACCCTCCAGCGCGGGGTTATCGCCTTTTATCAAGGTCAAGGCGAAGCCGCGCTTTCTTTATTACAGCAAGCAGTCGCCCAGTCACGCCCTTTTCCCGCTCTATTTGCCAACGCGCTTTCTATGCAAGCCTATGCGTTATACAGCCGCGACCAAAGCAAAGACGCTTACATCTCCGCCGAGCAAGCGCTGACTCTCTCCCTTTCCTTGAATGATATTCCCAACGCAGTTCGCGCGCTTAACATTCGTAGCATGAGCGCCTTAATGCTAGGGCAAACCGAAATTGCTATCGCCGACCTGCAACAAGCCCTTTCGATGCTAGAAGAAAATCACCTTTCTACTTCAGGGCAAACTATCCAAAGCCTTAATCATCTTGGCACTGCCTTGGTATTCGCGCAAGATTATGTGCAAGCCCGCGAAATACTCACGCGCACAATACAACTTGCCAATGAAGCAGGGTTACGCCGTTTAGAAGCCGCCGCCCTCACCATGTTGGGGCAAATTGCCTTAAACTGCGGGCAGTATCCAGAATCCATTCAAATATATGACCGCGCAATTGAAACGGCTGGCTCTACTTACCTACCCGGTTTATGGGGTAAATTCGCCGGGCGGGGCTGGGCGCACGCGCGTAGCGGAAATTTATCTGCCGCTCGTAAAGACTTCACGCAAGGAATAGATGTCGCCACGCAAGTTGAAAGCCGCTATGGGCAAATTCTGATGCGTTCTTATCTAACCTTTACCGCCCTTGCGCTTGGAGAACTCCCACCCGCTTCTTTTATAGACCTTGAAAAAGAAAGCTCAGCCCTAGCCTTACACCCCGTTACATTTTTTACCGCCAACTCACAAGCGCTATTATGGCGTATATTAGGAGACGAAGAGAAATCTCAATCTGCTCATACTCGCGCTGTGCAAGCCGCTTACGCCAGCAACGTGCCGTCTTTTATTCAAATGGCTCGCCTACAAGAAACGCTTACCCATGCCATACAAGCCAAACAGATTGACCTAAATCAACTAGAAGAATTGCGCCAATCTGCAATGAATTCTGGCGAAGTACCCTTACAAATTCTGGCAAACTTAGCCCAAGCCCATTACGCTTTTCATGCTTGCCGTATGGATGAAGCGTTTCGTCTGGCGCAAGTCGCCTTAGAACAAGCGCGCGCTTGCCCCGAACAACAAATGATTGGCGAGTGTCTGTTGCTTATAGCGCGCTTATACACAAATAAAGGGAAGGAAGACCAAGCGCAAGCCCGTTATGCTGAAGTCCGCGCCTTAGCAGACTCTACATTTGCCCCTTTGAAACTTTGTTTACCAAACAACAAACAACACGCTATACGAGATATTCTCTTAAAGAGCTTGTCTTAATTTCTTTCATCAAAAAAAAAAAAAATAACCCTTTAGTACTAAATAACATCAAATTTTTATAAACGGATGGATTTAGGACGTTTTTAGGACGTTCTCTTTTTATGATGGGGCAAAAGGAGAAACTTATGAGAACGTCTTTATTTGCGGCTCTAATTTTTGCGTTAACGTCATTCGCGTGTAATTTACCCATTTCATCTTCACAGTCTGGGGCTACTCCCCCGCCGATTCATATCCCCACGTTTACGCCCACCGTCGCCAGCAACGTAGAAACTACCCCTCCCACTCCTACGCCTGCAGTATCTTCAGCGCAAACTCGCTCCTTAAACCCGCGCGCAATTCTTGGTTGCGATATTTTCTTAGACTCGGATTTTCCAAACACGCTTGGGTCATTACCCAATAACAAGCAAGACCTCTCTGATGGGGAAAAGAAAGCCTGTCAATACAGTTTTGCAAACGCCTCTTTATTCGCTTCAATTTCCACCAGTCTGCCGGGGCGCGAAGCCTATGAAACCGTGCGTCAGTTTGACGCTGTATCGGGCGGCTCTGTCGTCCCCTATGCAATTGGCGAAGCGGCTGTGTTCAAAGTATTTAGCGACAATCGCCTAACCCTCGAAGCCGTCCTAAACGGTTGGTATGTTGTATTAGACGCAACCGGCTTTGACGAAAAAAACCTAGTCTTGCTTGCAGAACTGTTGCTATCCAATCTAATTCCATATTCGTCATAAAGAAAGGAAATCTTTACCCCATGAAAAAAATCAATCTTGTATTAAGTATCCTAACGCTTGTTTCGCTCGCCTGCTCTTTGAGTGGGTTGCCGTTCCCTGTTGGAGAAACCACAATAGAGGACCCAACTGCCTCGCCTGTGACGTTGCTCCCCGCCGCCCCTATTGACCCACGCCTGCTAGATACCGCTGGCATGGAAGAATGTTCAATTTTTATAGAAAGCGATTTGGCGGCTGTTCTGTATGAAGCTCCGATAGACCGTGTCCCTGAAGCGGCGGTTGGGCAAACCGCTTGTTATTACTCCTTTGCCAGCGGCAAAACTTTTTCCCTCAGCGTTACAGTGGATACGCCCGGCAGGCAAGCCTACGATGGCGTGATGCAATTTCTTGAAGTGGCAGAAGGTACGCAACCCGTCGCTTTAGGCGAAGTTGCCGTCATCAAAGAAAAAGACGGTCAAGTTTATTTTGATGCGGTTTTTAATGGTTGGTATATCTCTATGCAGGGATACGGTTTCCCTCCCGAAGCCTACCTTACGCTTGCACAATGGCTTAGCGCGCGCTTCACGCCCTTCACCCCAGTCGCCGATATATCTCAACCGACCGTAGAGACGGCTGCGCCCGCCTCAGGCACGTTGGTAGATATGCAAGTGACCATTGAAATGCCAGCCGAAATGGCAGGCACAACCACCCTCGCCGCTTTGAATGCAATTGGCTTTTTAGGTTTTTCTATGTGTTCCACTCCGTCTGCTGTGCCGTTTATTGTCACTTTCTCGGCGCCGCCTGCCACTCAACCTCCAACTCCCGTAGGCGTATTTTCTATCACTGCTGAAAACGGGGTAATCGCTGGGCAGCCTTCTAACGCCGTTATTTCTATTGGTCTAGGTCCATCAGACATCGCTCAAATGAGCAATTGGCAAGGCACAGTTATCGTAGCGCCCGATGGAACTTCAGGCACATTTGAAGCGCCAGGTCAAGTGAAGGGTTCTTGGGTGTGCGTATTTGCCCCATAAACAAAACGAAAAGGAAAAAAACATGAATATTAAACTGATTACCTCAATTTTGATTGCGCTCTTACTTGGCATCGCTACGCAAGCATGTAGCGCGCCGGCAACAGAAGCGGTTGTTACCGAACCTCCCGTTGAACAACCGCCTACCGATATTCCCGCGCCTACGCCAATTTTACATACGGTTATTCCCGCTTCATTGCCTAATGAAAAATCTGGCGTTGCGGCAGACCAAGACTCCTCTTTCACTTCTGCCGATAACACCGCCGGCGGCGGAGACCGCTTTAGCGCTGGCGAATATGAACGCCCCTTTAACGCCGCCACCATGGATACTTATTTTCCTGAATTAGACATTACCCAATATGAAGTTTTCCAAGACGATACATGGATATATGCCAGCGTCGTTTTACGTTCACGCAGCGCCGCGGGAACATTATCAGGTCAATATGCCTTAGAACTTGACGTGGATATTGACGGAAGAGGCGATTGGTTGATTCTCGTCACCGCTCTGGATTCTACCGAGTGGACAGTTAACCATGTGCAAGTTTGGCAAGATGTGAATAACGACGTGGGCGGCAGCGAGCCTGTATCCGCCGATAAAAGCCCCGGCTTTGGAGATGGCTACGAGACCAAAGTCTTCGACAGCGGCATAGGCAATGACGCAGATGCGGCTTGGGCGCGCATTTCACCCGATAACCAAAACGTAGCGCAATTGGCTGTTAAATCTTCGCTAGTAGATGACGATGGAAAATATTTAGCCGGCGTATGGGCGGGGCGCACGCTTGACCCAACCATGTTTGATTTCAACGATAAATTCACACAAGAACAAGCAGGAGCGGCAATCAAATCTTTTACCTATTACCCAATTCAAGCCTTAGCCGAGTTAGACCG
Source organism: Anaerolineales bacterium (assembly GCA_034434495.1). Lineage (GTDB taxonomy): Bacteria > Chloroflexota > Anaerolineae > Anaerolineales > Villigracilaceae > Villigracilis. The sequence goes on from DAOTZE010000003.1 coordinate 6,344, forward strand.
CGCTTGCCGCATTTCTATTGGTATAGCAGCGGCAGGAGATAACTTAGGGCTATGCCAAAGCTATACGCCGCAAGCAAACCCAGGCGACCCTCAACCCACTTCTTCCAGTTGTCAGCCTACTGCCTGCCCAAGCGGCTGGGGGTTTAACCCTGCAATTTGTCAGTGTGAGCTTTTGCCGCCTCCTTAAAAGTTCATCTTGCCTGTTCAATATCCCGAAGGGTCCTTTCAACCCCTTCGGGATATATCAGCGAACCGTTCAAGGGAACAACTATGAAAAATCAAAGAAAAATAACTTCATTCGTGATTCGAGTTTGGCAAGAACCTAGTCAATTGCAGCCGCCCGGCGAGTGGAGGATAAGCGTTCGCCCGTTGGCAGGAGGCGTAGAAACCCTTCTTAAATCAGCGGCTGATTTATGGCGCTATCTAACCGGCGAAGAAATCTCCCAACATTCAATCGACTCGTCAAATCCCCTAAAAGTGAAAGGAGAAAGTCAACATGAGCAATAAGCCTAGAACGGGCTTTTTTCTTGTCGGCGCAATATTTTTTCTTGTTGCTGTATGTTTAGGAATCGGCGGATTCGCATTATGGCGCCAAGGAGCAAAAGAACCGCAAATGATTGTAGAAATTAAAGAACCGACAATGGCGTTAATGACCAACCTCAATGAAGCCATTCCATTGATTGTTTACGCAGAAGCAGACGCTCGAATCGCCCGCCTTGAAGTGTATGCGGATGGCGCAATCATTGCCGCTAGCAACGGCGATGAACAACACGTTGCCCTACTCGCGCAAACTTACACGCCCACAACGCCCGGCCGGCATGTACTGATTGCGCGCGCTTTTTTAGACGACGGCTCTTTTGCCGACTCTCAAGTTATTTTTGTAGATGTTCTTGATATGAGCGCTCTCCCCGTTCAAATCAATGTGGATGACTTGCCTCGCGGTGAAGGCGTGACCGAAGTCTCAGTAGCCGACCTCGCCGCCGCTTCTGGAACAACGGTGGAAGAACTTGCTCGCCTCAACCCAAGCCTCACCCCCACAGGAAGCGTCCCGCCTGGAACCGTTGTTTCTATTCCACGCCGTGCGCCTGCCCCCGGTAGTAGCCCGCCTGTGCCTCCGCCCGCGCCCGGCGCGCCTGGTTCGCCTCCTCCTTCTGCCGATAGCCCACGCTTTGAAGGAGAAACCCATTCGTGCAGCCAAATTGCAATGCGCTGGACAGACGCCCAAGATGAAACTTCTTATCGTTTGTATCGCCTTGCCCCCGGCGAGGCGACTATGACTTTGCTGGCAACTTTGCCTGCCAACACTGTTTCATTTAGCGATACGCCAGTCACCCGTATTGGCACATATCGTTATTTCCTTGCGCCGCTTCGCCGCACAGGCGAAGGCATTACGTCTATGCTTGCCGTAGAAATTACGCCCGATTGCGCTCCCTCCGGCAGCGCGAGCGCGCCAACCGACTTGAGGCTTTCGCTTATGACTTTGACGACGAGCGAAGGTTACGACGGCGTGTATTGTTATATTTCAGTAAACGGTTCGCGCTACGAACGTTTACCTGCAGGCGACGGCGTATTGCGCCCTACTTCAGGTCATCTTCAATATGATTTGCCTTTGCAAATCCCCAATCGTGGAAATTATTCGCTTGCGCCTAGCGCCGATGGCTTAGTGCGTTTAGAAGGCGAATGCTGGGGCAGGCGCGGAGCGCAGAGTTTGCGTATTGGGCGTTTTGCCGGCAACCATGCCAGCGGAGAATGGGATGGGCGCGACCTCGTTACAGAATTGGCTTTTGAATCGCCGCAAACCGCCTCCCTTCATTTTGCGCCGCCCGCCGCCGGCGGAACATTCATTCGTTACCGTATTTCCCCTGCCGCTTCTCATTTAGACCTGACCAGTTTGTATAACGGCGTTTTGCAAATTCCATTAAGCATTACCGAACCCATTCGCCGCGACCGCCCGACAATTCCTACGCCAGTCAATGTGCGTTTGGTCAACCGCCTTTCAGGCTATTGCGAAGACTTGCCTACCGAAGACCCCAATATGCTCAGCAGAGTATGCGGCGAAGAAATTATTCGTCAAATTGCATGGGACTGGTCGCCCACTGCCGAAGCGCCGCAGTCGGCTGTGACGGGTTTCATGTTAATTACTTCCATTGAAGATACTATTTCGGCAACCCCTGCTGGAGAAGGATTTGTCGTTAATATTACTCCCGGCACAGCGCGTTCGGCGCCTGTGCCTAATTATTCTAGCCGATGGCGTTGCGGCGCAACCGTGCGATTTACAGTGCGCGCAGTGACGGATTTAGGCGTTTCTGCTCCAAGCCCCGCTTACGAAGTTCGTATGCCTGAATGCCGCCCGGCTGGTCATTTACTTATTTCAGTAGATAAACTCATCATTGAGCCCAGCGCCGTCACCGGGCAAGTTTTAGACCGCGGCGATATTTGCATCGCCTGCGACGACCGCCGCCTAGAATTATTCGGCTTCCTTAGCCCAGGCGAAGCGGGTCTTTCGTATGGCATTACCAACCCAAGCCACAATATTGGCACGCTTATCTTTGGGCTTTGCCCTAACCAAACGATTTGTCACAACGCAGGCACGTTTACCAGAAATTCAGGTTGGTGGCATCAAATCCTAGAGTTTCCCATTCTCAACGAGCCGTTAGTATTTAGCGTCGCAATCAATGATTACGATACCGATAACGCCCCAGACCTATTCTGCACGGCAATGGCGGTTCTTGCTCCGCGTTCGCCGCAAGAGTGGTCTCGCACAACCGAAACGGTTATCTTACAAAGCGATTTTGGAGAAGCGAAATGTCGCTTTGAGATTACGGTTCGGGGTCAGCCATAACTGCAAAGGATTCATCATGAAACGAACTATCCTTTTGTTCTTGATTACGATTTTCCTCAGCGCTTGCGCCGCCCCTGCAGAAACTTCGGTCAGCGGCGTGCAAGCATGGATAGATCAGCCTGTTTCAGGCGCGATTCTTCCGATTGGGACATTCACGTTAAAGGCTCATGCGCGTCATACCTCAGGCAGCGGGGTGAATAAGATAGAGTTCCTTGTTAATGGAGTTAGCGTTGGTTCAGTAGATACCGACCCCAATGCGCCGCTCGTATATGCTGAAACATTATGGAACGCCTCTACCCCAGGGACATATCAACTGAGTGTGCGGGCGTATGCCGGCGCAGAGACCTCTGAAAGTTCGATTGTCGTTGTGTGCGTATCGCAAAATGTAACTGAGGCGGGGTTTGCTTTCAGCGGCTCTTGCAATGACTCGGAGCCGCCAGCCTCTTCAGACGAGACCATAACAATCACGCCAGAGCCGCAAAATCCAAATAATCCGCCTACAATAACGCCTACCCTTATTGTTTCGCCCACATCAGTCACCCCCACGTTTACGGCGATTCCTCCCACTGCTGTTGTGCCGCCCACCTTCACATCTGTTCCGCCTACTATTACTTCAGCGCCAGCCGACGTACAAGGACCAAATATCAAAAGTTTATATCACAGCGCGCCCGGCTATTATGGAGGTTGCAGCGGAACATTTACCATGCAGGCAATCGGCGTAACCGACCCATCGGGCATTGCCTCTGTCATATTTGGCTATCAATACGAAGGCGGTTCTTCTAGCGGGTACTTCACCGCTTCTGGAACGTTTGTCGGAAACGCAACGTATGAATTGACCATTGATAACAACTCCGGCAACCAAGCGTATAACGCCTTGCAAGGCGCAAACGGTTATATTCGCTGGTATGTGCAGGCGCAAGATAATGCAGGCAATATCTCCACAATTACAGACCAGGTCGGCGAAATCTTATATTGCCCCGGGTAATTTTGAATAAAATTGTTATGAGCGGCTAAAACGAGGAAAACTTTTAGCCGCTCATGGCTGAAATAAATTTTCTACCGATTTCCAATATGTTGAATCACATCGCCTAACGGGATAATTCGTTCGCCGTCCATTTCAAACCCGCCCACCGGCATAGGCTGACCGTCATGGTCTCTAAAATATAAAGGCAACCCTTCCGCAAAATTGAGCGGAAATTTTGTCGGGTCTTGGCGTTGATGATGAATATGAATATGCGGCTCGCTGGTGTTGCCTGAATTGCCGCATTCGCCAATCGCTTGACCCTCCGCCACAATGTCGCCTGTTTCCACCTTTACGCTTCCATTTTTTAGATGGGCAATGACCAAATATGTGCCTGTTTCGTCAATCCGAATCATGACGTGATTACCAGTGGGCGCTTCAAAATTATTTGAAACCACGCCTGGAGTTTCGTCTGGCTCGCCGTCATGCGCCGAGACGACAATACCGTCAATCGGGGCGACCACCGTCACGCCATAACAACTGTAATCCTCCAAATTTTGACTTCCCGAAAAGTAATTCGGCTCAATCACCAAATCATACGCCCAGCGTTGGTCTGGCGCGGCGGCGTGATAATTCGCCTTGATAGAGTCTCCGCCCCATGCCACGCGAATCTTTTCATTCGCAGGCAGGCGAATCGTTACAGATGGCTTTGTATTTTCAAGCGAAGCGGGATATGCCACTGGCGCAAACCACAAAATAAACCCAAGCATACTGATTAATGAAGCCATCAATGTCCAAACGACTGGTTTGCTTTTTCGTTTTTTAATCAGAGCATAAATTCCAACCGCAATGAATGTGACCAAACCCAACAAAGGCGGAATCAATTGCAACATATACCACCCTGAAATTTTAACCATGCCGCCTGCCAACAGCATTCCTAAAATAACGATGGCAAAAGCGCTCAAAAGCCCAAACGGAATCCAACGTACAATTTTCCAAACGCCAGCGGATGTTTTTTCTTGTTCCATGAAATCCTCCAAAATAGTTGTTAAAAGATGTACGAAGCGTACTCTATAAAAGTTTTGTTGATAACTAAATATTAACAAAACTCGCGCTTGCCAAATAAAAACCTTATTGGTATACTGCCGCCCAACATGAAAACAGTGTTCGCGCACAACCGCCATCATCATACAATTTCTCCCCCGCATGTTCGGGATGTGTCTGTGCGCGTACTTATATTTGGCAAATAAGTAATTTCGCATTGAAATCATCAAACCCCGAGCATGCTCGGGGTTTTTTGTTTTTTACACCGTCCGCAGGTTTCTTAGCAAATCAGCGAGACGTTAAAAAGGAAATTTTATGCAAAACAATCAACGCCTTAGGCTTTCTCTCCCATCGAAAGGACGCTTACAAGAAGCGACGCTTCATTTTCTTAATTCGGCTGGGCTTTCGGTCTTCAAGCCGAATCCGCGACAATACGAGGCGCAAATCCCCGCTTTGCCTGAGTTAGGCGTTTTATTTCAACGCCCCGGCGATATTGTCGTTAGCGTTCGTCAGGGCAGCGTAGATTTTGGCATTACGGGGATGGATGTCGTTGAAGAAAAACGCGGCGAGAATGGCGATATTATGATTTTGCACGACGCGCTCGGTTTTGGCTATTGCTCATTGACCTTAGCGATTCCCGAATTATGGAATCAGGTGAACGACCTTCAAGCGTTGAAAGCATATACCGCAACATTACATCGCCCCTTACGAGTGGCGACAAAATTTCCAAACCTAACAAGCAAATTCCTTGCTCAACAAAATATTCCGCACGCATTAATCACGGCTGAGGGAACGCTCGAAACCGCGCCAACCATTGGCTATGCCGATATTATTTCCGATTTGGTTTCTTCAGGTCAAACGTTAAAAGATAATCGCCTGAAGACAATTGCAAATGGAATCATTCAAACATCGCAAGCGGCTTTAATTGCCAATCGCTACACCTTGCAAAAAAACCCCGAAGCCTTAGAAATGGCGCGCCGTTTATTAGAATACGTCGAAGCGCATTTACGGGCGAAAGAAAATGTTTTGGTTATCGCCAACATGCGCGGGGTCAGTCCAGAAGCGGTGGCGGAAAAAATGTTTCAACAAACAAGCGTAGGCGGCTTGCAAGGTCCCACCATCAGCCCCATTGTCACGCGCGAATCGAATCAAGGTTGGTATTCTGTCACAATTGTTGTACGCCGCGACGTTTTACCAAAAGCGATTAGCGAGTTAAGAAATATTGGCGGCAGCGGCATTATCGTTTCGCCCGTTCATTATATTTTTGAAGAAGAACCGCCGCGCTATAAAGCCATGCTGAGCGCATTGAAAGGTTAACATGTTGAAACAATATGATATTCAAACCGCTAAACAAACTATCTTAAGACGCACAGCCTTTGATTCGGTTGATAAAAAAATTTTGCAAAGAGTTGAAGAAATTTTAAGAGACGTGCAATTACGCGGCGACATCGCTTTGCAACATTGGACTCAAACATTAGATTTATCTCCCAGCGACACACGCTTCACGACCAAACCTCAAATTGATTCTGTTCCCCGAAGCGTTCTCTTCCGCGCGCTTGATTCGCTTCCCCCACGTCAAAGAGACGCGCTTGAAAACGCAAAGGCTCGCATTGAATTATTTCATCGCAAACAACCGTTAACTTCATGGTTTACGGATGAATTGGGCGGCAAGGTTGGTCAAATCGTCAAACCGCTTCAAAGAGTCGGTTTGTATGTACCGAGTGGAACTGCTCCTTTGCCGTCCACTGTTCTGATGAGCGCCCTCCCTGCGCGCGTGGCGGGCGTAAAAGAAATTGTAGTTGTTACCCCGCCAATGAAAGAAAAAAAAGAATTTGTTATTGACCCCGTCATTCTTGCGGCATGCGCCATTGCAGAGATAGATGAGGTGTATCCGATTGGCGGGGCGCAAGCCATTGGCGCGCTGGCGTATGGAACTCAAACAATTAAGCGGGTGGATAAAATTTTCGGTCCGGGCAATATATACGTCACCTTAGCGAAGCAAAAAGTATTTGGCGTTGTAGGCATTGATGGGTTAGCGGGACCTACTGAAACGGTTGTGATTGCGGATGAATTTGCAAATCCCAAATGGGTAGCGGCAGATTTATTAGCGCAAGCCGAACATGATGTTCTTGCGTCTGCTATTTTAATAACGCCATCACAAACTTTGATTCAAAATGTTCAAGTTGAAGTCAAAAATCAAATTGAAATATTGAAACGTAAAAATATTATTCTGACCTCGCTAGAAAATTGCGGCGGCGCTATTTTAACTCGTGATATTCAAGAAGCGCTTGACCTTGCCAATGAATATGCGCCCGAGCATTTGGGCTTATCTATTAAAGAACCATGGAAATGGATAGATAAAATCCAAAACGCTGGCGGGGTTTTTATGGGAGAACATTCTTACGAAGTATTAGGAGATTATGTTGCGGGACCAAGCCATGTGATGCCCACCAGCGGCACGGCGCGATTTGCTTCTCCGTTGAACGTCTGGGATTTTGTAAAAATTATCAGCGTAGTAGGGTTGGATGAAACCGCCGCTCAGGTTACAGGTCAAGTAGCCGAGGCGATTGCTTTATCTGAAAAATTAGATGCTCATGCTAATGCTGTATCTATTCGAAGAGGAGAATCGAAATGAATATTCGTAAACACCTTGAGGCGTTGCCGCCATACACACCCATTGAACCTTTTGAAATTTTATCGGCAAAAATTGGGCGAAGGGCAGAGCAAATTATTAAGTTAGATGCGAATGAAAACCCTTACGGACCCTTACCCGCCGTTCGTGAAGCGTTAGGCAATATGAACTTTCCGCATATTTACCCCGACCCTGAAAGCCGCGCTTTACGAAGCGCTTTAGAAAAATTTACCGGCGCGCCTGCTGAATATCTTTTAGCAGGCTCTGGCGCAGATGAATTATTGGATTTAATCATGCGCGTCTTTCTTGAACCTGATGATTGCATTCTTTCTTGCCCGCCCACGTTTGGCATGTATTCTTTCGATGCGGAATTAAACGCGGCGCGAGTCGTTGAGGCGAAACGCAATTCAGATTTTTCATTAGACGTAGAGGCAATTCGCAAAGCCGTTGAAACGCACAAACCAAAATTATTTTTCATCGCTTCTCCCAATAACCCAGACGGTTCATTGATTCCGCCAGAAGTTATGGATGAATTATTGTCTCTTCCAACGCTCATTGTTTTGGATGAAGCCTATATTGAATTTGCGGACGAAAATCTTGGCGCGAGTTTAAGTCGTATTGCAGAAGCGCCAATGCGAGAGAATTTAATTGTCTTGCGAACGTTCAGCAAATGGGCGGGGTTGGCAGGCTTGCGGGTTGGCTATGGGGCGTTTCCCAAATGGTTAATGCCCACGTTATGGAAGTCCAAACAACCGTATAACGTCAACGTTGCGGCGAGCATTGCCGCGCAAGTTTCTTTAGAACATGCAGAACAACTGAAAAGCGTTGTCCAACGTCTCAAAACCGAACGGGAAAGGTTATTTAGAGAATTAGAAAAGATACCGTTTCTAAAGCCATATCCCACTCAATCAAATTTTATTTTGTGCCAAGCGCTTGACAAAGACGCTTTGGAATTAAAAACAACGCTGGCAAATGAACATGGAATCTTTATTCGGTATTTCAACAAACCAGGCTTGAAAGACCATATTCGCATCAGTGTTGGTAAACCAGAAGATACAGATATGTTAATCAAAGCGCTTAACGGATTATGAAACGGATAAAAATCCGTTTTCAATCCGCTTATCCGTTTTAAGTCCGTTACAAAGGAGCGTTTATGAGAACCGCAGAAATATCCCGAAAGACGAACGAAACCGATATTCAAATCAAGTTAAATATTGACGGAACAGGTAAGCATGAAATTTCTACAGGCGTTGGTTTTCTCGACCACATGCTCACCCACCTCGCCGTGCATGGTCTCTTTGATTTAACGGTCAAAGCGACAGGCGATTTGCATATTGACGTTCATCACACGGTTGAAGATGTTGCGCTTGCTTTAGGGCAGGCGTTTGAGAAAGCGCTTGGCGACAGAAAAGGCATTATCCGCATGGGCGATTCGTTTGCTCCAATGGATGAAACGCTGGCGCATGTTGCCATTGATTTATCGGGCAGACCGTATGCTGTGATTCAAACCGAATGGCATTCGCCTTATGTTGGAAATATTCCAACAACTTTGTTTCCGCATTTTCTTGAATCGTTTGCTATTACTTCTCGATGCAACTTACATGCGCGCGTTTTCTACGGGCGAGACGACCATCATCAAGCCGAAGCGTTATTCAAGGCGTGGGCGCGCGCGTTAGATGTTGCGACTCAAATTGACCCGCGCCGCGCCGGAGACATTCCATCTACCAAAGGGACATTAACAAAATGAAAAATGTCATTTTGATAGACGCAGGCACGGGCAATCTTCGTTCGGTGCAAAAGGCGTTGGAGCATATTGGCGCAAGCGTGTTGCGAACCGACGACCCGCAAAAGGTCTTAACGGGAGAAAAGATTATCCTCCCGGGCGTTGGCGCATTTGGCGATTTTATGCTTGGGTTGCGAGAGAAAAATTTAGAAAACGCAATCAAACAAGCGGTAAACCGCAATATCCCTTTGTTAGGAATTTGCGTCGGTATGCAAGCCTTATTTGAAATCGGCGAAGAGATGGGCGCGCACAAAGGCTTGGGGTTGTTGCCCGGCGCGGTTGTGAAGTTTGCCGAATCGCTCTCGGTGAAGATTCCGCATACGGGTTGGAATCAGGTTGAAGTTAAGCGTGAGGCGCAGATATTTCATCAAATAGAAAATCAAGCGTATGCGTATTTCAATCATTCTTATTATTGTCAGCCGCAAAATTCATCGGATGTGATTGCGGAAACCGATTATGGAATCAAATACGCTTGCGCGGTTCAACGGGAAAATATTTTCGGCGTGCAATTTCACCCGGAAAAAAGCCAAAAGGTTGGCTTACAAATTTTGAAAAATTTTTTGGAGTTGGCATGAGTTTCACTATTTACCCCGCCATTGATTTACGAAACGGAAACGTGGTGCGCCTCAAAGAAGGCGACCCAAATCGTATGACTTCATATAGCGCCGACCCCGCGCAAACTGCAAAGCAATGGTTAAACGCAGGCGCAACATGGTTGCATGTGGTGAATTTAGACGGCGCGTTTGGCGAAATTGATTCGGCGAATCAAACGGCATTGCAATCTATTTTGAAACTGGGCGCGCGTGTGCAATTTGGCGGCGGGCTTCGTTCAATGAAGATGATTGAAAAAGTTTTTGAAATGGGAGTTAGCCGTGCGGTTTTAGGCACGATTGCCATTGAACAACCTGAACTTGTGAAAGAGGCAATAAAAAATTTTGGCGCGGAAAAAATTGCAGTTGGCATTGATGCGCGCGATGGATTTGTAAGCGTGCGCGGCTGGAAAGACGATAGCAAAATTTTAGCCGCTGACCTCGCGCTTCACATGCGGACCTTTGGGCTTGATACGGTTATCTTTACAGATATTCGCAGGGACGGTTTGGGCGGCGGATTAAATATCGAAGCAACCCGCCAGTTAGCAAACGTCAGCGGACTTAACGTGATTGCCTCTGGCGGCGCGCAAACTTTGGAAGATGTTGGTGCGGCGCGCGATGCAAACTTATCTGGCGTGATTATTGGACGCGCGTTGTATGAAGGCGCAATTGTGTTAGCGGATTGCCTTCGGCAAATCGGATAAACGGATATGAACTTATGTTAGCGAAACGAATCATTCCATGTTTGGATATTAAAGATGGGCGTGTAGTGAAAGGCGTGAACTTTATCAACCTACGCGATGCAGGCGACCCTGTGGAGCAAGCGCGGCTCTACGATGCACAAGGCGCGGATGAATTGGTCTTTTTAGATATTTCCGCAACGAATGAGGGGCGCAAAACGACTTTAGATTTAGTCAGCCGAGTTGCAGAAACGGTTTTCATGCCATTAACCGTCGGCGGAGGGGTTCGTGAAGTGGACGATATACGAAATTTATTATTGGCTGGGGCAGATAAAGTTAGTATCAATTCGGCGGCGGTGAAACGCCCAGAATTATTATCGGAGGGCGCCGCTCGCTTTGGCGCACAATGTATTGTGCTGGCAATAGACGCGCGCAAAAATAATTCGAGTTGGGAAGTGTATGTGAATGGCGGCAGAGCGCCCACAGGCATAGACGCCGTCGAGTGGGCAATTCGCGGGGCGGGCTTGGGCGCGGGCGAAATTTTATTAACCAGCATGGATGCCGACGGCACGCGCACAGGCTATGATATTGAATTGACGCGCAAAATTTCAGAGTCAGTTTCTGTGCCAGTGATTGCCTCTGGCGGCGCTGGAAATATGAATCACTTTGCAGAAGTTCTTACCACTGGCAAAGCAGATGCGGCGCTTGCCGCATCTTTGTTTCATGACGGCAAATTGAAAATCCCAGAACTAAAACAAGAACTACAATCTTTGAATATTCCAATAAGAGGTTGAACATGCAAGTAGAACTCTCTGAAATTAAGTTTGATTCAAATGAACTCATCCCTGCGATTGTTCAGGATATAAACACAAAACAAGTCTTGATGATGGCATATATGAATCAAGAATCTTTGGGTCTCACAATTGAAAAGAAAGAAACAGTTTTTTGGTCAAGAAGCCGAAATGAGTTGTGGCATAAAGGCGCAACCTCAGGCAATATTCAAAAGGTGATTGAAATCAAAATAGATTGCGATGCCGATACACTGTTAATTTTGGTAGAGCCTGCGGGTCCCGCTTGTCATACAGGTGAAGCAAGTTGTTTTATTAGGAATATAGAGTAGGGGCGACCCATCCATAAGAAGCAAAGGTATTTTGCATTCACGGGACGGGTCGCCCCTACAAAGGAAAACAAAATGAATATTCAAACCTTATTTGAAATCATTGAAGAGAGAAAAAATAATCCAACAGAAAAATCATACACAACCAGCCTCTTCAAAGAGGGCTTGCCAAAGATAGCGCAAAAAGTGGGCGAAGAAAGCGCCGAAGTGATAGTCGCCGCGCTGGCGCAAAACGACTCGCGCCTCATCGAAGAAATTGCCGACCTTACTTTTCACACGCTTGTATTATTATCTGCGCGCGGGCTTACCCCGCAACACATTATGAACGAATTGGAGAAACGCCGCAAATGACAAAAATTATTTTATTAGATATAGACGGCGTGTTGGTGACGCCCGGCGGATACAGAGCCGCCTTACATGCCACATTAAATCATTTTGCGAATTTAATGAGCGCGCCGCATTTTGATTTTCACGAAGAGCAAATTGCCGAATTAGAAAAACGCGGAATTTTCAGCGAATGGGATATGGTCCCTCTTCTGTTGGCGACTGCATGGAACGACATTCTCTCCACATGGGGTGAAACCAACCTACCTTCGGACGTAACGTTGGCGGCGATTGAAATTGGAAAGCGCTTAAACGGCTATGCCCCTCACGCGCTCCATGTCCCCGACTTTGAAATTTTGCCGAATCTCTACCCCACCGAGTCTGCGTTACAACAAAAATGTTTTCCATTTATTCCCGAAAACTTGCGTCAAAGTTTATTACACGATTCGCGCAATGTTCATTTTTCCGCCACCACACGCTTGTTTCAACATTTTTCATTAGGAAGCCAAACGTTCAGCGAGGCATACAACTTACCGGCAGAAATCGAAACCGAGTCGTTTTTATATTTGCATGACGTTTCCAATCTCAATCAAACCATTTTAGATAAATTACTTCAGCCCAATATTTATTTAGCGTCTATTACAGCCAGGCCATCCGCGCCGCCCCGCAATGTAGATGCCTCTCACATGGGGTACGCGCCCGAAGCGGAAAAGGCGCTCGATTTAGTTGGGCTGGCGCATATTCCCCTCATTGGATACGGCAGATTAGAATACATTGCCAAACTTCATGGGCTTGAACCATCTACATTATTGAAACCATCGCCCGTTCACGCTTTGGCTGGGGCGCTTGCCGCTTATACAGGGAATGAATGGGATGCCCTTCAAGCCGCCGTACATTGGCGGCAAACTGGAAAATTAAATAATGTATTTTCACAACTGCCTAATTCATTTGAATTAATGGTTGTGGAAGACACACTGGGCGGGATTCGTTCTGCGCAAAGCGCCGGCGAAATTTTTCAAAAAGAAAATTTTGACGTAACCGTCAAAGCGATTGGCTTAACTTCAGGAAGCAAAACCAAAGCGCTTGCTTTTGAACAAGCGGGAATTGAATATTTTGAAAATTGGGAAGAAATAATAAGCAATATAAAAATTTAGTGTGTAGTAAGTTCTTTCAAAAACTTTTCTTTATTGGCAGAGCGCGCCGTTTTTCCGCTGGATGTTTTCAATATCCAAGTTTCATCCACCACTTTCACATGCCGCACCGCCACTGCCGAATTTTTGGCGACGTGTTTGCGTATCGCATCGGCAATCAATTCTTTATCTGATTCCTGCGATTCAGCCTCTGCAATAATGACGACTTCTTCTGTGCCTGATTCTTCGTCATACATCCCAAACGCAACGCATCTTCCTTTGCGCACGCCTGTTACCTCGCCCGCCAGCGACTCTAAATCCTGAGGATAGACATTCTTCCCGCCAACGATGATTAAATCCTTTTTTCTGCCGGAAACGTATAATTCGCCGTCAGCCAGATACCCATAATCGCCGGTCAAATACCAACCATTCTTTATCGCCGCCTCGGTGGCGTCGGGGCGATTGAAATATTCCGTCAGCATGCAATCGCTTTGCACGGCAATTTCGCCAACGACTCTTTCGTCAACTTCATTGAACGATTCATCTACGACTTTGATTTTGACGTTCGGAAGCGGTTTCCCCGAAGAAGTCATCTTTAGGGTTGGAGAATCAGGCTTCCCTTTAAGCGCGAGGCGTTGAGTCATAAATATCTCGCGGTCAATTTCATCTATCGCGGGGGTTTTATCAAGCGGGCTTTGCGTCACGGCGAAAACGTTTTCCGCCATCGCATAACAAGTTTGCAGCGCGGAATAATTTAATCCATACCTTGAAAATTTTTCAAAAAATAAATTATGGCTTTCGACATGCACCGGCTCGGAACAATTGATAACAGCCCGCCATGTTGAGAGATTTACATTTTCAAGATTGCGCTCGCGGATTTTTTGCGCGCAAAAGTTGAAAGCGAAATTTGGCAGCCATGTGAGCGTGCCGTGATATTGCGAAACGGATTGTAAAAGTTTATACGGCGCGCGCACCCAATCGAACGGCGACATTAACACCAGCGGAATTTGCAAAACGACAGGCATGATGAAACATGCAATAAAACCCATATCGTGATAAAGCGGCAACCACGAAACGATGACGTCGCTTTCTTTATTGAGTTGAATGGCTTTGCTATAAGCGTTGAGTTGATTCAAAATTGCGCCATGCGAAAGCGCCACCCCTTTTTGCAAACCCGTTGTGCCTGACGAATGCTGCAACACGGCAATATCTTCTTGCGCCGAATTCATACCTTGTAAAGAATCAAAGTTGATATTTGATTCAGATTCAATTTGACTCGTCAGAATAATATTTTTAACCGAATCGCCTTCCACCAAAGCGCCGCGAATTTCATGTTCAAATTCTGGGTAAGTGACAATCGTTGTCGGTTTGGTAATTGAAATTAACGAAGCCAAGTCGGCGCGATATTTTTCAGGCGCAAGTTTTTCTGTGAGGAACGGCATAATAGACGGAATTGCGCCGTGCAAAATCGCTCCCCAAAATGAAAAAACTAAATCTTCGCCATGTTGCAAAATCAATACGATAACTTCGCCGCGTTTGATTCCTTTTTGCGCGTACGTTTGCGCGTAACGATTCGCGCCCTGAATCAAATCACGATAATGAATCGCCTTATCTTCACGACCTGCAAATTGTAAAATTATGCTGGCCTTATCAGGAACGGTTTGATATGCGCGTTGGAGAAGATGAGGGAGGGTATTCATCAATTTGTCTTAAAAATATGATGACGGCGGGCAATAGACCGCAGACTGCCTGCAATCGTCCGCTGTTTGTGGGCGGCGGTCAAATTATTTTCTTGATTGAATCAACCCCGCCAATTGATTCAACGAATCAAACGTATTCGCATTTAATTCGGTATCTTCAATTTTCACGCCAAAGGTATCTTCCACAAACAAAGCCAAATCCATCAGGCTAAACGAATCGATTAGTCCGCTAGAAATTAATGCTTCATCAGGTTTAATTTCTTTATTAGGTTGTTTCAATATTTTTTCGGCAATAAACTTTGCAATGGGCGTTGTGATCTCAGTTGACATTGTATTTTCCTTTTTACTTTATTGTTCGCTCAATGCTTTTCTAACGGCGTCTAAGGCTTGCAGGGCGGTTAAATTTCTCCAGGGCCAGCCGCTAAGCATATTTTTTTCAACGTCAAAAAAGTTTCGTGAAAACGATAAATGAAAGCCGTCGTTCAATTCAGTCGAATGACCGTGATTCGGCAAAGGCTGTAACGCCGCCCAAAAATTCCAAAGCGGAATATCGTACTCAATTGCAATTTCGGCAATCTCGGCATTAATGCTATGGTCGCCTTCTAAATTATCGCCTTTCGTTGCAAGAATTGGCACCACGCCTTGCTCTAAAGAATACTCAACAATCTGACGCATATATTTTCCATAATCATCGGCGGGTCTGCCGCTAAAATTTGTTTCCAAACTTATCAACGCCACGCTTGGGTTATTCAACCGAAATTCACAAGCGATTGGCGTTTCGCCCGATTCGCAATGTTCAGGGTCAGCCCGCAACGGCGTGAGAATTGCCGCCACATTGTAGCCGTCGCGCATTGCCAAACTTGTGCGCGAAAACGAACCCGCATAATAATCAATCGTTTCTTGCAAATAGGCATATTCGCCGAGTCGGTATCTATCTTCATAATCAAAATCTACAAGATAAAAATCAGTGCTGGTTTGACAATCGCCTACTTTAGAAAAAGCATGTGGATTTCTGCCCATCGCCAACCCGCGCTGATACACCTCCTTCATCGCTTCGCTGACGACGGGGATAACTGGCAGCTGTTTCCATTCATCTGGCGCTAACGTTGGGCGGGGAGTGGCAGCCGCAGCCTCTTCAGCGGCTTCAACTATTTCATTGACAGATTCAGTCGCAGTTACGTCGCTTGGAATAATTTCAGGTTGTGATGTAACTGGCGCATTCATACAAGAAGCTAAAAACAAACTTAATAATAAAAATCTTAACTTCATCATTACTCCACAATAATTAATAACGACCACTGACGACTGAACGCAGACCGTAAATATTATCAGCCGTCTGTGGGCAGAGGTCATTTATTTGCAACTTTCCACAACATACGGCGCTAAACTTTCAGCCAACATCTTTTCGCCGTTGGGCGTTAGGTGAATGGCGCTGTTGGTAAACTCGCCCGCAGGGGCGATATTCCACAAGTCAACATATTGCCAATAATTTTCTTCACTTAATGTGAACATCATCTTTCGATATTCGTCATACGCCCAGCGCGGATAGAAAAAATTATAGCGGATGTCGCTATTATTTCCAGAACTTATTAACATCGGCTCATTTACCAAAATCATGGGCGTTTCACCTGCAATGCGAAAGCCTGTTTCTAAAGCATTCAACGCCAAAAGGTTTTCATCTAAATTCGGTTTTATGAAATTATGATAACTTTCGTCTTCATCAAAATCGGTTTGCGCCTTTTCGTAATCGTCCGAATAGATTTGGTCAATGCCTGTGGCAGACCACATGACTCCATACATTTGCAGGCGGATTAAATCTGCCCAAGCGCGTCTGTCTCCGATAAAGGTTTTACCCCAAAAAGTTTTTTCTTCAAATTCATTTATTACAGTTTTTAGACCGTATTCTTTTTCTATTTCACGAATCGTTTCTTCGTTGTTTAATACTATCGGCGAGGCTTGCTTTTCAAGGGGAAAAGCGTCTAAGGTGGTTAGCCACAAAATCAAGTCGGGTTCATATTGCATGGCATACTCTAATAACATAATGTCTTTGGTCAATGAAATGGTCGGATAGCCTACGTTATAAACCGCAACGTCCTTACCGCATGCCGAAAGTTTCATTCCATTCAATTGACCTGTTAGCGTTTCTTCGGGTTTCAGCAACGTTCCCCAGACAGATGAATCCCCAATGGCAATCACGCGAAATTCATCTTGCGCCTTTTCCGCTCCATGAAGCACATGCGAGGCAAACATGGCGTTTAAGTCAAATAAGCTTAAGTTATAAGATTGTTTCGGGTTTTCCCCAAACGGCAGTCTCTCTCTGCCTGTGAAAAGAGAGTTGTAGAGAGAAAACCGCCCAACTTCTGGCTGCCATAAGGCAATCAAAAGATTAAAGATGATAAAGAGGAAACTTCCTTTTAGAAAAACTCTAAAGTAATTTATTTCTTTCATAAACCTTGTTTGCGTCATTTTGAGTGAAATAAAGAATCTCTACGATTATCTCAGAGACCCTTCGCTGCGGCTCAGGGCAACACGACTCCAAATAATTTCAAAATCACTTGCCATGAAGCGACGGGCGAACTTAATGCAAAAAATATCCAGCCGAGCGCTACAAAATGGAAAGTAAAAATCATTCCGCTTATATTTAATACTTGTTGGCGCAAGGGCGTGTTTGCCCATTCGGCGGCTTTGGCTTTTGTAAAGTCGTTCCAACGGTTATGAATGAATAACCCAAGCCCATGCCATAAGCCCCAGAGCGTAAAATTCCATGTCACGCCATGCCAAAAGCCGATTAGGAGCATGGTGGCGACTTGGGCGATTAGAATCATCATCGGCATAGAGAATGGTTTGCGCCATGACCTTAACCAGCGCGTAACAGGGTTAAAGAAATAAGCGCGAAACCATTGAGTCAAAGTGATGTGCCAGTTATTCCAAAATTGCGTTAGGTTGGGTTTGAGGTAGGGCGAAGAAAAATTTTCAGGTAAGTTAATGCCAATGAATTTTGCAATGCCTAAGGCAATATCCGTGTAGCCGCTGAAATCAAAATAGATTTGGAAGGCGTAGGCATAGACCAAAACCCACATCCAGCCTGTGGAATGAACTTGAAGCGCGTTTGTGTCGTTCAATGCGATTAATGCGAATGTATCTGCAATTACAAATTTTTTGAATAAGCCAATCAATAATCTTTGACCTGCTTCAAAAAACTTTTCTTGCTTCAATCCTTCAAACGGCTGGCGTAAATCTTTAATGAAGCGTTCAATGCGGTCAATGGGACCAGCCACGAAAGCGGGGAAGAAGATGACGTAAGCGATGTATTCATCTAAATCTACAGCAGGCAAGCGCCCTGCTTGTTTATCTCGAATTGTATGAATCAAACGAAAGGCGACGTATGAAAACCCAAGCCAGCGAACATCAAGCGCAGAGGCATTGGTTAGAGATTGATTTGTCCATGCGCGAAGTAACAAGCTAAGTTCAAGCGTCCATGCGGGGATTTTGAGGATGAGAAAAATGCCGAGAAGCAAAATCAAGCCGAAGGTCAAGAATGAGGCGGCGTTTTTTCTTAATAAAAAAAGAATGAATCCAAAAATCGAAAAAATCATTAATGTGATTTCGATTTGCGGCGGACGAGACGGAGTGAAGATTTGCGCGAATGAAAAATATCTTGTCGCGTTAATCAATAAGATAACGCTGGCAATGATTGCAAGCGTAAAAATATTTTTTCGGTTGAACGCGGTATCGGTTGTGACGCGCCAAGAAAAAATTGCGATGATGAGCGTGAAGATTGGAAGCCAAAAATCCAAACCGCGAATCGGTAAGGCGGGTTGCAGCCAAAATACGACCAACACGCTGGCGATTAATAAAAATAAATTTCTGCCGCGTTTGACGATTGCAAACAGCAATGTAAAAAAAACGATAATCAAAATTTGAGTTATCGTCATCTTAAAATCCCTGATAAATCCATGTGGGGTTACTATCTGCCGTGAAAACGGTTAATGCAATTAAGATGAGACAGAAGAAAAAGGCTAAGATGTTTTCGCGTGAGAAAATTTTTTTCATATCGTTTTGACTGCAGACCGCTGACTGAAGACGATACCATGTGGTCTATCGTCTGCCGTCCGCGGTCAAGTTTTATCTTGTTCCACAAACCAGCCAATTGCCGTTTTCGTTTATAACTTCGTAAGTGATGTTGGAAAAATCTAATTCTTGCGGTTCGCCGCCGTAACTCATTTGCAGTTTGCCGGTGCAGTTTACTAAAGTCGTATCGCCGTCGGTCCCCGTTTCTTGACATGCGACGTCATCGGCTAGGGAAACTTCGACAAGTTCAAGCGAATCCAATTCGAGTAAGGCGGATTCTTCCCATGCGGCGCATGAATTGGAGATGAGCGCCGCTTCGTCTTTTGAGGCGAGGGCGGTGATGTATGCTTCTACAGTTTGGCTTGCGCCGTTGGTTTCGCCTCCGCAAGCGGATAATGTCAAAGCGATTATAAAAAATATAAATATGAATTTGTTTTTCATTAGACCTCATTGTTTATTTGTAAATTGCGTGCGCGATTATAGCATGGGGAGTTAACTCAATTTACGCCGCGCCAAATTTTAGCCCCAAGCGCTTCAACCAAGTTCGGTAAGCGATTGCCACTCTATCCGATTTCAAATGCAATTCGGCTTGTAAATCGAGCGGTAATAATTCGGGGCGTTGAGAAAGCACAATGGCGCGGTCTTCTTCAAAGATGTCGGTGATGCGTTTTGTATATTCGCGCTGTAAAACTTCGGGGTCAGCCCACATGGTGGAAGAAATTAAAAACCAAACGGTTGTATCTAATTCGTCATGAGGCGTGAGGGTTAACATCAAACCATGCGTGGCGGATGGCGCGTTGTTGCCCCACCAGCCGGCAGGGACGTGTTTGGTCATGTGAGCGGTGAAAGGGCGAAAGGCGCGGTAGATGTAACTCACTTTGCCTCCGCCTTGCGCGCCGTATTGAGCGGGTTGATAGACATAAACAGGGTCTGATTCAACGCCTTGTTCTGAAATGCGCGTTTCAAAATCGTCTATCTCTGGATGATTCTGGTCGCCTAATACGCCTTCATGCACAAAGGGAAAATGCGCCACGTCTAAAAAGTTTTCGATGATGCGCGGTCCGTGAGCGGGGACGTGACGGATAGGGTCGCAGACTGCCCAGGTGTAACCGTTTTCTCCCCATTCAGGAAACGGCGGAATATCATTGGCTGGCTCGCCTAAGCATACCCATAGCATATTGTATTTTTCTTTAACCAAATATGTTTTCACTTTTGCTTTGGTTGGCGGCGTTTGGTTGGGGTGGGCTGGAATTTTGACGCATACTCCCTGATGGTCGTACGTCCAACCGTGATATGGGCATTGTAAATATTCTCCAACAATCTTCCCGCCTGAAAGTTTTGCGCCGCGATGGATGCACAAATCTTGCCAAGCCAGATATTGCTTGCCCGATTTCCATAAGACAATATCTTCGCCAAGCAAGCGCACACTAATAATTGGTTGCGAATTAAATTGTGAAGTCGTAGCAACGGGATGCCAATCGTTGATGAGGAGAGGGTCATTAATCATGATGCAATTGTAATGCAAAGCCAAACTTGTTAGCGCAACCCTCTTAAAGGATAAGAAGCGACAAATTATCTTAAGAAGTAGTTTTGAAAGTTATTCATAATTGATTTGGAGTAAAATCTACTTATTATTAAAGCTTATTAATCTTGGAGCAATTATATGACCGTGCAAAAGGTGCGCGAAATTCTTGAAAAAAACGGGCGGCTTTCCATCCCTGTTTCTGAATTGTCGGACGATAGCGATTTATATAATGCGGGGCTAACGTCGTTAGCGACGGTGGGGTTGATGCTGGCGCTGGAAGATGAATTCAATATCGAAATTCCAGATAGCATGTTGGGGCGAAAAACGTTTTCGAGCATTCAATCCATTGTAGATGTGGTTGAGCGCTTAACTCAAAAAACATAGGATGGCATTTTATGGAACATACCAACCAGGCTGGCATAAGCAAGGAAGCGTTTGAAAAGTTATTAGAAGACGTGCATAAAATTGGCGAAGAAGCGATTCGCCCAAACGCAAGAGATGTGGACGCCAAAGCGCGTTTTCCGCAAGAAGGCATAGATGCGATAAAAAAATTAAAATTAATGGGGGCGTATATTCCTACCGAATTAGGCGGGCTGGGGTTAAACATTACGCAACTTGCGCGCGTGTGCGAAGCGCTAGGGCAATATTGCGGCTCAACGGCGATGATTTTCGCCATGCACCAAATTCAGGCGGCGTGCGCTATCAATCATGGGTTATCAAACGAACATTTTCGGAATTATTTGAAGAAAGTCGCTTCAGAATCGCGCCTGCTGGCTTCTGCCACCACAGAAATGGGCATTGGGGGCGATTTGCGTCAAAGCATTTGCGCGGTTGAACAAAATGGCGATTCGTTTACGCTCACAAAAAACGCCCCCGTGATTTCTTACGGCAAACAAGCCGATGATTTATTTATCACCTCGCGCCGCACGCCCGACTCGCCCGCTAACGACCAAGTGCATGTAGTCGTCAGCAAAGAAGATTATGAACTAGAACCAAGCATGACCTGGGACACGATGGGGTTTCGCGGCACATGCAGTGAAGGCTTTCTGGTTAAGTCAAAAGGGCATATCAAACAAATTATCCCTGCGCCGTTTTCAGATATTTTGAGCCAAACCATGCACCCTGTGTCGCACATTTTATGGGGGTCGTTGTGGTTGGGCATTGCAACCGACGCGGTAAACATGGCGCGCGCCTTTGTGCGCGATATGATGAAGAAAAACCCCAATGCGCCGCAAACCGCCGCATTACGTTTAGCGGAAGCGCATTCCGTTTTGCAACTGATGCGTGAGAATGTGCATGGCTGCGCGGAAGAGTATCAAAAATTATTAAGCGAAAATAACGCCGAGGCGTTGGATACGTTTAGTTTTTCGGTCAAAATTAATAATTTGAAAATCGCTTCTTCGAGTTTGATTATTGACATCGTCAGCCGAAGTTTATTGATTTGCGGCATTGCAGGTTATCGCAATGACACAAAATATAGTTTGAGCCGTCATTTGAGAGATGCGTACGGCGCTTCTTTAATGGTAAACAACGACCGCATTATGAATCACAACGCCACATTACTTCACATGCATCGTGGAGATTAACCTATGTCTCACACGCACGAAAACGTACCTGAACTACAAGAAAAATATCAACGCGAGTTAATTGCCGCAGGGTTATTAATTGATTTGGGCGTGCCAGGCGTGTATGGAAGAAGCGGAACGTTTGAACAAATCATTGAAGCGTTTGAACGATACATCACCCGCGAAAGCGAAGCGCTTGGAGCGGAAACGATGCGCTTTCCTCCCATTCTCCCGCGCGAGCATTATCTCAAAACGACTCATATTGAATCCTTTCCTGATTTGATGGGTTCGATTCATACCTTTATGGGCAGGGAAAGAGAACATCTTGAAATGCTTCGCAAACTGCATGAAAACGAAAAATGGACAGACGATTTAGAACCTTCGGCGTTGATGATGAATCCTGCGGCGTGTTATCCGTTATATCCCACCGCAAAAAATACGGTATTGCCTGAGCAAGGTCGTTTGATTGATTTGGTTGGCTTTGTGTTCAGGCACGAACCGTCGAAAGACCCAGCCAGAATGCAATCCTTTCGTCAGCGAGAGTTTGTAAAACTAGGCACGCCAGAACAAGCGCTGAACCATAGAAATTTTTGGTTAAAAAAAGGCGAAGACCTATACCACGCTTTGGGCTTGGAAGTGAAACCAGCGCTTGCCAATGACCCGTTCTTTGGGCGCGGCGGTCGCGCTATGGCGGCTTCTCAACAAGAACAAGAATTAAAGTTTGAGTTGGTCATTCCAATTACAAGCGAAGAAAAGCCCACCGCCATTTCTTCCAGCAATTATCATCTTGACCATTTTGCTCATCCCTTCAATATCAAAACCAAAGACGGCAATATTGCTCATACCGCTTGCATCGGCTTTGGTTTAGAAAGAACCGCATTAGCGTTATTAAAGAAATTTGGTTTTGCCCCCAAAGCATGGCCTCAATCCGTTAAGAATCTTTTAGAAATTTAAACGGAGAGACACAGCAAGTCAAACGACGGTTTTGACAGTCAAATGTTTCGCCGCGTTTCTATAAAGATAAAATGAAAAAATCCATCTTACAACTTAACCCGCAAACCTATCAACGGCACTTAATTCATGGACCTGACCGCATTTGGGCTGAAACCAATTGCTACTCGGACGTGTGGATTGAATTGCTTCATGCGATGGGTCACGAGCCGATTGCCTCGCTTCCATTCACGTTAGTCATTGACTTTGAAGGCGACCAATGGACGTTCTTCAAATTTCCGCTCGCTGATTTATATGAACTTTATGGCTTGGATGTGCAAGAGTTAACGATTTGGAATCGCCTCATTGACCATGTGGATGAGCAAGTGGGCTTCGGCAGACCTGTGTTAGTTGAGATGGATTCATATTATCTGCCCGATACATTCGGCACCGCTTATCATACGGCGCATGTCAAAAGCACCATTGCCGTCGTAGAAATTGACGTTGAAAATAAACATCTCGGTTACTTTCATAATCAGGGTTATTACCATTTGTCGGGCGATGATTTTACAAATCTATTTCGATTAAATCAAAACGACCCCGTCTATCTCCCGCCGTATGTGGAGTTTGTAAAAATTTGGAATCGCGCCAAAAAGGGACAAGACCTGATAAACGCTTCGATTCAAATTCTAAAAAAGCAACTTGCATTTATCCCAAGCAAAAATCCATTTGATGCGTTTGCGGCGCGGCTTGCAAAAGATATTGATTGGCTCAATCAAGAGTCAATAGATATGTTTCATCAATATTCTTTCGTCACGCTTCGTCAACTTGGCGCGTGTTATGAATTGTCAAAAACGTACTTGCAATGGCTGCAACAAAACGGCGAAAAACATTTAGAAGACGCAATTGAAATTTTTCATAATATTTCCACCGCCGCCAAAACAACGCAATTCCAACTCGCGCGCGCCGTGAGCAAAAAGAAGCCGCTTGATTTTTCGCCCATTGAAAAAATGGGGCAAGATTGGCAAACCGCCATGAACGCGCTCCAAAAACTTTATAAGTAAGGGCGACCTTTCAATATTAATCATGAACCAGAATCGAAATTGGCAGGTCGCCCCTACACTGATAACAAACGGCTGGGAAGTAAGAAAAGCAGCCTCCGGTCAATACGACTCTCCAGATTGGATTCAAACCGCTTCGCCCTCTTCGGGTATGCCTGCTTCTGTTCCCTCAACCGTCGCCTCGCTGACAAATGAACCCGACATCGAAACGTTTGATTGGTGGTATTCGACTGAATTTAATTTCAGGAATGAAGGCAAACAACATTTCCTCGTCTTTGACGGGTTAGCAACCGTAGCGGAGATTTGGCTGAACGGCGAAAAAATTCTCACCGCCGAAAACATGTTCCTACAATACAAAGTGGATGTGACGGAAAAGTTAAAAGAAAAAAATCAACTCGTTATTTGCTTTCGCTCCATTCAGCAAGCCCTAGAAGTTCAACGAAAAAGACCGAAGTGGAAAACAAAACTGGTCGAACATCAAAACTTACGCTGGTTTCGGACAACGCTGCTTGGCTTTATCCCAGGCTGGACGCCGCCCATCAAACCAATCGGCATTTGGCGCGAAGTTCGTTTGGAAACTTTTGAAGTTGCAAATCTTGTTGACTTTAATTTACAAACATCGCTACAAAATGAAAATGGGGTAATTAAAGTCAAAGCAGATATAGAAAATATTTCTAATCAGCCTTGTGAAATTATTTTTGAAATTAATGGCGAATCACATTGTCTTTTCGCTGGCGCTGACCAAAAGATTCAAATCAATAAAGAAATCATTTTACAAAATGTGAAATCATGGAATCCGCATACGCATGGCGAAGCGAATCTGTATCCGTGTCGGTTCATGGTCAAGGCGCAGAATCAACTTTACCCGTTGAAAGAGGCGCGAGTCGGGTTTCGGCATGTGCATCTTAATCGAGAAAATAATTTATTCCAAATTCAAGTCAACGAAAAAAATATTTTTGCGCGCGGCGCCGTGTGGACCATCAACGACATCGTTTCTTTAGACGGAAAAGTTGAAGATTTGAAACAATCTTTGAGGCTTGCGCGTGAGGCGGGTATGAACATGCTTCGCATTGGCGGCACGATGATTTATGAACAAGATGCGTTTTATGATTTGTGCGACGAGTTGGGGATTATGGTGTGGCAAGATTTTATGTTTGCCAATATGGATTATCCCGTTACTGATGAAGCGTTTCATCAAAACATTTTAGCGGAAGCGAATTATCAAATTAGAAGATTGTGCGTTCATCCGTGCGTTGTTTTCTATTGCGGCAATAGCGAAGTGGAACAACAAGCCGCGATGTTGGGAATTCCAAATGAAATGCGGCGTAATGATTGGTTCGCAAATGAATTGCCTGCGTTGATAAAAACTTTGCATGAAGATTCTTTGTATGTACCGTCTTCGCCAAGCGAAGGGGCGTTTCCGTTTTATACAAGCGAAGGCGTGACGCATTACTACGGCGTGGGCGCTTACTTGCGCGATGTAAACGATGTGCGCCGCGCCGATGTGAAATTTACAGCAGAGACTTTAGGATTTTCAAATGTGCCGGAAGATAAAGCGCTTTCAAATTTGATTCATGATTCCGCTTTATGGAAACGCGGCGTACCGCGCGACTCGGGCGCTGAATGGGATTTTGAAGATGTGCGCGAACATTACACAAACAAATTATTTCATGTGGAGGCAGAATTAAAAAATAAAGACTTGACTCGTTATTTGGCTCTTTCACGGGTAGCGACAGGCGAGATAATGAGCCAAGTTTTTTCTGAATGGCGTTCAAGTTATAGCAACTGCAATGGCGGTTTGGTTTGGTTTTATAAAGATATTCTAGCTGGCGCAGGTTGGGGCGTGATTGATAACAACAATCAACCCAAAGCGGCTTATTATTATTTGAAAAGAATCTTTCAGCCGCTTCAAGTTGTAATGACCGATGAGGGGTTGCAAGGCTTGCACCTTCATATCATCAATGAAACGCCTTCGGCTTTTACAGGTACGATTGAGTTCGTAATGTTGAACGCAAGCGTTTCGGTTGCGAAAGCGAAGCGGGAAATCAAAGTCGAGTCGAATCAAAAAATAAAAATCATTGCCGAAGAAATGCTCGGCGGGTTTTACGACACAAGTTACGCCTACAAGTTTGGTCCGCCCAAACATGAAGTAGCGTGTGCATCTTTGAAAGATGAAAGCGGGAAAACTATTAACCAGCAATTTCATTTTCCTGTCACGCATCATTTACCAAGGGTCGAAGCCCATGTGGTCGCCGAGTTTTCTGAAAACACGCTTTCAATTTCAAGCGATAAGTTTTTATACGCCGTTCAAATCGGTTGCGAAGGATTTTTGCCTGAAGATAATTATTTTCATCTCATGCCGAATGAAAAGAAAGAAATTAAGTTCAATACAAATAATAAAAAACCAAAAATTCAAATCGGCGCTGTAAATTTAATCGGTGTTATATATGTCTAATTTATTTTTTTCATCGCAAACGTATTTGCGTCATACAAACCGCGCGGGGATAAATCCCCACACTAGTTTACCAAGCCCGCTCAAGCGGGCTGAGCCGTCTTTAGACGGCTTCGTAAAAATAGCATGGACGTTTACGTCCGTGCGGGCGACGATATGAAAAACGCGCAAATCGAGCGAATTCCTTTTTATATTGAAATGGGCAAAGACGTTTTGCTGGCGTGGTGTCATTTGCCAGAACGCCCCAGCGACCATGCTGTTTTAATTTGCCCGCCTGTGGGGCATGAGTTTGTCAATTCGTATCGCGGCTTGCGTCACCTGGCGGACGGTTTTGCAGAAAAAGGCGTCACAACCTTTCGCATGGAATATCAAGGCGTGGGCGACTCATCGGGCTTAGATACCGACCCCGATAGATTACAAAAATGGCTAGATAGTATTGAATACACAGTTAATTTTATAAAAGAAAAATGCGAAATTAAAAAAATCAGTTTGCTCGGCTTAAGAATGGGCGCCATGCTTGCCAGCCTTATTTCACATAAAGTGGAGATTGAAAATTTAATCTGTTGGGTCCCTGTGGTCGAAGGCAGGCGCTACATCCGCGAAATGTTGGCGCTGCAAAAAACGGGAGAAAACGCCGATTTAGATGTGGACAGCACAACCTTAGAAGGAGGCGGGTTCTTAATCACCCGCGAAACGATGAACGAACTGTTGTCGCTTTCGCTTACAAACATTACGCCTCGCGCCAAACAAATTTTTCTTTTTAATACCGATGATTTGCCGCTTCCTAAAAATTTAATTGAAGCGTGGTCAAATCAAAATTTTCATTTTAAGCATAAAACTTTATTGGGCTATGCAAATATGATGGCAACCCCGCATAACAGCAAAGTTCCGCATTATGCCATTGAAGAAATTACGTCTATCAAAATTGAAGGAAATTGGATAGATAAAAATATTTTTTATCGCCTAAAAAATTACCAACAAACTCGTTTTGATTGTTATACATACGCGACCAGCGCCAAAGAAAGTATGGACGCGGGCGGCGGATTTCCCGTTGCGGAAATTCTTTGCTCAATTCCGCGCACGCCTCTTTTCGGAATTTTCAGCCTGCCCCTGCTTCGTGATGCAGAATCTAAGCCGACAGTTTTGCTGTTAAACGCAGGTTCTGTTCACCGGATAGGACCAAACCGCAATTATGTTTACATTGCCCGCGAATTGTTATCGCTCGGCTACAAAGTCTTTCGCTTAGATTTTTTAGGGCTGGGCGATAGCGTTCGCCCTGAATTATCAAAAGAGAACGACCCATATCTCCCAGAGGCGTTAGATAACATTAAACAAACAATATGTTATCTAAAAGAATATCATCATGTCCGCGAAGTTATACTCATGGGCGTTTGCTCGGGAGCGTATTCGGCTTTTCAATTTGCTTTGCATGAAAATGAAACCAGCGTGCGCGAAATTATTCCCATCAACCCGCTCGCTTTTTATTGGAAAGAAGGCATGTCGTTAGACTATTCTCCCGCCGATTATTATTTTGATTGGAATTTGTATCAAGAATCCATGCGGCGCAAAGACCGATGGGTAAAATTACTCAAAGACCCTAAACGCTGGTTTATAACCGCCAAGACAACTATCACCGTATTTTGTATAAAACTATCCGCTTTTCTTAAACCTTTTCTCAATCAAATTCAACGGGCGCTGGGCGCTAAAAATATAGAAGACCTCGCGTGGGATTTGAACGTGATTGTGAAAAAAAACGTAAAAGTGAAATTTATTTTTGCAGAAACCGACCCGGGTTATCAATTATTAAAAGAGGGCGCGGGTAAAACGGCAAATAGATTGGTTAATGAAAAGAAAATACACATCGAATTTATCCCCAAAGCCAACCACAACTTTTCGTCTCATTTAGGGCGCACCCAGTTACTAAAGAGACTTAAGGAACATTTTTCTGATAAATAGAGATACAACCGTCCCGAAGGTTCGCCATAGAAACCATCTCCATTTGCGAGAACCTTCGGGACATGCTTCTTTAATAATTCGTCGTTCTATCAATCATCCCATTTTCACGCGCAATATGGTCGCAGACTTTGAAAATCCACACGCTTGCCGCGCTAAATAACAGGCTTAAGCCAATCATCACGCCTAAAATTTCCACATTGCTGAATTGAGATAAAGTCGGAAAGGCTTGCGCCACATCCCCAACCAACGACCTTCTTAACAATTCAAGCCAATACGTTGTCGGCATAAAATAACCAATTGGGCGAAGCCATTCGGGTAACACGTCTAATGGAAAGACGGCGCCGCTGAAAATATATAAAGCCGCCGCAACCGCCTCGCCGATAAAGCCCTCGTGCCGCGCGGTGATTAAGGTGAACCCAGCCAGCATTAATCCAATTAAAGCCAGCATGACAATGCCCAGCGTGAGCGAAACGATGAATAACCCCCAATTGACTTCCGCTAAATTGATATTCACATTTAGGAAAAATACGCCAGTGAGAATGGTAATTAATACTGCAATAGAGCCGACGATAAAACGCGCGCCGCCCCGCCCTAGCAAATAGATAGGAATGTTAATGGGGGCAATATACATATATTTCAACGTTTTATAAAGTTCGCGGTCATCTACCACCGCCCAAGAGACGCCCGTCATCACCGCGCCGACATAAATATAAAAAGCGTTGCCCAAATAAATGTACGGAAACAAAGCGCTGTCATACGCGCCTTGTGTGATGACCCCATACATGATGACCAAAATCGCCGCGCCCGATAAAGGCTTGACGATAGAATACACCGCAAAAAGAAAGGGGTCGGTCCAGTTCGATTCAATCACCCAACCGAGCCAAGCCGCCATCCGAAACGAACGCCAAGAAGTTGATGTTTGCATAATGTTCTCTTTTCTCACCACGAAGGACGCTAAATGTCGCACAGGAAAAGCGTTAAAAACATTGTGTACCTTCGTGACCCTTTGTGGTTAAAACTATCTTCGACTTTCCGTAATTCTGCCTTCTCGCACCGCTAACTTTTCCACATAGGCTAAAAGATATTTTGAAGCGACAAGAAACAAAACGGATAAACCAGCCAGTATCCAAATTTCAGTCGCTACATCTAAAAAGCCGATGGGAAATTCGGAGGAGAAAACAAGTTGACGCATGGCGTCCATACCCAACGTTAGCGGAAGAAGCGAAGCGCCCGCCGCCGCCCAAAACGGCAGAAACTTAATCGGAAAATAAAATCCAGACGCTAAAAAAATCGGCTCTTGCGCTAAGTTGGCAATATGCCAGGCTTCGCGTCCAAATAACAAAAATGCCGAAGCCATCATCATGCCCATGCCGTATAAGGCAATCATCGTCAAGGTAAACACAGCGAAGAGTTGTAAATAACTAACCACTTCAAACTTAACCGAAAACGCAAAAGTGCCGAATAACGTCACCGCAACGGCGCGCAACACGGTGGCAAACATGCCGCCAACCGCCATGCCTAACAGTATCGCCATCATAGAGTTGGGCGCCATAATGTAAAGCGATAAGTTGCCTTGTTGTTTTTCCCAATACAATTGGCTGCTCATGCTCCATAACACGTTGAGCCAAAACGCGGTCATGGCGCCGCCCATCACCACAAAGCCCACATATTCTTCGGGCGCGTTCAATGCGCGATACACAAAAACATAAGCGCACACGGCAAGCATGGGCAATAAAATTTCAAAGAACACCCACGAAAGCTCGCGTTGCTGACCAACAATGCGCGGATATGCGCGCGCCACAATCGTTTTCAAAAACAACCACACGCCCGTATCTTTGCGCGAATACGGGCGCGTTAATGGATTATTCAGATTGTCCACTGTCTTCCTCCTCCGCCATACTGCGCCCAACCAAATCAATAAACACATCTTCCAGCGTAGGCTCGCGTTTGGTGAGATTCAAAACCTTCACGTCTTTTTGTGTAAATAGATTAATGACTCGCGCCAGCGCCGCCTCTTCGACCAAACTGAGATTTAATTTAGCGCCTGTCTCCGTCTCAACAATCGCCGCTTTCGTCACTTCGGGCTGGTCAACCAACATCTGCTGGCTCAACCCGTTGAGCGGGCTCGTCTGAATTTCAAAGATGGCGTCTTTTTGTAATCTTTGTTTCAAAGCGGTGGGCGTATCGCAAGCCAACACGCGCCCTTTATTGATGATGGCAACGCGGTCGCATAATTCATCGGCTTCCATCATGTAATGGGTGGTGAGCAAAAGCGTGCGTTCTTTATTGGCTCGTAGCCACTCCAACACAAACTTACGCACATCGCGCATTGCGCCGACGTCTAAGCCAAGCGTGGGTTCGTCTAAAAATAACACTTCGGGTTCGGTTAAGAAACCGCGCACAATGTTCATCTTTTGTCTTAACCCAGTCGAAAGGTCCGATGATTTTGTGTGCATTCGGTCTTTCATGCCAATCATTTCCAGCAAGGCTTCAATTCTTTCATTGGCTTCTTTAGACGGCACACCGTAAAACTGCGAAAACATCCACAAATTTTCGCGCACGGTTAAAAGCCCATACCCCGAAGACTCGCCGCCAGATACCATGTTAATTTTTGGGCGCACCAGTTCAGGCTCACGCTGAACGTCTGCCCCGGCTACTTTTGCCCAGCCTGAAGTGGGAGAAAGAAGCGTAGTGAGAATCTTAATCAAGGTGGTTTTGCCCGCGCCGTTGGGTCCGAGCAACCCAAATAACTCGCCTTTGTTAACCGTCAGGTTAACATCTTGCAAGGCAACCAGTTCTTTGCGCGTTTCTTTTTTACTGCCGCGCAGTTTATAAATGCGACCTAAATCTTTTGTTTCAATAGCAAGCGTAGTCATTCTTCTCCTTAAAAAATTGTTAGGTAATTCGTTGGTTTGGCGTGGATGAAACGTATGTATATCGTCAAGTATTTTGCGGGCAAGCGTGATACATTTGCGCACATAACAAATTCTCTTCTCCTCCTTTGTTATGAGAGCCAAGCCGTTGCTTGGCTCTCGCAATTTAAGGGGGTATAGCGGCAATAGACGTTTTTATTCGCTCGCCGCCCCGAAGGTTTTTGGAAGGCAAGGGGATTTCCAATCAAACCTTCGGGGCGATTTATAACGTGAGGTATAAAAAAAGAACGTGCGTTCTATTTTACTATAAATTAAGTTTTACCTTCAGGTAAAATTGCTTGTATGACAAACAAACAAGAATATATTCCAAAAAGCGCCATGAGCATTCACGCTCACCCCGACGACCAAGAATTTTCTATTGGCGGCACATTAGCCAAGTGGGCAAAAGCAGGCTGCGAAATTACCTCCGTGACGATTACCAGCGGCGACTCGGGCTCAAACGACGCCACAAAAGACGGCAAGTATAAGCCCGAATTAGCAAAAGTACGAGAAGCCGAGCAACAAGCCGCTAACGATACGCTTGGGATAAAGCATACGATTTTTTTGCGGTATCCCGACGGTGAATTACAACCGACGCTTGCTTTGCGAAAAGAATTGACCAAACTCATTCGCCAGTATAAACCCGAAGCGGTTTTAACGGGAAACCCTGAAGCGTGGTTTTATGGAAATGAGTACGTCAATCATCCCGACCATCGCGCCGCCGCGCAAGCCGCAATCGAAGCGGTTTTTCCTTCTGCAGGCACGCGCCTCATTTTTACCGACCTGTTAGAGGCTGGCTATGAACCGCACAATGTTAAAAAGCTATATGTGCATGGAACGGAAAAACCCGACACTTGGGTAGATATCTCCGAGACGATTGATATAAAAGTGGAAGCCTTAAAAAAACACGCCAGCCAAGTGCCTGTGGATGAAGTTGAAAAATGGATGAAAGACTGGGCAAAGGAAGAAGCCAAAGATAAAGACTTTGAATACGGTGAGTCATACCGGGTGATGGCGTTGGCGCATGAGGAAGAAGAGAAGAAATGAGTTTATATGCAGGGGCGACTTGTGCATCGTCCCTGCGGTTTAAAAAAATAAATGACCAACCAACGCCGCGGCGACCGTCATCGTAATGTTATCAATATCTTTATACGGTAACGATTCGATGAGCGCTCCCGCTAGCGCCATACAGGTAATTGGCAAAAAGTAATCAGAAAGCGTCCCCGCAAAGACGCCAGCATTGACATAGATAAAAATAATAATCGCAGATGTAACAAATCCGCCGATAAAAACGGCAAGAGAACCTGCCGCAGATTTATCTTTGCTCCACGCCAATTTTGCGGAATGAAATTTCCTGCCGACAATATCGGCAATGCCGTCGCCGCCGCACATCATCATTAAAGCGATAATGCCGATTGGAGAATCTTTCCAATAAAATAGAGTCAACGCCACAAACATAATTCCATAATAAAGCGGACCACGCAGAATCTCTTTTGGGTCGCCAGTGCGCGACATGGCTTTGACCGAGGCTTCGTCTTTCAAAATTCCAAACCCAATCAATGCAAATTGAATCGTAATCGCCAGCGGAACAAGCGCCGCCCACCAACGCGCGTCGGGCGTGTCCTGAAATAAAAACCAGCACAGCACAAAAAGAGGACCTGTGCCAATATGAATTATTTTTCGGCTGAGTTTGCTATCTATCCATCCGCGATGGGCGATGAAATCCATAGAACGAAGGAAGATAAGCGAAATGACAAAAGTAACGAGGGCGGCGATTATGTTGTTCAAAGGAGTCTCCCGATAGATTTATTTATTAATCATAAACCCTTCAATCGTTTTTCTCAACTCTTTCAAACTGACCGGCTTGCTCATGTATTCTGTCGCCCCGGCTTCAAGGCAGCGCTCGCGGTCGCCGGGCATGGCTAAGGCGGTAAGAGCAATGATAGGCGTAGAAGCAAATCGAACGTCAGACCTGAGGCGGCGCATGGCTTCTAACCCATCCATCGCCGGCATTTGAATATCCATCAAAATCACGTCGGGTAAAACGGTTTGCGCTTTTTCAAGCGCTTGCAAACCGTCGTTTGCCACAATAATTTGATAACCGTAATTTTCGAGATACTCGCCGATGGTTAAGACATTGGTTTGATTATCTTCTGCCAATAAAATTTTTTGACGAACGCCTGCCGCTTTGGGTTGATACTGCGCTTCGACAGGTCTCGGCTGGAAGACGGCGCTTTGCGCTTCTTTTTCTTGACCTAGCTCGCCTCGCCGATAGGGCAACTTAATCGTAAACCTGCTGCCTTTACCGACTTCGCTTTCGACTTCTACGCTGCCGCCGTGTAAGTCGGTTAATTTATGCACAATCGCCAACCCCAGGCCTGTGCCTTCAAAAGGACGATGAAAACCGCTTTCCACTTGCACAAACGGCTGAAATAGTTTTCTTAAATTTTCTTGCGAAATGCCAATGCCGTCGTCGAGGACGGAGAATTGAATGATTTCTTGTTCCGCATCGGCATTCACCAACAAAGCGACATGGCCATGATTGGGCGTAAACTTAACGGCGTTGCTTAGCAGGTTTACTAAAATTTGTTTAAGGCGGCGCGGGTCGGCATAAAAAGGCGAGAGGTCTTCTGCAATTTCGTAAGATAAAGTGATATTTTTTTTGCTCGCCTGACTTTTTACAAAAATAAGGCTAGACTTGCATAAATCAATAGCGCGAATGAGTTGCGGGTAATAATCAAACATGCCAGATTCGAGTTTAGAAATGTCGAGAATATCATTAATCAACTCAAGCAAATGTTTGCCGCTGGCTTCAATAATTTGTAAAGATTTTTGTTGGTTTTCGTTTAATGTTTCTTGATATTGTTCTAACATTGATTCGGTTAAGCCTAAAATGCTGTTGAGCGGCGTGCGTAATTCATGGCTCATGTTGGCTAAAAATTCATCTTTCGCGCGGTTGGCATGTTCTAACTCCAGGTTGGTTTGATTCAATTGCGCGGTTCGTTCTGCCACGCGTTTTTCGAGGGTGGCGTTTAACTCGCGTAATTCGTTTAATAAATTATTTTGCGTAATGGCAATCGCCACTTGATTGGCTACTTCGCGCCCAAGAGCGACTTTCTCCTCATCAAAGAAGCCGACCGATTTGGACGACAGACTGAACGCCCCAAATAGTTTGTTTTGCGAAAACAAAGGCAAAACGCAAACCGACCGAAAGCCGGCTTGTATGCCTGCCTGAAATAATGCCGGCGGGTTAGGCAGGGCGGTCAAGTCATGAATCAATACGGGTTGATTTTCTAAAAGTTTTTCGTTCATTTCCTGAAATAGCGAAAGCGGCGCGCGCGTCCCTTCTGTTAATGCCGCTTCGTCATCTGCACTGACGTTGAAGATTATCCCTTCGCCCGCTTCCCAATTAATCAGCGCCAAACTGGCGCGCTGACAATCCACCAACTCGCGGATGTGGCTCAACGCCGCTTCGACAATATTTTCAACCGTATCTGCCGAGAGAATGGCGATGTCAATTTCGCGCAATACTTTCAGGCGCGCATTTTGGGTTTGGAGCGTTTTCTCGGCTTGCTTGCGGGCGCTAATATCTATTCCCGTTCCGATTAAGTAAGTTACGCCTTCCGATTCAAAGACTTTGCCTGTAAAGTAATATGGCGTGCGTTTGCCGTTTTTGGATACAAAATTCGCTTCGACCCAAGCGACGCCGTTGTGAAAAACTTCTTCTATTTTCTCGCTAATCAATTTTTTTTCTTCTGCGGCAAAAAAATCCAGCGGGCTCATGCCTGCAATTTCTTCCGCAGTGTACCCTGTGACGGTTTCAAAATTTTTGTTCCAACGCACAAACTTCATGCTTTTATCAAACATATAAAACACGCCGGGCAAACTATCTAAAGCCTGATTAGAAAAATTACGCTCATTTTGTATGCGCGCATCTGCCGCTTTGCGCTCGGTAATATCGCGGATGACGGAAAGCATGGCAACGCGCTTGCCTGCCGAAGTTAAGAAAGAAGCGGTTGATTCTACAATCCGTTCCGTTCCGTCTGCCCGTTGGATTACGGATTCAAAAAGAGTCGGTTTTACGTCGCTTTGGAAGAGTTTTTCATATTGCTCTTCAGCATAGCCGCGAATATCGGGCGGGAAGATAATAGAAAATTTTTGACCTATCACTTGTTCTGGTTTGTAACCGTATAAATTGTAGTAAGCCGGGTTGGCGGCAATCACAATGCCTTGCGCATCAGATAGAGCCATAGCGTCGGTGGTGACTTCCCACACTTGTTTGAAGCGCTCTTCAATTTCGCTGAGCGTTTCTTCGGCTTGTTTGATTTGGGTTACGTCTCGATAATTAACAATGATGGCTTTGACGTTGGGTTTATGTAACAAATTTGTGGCGATGGCGTCAATCCATAGCCAGCGGTTCTCTTTATGGCGAATACGAAAAATCGCCTGAGATTGCGTTCCTTTTTTCTTTAATAGATTTTCAAACAGGCGGTGGATTTTTGGTAAGTCGTCGGGGTGAACGAGTTGAAATACGCTTTTGCCAAGCCATTCGGTAGGGCTGTAGCCCAACATACCGCTGGCGGCGGGGCTATCGTATATCACCTCGCCGATTTCGTTTAATAACGTAATGGCATTAATGTTATGTTCAATTAACGCGCGAAAAAAAGTTTCATTAAATGAAAGTTTGGGCTTGTATCTTTTTGAAACAGGCTGAGGTTTCTTCTTTCCGTTTTTTTTATTTGACTTCCCCCTGCCAGGCTGAGAAGTCACTTTCTGCGGTCTTCCCATTTTGCTCCTTTACCCAAAAGCAAAATTGCAGCGACATTCCAACAATTCCAAGTATAGCGCTTAAAGTAAAGAAATCAACATGAGGCGAAAGGGCGTCTGGCATTGGTCTGTTGGGGCATAAGGGATGTTTGCGTAACGCCTAAAGAAACCCGTTTAACAATTTCGCAAAGGGGTACAATTACAATATGCCAATTCTCATAGTAGGAGACTTAAATGACCATCACCCTCAACGGCTCAAATCTCACCATTGAACGACTCGTTGCCATTGCGCGAGAGAACGAAACGGTAGAGCTTGATTTGAAAGCGCTTGAACGAATAAAAGTTTGCCGCGCCATGCTGGAAGAAAAATTAGCAAACAAAGAAATTATGTACGGCACGAATACCGGCATTGGGGAATTTTCGGAAACGGTCCTCAACGATGAACAAGTGAAGGAATTTCAAAAATATTTGATTTACAACCACGCCGCCGGCATTGGCGAACCGTTGCCAATTGAATACGTCCGCGCGGCGTTGGCGGGGCGCATTAACGTTCACGCTCACGGGAACTCTGGCTGCCGGCCTGAAATCACCCTTACGCTGGTAGAGATGTTAAACAAAGGCGTCACCCCAGTCGTTTGCACGAAAGGTTCTGTAGGCGCAAGCGGCGACCTTGCCCCTATGGCGCAAGCGGCTTTGCTCTTAATGGGCGAAGGCGAAGCCTTTTATCAAGGCGAAAGACTCAGCGGAGCAGAAGCGATGAAGCGCGCTGGCATTCCCATTCCAGGTCTGCAAGCAAGAGACGGGCTTGCCGCAATTAATGGTTCAAATGTCTTAACTGCAATGTCGGCGCTTCAGATTTACGATATGGAAAGATTTTTGAAACAAGCCGAAATTGCCGCGGCAATGTCTATCGAAGCTTTGCTCGGCAATATGAAGCCTTACAACGCAAAATTGCATGAGTTACGCGGGTTCAAAGGCGCAATTGATTCGGCAAAAAATATCGCCAAAATCATCGAAGGCTCCGATTTAACGACTGGAAAAATGAAAACCAAAGTGCAAGACGCCTACTCCATGCGTTCGACCCCGCAAGTGATTGGCGCCGCGCGCGATGCGATTGCCTATGCCCGCTCGCAAGTGGAAATTGAATTAAACGGCGTGGGCGATAACCCTATTTTTATTCCTGAAGATAACTTAACCCTCACTGGCGCAAACTTTCAAGGTTCGCCAGTGGCGCTTCCTATGGATATGGCAGGCGCCGCAATTACAATGGTTTGCGTACTATCGGAACGAAGAATGAACCGCTTAACAAACCCAGCCCTTTCGCAAGGTTTGCCAGATTTTCTCGCCCACGAACCGGGCTTTTATTCAGGCTTGATGCTTTCACAATACACCGCTGACCATTTGATTGTGGAGCAACGAATTTTATCCGCCCCCGCTTCGATTCAATCTATCCCCGCCGCGGCCGACCAAGAAGATTTTGTGTCAATGGGGATGAACACCGCCTTGAAGAACGCCCAAATTTTAGATAACGCCTATGGCATTTTAGGAATTGAATTTATGGCGGCGGCGCAGGCGATGGACTTCCGCGAGTTTTCTTTTGGTAAAGGAAGCGCCAAAGCCCGCGAAGTGATTCGCAAACATGTGGAACATCTCGAAGTGGATAGACCGTTATACAACGACCATAATAAGATGAAAGCGTTAGTCCAATCTGGCGAAATATTGGAAGAAGTGGAAAAGGCAATTGGAAGTTTAAATTAAATTGTAGAGGCGGGGCGCGCCTCGCCTCTACTTTATTTCAAGAAAATTCACAACCCCATTCCCTGCCGCAACGCCGCTTGCAAAACAAGCCGATAATAAATAACCGCCTGTCGGCGCTTCCCAATCTAACATTTCGCCGGCGCAAAAAACGCCAGATACATTTTTCAACATCAAATTTTTATCCAATGATTCAAAACTGACGCCGCCTGCTGTACTAATCGCTTCATCTATTGGGCGAGCGGCGATTAATTCAATCGGCAAGCGTTTTATAAACGAAGCAAGTTTTTCCGCGTTTGTAAAATCGTCCTTTGATAAAACCTCATACAACAAACCCATCTTCGCGCCTTTCATGCCAATTGTTTTTTCAACATAACTTGACAACGAACGTGAACCGCGCGGCTTGGATAATTTTTCAATCAGCTTTTCTTTTGTTAGGTCAGGCGCAAGGTCTAAATACATCGTTGCCTTGCCGTTCTTTTCAATCTCATCCCGCATCATCGCCGAAGCGGAATAAATCAAACCGCCCTCCACGCCTTCTTTGGTGATAATAAATTCGCCTTGTTGATGAAACGACTCAAAAGATAAAGTTACAGATTTGATTGGATGCCCATGATATTTTTCACGAAAATGATTACTCCATTGCGCATCAAACCCACAATTGGCTGGCTTCAACGCCTCGACTTTAACTCCGAGCGGTTTCAGCATCTCAACCCACTCTCCCGTCGAACCAAGGCTCTTCCAACTACCGCCGCCCAAAGCCAAGATAACAGCGTGTGACTTAACTTCTTGTATCTCTTTTTCCGTTTCAAACCGACAACTCAGACCATTGAGACTCACCAACTTATGCCTCACATGAAAACGAACGCCCGCCTCGCTCAATCTGTTTATCCACGCCCTCAACAATGGACTTGCCTTCATTCCCTTTGGAAACACCCTGCCAGACGTACCAACAAA
This sequence comes from Anaerolineales bacterium, assembly GCA_034434495.1. Taxonomy (GTDB): domain Bacteria; phylum Chloroflexota; class Anaerolineae; order Anaerolineales; family Villigracilaceae; genus Villigracilis. The sequence goes on from DAOTZE010000003.1 coordinate 45,098, forward strand.
CGTTTCAAATCCAAGTTCATGCACCCAATTTCTTAAATCATTAGGGGTAAAATTTAATAACCATTTTTGAATTTCTTCTTTTCGATTTCCATACCTTGTAACAAACTGCTCAAAATTTTCAGAATGCGTAATATTCAACCCGCTTTTGCCCGCCATCAAAAACTTTCTGCCTAGCGATGGTTTCGCCTCATACACATCTATTTGAACAGGATGTTTACTTAACACCTCAGCCGCCATCAAGCCTGCTGGTCCGCCGCCAATAATTGCAACCGATTTCTTCATGTAGAGAATTATAAAATAAGGACGTAGCGTTTCTACGTCCTTACGGTCATTTTTCCACGCTCACCACGCCGCCCACTGCATTCAACTGAATAGTCCATGCGCTGCCGATTTGAAATTGTTGAAATTCACTTAATGAACTGGGCGAATATGTCATTTGCCCTTCAGATGTGCTGAAATACACAGTGAAATCTTCCGAAGCGGAGCCAACTCGCTGGTCAGAAGCGAGGCTTGGCTCGGCATACACGGGAAACAAATCGTTACCTTCCAATTCGTAAGTTTGCACTGTCGTCCATTCATCCAACGTATAACTACAATATTGTTCCGTTTCTGTATGGCATTCTTCCACCACTTCGCCATAGCCTGTGCCTGTATCTTCAACGCGCTCTTCGCAAACCTGCCTGCTATCTTCATAACAAGAAACGTTGTAAGCGTCTGCGGGCGGGTTGCCGCGCTCGTTAGAATAATTCACTGCGCGAACCTCTTGCACAGGCACAGACGTTTGCCAATGCACATTCGTCACCGTGCCTTCTACCGATTTAGATGGAAATACAAACAAGAAAAGAATGGCAACACAACATAAAACCGCAAAGATGCCGAAACCGCCAAGCCATAACCAATTGAGATTTGAGCGCTTCGCGCCTACGGGTAGGCTTGTTTTTCCAGCGGAAACATTCGCTTGCGGCGATACATGGGCTTTTGGCAACGGCGCTCCGCATTGTTCACAAACGGTAGCAGAGCCTTTATTTTCAAAACCGCAATTGGCGCATTGGATGGATTTTGGCGGAGGCGGCGCCGCTTGCAATCTTTGCCCCGCTTGCCGCGCTTTGCCTTCTTTCAAATCGGCGCCGCATTGCGAGCATGTAAAAGCCGTGGCTGGGTTGCGCGTGCCGCAAAACCCACAATGAATATCGGCGCCCGCTTTAGCCGCTTGCACCACTTTTTCATCGGTGATGATTTTTTCTTCCGCCGCGCGTTGAAATTGCACATTTTCTGGCTGCGGCGCTCCGCAACTTTGGCATGTTTTTTGCGGACCTGGATTCTGCGCCTCGCAATTTGGGCAAACCCAAATCAATTGCACAACGCCTTTGCTTCGTCTTTGCATATATTGCTCCTATATTGCATAGTGTACAACAAAATAAAGATGTAATAAATAGTACCTCTTGCTTACGAATCAAAAAGCCCTTAAGTTTCCTCAAGGGCTTTCGTTTATAGTCTTCCGCTTTTCTAAGACCTTCAGGGTATTTTGCTTAATAATCTATTTGTTCGCCGCCATATTCGCCCGTGAGCGATACGTCGCCTGTGGCGTAGTTGAAGGTATAAATTAGGCTGCCCGTTTTCTCGCCCGTCACATCTACATCAAAAGTCATCAAGCCTGTATCCAAATTGAACGAGCCTGTGCCCGTCATGGCTAAGCCTTGAATAAGCGAGCATTTGTCAAAAGCGTAAGCGATTAGGCTTTCGTTGTCGCTCGGACCGAATGTGAACGTGCCGCCTAAGTTACAACCGACCGACGTTTCTTCACTTAAATCGCTGTAATAAAATTCTGGCAAGTAAAAGAGATTATCGTCAATGGCGATAAATGCCTCCAACAAGTCGCCAGCCTCACTTAAAGTCTGAGGCGGGTTCGGAACGTAAGAGGCGATTGTATCTGCCCATTCTTCGCAGATAATTTCTCTCTGAGCGGGCAAAGTTCCATTCACCAAAAACTCGGTGACGTAATCGTCGGGGCAGGCGTTTCCCCAACCGAAAATGGAATGAATGCCGCCCTCGCCGTAAAGGTGATAGCCATTATCTAAATGCTTGAATACGGCTAACCCATCTTCAAAGGGAGTGGCGGGGTCAAGTTTTGCGTTTAAGATAAACACCGGCACGCCTTCTAAAACCAACGGCTCGCGCTTCACCGCTTCTTTTGGAGATGAGGGCCAAAACGCGCACGAAACGCCCGTATAAACGCTCCCGTCGAGGCGCGGCACCGTGCCATTAGAAGCCTGCCCCGCTTCAATTGATTGTTCAATGCGTTCTTCTGGCGTGCCGCTGAAAAAGGTATCGTCTGTGCAAAGCACGCTTAAGAACATCGTATCCGAAAAAGTTGGGTCGCCGAGATATTCAAACGTGGCGGGGTCAATGGTGGCGTTATCGTACATCAAACGCAACATGGGCGTTAAGTCGCCTTTGTTTGCGGCGGCAAGCGCTTTGAGAAATAACATGCGCCCTGTTAATGAATACATTTGATACGCCGTTGTATATTCCAGCGCATTAAAGGTAAACGTGCCTTTGACCGTTTTATCGTTTGGTAATGGGAAGGTGTATTCAATCGGGTCTTTAGAAACCTGCGCGGCGAATTCGTCATACACTTTGACGGCGTCCTCGCCGTTCATATCGGCAGAGCAAAGTTCATCGGCATTGCAAGCGTTTAATACCGCCACCAACACTTTATCAAACGCCTTTTCTTGATTCAATGAGCCTTGCTCGCCTGAAACGGTCATATCAATTGTGCCGTCTAAAATCATGCCCGCTAATCTATCGGGGTAAGCATAGGCATACGTTTGTGATACAGCAGTTCCGTAACTGACACCATAAATCCAAAACTTTTCATCGCCAATCAAAGTACGAAAATCTTCAATATCTTCTGCCACTGAATCAGTGCCGTAGAAAGCAAGTTTGGCAGGGTCAATACCCATTTCAGCAACACAACTTTCAACATACGTTTTGGTGCCTTCTACTAATTCTACTTGTTCTTCAGGAGTATCTGCACCTTCTAGCCCAGCCTCATCATAAGAAGTAAGATAACTCAAAAAATCTTCAGCATAAGCAACAGGGCAAGCTAATTCAGAAGATAAACCAATACCACGTTGGTCGTAATAGACAATATCGTAATGCTCTAAAATACTTTCATCAAAATAACTCCAATAGGCACTGCTAATGCCTTCACCACCAGGTCCGCCGGGGAAGGCTTGAATAAACATGCCATATCGCTCACCACTAGCAGGTAATACACCAAAGACAACATCAATTGTTTCAGTATTTGCAGAATCAAATTGATTTAATGGAACTTGTAAAGTAACACAAGTTAATTCTTCGTTTTCTTCACAAGGCACGCCGCCTAATTCCTCTAACTTCGGCGTAATATCTTCAATGACATTAAATTCGCCAACGCCGGTATTTGCAGGCGTTTCAGGTTCCGCAGTAGATTCAACAACTGGCGGTTCATCTCTCCCCGCAAGCGGTAAATTAAAATTACACGCCATACTCATAATAGCCAAAATTAAAACAAACGTAAATAACTTTTTCATATTTCTTTCTTCTCCTTTTAGATTTTATTCCACACACGAACTTTTTGGATTAATGATTCGGGATTCGGTTCTTGATACGGTGACAAATCATCCGCCTCATTCTTAAGGGGAGACATGCTCAATGCACTGAAAACGGCTCCAACCCCGTTAGCGACGTTGTGCTCATCATAACCACCTTCAAGCACAAAGACAATTTTCCCACCACAAAATTCTTCTGCTATCTCCACTAATTTCTTAGACATGACATAATACCCTTGGGTAGATAATCCTAACGAAGTTAATGGGTCACTCCAATGCGCATCAAACCCGGCAGAGATTAACAACATCTCAGGCTGAAATGCTTGCACGACTGGCTTGAAAATAGAATCACATAATTGTTCAAATGTTTTATCACCAGCGTAAGCGCTCAACGGCACATTGACGATTCGCTTTTTTGCATTGGGTACATCATCAATTGCACCCGTGCCGGGATAAATTCCCCATTGATGTGTTGAGATTAATCCTGTGCGTTCATCATTTCTAAATGCTTCTTGCGTGCCATTGCCGTGATGAGCATCATAATCAATGACCATCACACGTTTTAATCCATTCGCAAGTGCATCCTGTGCGGCAACTGCAATATTACTGAAAATACAAAATCCCATGGCTCTATGCGGTTCTGCATGATGCCCCGGCGGACGAACAATGGCAAAGGCATTTTTTGCATCACCATTTAATACAGCACGCGTGCAAGTGATAACTCCACCTGCGGCAAGCAAAGCATCTTCATAAGAAGTTTTGGTGACGTAAGTAGGGGCGTGATCAATGATTTTTGGTGCTTGCTTACAAACTTCTTCAATAGATTTGATTAAACTTGTTGTATGAACTCTTGCAATTTCCTCCTCTTTCGCACGGATTGGTTCTATGCGTTCCGCACCAAATGAATCAAGCAAAGGTTCTACAATTTCTAATCTGCCTGGTCTTTCCGGGTGGTCTGGGAATTGATGAGTGCGCGATGGTACGAATGTATAAGCGGTGGTCATAAGTAGAATTTAAGTATTATACCTTGTGGTATTCATAGCAAAATTTTAATATGCTCTCTTTTAGTTATCACAGTTCCCTAACAAACCTGTAAAGCCACTTAACTGAAATGAAAGTAAAAAAACGAGTAATCACTATTAGAATATTGAAAATTATTACCTCCCAGAGGGAAAGTTGCATGAAAAAGTTCATAGAAAGTATTCTTCACCTCACCAAAATATTTATTGCTATTCTTGTTGTTGTCATCATTTGGTTTGTACCGATTGCTTTTCCACCAAATACTGCCGAACAAACACCATTACAACAATCACTACCCGTTCTGAAAATCTTTGCATCTAGTGCCGATGCTTGCCCGTTTGCATGTGTCAAATGCACAGCATGGGACCCAGATGCTTGGCCTAAGAATTGTTTAGAATATGTTTGTTTAGCAGATTGTGAAGAAGAATTACCGCCACCAACCCAACCACCTACTATTTCTCATACTTTGAATTGTTCATTGAATGGAAATAATGGCTGGTGCAAAGGGGATTTGAGCTTAAACTTAACCGCCTCCGACCCACAAAATGCCCAAGTAATTATCAGTGGAACGATTAATGGAGTTGCTTTTGCTTGCCCAACTGGAAATACCACTTGCTCGATTCCACTTTCTGATGGTCAAGGAAATATTACTTATCGAGTCGATTCTTCGACTGGACTTTCAGACTCAGATACAACTATTTATAAAAAAGATTCTACAACCCCACAAATTAATGGAAACATTACTGGCACAAGCAGTTTAAATAGTTGGTATATTACTTCAACAATTCTTTCCGCAACAACCACAGACTTAACTTCTGGCATTTCTGCTTTTGAAATGAATATCAATAATACAGGTTGGGTAAGTTATGCAGAGACCACTTTCAATGATGGGATTCATACGATTCAATACAGAGCCACAGACAACGCAGGCAATGTCACTGAAACAGCAGTTCAAGAAATCAAAGTGGACACTATTACTCCTGTTATCAACATTTCAACCACAGGCACAAGTGGATTAAATAGTTGGTACACGTCTAATGTGATTTTATCCGCCACTTCAAATGATAATACTTCTGGTATTTCATCTTTTGAAATCAATCTGAATAACACGGGTTGGGTAAATTATGCAGAAATTACATTGACTGATGGCATTCACGCCATTCAATATCGAGCCACCGATAATGCAGGCAACACTTACACAACCGCACAACAAGAAATCAAAGTAGATACCACGACACCGAGTTTGAGTCTTTCCATTAACGGTACAAATGGTCAGAATGATTGGTATGTCTCAAATGTTTCAGTACAAGCAAATACGTCAGATTCAGGAGCAGGCATTAGCCAAATCGAAGCGAAAATAGATAATGGTCAATGGTCTGCGGTCAACGGTCAATTGTCTTTTACAGATGGAATCCATACTTATCAATTCAAAATTACAGATAACGCTGGCAACGTCACAACCACACCATCCTTAACCCTAAAAGTAGATACAATTGCTCCAGTGATAGATATGGATGATGAAATTGATTTAGGTGATAGATTGTATTATGAACTTCAAGATGCAGGCAGTGGCTTGTGGATTAATCGCACAGTCATTGAGGATGAAGATGAGAAGTATAAAAAGATAGTTTGGTTAGAAGAAATCTCAGGATACAAAATAGAAAGTGATATTCTCTGGGATGGTAAATTCAAGGATGGCACAACTGCTCCTGTAGGTGAATATTTTATAACCTTGAAAATCGCAGACCAAGCAGGCAATGAGACCTTCCGTACAGCCATTGTGAATGTCAATCCCTTGAGTTTCTTGCAAATCATTCCAGAATTTACACCTCCAACGACAAATACAGAGTTACCGAGTAACGAGTTGGCGAGTAACGAGCAAGAGGAAAGTTTTGGGAATGAGAGTAATGGCAACTCATCAAATGAAACCACCTCTACGAATGTAGGTGGAGAAATTGTCTTTGCAAATACGATTGCCCAAGCAGGCACACTCACTTCATTCACCTCTGGGAATGAAAATACAAGCACGCCAATCACAAATACAGAAATTTTATGGGGAGCGATGGCGACAGCCGTAGTAGGTGCAACACTTGCCGAATGGCAAAGAAAACGTGAAGAAGAGGAAGCCAGACAAAGAGAATTAGATAGAATCGCACAGATGGAGAAAAATGCAGAACGCAAAGCAGAAAAGGCTCGCCTCGATTATTTGAATGCGGCTTATCAGGCTAAGTTAGATAGGGAGAAAGCAAAACAAAATGCTGTTGCATCTGCAAGGTGGAATGGTATTGCGAAGATAGAAGAAGCGAAGCAAGAAGCCAAGAAAATTGCAAGTCAAAATACCTTTAATCACTTGATGAATGAGCATAAAAGCCAAACGGGTGTGTATGTCAGTAAGGTTAATGCCGGTGGGGCAAAGCCGTTGGCGAGTCCTGTAAGGCAAGAACCAGAACCTCCACAATCTTCATGGTGGGATTTATTAAATCCATTTTGGTATTTTAGTGATGAACCTTGGCCTTGGGAAACACCAAGTAATACAACTATACCTTCACCCATTCCTAATATTGTTCCAAGTGCTACATTTACTCCCACAATTACAATTTTGCCATCTGCTACTTCAACTCCAGGTCAACCCAAAATTTATGCCATCAATGGACCGATGACTTTAGACCAAATTCCGCAAGAATTTCGTTGCACATTACCTGAAAAGAAAATTATCAATGGGCAAGAGTTGTATAGCGATTATTATTATCGTTGTAAATTGGGTGAAAAACTAATGGTTGGATTGCTTACTGACCCAAATGGGTGGTGGTGGCAAGATGGTCAAACAACTCGGTGGGATACTGGTGAAACAACTGAGTGGAAAAGCATAAAAAATAATTCTGATGTTTGGAATTTGGCACTAGCACTTGGGCTAGATGCAGAGGGTACAGATCATAGAAAGCAAGATAGTAGATTTAATGAATTGATTGAACAAGCCATTTTTAATAAATTCTGGCACTTTGATCATGGAGTTTACTCAACATATGGTAATGGTGTACAAGATCCAGATGCTGGTATGCCATTAGGAACGAATGGGCGACTTGTTGCGTTGGGCTCATTAGAGTCTTTACAAAAACGTGTTACAGGCGAAGATGGTTTTGTAACCTTAAATGTACACGCAAGTTATGTGATAAGACCTCCATATGATGGAGACTCTACTAATATGTGGGAAGATGCTTGGAATTATTTTGAGAACAACGGTGAACCTACTTGGATAGAACCACCTACCACGGCACCTTATGAGATTGGGAATATTAACCTAGATCATCCTTACTACAAAAGCGAAAACGTTGAAGAGGGAATGGGTAAATTTGAGGTGCTATATAGGTCTTCTCCAAACGCAGCATCAGTTCGCGCTATTATCCTAACATTTGAGCAATTTACTGATGTTTATTCACAACTTCCAAAGTAGAAGGGAATGATTTATGAAACCTATTAAGAATGTTTTACTTTTGGTTTTTATGTTTATGGTAGGTTGTGGTTCAATAACTCCAACTAATGCGGCTGATAATATTGAAATAGATATTAACCCTATTGCCACACCACCTCTTAGTATATCTAATACTTGCTTACAGGAAGAAAACGTAAATTTAGAAAACTTAAACCTAAGTGGAAAAATTCTTCTTTCGCAAGATAAGAGATATAGATTATTTGATGCCACAATAGACTCTTTTGTTGATATACCTGAAAATGCTTACCTTTCCCCAAATGGGGAGAAAATTGCACAATATGACAAAGAGAAAAAAGGAATAAAGGTCTCTACTCTAACAGGGGAGTTGATTGTCTTTTTCTCGCAGGATGCTCAATGGCTTGAAGCAAATTCAGTTTTATATGGTGATACAAGTTCAGTTCAATTTAGATGGTGGGATAATAATTTTTTATATATTCGTTCATTACCCGTTGGCTCTCAATTAATGTTAAATATAAACACTGGCGAAACCCATGAAATCGAATTTCCTTACAGTAAAGAAGTGTGGGCGTTTGGCGGTTCAATTGATATTCGAGATAATTATGTTAGTTTTTCCCCTGACCTTGAGAAAGTTATCTATGCCTCTACTATGTCTCTTTTAGTTTTACGAAATAATTCAATTTACCCCGATGGCACATGGCGAACGGTTGCATGGGTAGGATTTTCACCTACCTACACTAACCCAAGCTGGTCACCTGATGGATCTAAGTTAATATTTGTGACCGAAGGTGACAAGACCTTAGAAGACCTATATGGGATAGACACAAATGCACCGCTCGGAGAACGTAAACTAACAGACCTTAATAAATTATTCAACAGCCCATACCAAATCTGGATAAGTCAATTCAACTGGTCACCTGATGGAGAAAAAATAGCCTTAATTGCACGGGTGACTCCGAATGAAGGAGGTGAAAGTTTGTCTAGGCTTTTGGTGTTAGATGTAGAAACGGGAAATATTGAAGACTATTGTAACCCTGACACTCCATATACTTCAGATAGTTTTTCTTTCACGTGGTCTCCTGATGGAAAATACATTTCAACCGATACCACCATTGTAGACCTTGAATCACGAATTGCCTATAAATTTCCTGATTTATATATTGTCGATTGGGTTGGAGAAGGTAAAAATCGCTAGCGCTTGGAAGTTTGCTATGAAAAAATATGCCCAAATAATCTTTGCTTTGATTTCAGTATTTATAATTCTTTCTCTTATTATTTATCCAATAATTACGCCGATTTTGGGAACAATTATTTTGTTGTTTAGCCTTGCTATAGGCATCTATACTATTTTCCAAAAGCATAAAGAATCAGACAATCCAAGACTCAAAATTGGAAAAGATACGTTTGTTTTAGTATTTACAATTATGTTAATCAGTTTTCTAGGGGGAATTGCCGGTTTATTTGCAAATTTTTATATCAGTAATCTGTTTGGAGCAATGGCTGGTTTTGTGTGTGCCTTGCTGTCAGGAATTGTCGTCGGGTATTTGGTTAGAAAAGGTATAGGAAAGGTAGAGATAAAATTTTGATTTATCAGTTCAATTATTCGCCATTATCTCTTTCAAACAACCTCATCCATTCTTCCACTTCTTGAGTTGACAATTTTTTATCATCTGGGTTGGTTTTGACAGAACTTGTAAAGGCATTTCTCAATAAACTCACAAACTCTTCAGACGAAATAAATTTTGCCCCGTTCACTCTTGCCGAGTTTTGCACTTCTCTATCTGATGAAACCACCGTCCAATTTTTGGCAGATTTTGCCATATTCATTAATCGAGCGCGTATGGCTGAGTCGGCAGAGCTTCCACTCGAAATAAAATGTAGAGTTACAGAGCCAACTTTCCCCGTACGGGCTGAGGCGGGCGGCGCGCCGTCAAAATATACTTCTATTTGTTGTCGTCTTAAGCGAGCAAATTCTTGTAAAATGCGCGCCAGTTCTAATTCATCGTCTGGGTCTGAAAGTTTTACTCCCAACTTCGGAATCAAGTTATGTCCATCAATCAAATACGGCATAATTAAATTGTACCTCTATCAGAGGGCGCGTCGCACTATGTAGGTTAAGAGAATCTAAAAGTATGAAGTGCGGCGCGCCACTTTGACGTATAAAACGTATATAATTAAAAAAAAGGAGACCGACATGGCAGAAAAAAAAGCGTCCGATATCATCGTTCCGCAACAAGGCGGCGTGGTGCGTAATGTGCTTAATCAACTTAAACTAATCCTGCGTTTAATGGGCGATAAGCGCGTAAGTTTTTTTGCGAAATTAATTCCGCTAGGCGCGTTTGCTTACTTGCTCTTACCCGCCGACCTTGCGCCTAACATCGCCTTGCCTATCATCGGCGTTTTAGACGACGCCGCCCTGCTTTGGCTTGGCTCGTATGTGTTTACCGAACTTTGCCCACCCGAAGTCGTAGAAGAACATAAACGCGCTTTGGCTGGCAATATGAAGCCTGACGCGAGTAAAGACGAAGTTGTAGATGCAGAAACCACCGAACCGCAAGAATAAAAACATGAAAAAACTTTTGATTTTATTGCTTCTGCCCATGCTGGCATGCGGCGGATTTTCCGATTCAATTGCCCCAACGATAACGCCTCTTCCTTCGGGGATAACGGAAGCGGCGCCCCCAACAGACTCTCAACCCGAAGCGCCGACCACCCCACCGACACAAACTTCTGCAACGAATGCAAATACTTTTCCAAACCCAAACGATTATCAATGGTCTGCCATCGTCAGCGGTTTAGATAGACCCGTTGATGTGCAAGCGGCGTTTGATGGCACAGGCAGGTTATTCATCATCGAAAAATACGGCGCGATTCGTATTTATCAAAACGGTCAATTGTTAGACGAACCCTTTTTGAACATTGACGACCGCGTGGATGATTGGAGCAACGAAATGGGGCTACTCGGTTTGGCGTTTCACCCAAACTATGAGCAAAATGGATTCTTTTACGTCAATTACACGGGCGATGGCGGGCACACGCGCATCTCACGTTTTACCGCCAGCGGCAACACTGCCAACCCAAACAGCGAAAAAGTATTAATGGTCATTGAACAACCCTTCCCAAATCATAATGGCGGCGCGGTGGCGTTTGGACCTGACGGCTACTTATATCTTGGGCTTGGCGATGGCGGCGCGGCAGGCGACCCGCTAAAGCATGGTCAAAACATAAACACCTTGCTCGGAAAAATTTTACGCATTGACGTTGATAACGGCGACCCATATTCCATTCCTGCAGACAATCCATTTGGAAATGAAATTTGGGCGTATGGTCTTCGCAACCCGTGGCGCATTTCTTTTGACCAACTCACAGGCGATTTATGGATTGGGGATGTTGGGCAAGGCGAACGCGAAGAAATAGATTATCTGCCAGCAGGCTCGGCGGGCGGCGCAAACTTCGGCTGGAGCATTATGGAAGGAAGCATCGGGTACGATGGCGAGCCGCAACCCGGCTTATTGCTCCCTGTGGCGGAATATAGCCACTCCAACCCATACGAAGGATGTTCCGTCACGGGTGGGTATGTGTATCGCGGTTCTATGCCTGAATGGAACGGCGTTTACATCTATGGCGATTATTGCTCCGGGTATGTGTGGGGAGTGTTGTTGACGAATGGGCAATTTCAAAATCAGCGCTTGTTTGAAACAGGCGTGACGATTAATTCGTTTGGTCAGGGCGAAAACGGAGAGATGTATTTAGCCAGCGATAATGGAAGCGTATATACATTGACGAGAAGATAATTTTGAAAGAGGCGAGGCAGAACGTGTCTCGCCTCTTTTCTACAGGGCGGCTTGACGCAACCAACCCCGCTTTATATCTGCCGTTCAAACCACGTCTCAGACCATGCTCCACTGTCTTCTACATGCGTAACCCGAAAGCCATTTTTTAGCCAAAACTCAATGGCTTGATTCCAATCTGAAGTGGTTTCTAAAACAATTCGTTTATAGCCAGCCTTTTTCGCTTCTGAAACGAGAGCGTTCAATATCTGAGAAGCAAGCCCAAGCCGGCGAAATTTTGAATGAACAGAAACTCGTTCAATTTTTACGGTCGAGTCATTAAGGGGTTTGTAGCCGCCTGTTGCCGCTAATTGACTATCAATCTCACCTACTAAAAAACAGCCGTCATTAAAAGATAAAGCAATATCATCTAAATCTGGGTTTAGAGTTTCATCAATAAACCCAAAATACTCTCTTAAACCTGCTTGAATTAATTCCTTTGCAGGGATTTGGTCTTTTGCTTCAAATGGTCGAATCAGCATGAGGGGGGGTTACTCAAGGCGTAGGCGTAGATTCAGGCGTACCCGTAGGTTGAGGCGTGGCGGTGGCGTTGATGCTTTCTTCTAAACTGTTGCAAATGTTTCGTACAACCACCATATCCGCCGCAATGTTGGGGTCGCTGATGTATTCTGAATTTTCGACAATGCTGGCGATTTCGAGGGCTTCATCGCAGTAATTGACTTTGGGGGTGCTTAACGCCGCCAACTCCGAAGCATACACGTCGAAGTAATAGACGGTTGCTAATGAAAGCGAAACAGGTTCTACGACTGATGGTCTATCATTTGGACCGCATCCACCACGCCCATCACATGATTCTTCTTCTGTACAACCTCGAATGGCGCATTTGAATGCAAGGATGCCTGTTTCATAATTTCTGTTTTTGTGATAGAGCATCCCCAACTCGCCATAAAAAACTGGGTTATCGGGCTGAAATTCAATTGTCTTTTGGACGTTACGGATTGCAATAAAAAACTCACCCATTTGAGAATAGGTTCGAGCAATTGAAAGATAGGGACCGGGGTCTTCAACGCCTAATTGTTCATTAATTCTTGCGGCTTGGGCAAAATATTCTAAAGAACTTCCAAAAAGTTGTCTTACGATTGGGTCGTTTATTGGATCATTTACCCCTCTATTTATTAGGTCGCTGAGTCTTTCAAATGCTAAGCGACGATAACCTGCACCTGCTCGTAAATATAAAAAGGTTAAGTTGGGAGCCAGTGCAATGGCGCGGTCATAGGCTTCGATGGCAAGGGCGTATTCGCCTAACGATTCCAACACATAAGCATGCACGCGATGCACGTCCATTAAAGATGAATCTTGGGCTAGGGCTTGGTTAATAATTTGTTGGGCTTGATTCCATTGTTGTTGGTCTACTAAAACTTCGGCATAAAAAGCCAGCGCCAATGTGTTTGTGTTGTCAAGTTGTAAGGCGCGCACGGCTTCTTGTTGCGATTGGGTTAACAAGGCTTGCCGCTCGCGGTCATCCGTTAGGTATGAGGCTTTCCAATTTAATGCAAAGGCATGAACGGCATGAGCGTAACTGCTATCTGGGTTTAATTCCACCGCTTTTTCAGCGGAGACGATGGCTTCATCGAGGCGGGTTAAGATTTCTTCGCGGCGGACTAATAAGGCGGTGGAATAGGTTTGCACGCGCGAAAGTTGCGCCCATACTTCGGCATTGTTGGGGTCTACGCGAGTCGCTTCTTGATAGGCGGTGATGGCGGCGTTTAATTGCCCAGCCGTAAAGTGAGCGTCGCCTTCTAAGGTGTAAGAGGCGGCTAAACGGGTGGGGGTGGGGGTGGGTAAGAATAAAGGTTTCACGTCGCCCTGATAGACAGAGCGAATTAACCATACGCCGGTGAGAATGAGGACGACTAACCAAAATATGCGATATACGGCTGTATCGTCTCGTTTTCTGAAAATGGATTTTCTTTGGTAAATATTCATATTAACATCCCGAAGGTTTGAAAAAGGAGAGGGGCGTGAGCGCTGAAGCAACAACAGGAGCGGGGATGAGGGGGCGTTTAAGGCGTGGGGGTAGAGTCAGGCGTACCCGTTGTAGAAAGAGGCGGGGTTGGCGTTGTTTGCAGGTTTTGTTCGCATCGGCTGATAATTGCGTTGGCGTTTTCCACCGAAAGTTCATCCGCTGGTATGCGCGAAATAATGAGTTGCGCGATTTGTAAGGCTTCGCCGCAGCGATTCAAACGGGAGAGCGCCAGCCCATAAGTGAAATAATATTCGGCAATGCGCGGGGCGTTTGGCACAAGTTCAATCGCTTGCATTTCGTAGCCGTCTTCTGAAAGCCCGCCCGTGACGACATACGAAAGTTCTTGCGCGGCTTCGTTCCAATAAGCGTTGCGATAATACATCACGCCTAAATTGCCGCGTAGGTTTGAATCGGCGGGGTTAATGCCCACTGCGGTTTCGGCGTATTGCAAGGCTTTACCATATTCGCCAATGGTGGCGTAGGTGCGGGATAATAGCAAATGCGGCGTGGGGTCTTCGGGGTTGAGGGCGATGGCGCGCGTGAAGGCGGCTTCGGCTTGGTCATATACGCCTAAAATACGATAATTCGTTCCGATAGATAAATGCAAATCTGCGATGTTTGGGTTAATGGCAATAGCGGCTTGATATTCGGCAATGGCGTCTTCATAATTCCCAGTCGCTTCTAAAATAATGCCGCGCGCGCGATGCGTTTCTAAAGCGTTTGGGGCGAGCGCTTGCGCCACGCGCGAAATTTCGATGGCGCGTTCTATTCCATCAAAACCGCCGATGCCGCTGTAGTATGAATCGACCAAAATTTCAACATAATAAGCGTGAGCCAACGCATTATTGGGGTCTAATTCCAACGCGCGTTTGATGTCGCTCTCGGCTTGCAGATATTCGCCCTGAAAACTCAACGCCCACGCCCGCACGGCAAACGCCATAGAACTAGATGGATTCAATAATAACGCGTCTTCCGCCGCCGTTTGGGCTTCTTTATATTTGCCTGCAAAAACTAAAGTCTGCGCGAGTTTGATATGCGTAGCGGCGTCGCTAGGATTTGAGACAATCGCCTGCTGATACATATCAATAGCGGGAATTAACTTCCCTTCATTAAACAAACTTTCGGCATTGGCGATTAATGTCTCTGGAGAAATGGTCGGCGTGGGAGACGGAACGCCAAGCGGCTCAATCGTCGGCACTACATAGCGCGTTGTGTAAGAAGCGCCCAACACAATTAAGCTTAACAAAATAATAGCGAACCAATTGGGTTTGGCGCGCCGTTTGTTCATACTCCATTTACTTCCGCGTAAATACATTCTTTTTACACCTATTAATCAGACCCTAAAGGTCATAAAGAACTTTAGGGTCTAGTTACAAAATTATAAAATCATATTACCATTCGCACAGAAGCAAAGTCAAGCGAAAGCGCCGATACTCTTATTTACTTCTTATGCTAAAATTTCAATATGCAATTTGAGGTGTTTACCCTTCTGCCCGAAGCCTTTTCTTCTTATATAGATACTAGCATCCTCAAACGCGCGCAAGAACGGGGATTAATAAAGATTAACCTTCACAACATCCGCGATTATGCATACGACAAACACCGCGTTACCGACGATGCGCCCTATGGCGGCGGCGGCGGCATGGTGATGAAACCCGAACCCGTGTTTGAAGCCGTAGAAAAAGTTTTAGGGCTCAACTCTCAAACCGACGCGAGCAATGCGCTTCAAACTTCGGGGAAGCCTGATTCTCCAACCCCCATCATTTTACTCACCCCGCAAGGGCGGGTCTTCAATCAACGCATTGCTAAAGAATTATCTCAATATCCGCGCTTGGCTTTAATTTGCGGACGTTACGAAGGCATAGACGAACGCATTCGCCAATATCTTGTCACAGATGAAATTTCTGTTGGCGATTATGTCCTCACCGGAGGCGAATTACCCGCCCTCCTCGTGATGGATGCGGTTTCACGCCTCTTGCCCAACGTATTAGGCGACCCCACCGGCGCAGAAGACGATTCACATGCTATGGGGTTATTAGAATATCCGCACTACACCCGCCCGCCAGAATTTCGCGGAAACAAAGTTCCTGATGTGTTGCTCTCAGGCGACCACGCCAAAATTGACAAATGGCGGCGCGAGCAAGCGCTCGAAAGAACGTTTAGAAAACGACCCGATATGCTAGAAAAAGCAAACTTAAGCGAAGAAGATAAAAAGTTTATTGAAGGTCTAAGGTCTAAAGTCTAAGGTCTAAGGTCTAAGGTCTAAAGTCTATTTGCCTTTCGTACTTAGACTAAAAAATATGGAGAATACCATGTCATCATCTCGTCTCAATTACGGCAAGACCTTTCTGCTCGGCTTTGGTTTTTTTGGCGTGAGCGTTGTATGGGGCGTGTATAACGCCTTTGTGCCGATATTTCTTTCAGAAAAATTTGGGCTTTCGGCGGCGCTAGTCGGTTTTTTTATGACGCTGGATAACATCGCCGCTTTGTTTATTCAGCCGCCCGTCGGCGCCTGGTCCGATAGATTACGAACGCCGCTTGGCAGGCGCATTCCATTTATTTTAGTCGGCGCGCCAATCACCGCATTAGCGTTTGGGTTTATTCCAGTGGCGGCGGTATTGCCATTGTTTGTGGCTTGCACCAGCTCCTTATTGTTAAGCGCGGCGTTGTGGCGCACGCCCATTGTGGCATTAATGCCCGATATTACGCCCTCTGAATTTCGCTCGCAAGCGAACGGCATCGTCAACTTTATGGGCGGCGTAGGGGTCATTATCGCTTTGCAAACGGGCGGCATGTTATATAAAATGAGTCCAAACTTTCCATTTTGGCTTGGCTCGGCTTTAGTGTTGATTTCGGCGGTAATTGTTTATCTTTTTATTGAAGAGCCAAAAGAATACGGCGAAACCGAGCGGCAACCGAGCATGCTCGAAAGTTTGAAAGAAATTTTTAAAGACGAAGATAAAAGCGGGCTTCGCATTTTGCTGGCAATTTTCTTTTGGTTTATCGGGTATTCCGCCGTCGAAACGTTCTTCACGCTATATGCAAAAAATCACCTTGGATTAAACGAGGGCGACGGCGCGACTTTGTTATCTGTGCTTCCGCTATTTTTTGTGCTTGCCGCCATGCCCTCTGGCTTTTTAGCGGGAAAAATCGGGCGGCGCGCCACAATTTCTATTGGGCTAATCACCATTTCAGTGATGTTGTTTTTGCTTTACATCACGCCTGCCGAAGCCCTGCTCACAGGCATTGCGCCTTTGCCTTTGGTGGGCATTCCGCTTGTAGAAGGCGGAGCGAGGATGTTAACCCTCGCTGGCGTATTTCTGATTATTTGTGGAATCAGTTGGGCGTTTATCAATATCAATTCCTTGCCGATGGTGGTAGATTTAACGGGCGCGGCGCGCATTGGCACGTTCACAGGGTTGTATTATTTGTTTTCCACGCTTTCGGCGATTGCAGGTCCAAACATCAACGGCTGGGCGATTCACTTAACAGGCGATAACTACAATATGATTATGATTATCGCGCCTATCTTTATGTTGATTGCGTTTTGGTTAATGATGGGCGTGAAACGCGGAGAAGCGAGCGTGAGTTAAGAGATACGAGTTACAAGTTGCAAGTTACGCATCAGGCTTCGCGCATTACAAAAATATTTTTTCTGATGATGGTATGGCTTGGCGTTTCATCTTGCTTGCCATCATCAGATTGTTTTGACGAAGAAATTTTCTGCGCGGCATTGGTCACAGATACGCTGGGAGTGAATGATTATGGACTCAATCAAGAAGCATGGGCTGGGTTACAAGAATCACAAAACAACGGAATCACCAATCAAATTGAATATATTGAATCGGTAGATACGCGCGATTATCAAAAAAATATTGATTATTTTGCTAAAAAAGGATTTGATGTCATCATCACTTCTGGAATTGGCTTGCAAGACGAAACGCTTCATTCATCGGACTTGTACCCTGATTCTGTCTTCGTCGGCTTGAATCAACCCTTTGAAGAGGCTCGCCCTAATTTAATTTCAATTACCTTCCCCGAAGACCAAGTGGGGTTTGCGGCTGGAGCATTCGCGGCGCAACTTTCTAAAACGGGCATCGTGGCAAGCGTGTGCGAAACTTCATCCATCGCCTCAATGTGGCGCTATTGCGAAGGCTTTCGGGCGGGGGCGTTGTTTGCAAACCCTGAAATCAGGGTTTTTGTTTTATATCGCGATGGCGGCGACAGAGAAAAATTATTTATAGATGAAACCTGGGGCTATGAAAACGCCGCCTCACTCATCAAACGCGGCGCAGATGTGATTTTTGCGGCAGGCGGCGCAACAGGGCAAGGAGCGTTGCGCGCGGCAAGTGAAGCGGATGTGTATGCCATTGGCGCAGAAAGGAATCAAATGCAGGCGTTGGGAGAAAACGGCTCAGGCGTAGTCACCAGTTTGTATGGGGCTGGCAGGCTGGAGGTCGAAGAAACGATGCGGTTTATCCAAGAAGGGTTAATTCAACCGCAACGAATTGGTCAAATTCAGTTTACGCCTCTTCATCAGGCATTTCCGCAAGAATTCACAACAGGGTTAGACCTTTTGATTACATCTCTGCGGAATAGAGAAATCTATACAAATGTTTCGCCTGAAAAACCTTAACAATCTTCATACTTGCATAAAGATTATAGAGCATTTATACTTGCGGAGTCGTAAGGTTTTGCTGAAAGCAAGACTGTAAAAATTTAATCTTCTAGAGGAGAAGAACATTATGAAAAAGTTGTATTTTGTTTCAGCCCTGTTAATCATCGCCTCGATGATTCTCGCGGCTTGCGGTACACCCGCTACCGAAGCGCCCGCTACCGAAGCGCCCGCAACAGAAGCGCCTGCCACAGAAGCCCCCGCTACCGAAGCCCCCACAGAAGCCGCCCCTGCTTTCAAAGTAGGTATGGTGACAGACTTAGGCGGTATTGACGATAAATCCTTCAATGCCACCGCCTATGCCGGCGTGCAACAAGCCATTGATGAACTCGGCGTGGAAGGCAAATACTTAGAATCCACCCAACAATCAGATTACGCTAAAAACATTCAACAATTGTTAGATGAAGACACCGATTTGATTGTGACTGTGGGCTTCTTGCTCGGCGTAGATACTGCCGTTGCCGCAAAGAACAACCCCGATACAAACTTTGCCATTGTGGACTATGCCTACCCCGACTGCTTTGGCACCGATTTTGTTGAAGGTCAAACCTGCGGTTCTGCCTCTGAATTGCCCAATGTGTTAGGTTTAACCTTCCAAATTGACCAAGCCGGCTTTTTGGCTGGTTATGCCGCCGCCGCTTCTACCCAAACGGGTAAAGTCGCCACTTGGGGCGGTATCAACATTCCGCCTGTGACCGCTTTCATGGTTGGCTTTGAAGCGGGCGTAAATTACTACAATGCTCAAAAAGGCACAAATGTAGAAGTCCTCGGTTGGGATACTGCCGCGAACGAAGGCGCGTTCATTGGTAACTTTGAATCGCTCGATGACGGTCGCGCTATCACCGAATCCTTAGTTCAAGAAGGCGCAGATATTGTGATGCCTGTGGCGGGTCCTGCTGGTTTGGGCGGCGCCGCTTACTGCCAAGAAACCGCCTCCTGCTGGATTATCGGCGTAGATACTGACTGGACCGTTTCTGCCAGCGAATACACCGATGTCATCCTCACCAGCGTTTTGAAGAACATGAACGTGGCTGTGTTTGACGCCGCGAAAGCCGTTGTAGAAGGCAACTTTGCCGGCGGCGTTTATGTCGGCACGCTTGCGAACAACGGCGTGGGTCTTGCCCCTGTCGCCAATGCTTCCGATGAATTGAACGCTGAACTTGAAGCGGTCAAACAAGGCATCATTGACGGCTCAATTTCCACCACTCCGTAATCAAGTACGTCTTTTTACTTGATGAATTAAAGTCGGGGGGAGGGTCCTCCCCCCGACTTTTTATTTCAATTTGGATTAAACCCCAAACGTCTTTTTTTCAATTTATAATTCACGCCATAGAGTGTAAGAAAGACCTTTTGGGTTTAGCGTTCCCAGAGCCGTAGGTTTTTTTGTATTACCTACAAAGCAATTTAATTTTTTATTCAAGCAATAATTTGCGGAGGCTGGCGATGGCAAATGTACTGGAGTTGCAAGGCATTACCAAACGATTTCCAGGCGTTCTTGCGAATGACAAAATAGATATTGCGTTACGCGAGGGAAAAATCCTTGCGTTGCTGGGGGAAAACGGCGCGGGCAAATCTACATTGATGAACATTTTGTATGGGCTATATAAGCCTGATGAAGGCAAAATTTTTGTGCGCGGTAAAGAAGTCCATATTGACGGACCCAACGACGCCATTGCGCAAGGCATTGGCATGGTGCATCAACATTTTATGTTAGTGCCAGTGATGACCGTGACAGAAAATGTAATGCTAGGGGTGGAGCCGACAAAAAACGGCTTGTTCTTAGACAAAGAAAAAGTAGCCAAGCGGATTCATGAAATTTCGGAAGAATATGGCTTAGAGGTTGACCCGCACGCTTACATTAAAGATTTACCGGTGGGAATTCAACAAAGGGTTGAAATTATCAAAGTGCTGTATCGCAACGCCGATATTTTAATTTTAGACGAGCCAACAGCCGTGTTAACCCCGCAAGAAGTGGAAGGCTTGTTCAAAATTATCAAAACCTTAATTAAAGCGGGCAAGTCTATTATTTTTATTACGCATAAGTTAAAAGAAGTGTTAGCCATCGCCGACGATATTTCCGTTTTGCGTTTAGGCAGAATGGTCGGCTCGATTGAACCGAGCAAAGCCACGCCTGAAAAACTGGCTTCGATGATGGTGGGGCGAGACGTCAGCTTGGTAGTGCAAAAACAGCCCGCCAAACCGAAAGAAGCGGTTTTGAAAGTTGAAAAATTATTTGTACGCGACGAACGTCAAAACTTGACCGTGCAAGGCGTGTCGTTTGAAGTGCATAAAGGCGAAGTGCTTGGCGTGGCGGGCGTGCAAGGCAACGGTCAAACCGAATTGGTGTATGCGCTTACAGGCTTATTGCCAGTGGAAAGCGGAAGCATTGAATTGAAAGGGAAACTCCTTCGTCACCCTACCCCGCGCGAAATTTTAGAAAACGGCGTAGCCCATATTCCCGAAGACCGCCAACGGCATGGGTTAATTCTGAACTTTCCCATTCACGATAATATGGTGTTATGCACTTACTATAAAGAACCCTTTGCAAAGGGCTTAGCGCTTCAAGAAAAACCCATTTATAGCAACGCCGAAGCGCTGGTGAAGCAATATGACGTGCGCACGCCGAATATTTATGTAAACGCAGGCTCGCTTTCTGGCGGCAATCAACAAAAAGTTATTGTGGCGCGTGAGTTTTCGCGCCCTATTGAATTGTTAATCGCCTCGCAACCCACACGCGGGTTAGACGTCGGCTCAATCGAATACATCCATAAACAAATCATCAAAAAACGCGATGAAGGCGCGGGCGTGTTGGTGGTTTCTTCTGAACTAGATGAAATCCTATCGCTTTCCGACAGAATTGCCGTGATGTACAAAGGACAAATTATGGATATTCTGGACGCAAAGAAAGCCAGCAAAGAAGATTTAGGATTGCTGATGGCGGGTATTCACCCCTCTACTTCGCCCAAGAAAAAATAGGAGACGCAATTGTGAGCCAAACTGCTTCATCCAAAGAGAAAAAAGAACAAACATCAGAAGGCATCGGCGGCGGTTCGCTGCGCGAAGCCTTAATCGTGCCAGCCCTTGCTGTGATTACAGGCTTGATTTTAGGCGGGATTGTGATGGCATTAAGCGGTTCTAATCCCTTTCAAGCGTATGCGGCATTATTCGCAGGCTCGTTTGGAAGCCCGACAGATATTATTAACGGGTTACAAATCTATTTTGCCACAGGCGACAACGCCGAGTTAGTGCGCTCTATGTACCCATTTACAGAAAGTTTAGTCACCGCAACGCCCTATATTTTTGCTGGGCTTTCGGTGGCGTTGGGCTTTCGTGCGGGTTTATTTAACATCGGCGCCGAAGGTCAATTTTTTATCGGCGCGTTATGTTCCGCATTTGTAGGGTATAGCATCAAAGGTTTACCCATGATTATTCACCTACCCCTAGCGCTTTTGGCAGGCGCGCTTGGCGGCGCAGTATGGGGCATGATTCCAGGCTATCTCAAAGCGCGTTTTGGAGCGCATGAAGTCGTCAACACCATCATGATGAATTGGATTGCCTTCCGCTTAAGCGATTGGCTGCTCACAGGACCAATGCAAGCCTCCAACTTTCGACCGGTTACACCCAATGTGCAAGCCAGCGCCGAATTACCAAGATTTTTTGAAGACCCGCTTCGCTTCAACCTCGGGTTTTTCATCGCCTTATTCTTTGCATACTTTATCTACTGGTTTTTATTCAAAACCACCCTCGGGTTTGAAGTCCGCTCAGTAGGCGCCAACCCAGACGCCGCCAAATACGCCGGCATGAACATCATCAAAAATTTTGTGTTGGTCATGTTTATGGCAGGCGCGCTGGCAGGGCTGGCAGGCACCGCGCAAGTACTAGGCGTTGACCACTGGGTAGGACAAGGCTTTTCTGCCGGCTACGGGTTTGACGCCATCGCCCTAGCCCTGCTTGGAAAGAGCCACCCCTTCGGCGTCGTTCTATCGGCTTTGCTATTTGGCTTTTTACGAAGCGGCGCAACCAACATGCAATCTATCGCAGGCATTCCCATTGATATTATCTCCATTATTCAAGGCTTGGTGATTGTATTCATCGCCGCGCCTGCCATCATCCGCTGGTTATATCGCATTCGCTCTCTCAAAATAGAAGAAACTGTATTAACACGCGGTTGGGGCAAATAGACGAGGCTGACATGACAAATACAACCATAATCAACCCCGAAGCGGAAAAAAGAAAACGAATTTCCTACGGCATGACCCTGCTCGTCACGGGCATCCTCATCTATTTATTTTTTGGCGTAAACACACAAGCCGGCGCCCAAACCACCTTTGGATTAAACCTTCTAGGCTCGCAAGCCATTCCCGTAGCAGACTTAATCATCCCCGCTCAAACCGCCATATACCTCATGATAACCATTGTCGTATTTGTCGGCGCATATCAACTCGCGCGCGGGGTGCGTTCCACAGGCTTATTAATCGGCATACTCGCCTTCACCTTTGTCGCCTCCTTCTTAACTTGGGCGGCGCAAGATAAATCCTTCAACCTCACTGGCATGTTAAGCAGTTCGCTCGTGCGCGCCACCCCCATTGCCCTCGCGGCATTGTGCGGCGTCCTCAGCGAACGCGCCGCCGTCATCAACATCGGCGTAGAAGGCATCATGTTAATGACCGCGCAAGCGGCAGTCGTCGTCGCCACCGTCACCCAAAACTTATACATCGGATTAATCGCCGCCATCCTCCTCGGCGGCTTAGTCGCCGCATTTCACGCTTTTCTCGTCATCCGCTTCAAAGTGGACCAAATCGTCAGCGGCGTCGCCATCAACATCTTCGGCGCAGGCTTTACCTCCTTCATCAGCTCAAAATTCTTACAAAGCGCAACCGACACATTAAACAACTCCGGCACTTTCCCCATCATCTCCATCCCCCTCCTTTCCAAAATCCCAGTTATTGGTCCCACCTTATTTGAAAACAACATCATCGTTTACCTCACGCTCATCCTTGTTATCGTCATACACATCTTATTGTTCTACACCCCATGGGGCTTACGCACCCGCGCCGTCGGCGAACACCCCAAAGCGGCAGACACTCTGGGCGTCAACGTGTACCTCACCCGATATGTCAACGTCATCCTCAGCGGCATGATAGCCGGCTTAGGCGGCGCATACTTCACCATTGGTTCAGTCGGGCGCTTCGACGAATTAATGACCGCCGGCAAAGGCTTCATCGGTCTCGCCGCTATGATATTCGGCAAATGGAATCCAATCGGCGCGTATGCCTCCTCGCTCATCTTCGGCTTTGCCGACTCACTACAAGTTAAACTACAAATCTTGCGCGTCCCCATTCCATCCGAATTCCTATTAATGGCGCCGTACATCGTCACCATGATTATTTTGACCGGCGTCGTCGGCAGAGCGATTCCCCCTGCGGCAGACGGCCAGCCATACGAAAAATAACCGCTTCATTCTCCCCTCAACCTGTTTCAACATCCTGAAGGTTTCTCAACGCCTTCAGGATGTTTTGTATAAGAACGAGGAGGGATAGAAGGAAAACCATCCTGCGGTAAAATACCCACGCAAAGGAGAAAAGATGAACAAACGCACACGCCTATACCATGCATTATTAATTTTTACATTATTTCTAACCGCTTGTAACCTACCCACAGACAATCAAGGCGAACAAGCCAGCCTCACCGCCGCCGCGCAAACTGTAGAAGCCCTCCTAAGCGCCACGCCTAATACAGGGAACATCCCCACCGCCACATCTGCCTTACCTGCCACTAGCACATTCATTCCATCTCCCGTGTTCACAAACACCCCCGCCGCTACGGCAACACCCAACTGCCCTTTGGCTCAATTCGTAACCGACGTAACCATCCCAGACGGCACAGTAATGAACCCAGGACAAACCTTCAACAAAAAATGGAGATTAAAAAATATCGGCGCGTGCGCATGGAATGGATATTCGCTCGTCTTTGACAGCGGCGAATCCATGAACGGACCCGCCACCAAAGCCATTGGCACAGTAAACCCCGGACAAGAAATTGACATTGACGTTGACCTGAAAGCCCCCAATACCGCAGGAACATATCGCGGCTATTGGCGTTTAGTTACCAACAGCAACGTGCTTGTGCCAATCGTCAGCGGGTATCAAGGCAGGTCGTTTTATGTAGAGATAAAAGTCGCCGCGCCTACCAACACCTCCGCTCCCTTATTTGCAGTCACCAGCGTTTCATTTGCCAATGTTGGCGGCTGTGGAGGTTTCACCACCACCGCCAACATCACCACCAATGGCGCAGGCACAGTAAAAGTGAGATGGATTCGAAGCGACGGCGCAACCCCGCCCGTTCCCCCAGACCTTGTATTTGCATCGGCAGGCACACAATCTGTCTCCATCTCTTGGAATACCACCGCTTCTGGCACTCACTGGTTTGACCTGTATGTGGACGAACCCAATCACCAGCAATTTGGGCGCGCGCAATTTACTTGCCCGTAAAAAATAAAAGTTTATTAATCTAACAACGCCCGTCCATACGGGCGTTGTTATTTAACAGTATAATCTTTTTGTGAATGAAAGGAAAAAAATGCACAAATCAAGAAAATATTTCCTCTTTGCCGCATTAACCATCGTCAGCCTAGTCGCTTCAGCCTGTGCAAACGCAGAAACCGAAGCGGCGATTCAAACTGCGGTGGCGGCAACG
This sequence comes from Anaerolineales bacterium, assembly GCA_034434495.1. Lineage (GTDB taxonomy): Bacteria > Chloroflexota > Anaerolineae > Anaerolineales > Villigracilaceae > Villigracilis. The sequence continues at coordinate 70,347 of DAOTZE010000003.1, forward strand.
GTCGCCGCGCAAAACGCAAACCAACCCGTAGTCACCGAAACGCCCGCCGCCACCTTAGTCCCAACACAAACGCCCTATCAAATGCCCACCGCGCAGCCAACCGCCACTACATCCTCTTCAAGCGGCGCTTCTAATGCAGGTTGCGCCAGCGCCAGCCTACAAGATGAAACCGTTGTGGACGGCACGATTTTCAAACCAGGCGAAGTATTTACAAAAACATGGTACATCACCAACACCAGCCCGTGCGTGTGGGACACGAGTTATAAAATTGTGTTTTGGGATGGAGACGTGCTAGGCGGCGGATATGTTTATAACTTACCGCAAATTACCGCCCCCGGACAAACTATCCCCATTTCTTTAGTCCTAACCGCCCCTACAAGCGATGGAACATACCGTTCAGAATGGAAATTACAAACGCCCGATGGAATTAACTTTGGCGTTGGATACTTAAACGCGGCGTTTTACACTGAAATTGAAGTCTCGTCTGATGAAAGCCCAGAATTTGCCGTGACCAATGTGGAACTTTCCATCACCCGCGACCCGCTGCAAGGATGCCAACCCGCTAATATTACATACACCGCTTATGCCACATTCACAACCAATGGACCATTAGAATTTACCTATCGCTGGATGCAACAAGATGGAAATCATAGCGCTCCCATCACAGTCGAAGTAACTTCTGCCACACAAAAAACTTTTACGCGCGAATGGAAGCTAGGGCGTTCTGCATCTCAAAACGATAATCGTTGGTTTCAAATTGTTTTATTAGAACCAGTGTATAAAGAATACCCCCCCGTTGGGTTTGGCTTCTTTTGCCCTTAAGAAAAACGGCGTTTTTACATTGGCTTGAAAAAATCCTTTGGAACTTTTATTGAAATTGGTTCGTCCTTAACTTTTAGGAAATAACCGAACGGAGGAACCATGTCTCGTAAACCTTTTCTGCTTACATTCGCCATTGTCTTGATTGTCCAACTTGCCTGCAACGCGCCTTCTAACCCCGCAACGCCAGATACGTTTGCCACGTTGAACGCGCTTTACACCGCTTCTGCATTGACCGTTCAAGCGGGCGGCACGGCAACGCCTGGGTTGCCAGTTCCCACCGCCACAGCCGCAACTGCCGCCCCAACCAACACAGCCGGGACGCAGTCCTCAGGCTCCGTCTCAAAGTGCGATGCGGCGCAATTTTTAGCCGACGTAACCTACCCTGACGGAAGCATATTAGCCCCTAACGCCACCTTTGTAAAAATCTGGCGCATTAAAAATATTGGTACTTGCACTTGGACGCCCTCTTACGCTTTGGTATTTTTCAGCGGCGATGCCATGAGCGCCCCCTCGGCTGTGGCTTTAACGGGAAACGTTGCGCCCGGACAATATATTGAAATTCCAGTTACGCTTAAATCTCCAAGCACAGATGGAACGTTCACTGGTTATTATAAATTGCGCAACGCCAACGGCGCCTTGTTTGGCATTGGCGAGCAAGCCGACACAGCCTTTTGGGTAAAAATCAAAGTAAGCGGACCTTCGTATGTCGCTTACAATTTTGCAGACCAATATTGCCAAGCCGAGTGGTCGAATGGAAGCAGTATTCTGCCATGCCCAGGCGCAGACGGAGACGCCAATGGCTATGTAATTAAACTGAATAAACCTAAATATGAAAGCGGCGCAAATTCTGAAGAAGCGGGCTTGTTAAGTGTGCCACGCGATAGTAGAAATGGAATTATCAGCGGGCAATTCCCTGCCTTCACCGTGCAATCGGGAGACCGCTTTCGCGCGCTGGTGTATTGTCAATATCAAGCCGCCAAATGCAATGTGATATTTAAGCTAAACTACCTCAATAACGGTCAAATAAAAACGCTTGGAACATGGAACGAAGCTTACGAAGGAAAATATTACACAATAGACTTAAGCTTAAATAATTTAGCCGGCGAAACATTAAAATTTATTTTAGAAGTGGACGCCAACGGCGGCAACAATCAGGATTATGCAATTTGGCTCAACCCACGCATCGTGAGACTAGGCAACCCGCCTCCTACTTCAACCGCCAGCCGCACGCCCACCCCCACACCAACCTTTACGCCCACATTCACCTTTACGCCTACGCTCACCCCTACCGCCACAAACACTTTTACGCCTACAGTGACAGAAACGCCCACTCCATAGTGCGTTATAATGATTGCTTACCATACTCGGAGGTTCGTACAATGAAATTTCGTAAGAATTGGCTGATACTTGCAAGCGCCGTATCCATCGTCATTAGTTCTTGCAATATCGGCGCCACCCCCCCGCCCACACAAGACCCCGGCGCCATACAAACCCAAGCGTTTGGAATTGTTTTAACGCAATCTGCCTTGCAGCAAACGCAAACCGCCGCGGCAATTCCGCCCACGCCGCAACCTACCAATACGCTTATAGCAACCATTACCATTGCTCCCTTGCCCACCTCTTCTGTGCTTGGCGCAACCAACACGCCTTTTTCATTAAATACCCAGCAACCCGGTCTAACGCCGCAACTGCTCATTTCGCCTACATCAGCCGCGCCGATTAATACCATCACAACCGAAAACGGCTGTAATAATGGCGCGTATATTGGCGAAACCAAACCTTTTGACGGAGACTCGATAAAAGTAGGCGCCGAATTTTCAAAAGCATGGACAATCCTCAATACCGGCACTTGCGCTTGGGATGAAGGGTATGTGTTTGACTACTTAGAAAATTACTTTCCAGCCGAAACAAATATTTCGCAATTAGCAGGGTATGATATCGTCTTAAAAAAGAATAAGCCCGACGAATACACAAAACCAAACCATAGCCAAACTTTTGTTGTGAAATTAAAAGCCCCCAAAACGCCCGGACAATACAAAGGCTACTGGAAATTAAGAGACGACGCAGGCAATTACTTTGGTCCGCTTGTTTATGTTTGGATTATTGCCGTTCCATAAATACAAACAAGCCGTAAAGGAGAACTTCATGAAAATAAAATTGCCCATCATTTTACTCTTAATCGCATCGCTCCTTGCCGCCTGCGCGCCCGCCACCCCTATCGAGCCAACGCCCGATGTCAACGCCATTCGCACCTCTGCCGCCAACACAGTGGTCGCTGAATTAACGCTCACCGCCGCCGTATTCACGCCCACCTCTGCCCCGCCTACCGAAACGCCCACACCCGCAGAGCCGACGGCAACCGCCACACAATTAACTATCCTCACTTCTGACCCAACGCAAATTGCGCTTGGAACTCCCGGCGCCTTGTGCGACGATTACGACTTTAACCTCGCAACTTTAGACGTCACCATTCCAGACGGCACCCCCATGACGCCCGGACAAGAATTTGTAAAAACTTGGAAAATTAGAAACACCGGCATTTGCACATGGAATACCAACTACAAACCTATTTTCTCTTATAGCTCGCCCCCCAACGAAGATATGGACGCGCAACCGATTGCATTAACCGCGCTGGTTGCCCCTGGGCAAGAAGTGGACGTATCTGTGCAATTCAAAGCGCCCACCACCCCCGGCGAATACACCGGCTACTGGCAAATGGTAAATGACAAAGGCATTCCATTTGGCAAAAAAGATTACATCCTAATTGTAAAAATTGTTGTCCAATAACCTCAAACAAGCCGTCAAAGAAAAAGCGCGCCAGCTAGGATTTATCTTGGCTGGCGTTACTTCTTCCGAACCGCTTAAAAACTTTAACGTCTTTCAAGATTGGATAAACAAAAAATATCACGGGGAAATGACTTACCTATCTACCGAACGAAGCCTTGCCCGCCGCGCCGACCCCAAACAAATTTTGCCCGAATGTAAATCTATTTTAGTATTGGCTATCCCCTACTCCCCTCTCCCAAAGTTGAAAGACGACCTAACCATAAGCGAAAACTTTCAAATCGCCTCTTACGCCCTCGGCGATGATTATCATGATGTTCTTCCACAAAAATTAAAAGCCATTGTCGAATTTATTGAAGAACAACTTGGCGAAAAAATCCCAAACCGATATTACACCGATAGCGGTCCCATCCTTGAACGCGAACTCGCCCAACGCGCAGGCTTAGGTTGGATTGGAAAAAATTCCATGCTTATTAATCCAAAAGCAGGTTCAACTTTTTTTCTGGCGGAAATTTTATTAGGCATCGAACTCGAACCCGACCAGCCCTTTTCCACAGACCATTGCGGAACTTGTAACCGTTGCATTGCCGCTTGCCCCACGCATTGCATCCTTCCAAATCGCACGCTTGATTCCAATCGGTGTATTTCTTACCTTACCATTGAACATAAAAATGAAATCGCAGAAAATTTACGCGAGCAAATTGGAAATTGGATTTTTGGATGCGATATATGCCAACAAGTTTGCCCGTGGAACCGATTCTCCCAACCAGCCGATTCTGCTTTTGAACCAAACATTCCGCTTCCTGTGCTGACCTCCGACCTGTTGCTTGACCCCGCGGCATTTAACCAACGCTTCAAAAAATCTCCCATCAAACGCGCCAAGCGGCGTGGGTATGCTCGCAACCTCGCCATCGCCATTGGAAACAAAAAAAACAAACAAGATATTCCCGTGCTTGAAAAAGCCCTGCAAGACGATGAACCGCTCATCCAAACGCATGCAAAATGGGCAATTGAGAAAATAAACAATGAATAAACTATTAATCGCAACCAACAACAAAGGCAAAGCGATTGAACTTCAAGAATTGCTAAGAGGCTTGAATGTTCAATTACTTACGCCAGCCGATATTAATTTGAATCTTGATGTGATAGAAGATGGAAAAAATTATCAAGAAAACGCAGGCAAAAAAGCGCGTGAATTCGCTCAAACCAGCGGATTGATTTCCATTGCGGATGATTCAGGCTTAGAAGTAGATGCTTTGAACGGCGCGCCGGGCTTATACTCCGCAAGATATTCGCCCAAACCAAACGCTACCGACAAAGATAGAAGGATGTATCTTTTAGAAAACTTGAAAGATAAACCGCGCCCATGGAAAGCGCGCTTTCACGCCACGATTGCCATTGCAACGCCAAACGGCTCAATAGAATTTACCGAAGGAAATTGCTATGGAGAAGTTATCCCCGAAGAGCGCGGCAAAAACGGCTTTGGCTACGACCCAATCTTTTTATTTCCAGAGTTAGGCAAAACGATGGCGGAATTAGAAAACGAACATAAGAATCGAATCAGTCACCGCGCTTTGGCGGCGATGAACGCTATGCCGATTTTGAAAAAACTGTTTGAGAATGAATAGCCCGCTTTAGCGGGCTTGGTATGAAGAGAAGCGAATGCCGAAGGAACGGAATCAATTTTCCCCTTAAGGGAGAAGCGTAGCCTATTTTCTCCGCGCGTGATGTAATCTATCCGCCGCTTCTTCGGTGAGCGGAATATACACTTGAATCTTTGTGCCTTTTTTAGGTTTGGAATCAATTTGCAAATACCCGTTTACTAATTCGGCGCGTTCGCGCAGGTTAACCATGCCTAAACTGCTGCTGGAGCGCTTGTCGTAATTTTGGGTCACCGCTTGCACATCGAAGCCAACGCCGTTGTCAATAATTTCTAACAACACTACGCCCGTATCTACCTGACGAAGTTTGACGGCGATGGTTTCAGCCGAAGCGTGTTTGCGCGCGTTATTGACGGCTTCTTCTACAATATAAAAGATAACGCCTTGCTTGCCCATTTCAAGTTGTTGCACGGCTCGCTCTTCAACATCTACCACAACTTTTTGCGAGTAGGTTTCCATCATTTTATCCGCCATAGATTGAATGGCGGCGGCAAGCCCTTGCGATTCAAGAATGAGCGGGCGTAACGTGAACAGCATGTGACGAATCTCTTTGGTGGTGCGGTGCGCCAATTCTTCTAGTTTGGTCACTTCTTCGGCGGCGGCTTTCACGTCTTTCGCCATCATCCGTTTGGTGATGTTAAGCCGCATTGCCATAGCGGCGACAGATTGGGTGGGACCATCGTGTAAGTCGCGCGCTAGTTTTTTTCGCGCTTCTTCATAAACTTCCGCCATGCGTTCTTTTTCTTCCACTAAGTCTTGATACAAACGCGCGTTTTGAATAGCAATGACCGATTGCCTGCCGATAATATCGAGCAGTTTAATTCGTTCGGCGTTGAAGTAATCGGGTTCGGGGTGAGCGAATAATAAAACGCCATACACATTGAAGCCGCTTCGTAAGGGGAAGCAATATCCGCTGGTGCAATTTCGTAACGCCACCACACGCCCAAGTTCGGGGTCGTAGCCGATGTCTTTGAAGGTGATGGGGTCGCCTTCGTCTAATGCGCGTTTGAGGATTCCCTCCGCCGCGTCAAACGTCACGCGCATATCGGCTTGGGTAAAACGGCGGGCAGAGCCAACGCGCAATTTACTCGCGTTGAAGAGCATCACCGCGCCCACAAGCGGGTCGCTTACGGATTCTTCAATATCGGGGTTTAAGGCGGCGGCGCTCATATCTAGCGCCGATTCCAGCACGCGCTTATAGCTTAAGGTAGAAGAAAGCGTAGAAGTTAATTCATAAATGGCGCGCATTCGTTCATTTTGGATGGCGCGTTTCTTTTCTTCGGCGTCCACCCATAAAGCGCGGTTCTTGCGCATCATGCCGAGCAATCTGCGCCCAATAAAGCCAAAGATAATGCCTAAAATAGAGAGAATAGCGGCGACAAAGAAAGAGAGAGATAAGTTCTCTTGCGATTGCACGCCCAATGTTAAGATAAATACGCTAAAGAGAATGGCGGAAAGCGTTGCCCCCCATAGTTCAAAATAAACCGAGCCAGTCAGAATGGGCAATATGCCCGCCCAAAAGGCGGGTCCGCTCACGCCGCCTTGCACAAAATAAAACGCCCCCGCCAATAGCAAGTCCACTATCAGGTTAATGCGGCGATGGTAATTGACGCGCACATTCAAGCCCGCTAAAGCGGTCATCCCCAAATTCCAAATAATCATAAGCCCTAGGGGCCAGGTGGATGACAGTTCTAGCCTTTGCCCTAAACCAAGCGACACAATAAGTCCCACTAACACGATCCAGCGTAATGATATGGCAAACCAATCTGCCATGTAGGGGGTGTCGAATCTCTTTAGCATTGCGCCTCAATGATAACGAATAAACGCTACATCGGCAACTTTTTAGACGTTACAAGTAAATTACACCTGATATCCCATTTTCGGTAAATAGTTGGCTAATTTTTCAGCCATGATGTTTTGTTGTTCAGTTGTATAGGCGTCTCGAAATCTGCCGATTTTGCCTTTGAAGAAATGCAAACCTTGCTTGCCGTCGTTTGCGCCGGGGCGATATTGTTCGCCTCTTTCTTTAACTTGTGGGTTGTTTCTGTCTAAATTGAGAAATTCAACCAGCCTCGATAGTTCTTCGTCGTAATTGGTTAGCAAATCTTCATAACGTGAAATTAAGACATTTTTCTCGTTCATCCACTTTTCCCAAATATACACATACTCCATCATAAAGTTCACGCAATCGTCAAACGTTTTGAGGTGAGAAAAAGCGTTGGGTCGCCCTTTTGCCAATGCGCGCTGACCGTAATCATACGCCGAGAGCATCGCGTCGCGTGGGTCGCGGTAAATGTAGAGGGGGCGAAGCAAGCCGAGGCGAGTTAAGAAGCGCGAGGCATGGGTGGGGCTGGCATGAGCCTTAATCACAAAGGTATTTCCGAGCAGGGCGGGTATTGTCACCATCCCCAATCTTCTAGCGGATAATACGCCGATGTTGCAATTGACTTCGGTGAGAATGTTTTGCAATTTATATTTTTCACGAATCAAACGCGCGTCCACTGCGCCTTTGGTTTTCATCAAATCGTGAATTAAATTATAGTGCCAGCCCGAACCTGCGCGCGGCATTCCAACAGAAAGAATAATCATTTAATTTCCTTAATTGAAATTGTTTGCGCCCTGCCAAAACGATTTGTTCGCTACGGAGGCTTGGAGCAAATTATGTTTTTGAATGAACAGCCAGCCCCGTCATAATTCCTGAAACGAGCCAGATGTTTGGCGTGGCGAATGAATCTTGTGTGGCATTATAAAATGTGACCGCCAGCCATGCAAATACGCCCGCTACGGCGGCAAAGCGCGCCCATGTTTGATTTTGCTTGAGCGCTGAAAGGATATCGCCCAAAATGTGAAAGTGAAATGCGAGGAATAACAAGAAACCCAATAGACCGGTTTCTGCCAATAAGCGAATATAAAAATTTTTAGGGTTTGGGTATAAGCGGCTTTCGGGGCTGAGTTGCCGGGCAATTTCTGGCAAGTTGGTTAATGACCATTCTGGCAAATTTTGATACATGGTAAACCCGCTGGCGCCTAAGCCCACGCCCGTCATGGGGTATTCTTCAAACACGGCATACCCAGCGGAAGAATACGCGCCGCGTGACCCGGCGTTGATTTCAACGATAAATTCATCGAGCGTTTCCGCATCTGCTTGCCACAAATCGCTAAAAATTTCGCGTTGGCTTAAGAATGCAAACGCCCCAAACATTGAAGCGAAGACGACCGCCATCATTCCCAATCGAAAGGCTATATCTATAACTTTTTTACGAAAGCCGCCGATAAACCATTTCCACACAGACGTTATTGCGTCGCGCCCTAAAAATAGAAATGTTAATCCCGCCGAAGCGACAATGGTTAACAACCCGCCGCGCGAGAACGTGCCTAACGCCGCCGCCAAAGATAAAATCAATAAAACAGGTTCTAACCATTTGAATTTTGCGATGTGATAATTTGTTAATATCGAAGCGAATAAAAATGGAAGGTATATCGTCGCCAATTGACCCGCCAGCCAAGCGGGTTCATACGCCAAGCCTGAAATGCGATTGGTTTTCACCAATTCGCGCATAGAAAAAGATAGCTGTAATTTTGTAATGGCTTCTCTCTCAAACATATCGGTATAAAACGTGAGGGCTTGCAACCCGCTCCACGCAAGGACGACGACCAACCCTGCAAATATCCATCGGACCGTGAATTTCAAATCCTCTTCGTTTTTATTCATCCACACCGCGCCGATGAAAAACGCAACGCCGATACATAATGTAGCCAATGCGCGAATCACGCGCGCGTCATACGTTTGTCCGCGCAGTGGAATGGGATTAATCAACCCGCCAATTGCCGCCGAAACAAGCGTAAAAAAAACGAAAACGCCTAAAGCAATTAGCGCATTTGGAATTTGCAATTTAATTTCTTTTCGCCAAACCTGAAAAAATAAAAGCGGGAATAAAAACGCCAACGGCAACAACGCCAAGGGGCGCACCAATGTGCTTTCGCCTAAAAACGGAAACCAGCGAAAACTGGTGACGGGCAGCGTGAGCATAGTCAATGCCCAGAAGAAGCGGGTAAGGGTTTGGAATAAATTCATTTTAGAACGCCGATAAAGGCGGAAAAGGCTGATTTAAGTTTCATCGGCATTTTTCAAATTCTTATTTTTAGGTTTTGTAAATAAAACAAAAAACGCCGATAACAAAAGAAACACGCTTGAGCCTGCCAGCAAAAACGAACTCAACGGAACGCTTCTCTCGATTGGCAAATCGTCAGATTGAACGACCTCTAATCTCACAAACTGATTGATATTGCCTGCCTCCATTTCCGCTTGCGTTTTTTCTACAAAGGCATTTGCCCACAAAGCCGCCAAACTTGAAGCCACCTCTGGGTTTTCATCCTCTGCATAAAAATGCCAACCCGCTTCCATCGGTTGCGCTAGGCGCAGTTTTTCCTCTCGCAGTTGACGAATAGAAAACCGAAGTTCTTCGGCTGAAAAAATTAGCGTTTCGCCTAATACTTCATCCGACCAAGCGATTTCAATCATTTTGCGCGTTTCCCGTTCAAGATAATAAAAATATTGGCGGTCGGTATCGGTAGGAAAGGCTTCTTCCAAATTGAAATCCACATTCACTGTGGCGCGCGCGCGATAAGGCGGCGGGTTTACATAATACACTGCCGCGCCGATTGCCGCGCCAATCAAAGCGCTTAATACCCAAAATCGCCAAGCGCGAAGCAGGCGAATCACATCTTCAAGAGAGGGAGAGGAAAAAATAAAGTCCATATATATCTGCAGTGCGGGTTAAATTCTGCGCTCCTATTTTTTTATCCGCCATTTCCATAGCGGACCAATCGCTTTGCGTAAATAATATTTTGCCACAATCGGCGCAAAAAAACTTCCGCCATCGCGATAATGTACGCGCAACATCTCGTCCCAGCCGCGCATATCGTTCACGTTAGTCTTGCTTGATGTGTGTATCCGAAAATTTGCCCAAGTTTTTCCTTGCAAATATTTTATTTCGGCTTGTTTAGCGATTCGCGTCCACAAATCATAATCCATTGCAAAATAAAAAGTTGGGTCAAGCGGCGACCAATATTGCTTTCTAAAAAACATCGTCTGTTGCGGAATATGCACAAAGCCCTGTCGTAATAATTTGTAATTTGTTTGCTTGGCGTTAAATTTTCCAATCACATTATCATGCTCGTCAATGAAATTACAATCGGCATACACCATCGCCACATTGGGGTTTTCGATTAAAAATAGCGCCGCTTCGCCCACCGCTTTTGGATTGTATGTATCGTCTGAATTAATCCACGCGAGGATGTCGCCTGCGGCTTTTGCGAAGCCTTTGTTAATCGCTTCTGTTTGCCCTTGGTCAGGTTCGCTGACCCAATACTTTATCTTATCTTGATATTTTTTGATAACTTCCACGCTTCCATCGGTTGAGCCGCCGTCTATGACGATGTATTCAATGTATGGGTAATCTTGCATTAAGACCGATTGAATGGTCTTTTCAAGAAATGGCGCCTGATTATAAGAAGGGGTAACAATAGAAACAAGAGGAAGTTTGGGAGGTTTCATAGAAAGCGATAATTAGCGATTGGTAATTAATTACCATTCATTGTCTTTATAGAATTGATGCGAGACGTCTTCGGTGGTTTTACGAATTTGGGTAATTTCTTCAGGCGTGAGGATTTTTCTCCAGTTATCTAAATTGGCGCGGCTGTCTAAATGAACGGAGTGCGTTTTTCTTTTAGATAGTTTGCTGGGGTTTTCTGAACTGCTGGAATGAAGGATTTTTGTTTTTACCTCGTCTGTAAAATCTAAACCAAGTTTTTGATATAAGGCTTGAAAGCCCGCCACAGGGTCGAGGGATAAATCTTCATGCCGAACCGTGTTGAGGTTGGGAATCAAATTTCCCTTTAGAGAAACGAAGCGGTAAATTAATTTCCAAAGCAACGCGCCTTGAGCCACAATATCGTTTTTATCTACCGTTTCCATCGCTTGTCTATCGCTTTCAAGGCAGTCGCGCATTAAGAGCGGTTGATTTAATAAATTCCTAAAATCAAAATGCCAACCTAAGCGTTTAAGGCTACTAGCAAAACCAGCGGGGTGACGAAGCGTAATAACAACTCGGCAATTTAATCTTTCGGCAAACCAAGCGGATGAGAATAATGCAAAAGGGTCTTTGATTAACGCGCGTTGACCATGCGTACTGCCGTCGTAAAAAATGCGAAAGTCTCGCCCCATGCGTAAAAAATCTTTGATTGAACGCAGAGATTTAATTTCTAGCCAAAGATGATATTGAAAGTTTAATAATTCTTGAAAGGCGGGCAAATATTCATGCTCGTTTTCGCGCGTGATGTAGGTGTACCAATATTTTACGGGCGCGCGAAACACGCCAGGACGATGCCAGACATTTAACGGCTCGCTGATGTAGGCGGCGTTTTCATCGGCGGCAAGCATTTTGCCAACCCATGTGGTGCCGCTGCGATGCGAGCCTGTGACAAGGATGGGGTCATTCGTTGAAAAAGTCGAGGACATTTTCTTCTTCTATTGAAAAGGCAATGATAGATTGTACTCCGTAATATTGCGCGGCGCATTGGTTTGCCCAGTAGGTTGGCAAAGCGTCTAACTCTTTTGTGCCTTCGTACCCATCTAAAGCGGGGATGGCGATGTCGGTCTCTCCGTTTTGGATGGCGGCGTAAATCATGGTTTGGCGTTGGTCCCAATAGTTCGCCCACCGCCGGCGAAATTCATAAGTTTGTAAAGGTTGCCGTATCATCCAAAAGGGGTAAAGTAAAACGGCGCAAGTAAGGCTGACTAGGGCAATATTAAATAATTTGTTCATTTTCAATTGCGATACATAATATCCAAAACAAACGCTTAGGATTATTAATGAACAAACTAAAATAAAATGCCCGGCAAAGCGCACGCGCTCCACTGGGTAAGATTGTCCGTAAGCGCTGGGGGCAAAGGCGGCAAAAATCAGTCCGTAAGCAAGGATGGGGGTAAGCATACAGCCCCACAAGGCAAAACGATGCCGCCCTGGCATTGCTTGTTGTTGGAAGAAAAAATAAGAAATTAAAACGGAAGTTAAGATAAGAGCCCCCCACGGAACAGGCAGGGCTTTGAATGCGCCAAGTAAAAACGCGAATGTATATTGTAGAGAACGAGAGATAACCTCGAAAAAATTGGGCGAGAGGTTTTCCGGGTTGATGCGAATGGCGTTGGCGGGAGAAAAGAACATTGCCAACAGCCCCAAGAATGTGCCTGCAAAAAGCGCCCCCAACAAAAGCAGCGCCGATGCGCGGCGCGGCGGCGCTGCGAAAAAGTAAACGCTTATCAGCGCGAAAGCAAGCAGAGATACATGCAAGGCGTTAATCGTTTCAGATAAGCCGCTGACAAAAAATGAACCAAAAAGAAAAAGCGGGAAATATAGTTTTTGATTAATCTCCGTCCGTGAATTAAGCAGGCGCGCCAGCCAAGCGGCTAAAAACGAAAATAAAACCAGCGGCGTTAGGTAGGTCACTTGCCCGGGACGCCAATATAAAACTTGAAAAAGATTAGGCGAGGTATAAAAAGTAAATAAGACGATAGTCTCAGATAAAAACGCCAGCAAAAGAAGCGGCGTTTTTAGTTTGAACAAACGGCTTAGTTCGTAAAAAAACCAAGTTAAGCCTGCCGCCCAGAGCACAATATGCAAAGCAGGCACAAAAGCAACGCTGTTTGGGAATAATTCCCAAAAGCCGATGACAAATAAATTTGAAAAACGGTTTGAACTCAGCAGGTATTTATTCCAACTGGCGGTGAACACATCGGCGGAGCGTAAAGTGACAAGCAGGCAGTAGTCGTCTGCCATGTAGCGGGTGAAAATTCCAAGGTAGGCATACACGCCCAACGCGCAGGTTGCGCCGAGAAAGCCGAGCCAGATGAAGAAGGAAAAAATTTTGTTTGAACTATTCATTTGGTTAAATCGTAAATCACATATCCATCGCCTTCGGCGAAGATGGGGTAGGTTTGTAGTTTTTCTTTAAGTAAAGGTTGGCGATTCAAATCGGTGAAATCGGTGACGAGGAATAAATCTTTTTTGGAGGCGATTTCGTTAAATTTTTCTTCAAATTCATTTTTGCCGCTGCGCTGGGCGGCGTAAAGTATATCTCCGTACGAGGGCATGGGGGTAATGTCGCGCCAGCCAAAGTATTCCATGCGCGAGCCGTAATCTTGCGTGAGCCCCGCCAACGTATATCCTTCGGTGATTTGGGCGATTTCTTGCCACATGGTCGCTTCGGGGCGATAGTCTGTTGCGTTTAAGGCGCTGCGCGTATTCCAGGTTGTGGCGAGTACGCCGAAAAGAAGAAAGAGGAAAGCGGCAAGGCGTAAAAAGTTTGTTGATGTTAATTCGGAAAGTTTTGCAAAAAGAAAATTTGCTAACGAAGCGATAGATAAAGCGGCAATCGGAATCAACGCGAGGGAATAGTAATCATGCGTGGAGATGTGGAAGTTAAAGTAAATGCCGAAGGTTAAATACCCAAGCCACAACGAAAGAATGAAGCGGCGTTTTTTATCATCATAAAAAAATAATCCAAGCAGGGCAATCATTAAAACAAATCCGCCCATCACAAGGTTGAGCATGTTGAGCCAACCCACATAATACGATGGGCTAAAAAGCAAAGCGGGGATGAAACGCCCGCTAAATTTTTGAACTAAATAATCGGCAAAGAAAATTCCATAAATCAGATATACCGCGCCGGGGAGAACGCCTAAAATTGACATAACGTAAATTTGCGGATTCTTTATCGCTTCTTTGATTGATATTCGACTGATGACTGCGCCCAAGCCGCCGCTTACGACAAAAAATGCCGCTACAAATTTTATAAAAATTGCAAAGCCGCCAAATAACCCTGCCATGATTGCATATGGATATGTTTGTTTTTCAGACCATTCATACACTGCCCATAAAAAAATAACGATGAGCATGGTCATCAATGGGTCGGGCTGAAAACTGCGGCTGGCAATGACGGCATACGGGAGGAAAACATAAATGGCTGTAGATGCGATTGCGCCGTCAATGTTGGTGAGTTTGCGGGCGAGTAAAAATAAAAATATTGCGCCAATCATCCAAAATATGGAGGAGTATATGCGGGCTATCCAAACTTTTTCGCCAGTGAATTGATAGGTGAAAGCGACAAGGCGCTCTAAAACTTCCGGTTCGAGGACGGCGCGGGCTTTCCATTGCTGAATGGCAAAAGAGCGCATTTCGCTAGGCGTTTCGTTTGCGGTCAGCGATTCGTAATACATGCCGCGCGCTTTTATGGCAGAAAGCAATTGGCGCGTGGAATGAAAATCTAACGGCAGGTCGGTCAGGTCGTAGAGCCTAATCCCAATGCCGAGGATGAAGATTATTAGTAAAGCGATGGCGCGCGAGGCGCGAGTGGAGAAGAAAAGTTTTTGCTGCATGAGGAGGGTAATTGTATCGTAAATTCATTAATGGGCTTTCATAGAACGTTATAATGTAAAAATGCAACGAATATCGTTAATCCATCTTGTTTGTGATATGAAGCGGTTCTTTCCAATCGCCAACATGCTAAGCAAAACGGAAATGGATACGTTTCGTCGGTTCATTATTTACATTGCAAAACATCAAAATTTTGATTTACAACTAATCGCTGAAAATAAAATTAAGTTAACGAAAATACCCAATGCGGCGCGTTACTTAATTGCAGGTCATTTGGCGGAGGCGTTTTTCTATCGTCAAAATATTTTAGAACGCTTTTTAACGCAACCTCGTCATTTTCAAATTTATACAACGCCTGAGGCGTTTTATCAGGATGGCGGCGTGGCGGGCGGGTGTTATAACCCAAGCCGCGAGTGTATTCAGATTGTTATGTCGCGTTTGTTTGAAGGTTTCAGCCATTCAACGCCCGGCGTTTGCCCGTTTTTGCATGAGTTTGGTCACATGCTTGATTTTTTTGACGCGGGTACTGGCGCTATGGCGAGAAGAAGCGCGGGATTATACCCGGGTTTGAGACCAAGCGATAGGGATATATATAACCCGCGAGCGCGGGATTTATTCATCAAGGGCAAACGCCTCGAACTGGAGCGATACTTGGCGCGCCAACGTGGAGATTTGACTCAGCCCGCGCCGATTGGTCATCCGTACGTCTTTCAAAATGACGGTGAATTTGCGGCGGGGTATTTGGAAATGTTTTTCCGTAATCCGCATTATTTTGCGAAACAAAATATAGATTTGTTCAACGCTTATGTTGAATTATTTGGCTACGACACGCGCCAAGCATGGAAAGAAGATTTTCCGCATTATGTCAATGTGAATCGAAAGTTTTATTTAAGCGGGCAAAAGCCGCCCCAAACCAAAATAACCATTCCAAATTTATAAAGCGGCAGTCGTCTTAAAGATGACTTTCGCTTCTTTTCTTCAAAATCATTTCTCTTATTTTCCCTAACCCCAAAAGATTCAAAATACTCGAAACAAAAATATTCATTCTCGCTAACGCTGTGGGCGGGTGAAGCCAAAAAGATTTTAACCATGCGAACAAGGCTTGTTGGGGCAAGCCGCCGTCTAACAAGTAACGCGCATTGACGCGATGCGCCGAGGCGACGGCGCGTTTTTTTACTTTTTCAAATATTGGAGCAAGGTTTTCATCTTGTTTTATAAAATCTAAAATCCGAAAGGCTTCTTTGCCAAATTCCGCCGCTTTGGCGCGGTTTTTTGCCTCAGCATGATACCTCGCGGCTGACCATGTTTCATGAACATGCAATATCTTTCCGTGTTGAGCAAGTTCAATCCAAAATAAATGGTCAAGCAGAAAATGGAAATTTTGATTAAGCCCGTTGGTTTTATGCAAAGCGGAGCGCCGAAAAAACACGGCGGGCTGACCGATAATTTGAAAGCAAATTAAATCTTCAAGCGAAAGTTGTTTGTAATGGAGCGCGTTGAACGTTTTGCCGTTTTCATCCACCGCCAACATATTTCCATACGCCAGAACGACTTCGGGGTTTTCTTCAAATATTTTTACGGCTTTAGCGATTGTTTGGGGCAGATAATAATCGTCTGAATTTAACCAAGCGACAACCTCGCCTGTGGCTTTGGCAAACCCTTTATTAATCGCCTCGGCTTGACCGTTATCCTTTTCTGAAGCCCAATAGGCGAGTTTATCTTGATATTTTTTTATAATTGCAACACTGCCATCGTTTGAACCGCCGTCAATCACAATGTATTCGATGTTTGAATAATTTTGAGTTAGAACGGATTGAATCGTCTGTTCAAGGTATTTTGCTTGATTGTAAGAAGGGGTGACGATAGAAACAAGGGTCATTTTGTCAGGTCGTATATGATATACCCATCGCCCTCCATCGCGATTGGATATTCGCCTAAAATCTTTTTCAATTCGGGTTGTTTATCGAATTGCCCAAAAGCGGTGACTAGAAAATAATCCATGCCAGCCGTAATTTCGTCAAACTTTGCGGCGTTATCTTTATCGGGGTTGCGAGTTTCGCTAAGTTCGGTGGCAAGGGGCCATAAATTCACTTTGCGCCAGCCATATAGCATTAACCGATAGCCATAATCTTGCGTGAGGGCGATGACTTTTGCATCGGGCGGCAGCGCTTCACCGATGGCGCTCCAATAGGCGGGCTCGTGGCGAAAACTCTCCGCCGCTAAAACAGACCTTGCAACATAAGACTGAAAACCGATAATGGCTATGATGAAAGCGATGAAACTTGCGCGCGTTAGCGCATTTTGTTTGGCGACAAATTCAACGATAGGATTCAACACGATAGCCAACCCCAGCGTAATGATGGGTATTAATTGAATATGATAATAACTGTGCGTGTACATTTGAAACGGCAGAGTTAAACCATAAAGCAAATACCCACCCCACAAGCCGATTAAGAGCCATCTCATGCGCGGCGGGGCAATCAGCGCGCCGGCAACGCTGAGGAATAAAATGGTTTGACCAAATAAAACGCCGAGAAACGCCAACCATTTGGTGTAAAAATCGGCGCTGGCGATTAAATTAATGAGCGCCACCGTCCATGAAAAGAAATATTCTGTTGAACGACCTTGATTGAGGAATACATAATATAAAAGCGCGGGCGTAATCATTATCGCCGCCATAGCCCACACTTGTTTTGATTTGTAAAAGTTTTTGCCTAGGGTAAATAAAACCAAAGCAATGGCCGCCGCGCCTACAAAAAAAGCAATGACAATTTTTACGAATGTAGCCAAGCCGAGAAACCCAGCGGCGAGGATTGCGAATTTCCATGAGGCTTTTGGGGGGGCAAATAATTTGCTGTTTGAAGTTGCAGGAGCAAGTTCTTGCGCTCCATACATTTCGCTCCATCTATATAAAAAATAAATTCCGATTACAAAAGAGGAAGTCATCAATGGGTCTGGCTGAAAGGAGCGGCTGGCTTGCACAGAAAACGGTAAAACCAAATAAAACGCCAAAGCAATTAATGCCGACCAAGGCGAGACGATGCGTTTCATTAAGTCGAATAGGGCAACGCCCGCCGCCAACCAAAATATCGTTAACCAGATTCTGGCAACGGCAATATTTTCTCCGCCTGTTATTAAGTAACTATAAGCGACGATGGATTCAATGACGGGCGGTTCGTATTTTCCGACTGAATCGGCAAATGATTTTGCCAGTTGCCTTTGCTCGGCGGTTGCAGAGGGTAAAGCGGAATAATAAATTTCTCTGGCTACCAATGAATTGCGAAGTTGACGCGACGGTTGAAAATCTAAAGGCTCATCGGTGAGGTCGAGGAGGCGTAAGAATCCGCCTAAGGCGAGAAGAAGGATGAGGGTCAAAAACCAGTTTGAAGGTCGAGTGAGAGGCGTGGGCATAATTGGTAAATCAGAAAAGGGAATTGTAGTCCACTTTGGGGAAGACGGTTAATTTTCCGCCGACGGTGGCGTCTAAAATTTCACGGTTATTTTTTTGAAAGAAATCGCGCGCCATGATGTAGCCAATTTCGGATGTGTCTAAATCGGGCAGTTGCCACTTGACGCCTTTGCCAAAATAGTTTGGAAGAAAATGATTGGGGTCGTCGCCTTGCGATGTGACGGTTTTATTCGCTTCGCCCTTCGACGTGAAGTTGTGGTCAACGCCGATGAGGATGACTTGCGCGAAGCCCATGTGATAGGCAAGTTGTAATGCGACGGTGGTGACGGTTGCGCCCTCCCACACGCGCCCTGTAACGTTGGGCGAAATTTTTTTTCCTGTGTAACTTGTGTAAAGGAAGTTTATGGTTTCAGGTTTTAGGTTATAGGTTTCGGGCGTGAAGAATTTATGCGAGCGCCACGATAAAAATTTGGGCATATTGAGCGCGGCAATATCGTTTGCAAATTGTTCGATGACGAGATTGTTGATAGAAACAAAATATGTGGTTTCAAAGCCCATTTCAGGAAAGGCAATATAAATGCGATTCATGCCGAATGTGATTTCATTTTTTAATTTGGTTAAATCGGTTTGTTTAAGCGAAGGTCCATTGCCGATGATGAAAGCGCGTTTGCCTTTGTGAACGTCTTTGAGTTGATTTAATCTTCTTATGCTTTCGCGCCGCCAAGGGTGTAAGTAGGCGCTAGGCAATTCGGGGATGCGGCGAATTGCGTCGTTGGTTTGGCGGGCAAATTCCCAAATGGGCGGGGGGATGATTCTTTTGAGGGTTTGTTTCATGTCGGATAAAAGAAGAAAGCGAGAGGATGTGGCGATTAAGATTTTATATTTCTTTGAAAAAATATTTCTTAAGCGGAATGACATTGAATAAAATTAAAACATCGCAGCCTAACGCTACCAGATAGAAAAAATCGGGGTAGCCTGTAAACGCTAAACCTAAATTCAAAAGCGTAACGATGATAATTGTGAAATACACCCAAGACGCTCTTTGTTCCAATAATTTTGAACAAGATAATAAAGCCAAAACATTAATCATAAAGAAAAGCGCAACTAACACGGCAGAGACGGTGTTCCCTACCAAAACCATTTCGCCGACGAATAAAACGCCAATCACTACCCACACCATGGCGTTAAAGGTAAATAGAAGGCGGGCGTATTTTTTTTTGCGGGCGATAAATTCTTGCGAACGTTTTTTAGATGTTTTCATTGCTTGTATTATCGCCGCCGAGAATGGCGGTTTGCGATAGATTTTATTCTGTGCTTAATCTTGCCGTTGCGCCGCCGTCCACAATCATGGCTTGACCAGTCATAAAAGAGGATTGTTCGTTATCCGCCAGAAAATAAATCGCTTTGGCAATTTCTTCGGGTTTGCCGATTTTGCCGTTGACGGTTTTCTTGGCTAGATTATCTAATCGCTCTTGCAGGTTGCCGCCGCCTACATGTCCGCGGCTTAAGCCGGCGCGCAACATGGGCGTATCTACTGCGCCCGGCAAAATGGCATTGACGCGAATATTATCGGGCGCAAATTCAATTGCCATAGCGCGAGTGAGCGCAAGTAAACCGCCTTTAGAAGCGGCATAGGCGGCGATATTCGCAGATGTTTGCACAGCGTGAACGGATGAGACGTTTACAATTGCGCCTCCGTGATTGGGTTTGAAGAGTGGGTGGGCGAGTTTGACAGCCATAAACACCGAACGCAGGTTCGCGGTCATCACGGCGTCCCATTCTTCTATGGTGGTTTGAAGCAAAGGTTTGGCGACTTGTAAAGCGGCGTTATTTACGAGAGCGTCTAACGATTTTGCGAAGGATTTCGCTTTTTCAAAAATAGTTTCCATGTCTTCTGGGCGGGCAATGTCGGACTGAATGAATAAGCCGTTTTCGGGAAAATGATTGCCGAAGTTATTTCTATCTACGCCAATCACGCGCCAGCCATGCGAAGAAAATAGATGGACGGTTGCGCGCCCAATGCCGCCCGCCGCGCCTGTGATGAGAATGGTTTTATTTTGAGACATATTCCATCCCTAGCCCTTCCACTAAATTTTTTATCGTGTTCCAATGCACGCGCTCCCATGCGGTTGGGCTTGAATTGGAGTTGTGCGGCGCAAGCATGACGTTATCCATCTTCAATAAGGGGCTATCGTTTGGAAGCGGCTCATATTCAAAGACGTCTAACGCGGCGCCTGCAATTTGCTTTTGATGAAGCGCGGCAATCAAATCATTTTCTTTCACAATTGGTCCGCGCGCGGTGTTGATTAAAACGGCGTTGGGCTTCATCAGCGCAAACGTTTTAGCGTTCATTAAGTGATGCGAGGTTGGGTTCAAATCGCAATTGATGGAGACAAAATCGGAATTCGATAATAGATATTCAATCTTCGTCATTTCGATGCCAGTTTCGGAGATGAAGACATGGTCAATATCCATAATATCCGTTCCTAACACTTTCATGCCAAAGGCTTTGGCGCGGCGCGTAACCGCTTTGCCTATATTTCCGACGCCAATAATTCCCAACGTGCATTCGCTGAGCGTTTTGCCCGGAATTTTTTCCCACTTTCCTTTTTTCATTTCGCTATCCATCCAAGGCAAGCGGCGAGCAAACGCCAGCATATACCCCAAAACAGTGTCTGCCACTGGCGTGGTAAAAGCGTTTTGCGTGCGGCAGAGTTTGACGTTAAATTTCGCGCACGCGCTTGCGTCAATCGAGTCTACCCCTGTGCCCCATTTTGAGATGACTCTTAATCGCGGAGAGCAGGCTTCGATAACTTTAGCGGTATATCGGTCGTCGCCGCAAATCGCGCCGTCAAATTGCCCTGCATAGTTAAGCAAATCTTTTTCTTCCATTCTTTCTTGCACATCTGGCGTGATTAAATCAATGCCGTATTTGTCAAATTCGGGTTTGAAGCGGTCTAAAAACGGAATCATGTAAGGGGCGGTCATTAATACGGTGGGCATGGGTTTCACTCGCAAATTTTGTTTTTAATAAAATCATTGACTTCGTCTGACAAAGTCTCGCGTTGCATAAAATCTAACATTAATTCGCATGTTTGCAAACTTGAGAATCTATCGGCGGCAATTAATTTTAATGTGGAGCGCATTTTATCTATATCGTTTGCGACGGCATAGGCTTGCAAGAAGGGCATCCATTCTACGCCTTCGGCTGGATAATACCCCTGCGCTAACGCCTCTTTTAATAACACAAGAATTTGTTCCCATTCGCCGCGTTGGCGGGCTAAATCTGCCTTTTGGTAATAATAGCACCAATCGCGTTCTGGCTCTTCGCCAAACACATAACTCGGCACAGGCGGAGAGTCTGTTTCCGCAACAAGCACATTTTCAAGTTTAGAGTGAGGCGCGATTAAAACTAATCTATCGGCGTCTGTTGGAGATAATTCCGGCGCACTGCCGTTGATGAATCGCACGCATCCATTTTCAGACGATTGAATCATCAATAACACGTTTCCAAAATCGCGTTCTAAATAATTTCCGCGGCGCAGCGGCGTTTCTACGCCGCCGTTGGTTGTGATTTTATTAATCACATCTCGCGTTAGCACGGCGGCGGGCAATTTAATTTCAACGGGGTTGGCGCTTTGCTTTTCAGGATAGTAAATAAAATTTGCAGGACCCCAAATAAAATAATCTTCGCTCAAACTGGAGTGCGGATAAGAAGCGATTAAAGTAACGCCTTCTTGTATCATTGGCGCGCGCCACGAAACTTGCCGCCAAAAATTTCGCGTTGCCTCAGTTTCATAAACGTATCGTATGGCGTTTCCGTAATGCGTAAGAATCGCTATGACGACAAATATACTTAATGTGATTTTTTGAATATTGCGTTGAGCAATATTTTCAAGTAACAAGACCAGCAACATCACGGCGCCTACCGAGGCGATTAAAGAATAACGTGAATAATCGGGCAGGGTGACATGACGATTTACGAGAATGACAGGAAGCAACCCGCCGGCAATACTTACTAACGCGATGATTAAAGTTTCGCGCCTCCGTTTTAACTGTTCGCTTGTTTCCGCTTCGGATTCATTTTCTCCTCCCCAGCGGATGATGAGCCACAACGTTGCAATCGCTACGAGCGCTAAAGCCACGGCGGTTATCATATCTCTTAAGCGCATGGGAAATGCAAGTTGATACAGGGGCAAACTCCAGGCGACCAAAACGACTGTGAAAAAGTCTTGCACTAGATAATTAAGCCACCATAACCCCACCAAAGGCGAAGAGAAAAATTGCGATATTTGTAAACCAATGTCGGTTGCACGGCGCGCCGACTCAAAAAAGAGCGTGCGCCAAATTAAAAAGCCGCCTGCAATGAGAAAAAACGGCAAACTTGTTTTTACAAAGTTGATGATTTTCGCGCGCGGGTTTGCAGGCGGGTTTCTCCATGTTAAAACGAAAAGACATGCCAAACGAAATACTTCAATGCCGATGAAGTATTCCATTTGGCTTAAATATCCCCAACCTGTAACGATAGAAGCAAGAACAAAGCCTGTTCTTTTTACTCTATCGTCAGTAAGCATGGATTTAACGGCAAGCGCCACCGAGAGCAGCGCCAAAAATAAACCGAAAAGATGAGATTGATAATCAATAGCGTTGGGTTGCGAAAGAAACCCCGGGTAAATAGTAAACAGCAAACCAACGGCTACGGCGAAAAAATTTCTTTTTCCCCACAACGCCCGCATGACCCAAAACAAGCAAACGCCGCCAAGCAAGCGGAAGAAAAATGCGGAAATGTGATAAGGCAACACATTGAAGCCAAATAATGAAAACAACGGAATCATGAGGTAGGCGCGCCCGGGTCGGTCTATTGCAAAAATTTCATGAAAGAAACTTGGGTCTTTGACCTGCATGTCGTACATCAAATACCAATCGTCGTTGAGATAACCCAAATCTTTAATCAAAGGCAAATAGGCAATGGCGGAAATCAAAAAAATCAGAAGAACGCCCAGCCCCAATTCCCCAAGTTTGTTCTTAAGACTTTGCATTTTTTCTTCTCATCAAAAAATCTGTAATTTCAAAATCAAGTTCTTCGTCAATATCCCAGGCTTCGTCTGCGTCAATTTCAAACATCAGCGGCGAATCTCCAATGCGGTGTTTTTTTCGTTCTAAATTTTCTCTTGTGAAGATATAAATACAAGAGTTTTCTTCATATACGGGGGGTAAATCTTGCGTTTGGATTAATTCTAACGGGTTGTGATTAATGGCTTTGCCGTCTTGAAAATATAATCTAGTTTGTAAGCGTGTGACGGAAAATAAAGAATCATATTTGGGGTATTCGGCAAAAAACTTTTTTATTGCGTTTGAAACGGTTTCAGGTTTCAACAATGGATTGGTGGAATGGGTTTGCAAATAAAAATCCGCTTTTACCAACGATGTATCATGCAAGAGAATATTGTTCATGGGAACGTCGTCGGCAAGGAGGTGGCTGGGGCGGCGAATCAATTGCACGTCGGGGAAGAGGCGTTGTAAATCATCCATCACGGGTTGCGAATCGGTATCCACCGCAATCGTATCAATTTCGGGAACTTTGATTAAAGTTTCGAGGATGTGATGAAAAAGCGGTTTGCCCGCAAGCGGGCGATAATTTTTGCCAGGCACGCGCTGGCTATGATGGCGCATTGGCACAAGGGCGGCGAGTTTCATGTTTTTATTTTATCTTATCTCAAAATATTTTTAACCGCTAAGCGCGTAAAGAGAGCGAAGTTGAGATTTTTCTTTGCGGTTAATTTTCTAAAGCCAAACTCATTTGCCATTGTGAAATATTTTCGCGCTGCATCCCCACTTGTTCAAAAATAAAAGACATCTCTTCGGGAAAAACCGCCGGCACATGCCAAATTTTATTTTGAAATTTTTTGAATAAAGTCTTAATCAACACGGCGCTTAAGCCTGCGCCGCGCGAACGCGCTTTTACTAACACAGACCAAATGACAATATCGTTTGCATGAGGGTCGCTAATTAAACAATAAGCGTCGTTTAATTGAAAGGCGCGCGACGGCGGCGTATGTTGCATGATGGTTGTGCCGGAAAGTTGCCACGGCAAATCTTTGAGTCCGTGATAGGTAACAAGCCGCGCCAATTCACGAATATCAATTTCTTTTAATTCTTCATTTGATTCAACTTGCGGGTTTTCAAGTTTATACCCAACCAATCTTCTTATTTTTTGAAAGCCGGCTTTTTCATATAACTTAACGCCCGCTGTGTTTTGTTCAATGACTTCAAGAATCATTTCTTTGTCTTGACGTTTTTTCGCTTCTTGAATTAACTGATGCATGGTCTGTGTGCCTAAACTTTGATTCCTCGCCTCAACCAAAATGCCCATCGCCGCAAGGCGACTCGCCCAGCCGCGCCTCGCGATTAATGCAATGCCAATCGGTTTATCTTCTTTCATCATCACGCGGCTTGAGGTTAAATCTATGCTATCGCGTTTGAGCATCGTCAATAAGGAAGATTCTGTGATGTTAATCGGCACAAAGTAGCCTTCAAAACTGCGGGTCATTAAGTCGGCAAGTTGGGAAATGGAAAATTCGGAGGCAGGTTGGAGTTGGAAGGTCATAGGGAATAGGGGATGGGGAATGGGGAATGGGGAATAGGGAATGGGGGATGGGGGATGGGGAATGGGGAATAGGGAATAGGGAATGGGGAATGGGGGATGGGGAATGGGGGATGGGGAATGGATTAGTAGCCTTCTAGTGGATTCTCATTAGGGATGTCTTCGACAAAGTATCCAGAAGATGAGTCTCGAATTACGTGGTTTGCTCCAGGTTCTTTCTCGCCGCGTTTTGAGCGTTTTAAGTAAGCAATATAACCATTAATAATTCTAATCAATTCTTCGATTTGGTTTTTCAGGCGGTTGAACAATTCATCAGGAATATATTGTAAATCATGCGCGAGGAAAAGATGGGTATAGGTTTCTGTTAAAGAGCCTCTAGCAATGTAGCAAAAACGAACATTATCTTGATAATAAAATCTTCCATGACCTTCTGCAATGTTTGCAGAAACACTATGTGCAGACCGTCGAATTTGTTGATTAAGATGCCACTTTTCTTCAGTAGGCAATAAGGGAACGACTTCTTTGTAAATCACCAAAACAAATGCTCTTGATTTCTTCCAAGCCTCTAAAGTTTCTAGCCCTTGAATGTTATCAACCATCATTCTAATCTCCTATTCACTATCACCTATTCACTATTTTACTATTCCCCATAATCAATCCTCTCCACATCTCTTTCTCTTTCCTCTTCCTGCTTTCTTCCCCTCGCATAATAAAAGGTTTCCCTTAACTGCGGCGTGACCAGACTTGTCTCACGATGACCCATTCGCGTTCCATGAAATTGCATGAAGCGAAACCAAAAGATAGAGAAAAAGTTTTTTAGCAAAACTTTTTCTCGAAAAGCGTGGAATAAATCGCTTAAGATATTTGTGGTTGTTAGGCGTAAAAAATCATAAAAATTGAAATGGGCTTCGGGGTAAATTTTTCGTAAAGCCATGGCTTCGCGGCGGTAACGGTTATACACTCCGCTGGGCGTTTCGTTGTGAATGTGAATAATCTCCGCTTCGGCGACATAAGCGATTTTGTAACCAGCCTCTTGCGCCCACTTGCCCCAGGCTACATCTTCAAGCCCTGTGAGCGTTTCGTCGTATGGGTGTTTCTCCCATAAACTTTTTCTTATAGCGGCATTGGCGTTGTTGCAAAACGCGGTGGCTTGATTCAAATTGGTCGTATCTCCATACCATTGATAAAAAACTTGCTTTTCAGAAAATTTCGCAAAATCGGGCGCGCGTTGTTTGCCATAGGTCAATGCGACTTTTTCATCTTGAAAGGGGCGGAGCAGCGTTTCTAGCCAGTCGGGGTAAACGGGGTACACATGAGCGCTCGCCATCACAATCCATTCATGGCTTGCCTCTTTGATTCCGTAATTGAGCGAACGACCAAATGTAAATTCGGCGGCTGGGATTTTGACAATGGCTGCGCCGAACGACTCTGCAATAGAAACGGTTTTATCGGTTGAGCCTGAATCAACTACGATAATTTCTACATCTTTCACAGTTTGCCGTTTGACGCCTTCAAGCAAACGTCCGATATGCTTTTCTTCGTTATAAGCGCGGATGATGAGAGAGCAGTTCATAGGGAATAGGAAATAGGGAATAGGAAATAGGGAATAGGAAATAGGGAATAGGGAATAGGGAATAGGTTTTTATGACTCATTCACCATTTGCCGTCCTTTTCGTATCCTAACTTTATCAGTAAATCTCCAGCAACTTTCTTAAACAAATCTTTATGTTGCTCGTTGAAATATTTTTTCCACTCGCCTGTTTTGCCTGAGCGAAAGGTTGGGGATTTGGTCGGGTTAATGGCGGATTCTAAGGAGGCAAGAATCAACTCTCCCGAAGTTTGAAGCGGAACTTTATCCAGAAAATGATTCATAATGCGAGTTAAAGTTTCTGTGCGGTTGTGTATTAAATCTTCAAAATGAATTGATAAAACTTCTTTGTGATTGAGCCAATCAAGATAAGGCGTAAAACGTTCGGCGATATTCGGAAATTCTATATTTGTATCTTGCCGCCCTAAAATGCTGACTTTGAGTCGTTCGTCAAAATTAGGAAGCGATTGGTAATAGGCGTGATGAACATGGTTTGTTTCCATTTCGGTGACGTAAAACACATGCGAAACGACCACATCGCGCGGGTCTCGAAAAATAAAATATGGTATAAAGTTTGGCGAGCAAATTTTTTGAATTGCCTGAGGGCGGGCAAACAAATGCGCCGAAGCGACGTCGTTGGGTTGTAAAGAATCTAGCCAAGCCAGCGCTTGTTCGGGCGCGCGTTTGTTTCCGCTTTCGCCTTCATACTCGGCGTAAAAAGAATGCA
Organism: Anaerolineales bacterium; assembly: GCA_034434495.1. Lineage (GTDB taxonomy): Bacteria > Chloroflexota > Anaerolineae > Anaerolineales > Villigracilaceae > Villigracilis. The sequence goes on from DAOTZE010000003.1 coordinate 97,376, forward strand.
GGCGCTTGGCATACGGCGCAACGTTGGAAAAGCCAAGTAAAATTTGGTCGAGCAGGTGCGTGCCGCTTTTTGGAAAGGAAACGCCAAGCAAAACAGGCAGCCCTTCCCAAGATTTGAACCGAAGTTTTTGAATCTGTTTTTCAGTTTGATAGACCAATGAACGCGCCAATAATTTCAAATCCATACAAGTATTTAACCATAATTTGCGTCGTTCTGAGCGGGCATTTTAGCGCGCGAAAATTTTATTAGGTTTCTTCTGGTTTCGCTATATACTTCGCCTGAGGCGGCTAAACGCGTAGAGCGACATAATTCAAAGTTTAGGGTTTTATATTTTATGAAAACTACTATTTTTACCACCCCCATTCTTAGTTTTGCGCTTCGTCAAATAAGCAATTTGATTTTGTTTCTGACAGGCTGGCGTGTGAAGGGGACTTTGCCAGACCTTCCTAAATATGTGTTGATTGGCGCGCCTCATACCTCAAATTGGGATTTTGTGCTGTTCCTCGGCTTAGTCTTTAAGTTGAAATTAGATATGCGTTACATGGGCAAAGCAGAGTTGTTTCGCTTTCCGTATGGTTGGTTTTTTTACTATTGCGGCGGCATTCCCGTAGATAGAAAAAAGCCGACCGGCTTAGTGGAGCAAACGATTGAGGCGATTAACAATTCCTCAAAATTTATTCTCACCATTACCCCCGAAGGCACGCGCCATAAAGTGACCGAGTGGAAAACAGGCTTCTATCGCATTGCCAAAGGCGCGGGCATTCCAATTGTCATGGCAAAAGTGGATGCCAAACATAAAACCGTGCATGTTGGGGAAATTTTTCATCCCACCGATGATATGGATGCGGATATGAAGTTAATCCAAGAAGCGTTTAAGGGGTTCGTGGGGATTAATCCGAAAAAGAAGTATATTACGTTGGAGAGATAGATTATTCTTTCAATAAAAAATCTCCATCTTCCAAAACCCCATCTAAAATCACCTGCACCGACTCAGACTCCACCAATTCATCCAATCCAAAAGATTTCAATCTCGTCTGTGTCGTTCTCACAGATGGCTCTAAAAACTCTCCAAATGGCAAAGATGTTTTATATAATTGGTAATACAAAAATCTTCTGGCATTGCGTTTGAATTCAGCGGGGACATCAATCTTCTCTGCCGTTAAAAATTCCTCCATCTTTTTTCTAACCTCATCAATCGTCTGTGGAAAAAAAACGGTGGGGTATTGCGTAAACCTCGCTTTGCCTGCGCACAGCACGGGCATTCCCATTATAGAGGCTTCAAGCCCAATCGTGGAGTTATAAATCATCACAAATTTAGATTTTAGAATCAATTCGTATGAACTAAGCGTTTCATTCGGCGCGATGTAAATCACATTTGGCAAAGCGGCGACGTTTCTCGCTTCTACCCACCCGCCAACCGTTTCTCGGCTCGCCTTGCGCACTCGCAACTCGTCGGGATGAGCGCGAATGACGAATAAAGTTTCAGGGTGTTCTTTGATGACTTCCAAAACCAAATCCAACCAGTCGAACATATCTTCAAAAATCGTATTGGCGTGCGGTTGGCTCGTATCAAAAATAACGTTCGTAAACACAGGCACAATTTGTTTGAACCCGCTGGCTTTCTTCAAAAACGCCTCGTCTAGCCCTTTCATATCCGCCCAGAACTTAATGCCCGCCATTGTAAAATCGCCCTGAAAACGTTTGGCTAAGTAATCGTCTAGTTTTTTATTTTGTTCATCATTCAATTCAAAATCATCAGGGATGCGAATCGGATAGGCAGTCGCTTCGCCGTCTGTAAAAAATGCCGAAGCGGGCTGCAAGCCCACCTCATGCGTAATGACGCGAATCCCTCGCGTTTGAGCGATATATTTTGCCGTCGCTTCGGGGAAGAATTGCCCGTTAAATACAATGACCGCTCGCGGATTGATTTCATCTAAAAACTTTGAAAACTTTTGAGCGATATTCCATGCGGAGACGATATATTCTCGCAAAAGATACCGAGTGTTTTCATCATCGTTCAAGTGGTGAATGCGTAAAATCCAACGCAGGGCAGGTAAGCATAAATTTCCTAAAGGAATATTTTGAAATTGAAAAACAGAAAGTTCATGCAGCGAAAGCGATGAGATGCGAGATGCAAGTTGAGCGTCTCGTTCAAAGCCAAACCAAGAAACAAGCGTGGACGATTGACCGCCGACAACAGTCTGCAGTCTATGGTCTGCAGTCAAATCAGGTACATTTTTATAAAGCGTCTTCGATTGATACACACAAGATTTACATGGCGTTTCTTTATGCGGGTTATCTCGGTTTGTCCCCAACACGCATTTGCTCATGCCGGCATGGCAAGCAAAATAAGCGACTGGAATTCCCCTTAATCGAAACGCCCAAGACGCCAGTAAATGAAAGCCGCTGTTCCAAGATAAATCGTCAATGCCTGTGGACGCTTTGAAAAAGACCACAGGTTGCCCGCTTGGTTGAGGCTCTTGTTTTGCAACTTGCTTTGCAACGCGGGCAATTTTGAAATTATTAAATCGGCGGACAAGCCCGCGTTTAATACGTTGAGTGAAAAATTCTTTAATCATTTATGCCTTTATCGCCAACTCGCTCAACTGCTGATAATACGGTTTACATTCTTCAAGCAGCGGTTTCAACGAATCGGGAAACGGCGTAGATTTTTTAACATACTCCCCAAACCCGGTAGATTCATGCACCGATTTATACCAATACTTCGCCCACGAACCGTCTTCAGGACGCGCGCCTGCCTTCCAACTCAACATACTTTCTTGAAAGTCAATGCCGATGCGGGCGCATAATTCACTTAAGACCTTTTTAGGGTTTAATAAAATTTGTTTTGAATCTAACACAGGCGGGTTTTGTCCGCGCGCGCGTAAATAATTCAACAACTCAATATGCTGTTTATAGCCCACGTCCTGCAAAGTCGGTTTTTCTACCCACGCGGCATAACTCGGCAACATATCTTCAGGGTCGCGCGTCAAAAGCACGTTCACAGTTTGGTCAAGAAACCCCAAGTCGAGGTTAAATAAATGATGCGTCATGTGTTTGAAAAATCCCACAGGCTTGGCGTTAAATCCTAAAATCAAATCGCGCACCACTTTCTCGCCGTCATTTTCCATTTCTGCAATCACTTGCTCTGCGCCGGGGTGATACGCGCGCGCAGGCGTTTTAGAAAGATAATGCGCGTACAACGGCTCATCAAACACCTGACAATCGTTTCTCTGCGCGAAGGAATACATCAACGCAGTGGATATATTGCGCGGACCGCTCCACAAACAAATTTTTTTCGATGACATTCTACGCCTCTTTCGCCTGTCGAACTGCGCGCTGAACCTCAGCATAATACAAGGCGGATAGTTTTTCCGTTATGGGTCTGGTCTTGCCGTCGCCAATCATTCTTCCGTCAATTTTTGTGACGGGGGTCAAACCGCCAAACGTGCCAGTGACAAACGCCTCGTCTGCGCCATACACATCAAATAACGAAAAATTTTTTTGATAGCATGGAATGCCGTTTTCGTGAGCGACTTTGATAACCTTTCCGCGTGTGATTCCGTTCATACAATATTGCCCAGTGGAGGTCCACACTTCGCCGTTTTTAACCATGAAAAAATTAGTGGCGTTGCATGTGGCTACAAAACCATGAATATCAAGCATGAGGGCTTCGTCTGCGCCGGCTTCGAGCGCTTGCACCAAAGCCATCACTTCATGCAATTTGCTATGGCAATTCAAACGCGGGTCGAGATAATCGGGCGAGCCGCGCCGAATCGTGCTGGTAAATAAAGTAATGCCGCGCTGACGAGACTCAGGGCTGGCTTGCTTGTATTCGGGGATAATGACCAAATTGGGTCCCGTCAACACCATGCGCGGGTCTTGCGATGGAGTTTTTTTCGTTCCGCGCGTTACCATAAAGCGGACATGCACGCCATCGTGCATATCGTTGGCTTTGAGGGTGTACCAAAGTTTTTCGGTGAGTTCTTGGCGGGTCATTTTCAAATCCATACCTACGGTAGCGGCGGCTTGCCATAAACGGTCTAGGTGTTCATCCAGAAAGACTAACACATCGTCATACAAGCGCACCGCTTCCCAAATGCCGTCGCCAACGAGGTAGCCGCTGTCAAAAACGGAAATTTTGGCTTCGTGACGCGGAAATAGTTCGCCGTTTACATAAATCAATATTTTTTCGTTGCGCTCATCTTCTACTGCGTTATGTGTTCCATGAACGGGCATGGGCTTCTCCTTCGGGATTTGTTATTTGGGAATTGAGAATTGGGAGTCGTCTTCCAAAGATTCAGACGACTCAAATTCATAATTAACCGAGTCCTCTCGAATTGAATATTTTGCGCCAGGTTCGTTTTGACCTTGTCTACTACGTTTCAGATAGTTTATATATCCATTCATCAATTGTGTCAATTTCTCCCCTTCCTGTCCTAACGAATCAAAAAAGTTTAGTTTCTAAACTTTTGACACTCATCTCACAACTCCCAATTCCCGAATATCGATTCCCGATTTACCAACCATTATCCTTCTCATACCCTAATCTCACCAACAAATCTCCCGCCACATCTTTGAATAACCTTTTATGTTCTTCAGTGAAATATTGTGTCCAGCCGCCTGTTTTGCCTGTGCGAAAGGTATGACTTTTCTTCGGCTGAATCGACTCAATCAAAACAGATAAACTTTTCTCTCTTGGAATTGGAATCGGATAACCAGTTTTTTCAACCTCATCAAGCATTGCGTTTAATGTAGCGTCGCGATTGTTAATCAAATCTTCAAAGCGGATGCACATGACGTTTTTTTGTTCCAACCATTGAAATACGCCCTCATATCTTTGTCTGACCGAAACCATACGCAAGCCGTCTTGGTCAATGCCTGTGATGGCGACTTTAAGCCTTTCGTCAAAATTAGGCAACGACTTGTAATAGGCGTGCATTCCATGTTCTTCGTGCATATCTGTCGCAAAGAACACTTGTGAGACGAGCATATCGCGTGGGTCACGGTAAATGAAATAGGTCACGCGCCCGCTTGAAGTCAGGAAAGAAGCGTTTTCTTTGGTCGCATCCACATATCCCCAGCCAATCACCCCATCAGGAATATTTTTTAAGTCAGAAAGAATATCGTCTGCCGTTCGTCTTCCGCCGTCTTTTTTAATTGTGCGAATCGGCTCTGCCTCCACATACTTGTACGGCATGATTTTTGTAAAGCCATTTAAGATTTGCAACAACAAATGCGAGCCGCTTTTCGGTTTTGAATTTCCAAAAATAGGCGGCGCTTCGTGAAAAGAAAACCGCTTCCATCGTAAGACGGCTTGAGCGGTTTTTACATAAGGGCGAATTGCGCGACGAAAGTTACCGAATATCATAAGAAAATGCACCACGCAGCGTCACAAAGGGTCGCTAAGGTTTTTCTTTGCGCGTCTTTGCGACCCTTTATGGCGAAAAAATTATTCGTTTACAACGCGGCGTAATTTCTTCATTGAGCCTTTTTCAGATTCATATACTTTTTTCACGCCATCGCCTAAAGACGCCTCAGTGACGCGAATATATTTAACTAATTTTTCAAAACCGCCAGGCTCAACAGAAGCGGCTTGGTCGCTGCCCCACATGGCGCGGTCTAACGTGATGTGACGTTCAACAGACGAAGCGCCTAATGCAACCGCCACGGCAGACGGCACAAGCCCAACTTCGTGACCTGAATATCCAATAGGATTTTTTGGAAATTCTTTGCGGAGCGTTTCAATCATTTTGAGATTTAACTCCTCAGGCTCGCAAGGGTATGTGCTGGTGCAGTGCATAATAACTAAATTATCCTCGCCGATGACTTCCACCCCTTTTTGAATTTGCCGCATTGTGGACATACCCGTTGAAATAATGACAGGCTTACCCGTTTGACGCACGTACTTTAATAAGTTATGGTCGGTAAGCGATGCGGATGGAACTTTATAAGCGGGCGTATCAAACTTTTCCATAAAATCAACCGAGGGCTCGTCCCACACCGAAACCATCCAATCAATTTTCTTTTCTTTGCAATATCGGTCAATTTCGCGGTATTGCTCTTCGTTAAATTCAACTTTATAACGATAATCTAAATAAGTGATATAACCCCATGGCGTTTCGCGCATCTGTTTTTGTTGGTCGGGCGGGGTGCAAATTTCGGGCGTGCGTTTCTGAAATTTCACCGCATCCGCGCCAGCGTGAACGGCAGCGTCTATGATTTTTTTTGCAATGTCTAAATCGCCGTTATGATTAATGCCAATTTCAGCGATGATGTAGGCGGGGTGCCCGTCGCCTATCATTCGATTTCCAAATTTTATTTCACGAGTCATTTTTTCTCCTTAATTTTAAGATGTTAGACAATTAGAGAATTGAATAAGAACCAATCACTATTCTCTACTCTCTACTCTCTATTCTCTTCAATACTAACTCACACAATTCTCGAATCGCCCCATGCCCGCCTTTTTTGGTTAAGACATAATCTGCGGCGCGAATGACCTCGGGGTAAGCGTCTGCTACGGCTACCGCCCAGCCTGCAATTTCAAAACATGGAAGGTCGTTGAGGTCATTGCCAAGATAGATGACATGCTCCGCTTTGACGTTTCTCTTTGCTAACGCTTCGCGCATCGCACGACCTTTATCTTGCATCCCAACCCCATGAATGGCTTCAACCCCCATTTTTTTCGCCCGCGCTTGGACGACGGGATTCGACTCAGACGACAAAATTAAAAAATCAACGCCTTGTTCTTTCAAGGTTTTAATGTGCATACTATCGCTTCTTGAAGCCAATACCGATTCCTTGCCGTCTTGGTCTGTGATGACGGAATTATCCGTCACCACCCCGTCAAAATCGCACACGATTAATTCAATGGTTTCGGGCATAGTTCGGCGCGGCGCTCGTGGCGAAACCACGTCCAAACCGCTGTAAATCACGGCTTCATATTTTGCCCAATCGGCTAACGTATCAATATCTACCGTATATTTAGAATCAATCACAAGCGGATAAATCACATCGCCCGTCAAAGATTTTTTGGCGATGATGGTAGAGGCGCGAATAGCGTCAATATGCCCGGTTTGCCAATACACAGGCGGGAGAATTTGGCGCGGAGCATTATAAGGCTCTTTTATTCCCTCCACTGTTAATAATGGGTTTAAGGGCTTATGTTCGCCGTTAAACCGCCACATTTTGAAAGGGTTTTGCCCGGCAGGCACAACGCCGCGCACACAATCGGCGTCTTTGTGATTTTGTAAAATGCGAATCGCATCATCCACCATTCCTTTCGGGCGAATGGGAGACGTGGGTCTTAGTTGAATAATGATGTCAGGTCTGCAACCTTCGACTTCTTCTAACCATTTCAAAGCATGTTCAAAGACTGGTAAATCAGTTGTGTTATCTTGGGCAAATTCGGCAGGGCGAAGAAACGGCGCTTCAGCGCCATACGCGCGCGCGACTTTAGCGATTTCTTCATCGTCTGTTGAAACAATCACGCGGGTTACCAGCGCCGATTGTTTCGCCGCGGCAATGCTCCACGCAATGAGCGGATACCCAGCAAAATTGCGGATATTCTTTCGCGGAATGCCTTTTGAACCGCCACGAGCAGGGATAAGGGCAAGAATTTCTGTCATAGTAGATATTAGAGGTTAGAGAATAGTAAAGGAAAAAACGCTTTTTGTTCTCTAATTATCCGCTCTCTGAAATTTACCACGCCGTCCAACCGCCATCTACAATTAAATTATTACCAGTCATATACGATGAAGCGTCTGAGGCGAGGAATAACAACGCGCCGTTCATTTCATCTTTCTTTGCCATTCTTCCTAAAATAGTTTTTGCGGAATAATTTTTAACGAAATACTCTTCGTGGTTATTAAACACGCCGCCCGGGGTAAGGGCATTGACTCGGATTTCCGTCTCTGCATAATAAGCGGCGAGATATTTGGTAAAACCCAGCGCGCCCGCTTTGGTCACTGTATAATAGATGGGCTTATAGGCTACCCGTTTTCCGTCTTTAATATAAATTCTTTGGTCGGGTCCGTTTAATCCATACGTGGAGCAAATGTTGATAATACTGCCTTTTTTATTTTTCAACATTGGTTTTACGCAGGCTTGGGTGACCAAAAACATACCCGTTAGGTTTACGTTCATCGCCGCGTTCCAATCCGCAAGCGGGTAGTCTTCAAACGCGCCGGGGGCGATTCCTTTTTCTAAAGCGGTTGCGTCAAACTTGGGGTCTAGCGCCGCAGAGTTAACTAAAATATCCAAACGCCCAAACGTTGAAATGACTTTTTCAACCATGGCGTTTACCGAAGCGGGGTTGGTAATATCAGCGGCAATGCCTAAAGCGTTAAATCCGCTTTTCGTTAGCGTATCCACTGTCGCCTGAGTAGAAGAAGCGTTTAAGTCCACAACGGCAACCGAGGCGCCCGCTTCGGCTAATGTTTTGCAAAATTCTGCGCCAATTAATCCTGCGCCGCCAGTGACGACAGCGACTTTATTGCTCAAAGAAAATTTTTCAAATATAGTCATGTTTCCTCGTTAGCCATACGGCATGAAGATTGCGTTATGGGTAAGCGGTGTAGATTGTATCGTTTTGTTTATCAAACGCCAGATATAACCCTTCGCTCAAAACTTGATACAGCGCTTGCGTTTGCGCGTCTTTGCTCACGTCAAACAACGCCAGAACCGCTTCGCCTGATAAAACATCTTTTTGCAAATTCGCCACGCCTGATTCAAACCCGCCTCTTTCTTGACCTGTCACTGGGTCAACAAGGTCGGGCAATACATACGCCCCGCGACTGGTATAGAGATACACCGCGGCGGCTTCGTTGGTGTAGATGCGCGTGCCTTCGGGAAGGTTGCGTAAAAATTCCATCGCTTCTGAGTCGAACCATTGAAATGAGGCATAGCCGACCCCGCCTTTGCGAAGCTGAGCGATTTCGTCCGTTAAACCGTAGAGCGAAAAAGCCAGAATAAGCGCAAAGGATAAAGAGGAAAGATATTTTTGTTTATGCCACAGTTGATTTAAGAAATAAACAACCATGATTAATAGGCTAACAAAAATCGGCGATAAGATTCTTAACTGAAATTTGGTGCTGGCGTCGAACCACGTCATAGAAGAGAGAATAGACGCAAGATAACCGAAGACGTAAAGCGTGGAAATAAAAGAGAGAATTTCTGGCGTTTCGGTAAAAGGTTGGGAAAATTTTTTCAAGCCTTTTTGCGCTAGCCATGTCAGCGCAACGAAGAGGGTAAGGCAAATAACGAGAATGAATAAATTCGGTATTTGCATGAGTTCGCGCCGCCAAGGCTCAAAGGGCATAAGGAATACCGAAACGTTATACACGCCTGTTTCAATATTTTCAGGCGTAATAGGATGGTAAAAAATTGTGCGGTTGGTGGCGTTGTTTGCCACCAGTTGGTTACGAACGCTCCAACCTAACGCGAAAGGAGTAAAACTGGCGATGAAGAGCGCGGCGCGAGATAGGCGCTCTCGCCATGTTTCTTTTAGCAAAATCAAACTTACCACAACGGTTGCAAATAACGCCAAGCCGGCATACCGAGTGAGATACGCCAGCCCCACCAAACAACCCGTGAATATTAACCAGCGTTTTTGTTTGAGTTGAAAGTAAAAATAAAACGTTAAGAATGAAGCCAGCGTGAGAAAAATATAAAGCGGCTCGCTCATGGCGGTAGTGTGCAACCGAAATAAAGAAGGGTTGACCAAAAATAAGAGCGCTAAAGCGCTTCCCGCTAGTTGCGATTTAGTCATCTTCCAACCGATGACGCCGAGCAGAAAAATGTTGCCACCAAATAACAAAGCATTGACAAATCTTGTGCCGCGCAGTGGGTCTAACCCGCTTAAGCCGACAAACGCCAACAGCGCAGAAAAGCCCGGCGGAAAGTGAGTGACAGGTTGATTGGACGCAAGCCATGCCTCGCGGTAGCCTTCTCCGTTTAGAATGCTTCTTGCCCCCGCTATGTAGGCGATTGAATCATCCACCAGCCCTAGCCCTTGCGGAGTGGCGTAGAGGATGAGAAATGTTCCAGTAACAGCGAACAGGATGAAGGTTAAGAAAGAAGCGGGAAAATTTAGGCGGGTCATTTTATGGGTTATGTATCACAAATTTATGCGGAACGTCCCGAAGGTTTTCATAGAGCAGGGTCGTTTTCCAATCAACCCTTCGGGACGATATTTCATTCGTGAGACATAATAAAATCAAGAACCTAATTGTGAGGCAGAACAAAGCCTTGTTCTTCAAGATATTTCAAGATGATACGGGCGTTATCTTCGGGGGTAGCGCCAAACCCTTTGAGCGTAATTTCAGGGTTGATGGGCGGTTCGTAGGGGTCATCCACGCCTGTGAACCCCATCGGTTTGCCCTCTTGCATGGCTTGGCGGGCTTTGGCGTATAAACCTTTTACATCGCGCTCTTCGCAAATTTCAACGGGCGTATCCATGAATACTTCGATAAAGTTTTCGCCGACCATTTTGCGGGCTTCTTCGCGCGCGGCGCGATAGGGGCTAATAGCGGCGCAAATCACGGCTCCGCCTGCGTGGGCAATTTCGCCCGCCACAAAGCCAATGCGTAAGATGTTGGTGTCGCGGTCTTCTTTGCTAAACCCTAAGCCTTTGGATAAATGCGTGCGAACGACGTCGCCGTCTAAGATGCTGGTTTCGCGTCCGCGTTCAAGCAGTAAAGAGGTTAAGACTTGTGTGGTAGCCGATTTGCCTGAGCCGCTTAAGCCGGTGAACCAAATGCAAAAGCCTTGTTTGTGTCGTGGGGGGTACATCTCGCGTAAAATTTCGGCGGTCTCTGGGCGGGTGAACCATTCGGGCAGTAATTTTCCTTTGGCTAAGTAATCGTTGCGAACTTGTGTGCCAGAGATGTTGGCAACCCTTGCGCCTTTGGGAACGTCTTTTTCTTCTACGTATCTGTCTTCATCGGGGAGATAGACCAACATTTCAAACGGAATCATTTTGACTCCGATTTCCGCTTCGTATTGTTTCATCAATTCTTGCGCGTCATACGGACCGTAAAACGGTTTGCCAGTGGAGTCGTTGCCTGGTCCGGCGTGGTCTCTGCCGACGATGAAATGATTCGCGCCGTGATTTCGGCGGATGATGGCGTGAAGCGCCGCTTCTTTCGGACCTGCCATACGCATTGCCAGCGGAAGCAGGCTTAATAAGGTGCTATTTTTGTCGTAATAATTATCTACCAGCGCTTTGTATGTGCGCACACGGGTATAGTGGTCTACGTCGCCTGGTTTGGTTAAACCGACTACAGGGTGAATAATCAATGAGCCATTCACCTGCGCGGCGGCGCGTTTGGTTAATTCTTCGTGAATTCGGTGCAATGGGTTTCTTGTTTGGAAAGCGACTACATTATCATGCCCCATGTTTTCAAGTATTTCGCGCACTTGGGCAGGCGTGTGACGCAGATTCACAAAGTCGTAATACTTGGGCAAGTTAATCACCTTCAACGGACCAGAAATGCAAACCTTGCCCCAGCGCGCCATTTCAGAAACCATTGGGTGTTTTGGGTCGGTCGTTCCGTAGGCATGAGCCGCTTCCACTTCTGGGTCCCAATGATAGATTTCTTCTAATTTCATCACAGCCATTAAGTCAAAATTTGCGCTGCGCAGCGCCAACTCTTCGCCAACGGTGGGCAATTCTTTTGGGTCAGCCGTCAAGGTGATGGGAAGCGGAAAGAACGTTCCATCTGCCAAGCGCATTTCGCGCAGCACGCGGTCATAATCGGCTTTGCCCATGAAGGTAGTCAATGGGGAGAAGCCGCCCGTAGCGAGTAATTCTAAATCGCATAAATTTCTTGCCGTAATTTTGATAGAGGGAAGTTGCGAAGCGCGCGCGATTAATTCTTCGCGCTCTTTGCCGCTCACAATTAAATTTACGAGTTTTCCGCCGTAGGGCGAAATTAAATTTGCTTTTGCCATTTTTTCTCCGTTTTGAATGTAGGCGCAAGGCATGGCATAGCGCTTTGCCTCGTTTCTACGAATTTATCAAGGCGCAATTATACTCCAAAATTCAGCGGGTGAATTTTGAGCCTGCGATATAACTAAGGTAGAGGGGTAGGTTTAATTGACGCTTGCTGAGCGAGGGAAAGCGCACTTAATAAAAAATTTCCGCCGCATATTAACTGGCAAATTATTCTACAAAAGAAATTTCTCTTCGCATTTTTTGCGATTCATGCACAGCCGCAATGATTTTCATGACTTGAACGCCGTCTTCTAACGGGCATGATGGCTTTGCATTGCCTTTGACTACATCCACAAAATGTTTTGTCTGTTCTAAAAACATGACATTCCGCTCCCAACTTTCGTGAAGCGGATATTCCACCCAATCTTTTTTTTCAGCCTGATATATTTTTAACGCCCCATCCGCTAAATTCCACTTAATCGTTCCCTTTGTGCCTACAATTGTAAAATGATGTTCAGGCGGTTGTTGGTTAAAATCCAAGTGCAGGCTTGCTAACGCGCCGCTTGTAAAGCGCAAAACGATTTTAGCGGTATCTTCTACATCTACTTCAAGGTCGCTTAATTTTGCAGTGTAGCCAAAAAGCGACTGCGCTTTTTCGCCCACGAGCCATGGAAGATAATCTAAAGAATGGCATTGAGTCGCCACCACGCCGCCGCCCATATCGGCTCGCGCGGCGTAACTGATGCGATAATCTTCCCACGGATGCCAAGCGGGTAAATATTCTCCAAAATGCACATTGGCAGAAACAATTCGCCCAATTTCGCCTTTTGAAATCAATTCTTTGGCTTTTATCAAACTTGGGTGAAAACGGAATTGAAAAGCGACCAAAATTTTTGCGCCGCTTGTTTGCGCGGCGGAAATTAACTGGTCTACTCGTTCCATAGAATGTGAAATGGGTTTTTCAAGCAAAATGGCGCAACCCGCTTTTGCGGCGGGAATGGCAATATCTAAATGAAAAGCGGTTGGGTTGGAAACAATCACCGCATCAGGTTTATGTTTTCGAATCGCTTCGTTAATATCCGTTTCAATAGGAAACCCCGCCAGTTCGTCGTCTGGCAAGGTGGCTTTGCGCGTGCGAAGTAACACAATATCCGTTTCGCCAAGCGCAATTAAATTCCGCATGTGACGACGCCCCACTGACCCAAGACCTGCAATGAGATATTTCATTACCAATTCAAATCCTTTTCATACTTCCATTGAATTAAAACGTCGCCCGCTATTTCTTTGAAGAGGGTTTTATCCTTTTCCGTAAACAAACGATTCCAATTCCCCGCCTGCCCTTTTGGGAGAAATGAGGCGATATCTTGATTTCGTTCCGCCTGCCACCGCTCATCAGGGTTAGACTTCATCTCCGCTTTAATTTTCTTTTCTAAAGACGCCTCTATCTTTTTTACGTTCAAAAAATTCCAAAGCCTGCTCATCTCTTCAAATGGGTTTTTAAGCAAATCTTCGTATCGGAGCGAAAGATAGTTTTTTTGGTAAAGCGTTTTGGCTTCGGAATCTATCTCGCTGACGTCGTCTGCCCAGCGTTTGGCAATATTGCGGATGAACGCCTCAGTAAAGATTGAACGTGAGCCGTTGGTAAACGCGGCGGAATCCGTTTTCAAGTCCGCGATGATGCGTTGGTCTTCTTGAGTCAAAAATTTTGATTCTTCGACAAAATTTCTAAAACGTTCCGAAATCAATACATCGCGCCCATCACGCACGATGTAAATCAATTTCGCATCAGGATAAATACTGTGCATATCGCGCACAGCCGCGCCGTGAATATTAGACGAAGGGCTTTTATCGCCTACGATATGTTTCTTTTCTTTTATGGCTTCGCGCTCCATGATGAAATCGGCGGCGGCGCGCAACACCAACGGAGATAAATCCTTGGCTCGATTCCAACGGTTCGATTTGCGCGTTAACCATTCTTCAATTTCAGGCGAATCAACCAGCGATTTCAATAACGGTTTGCGCGTGAAAAAATGCGCCTGATAATTACAATGCACTTCTTGGTGCAAACGCGCCAGCCGCATTAACAAGGTTGTGCCAGAGCGAGCATGACCTAAAATAAAAAATTTCTCGCGCGGAAAGAATTGCTTAATTTCTGCAATCTCTTCTTTTGTAATTGAAGGAATTGGATTGCGGTTTTTCTTTTTAGTTTCGCCTTTGAGTAAAATGCGAATAGCGGACTTAATACGCGATAGCATTTTATCTTTTCCAATTCAACATCATCAAGCCTGCCAAGCAAACCAAAATCCCCGCCACGTTCACCCAATTCAATTTATCTTTGAAAATAAAAATTGCCGCTGGCACAAGAATCAAAGAAGCCATTACATTGGTCAACACAGCCGCAATCCCTAAATTCCAACCCGAACGATAGACGAGTAAAAATCCAAACTCAATACCAACGACAGCAACGGCTAGAGCAACGCTTGCCCAGTTTAGTTTTTTAATTTCAGCAGAGATTCCATCTTCAATAGGAAAGAAATAGAAAGTGAAAAGGGTGACAATAAAAGCGACAGCATACGTCGCCAAAAGCGAAACTGTGAAGTTAACGTTTGGAGGCGCGCTTTTGGCTACAAAATGATAGAGCGCGCTAGAAAAGATTGCCAATGTAATGGAGAAATAAAAAAGGAACATAGAATTATTTTTAAGCATATAAAATTACTTAAGCTCTACGCGCTCTTTAGTCACTAAAATTTTATAAATGACGCTTTGGCTATTCATACATATCAATTGTGAGCCGCTTCGGGCAATGCTATCTTCTTGCCCGCTGGGCGCATCTACCCAGCCCCAACCCCAGTAACACCCCGCCAAGACGGTGGCGGCGGTGACATTGTTATTATTTCCCAGCGTGAACGAATAGGTTACGCATTCTTTTTTATCGTTGGGCGCATTCATCCCTAAGGATAAATTGACGCTTCCGCCCGATTCGTTCTTAATTTCAATTTTGACTAGCGCGCCTTGCGGTTCTAGCGGCGGAACTTGATTGCATTCATCTTGCGTGGGAACAGCCGCGACAGTTGTGGATGTAAATGTAGGTAAAACGGCAATGGTGGGTAAAAGCGTAGGAGTCGGTTCGGGCGTGTTCGTGGGCGGGATGGGCGTAGAAGTGGGCAATGCCGCTTGGGTTTGTGTGATGGCAAGCCACGCCTCAGCCATTGCAGTGGAGGCTTGGTCTTGCGGGCTGAGGGTTGGTTCTGCGCTTCCGCCACAGGCTGAAATGGTCAGAAAGATGAAGGTTAAGGTAAGAATAAATATTTTTTGTTTCATTGACTTCTCCAAGCCTTATTTTTACCATGAAATTAATCTGAAGTTTAAGGGGGACGGTTGAAATCAACTTTACAAATTGCGCTTGTGCGAATTGTTTTCTATGACAAATGTCATGTCTGCTGGTGACAATTGACATAGGCGTTGGGGAAAAATAATGATTCTAAACGCTACTTATAAAGGTTATCAATTTATACAATAGGCATAGCGTATCAAAGGAGATAAATATGAAACGAAAAACTATCATCATAGCCAGCGTGAGCGTCATTGTGTTACTGGCAGGTGCGTTTTTAGGAAGCGCCAGCCTTGCCTATGCCCAAAGCGCCCAGCATAGCAACGGCGAAATTCTGGAAAAGGTAGCGGAGGCGTTAGGCGTTACGGTGGAAGAATTACAAAGCGCAATACAAAATGCGCGTCCTGCCGAGTGCGCCGACTTGGAACGCGGCGAAAAACCGGAAGGCGTGGATTGCGCTCCTAATTTGGAAGCGGTTGCAAATGAATTAGGCGTAACGGTGGAAGAATTAGAGGCGGCGTTTGCCGCCGCGCGCGAAGAAGCCAAACTGGAAAAACTTGCCGCCGCGGCTGAGCAACTTGGCGTTAGCGTTGAAGCGTTACAATCCGCTTTAGAAAACGCTCGCCCGGCTGAATGTCTTACAGAGGAAAGACCCGAAGGCGTGAATTGTCGCCCGAATTTTGAAAGCGTTGCCGAAGAATTAGGCGTGACGATTGGAGAGTTACAATCGGCATTGGGTAGAGGCGGCAGAGGCGTTTATTTAGGCAATGTTGCCGAAACTTTAGGCGTAACCGCCGAAGCGTTGCAAGAAGCGCTTGAAGACGCTCGCCCCGATGAATGCACTGATGCGCAAAGCGGCGAAAAACCCGAAGGCGTGAATTGCCGCCCAAATTTAGAAGCCGCCGCTGAGGCGTTAGGAGTAGATGTCGAAGAGTTACAAAACGCTTTGCAAAATGAACGCGGTCCGCGCGGGCATGGCAGACCCAATGGAAACGAAGGGCAACCTCCCGCTAATCCGTAAACAAAAAAGACAGTCGCTTTGAAGGCGACTGTCTTTTTATTTATTTAATATTTTCAAAATGTATTCAGCGGTTCGCTTCCCCGAACTTGCGTCGGTGAATGTGATTTCCTCTTCGATAAATTTTCTTCGTTCGGCGGAATCAATGGTTTTATCTTTTAGATATACATTCAACGCTTCTTTTAACTCGGTCAAGTTGGTTGCCACTCTTCCAGCCTTTGCCTGCCTGAACCTTTTATGCGTGGGCCAGTCGCCAATTTCTTTGAGCGATAGCGAAAATTTATTGGGTTTATTCCAACCGTTCGGCGAATCAATCACCGCGGCAATCATGGGTGTATCGTGAACGGCGGTTTCGACTAACATGGTTGAATACACAGTCACCAACACATCGGAATACGCCATCATAGACGATTTCTCATCCATATCTTCGCCGCCGTAATAGCCCAGCGAGCCGCCCAGCGGTTTGGGCTGAACGACATGCACATGCGGGTATTGCTTTTCTAATTCAAACACTTTGGCGCGTTCTTCGGCGAAAATTTTTGGTTTCTCTTGAAAGTGACTCGGATGCAGGCGAATTAATAGTTGCGAAGGCTCTGCCAGCGCATCGGATGAAACGAGTTTTGCCAGCGCTTCGATATTGGGAAAGTTTGGCGCAAAGTGAACGAAACTACTGGCATACGAAATAAGTTTACGAGTTGGGTCGAGGCGGTGTAATTTGAAATATTCGTCTCGCGGCATGAGCCACTGTTTGCGGAAGTATCCATCGTACGATGGAATGCCGCCGATGTGAACGTTTTCCGGCTTCCAATCTGAACCATACACCAATTCATCTTTTTGCAATTGAGACCAACAGGTGGCATATTGCACATCTGCGCCTGAAATATTGTACGAAGACGAATTATCCCAGCCGACGATGGCGGTCATGTTTGGAATTCCGCGCTTGGCGGATTCGCGCAAAAGATAACGGTCTATCCTCCAGCCGGGGGTAGAGGCGATGACCAAATCGGGTTTGTATGTTTCAAACAAGTCGGCATAAATATTCGTTGTGAAGCGATTTTGAAGTTTTACAAGCAGTTTTCTCGCCCATGAAAAATTTCGCAGCAAGACAATCATCAAGGCGGAGGGAAGCCAAACGCCGAGGCGGAACTTCCACGAGTTTTCCGCCCACACTTCCCAAATGTGGCTGTCCATCGCCTCTGTGTTGATGCGGCGCGAGCCGCCCACGCGGCGCAAATAGGCAAGCAACCATTGCAAACGCGGCTGGACTTTTTTGGCGTATTCATGGGCTTGTTTTAAGCGCAGACCTTCAAATGTGATGCCTTGACGAGCAAAACGCGATTTAAGTTGCGGGACAATTTCGTCGTCGGTTAATAAAATCACTTCAACGCCCGCTTCAAGCAATGTTGGAATGACATCGCTTTGCAGGAAGTAGATGATTGCCATGCCGTGGTCGGCGGAGATGAAGATGCGTTTGGAAGATTGCATTTATGAATAATACCAACTAAAAATCTTGTTATACACCGCCAGCAGAGCCTTCTTGATAGGCGGCAGCTCTAACACCCGTTTCCCCAACCTCTCTTTCTTTTTTCCTCTTTCTTTCCTCAATTCTCCGCGCAAATACCCCAGCGTGTTAGACATATTCATCGCCAGCGGGTCAGAGACCATGAGGCGCAGCAAGCCCGCATCGTTCATGCGTTTATCCAATTGGCGGACTTGCCCCATCGGCTTGTCCATATCAAAGGGCAGAAATTGTTGAAGCGTAGATTTATACGCCGTAAACTGCCAGTGACTTGCGCCCGCCATAGCGGTTACGCCTTTGTATTGAATGCGCCAATCTTTAGTCTCGGCATAGACTTTTTTATTTTCCTCCTCCGTTTGCCCAAGCGACAAGTTAAATTCTAAAAACGTTTCCCAAGCGATGAATTGCCCTTCCTCTAATTGCGCGTTTTCTTTTGCCCATTTCAACGTGGATTCGTAAAATTCAGGCGGCGTTCTAAATGGGCGGGCAGTGACCATGCCGACATTTGGAAAGGTCTCTAAAATTTCTACAGAGCGTGAAAGCCATTTGGGAGAAAACAAAACGTCCGCATCGGTGTAGGCGATGATTTCGCCCGGCGCGCCAGCCAGCATCACATTCCACGCGCCGCCCTTGCCGACGTTTTTTTCAGAAAGAATGAGATATTGAATTCGCCCTTCTTCTTTTTCACGAATTAAAAAATCGCGCACTTCGGCGCATGAGCCGTTATCAAAAACCATTAAGTCAAACGGCAAGCCTGGGTCGTTGCGCATGGAATCTAAACTGACTTTTAACACATCCAACGTTTCGGCGTAAAAGCCGCTTAGAAACGGAATGTAATTGAGTAGAGCCGCTGTAATTCGCTCTGGCTTGGCGACTTCTTTTACAAATTTAGCGGGGTTTTGACCTTTTCGCATGATTCAATTTCCAATACTTCGATAAACTCAGTATAAGTTTACAATTTACGATTTATGATTTTTTGTATGCGCTTCCTCCATCGTTTGGGGCGGGCGATATTTTCAACGATAGGCTCAGGCAGAAAGAAAAATATCCGCCGCAGAATCAATTCCACCCGACGCATGAAGCGTAATGAGGTCATCTTTGGGCGGGCAAGTTTACCATCTATCAATTGATGAGTCGAATCTAAAATCGTATATCGAATGTTCGCGTCTCCGCCAGCCAAGCGAATGTTTTCGTTTGTTTCGGGATGGTCGTAATGCGGCTTGGCGTTTGGCAGGTGGCTGTAATCGTGATTTTGATGCACAATCATCAACGACGGCGTGCCGTCAATCGCCGCCCAACCTTCCCTACGGGCTTTATAAATCATCCAATTATCCCAGCCTGCCCTGCCGATTGTAAAATTGGGAATCTCTTGATAACAAGTTTTTGGGAAGAGAAAAAAATCGCTTCCCGCCGGACGGTGAAGTTGATTCTGTTTCCTGACATCTTCTCTCAGCCTCGACTCCCAACCTGCGGCAAAATCAAGCGGCGACGTAATGTCGTAATCCCAGCGCTGGCTGAGCAAAACAAATTTATCTTTTAATTTCAGCGCTTGCTTTGCCGCTTCTACAAAATCGTTCATCAAAATAATATCGGCATTGATGACGCACAGTAAATGGCTGTTTGAATTTTCTCGAGCGGTTTCAAACATAGACGAAATCAACGGCGCGCCGCTTTGATTGGTTTTGACGTTGGGAAAATGTTTAATATGCAGTTCTTTGGCAATTTCGGCAATGCCCGATTCGCTGCCAAGCAAAATGACTTCAACCTCAGGGAGCAACGTCCACGATAGGATAGCGTTGCGCTGAATCATGGCGATATGCGGGTTGGTAAACGGTTTTGGGGCGGAGAAGAGAGCGATTAAAGGCATTGGTAATTGGTAAGCGGTCGGTTATTTTAATGCGCGTTCATCCACATCTTTTAATGTTTTATGCTGCACGCCTGCATTGATGTTCATTAAGGCGGGGTTATTGTGAACCAAATCTAAAACTTCTTTCCAAGTGAAATCGTCGCGTCCGTCAAATCGTTTATAGACCTCGCGCATAAATTCTAAATCTTCGGGGGTATCTACCGTCCAGCGGTAATCGCCAAAATCCGTGGTGTGATTCAACAAAGCGACTCTAAATCCACGCGGAGATTTTCCTTCGGACCGTTGGCGGCTGACTGCTGTCAACTGTACCCCTTCATAAAAATACGGCATAACATGTTCACGATGTTGAGGTTCTTTGGCTTCTTTCCATGCTTGTTTTAACGCTTTGAACGTGCAAACCTCAACGTCTAAGCCGATGGGGTAAGTGCGCGAATATGGCGGCGGCAAACGGTTACATACAAAATCGTATTCATCTTCAAGCAATGTATGGACTGCCTCGTCAATTAAATCAGGGTCAATGACTGGGCAATCTGCCGTAATTCTCACCACCACATTCGCTTTGGCTTCTTTAGCGGTTTGATAATATCGGTCTAGCACGTCAAACAAACTGCCGCGGGTGTAGCCGAAACCTGCAAGGTCGCAGTATTCGGCCACGGGGTCGTCTGAAGCGTCTGTAGTGGTGGCGAAAATAATTTGGTCGAGAGTCTTCGCCCGCGCTGTGCGAATCATCACACGGCTCAACATCGGCTGACCTGCAATATTGGCAAGAATTTTGCCGGGCAAACGAGATGAGGACATGCGTCCTTGAATGATAGCAACAACTTTTTGTTTCATAATTCTACAATTGACCGCAGACAGCGGACGGCAGACCGTAAAAATTTAACACAGTCGGCGGTCAGTAATCTGTCGTCAAAAATTTTTTGCCTCAGATGGAATTGGCAAT
Source organism: Anaerolineales bacterium (assembly GCA_034434495.1). GTDB lineage: Bacteria > Chloroflexota > Anaerolineae > Anaerolineales > Villigracilaceae > Villigracilis. The sequence goes on from DAOTZE010000003.1 coordinate 117,989, forward strand.
GGAATGACAAATCCCTTTGCTCTAAATTTTTCAACATACTCGCGCACAACCCAATAATCCAAACCGACTTTTTCGGCAATATCGAACACCGAAAGGTTTCCTTCAAAACTCATCATAATTTTTTCAATGGCGCGGTTGAGCGGAAGATTGACCTGCCAATCTACCCACAAGCCATGCCCGCTGAGAAACACAGGACCGCGAAACGTGCGTTTGGGAATGTAATTGCTGGCGAAAATTCGTACAATGTTTTCGGCAACGTCCGCCGCGCCGCTTAACATATCGTCATGAATAATATCAAGATTATCGTCTGTCGTGTGATATTCATCGTAGGGCCAGCGGTTGATGGAAAGGCTCGGCACATTGACGCCCGGTCCGTTCATCACGCGCTCGTCGTTGGGCGGATAATCGGCAAAGTTTCTTTCTTCATGCTCAATATCTTTGACGACATATTTTGCAATTTTATCTAACAGATGATGATGTTGACGCGAATGATGCCAAGCGATTTTATTTTTGTTGCCGGTCATTTCCAAAAAAATACTGCCGCGAAAATTTGAAATCATCGTTTCGTTATGCGCCAGCCATGCGATTGTGCCGATGGTTTCTGGTCCAAACCAAAAACGCACGCTCATTGAACCGGCCGGCAGTGGGTTTTCAGCCAGCCGCCTCGCCAACTCAATAGCGCTGACCACGCCCGCCCCGTCGTCATTCGCCTGCATGGGGTGACAGGTATGCGCTTGAATAACTATTTCCCCCGCTTCAGGATTTGCGCCTCCTTCAGGATGGATAACTGCTGTGGCGACTTTGAATCCGTTCTCGCTTCCAGTTAAAAACTCAGACTTAATCACCGCGCGATATTTTTTATCTCTTGGCAATTTATCAAAATCGTTTTTGGATAAGCAAAATCCCCACACACGGTCATAATACTTAAACACCCAAGGGATGGTATGCGGACGTTTCTCGTTGAAATATAAATGCGGTTGCAGTTCCTCAAAGGTAAACGTTCCGTCAATCGGCAAAGAATACGAAACGATGTGAAGCGGATTATTTTTGAAATCAATCACCCGCTCGCCGCCTTCGATTTCCAAATACGCTTCATGGACGACATATCTTTCAGGCACTTTCCACGTCCAGACGGAGGTAAGCGGCGCATAAGACTCAACCGTGTAATTGGATGAATCGGGCATGTATGAGCCGATAATTTCCAGCGTTTTATCATGCTCATCTGAAGAGAGCGTGCGGTGCAACGGGTAAAATTCCGCGAGGATGGATTTGAGGGAGGGGTAGGGTTTCATAAGTTTTTCAGATTCGGCGGGGGATAAATCCCCGCGAAATTCTATTCTCTAATAACCGCTCTCTAATACTTCGGCTCTTCAATGTAATGCAACTTCTCAGGGTGTTCGCGCACAATCGGAGACATGTTATCAAAAAATTCATTTGCCGTCATGTAATGCACTTTCGCCTCGCCGACCTCAATTTCCTTTATCACGCCTGCATGTAACAAATCGTTCATGCCAGGCGTAATAAAAGTTTTCACACGGTCATTATTGCGGACAAACATGGTGTAGGTTTTGATTTGCGGTTTTCTATCGTACCCAACATAAATGCCCGAAAACTCTTTAATCCGCCGATAATTGCAACCGACGTTGTATTCAATATAATGGTGCATCGAAAACGTATTATTGAAATCTAAACCTATGCTAATCAACGTTGCGTTAATGTTGTGCATCAATGCAAACGCCGAATTTGGTCCATAAGCCTCCACGTCTTCCGCGTTGGCAAATTCATCGGCGCGTTTGCCTAAGGCTGAAAACGAATAAATCGGGTGCGGACTCCGCTTGGCGTTAGGTCTGAGGCGCGCTTGTTCCGTAATCATGCCCATCTTTGAGGGCGTTTCTAAAACGTCAAAGTAATGCGTTTCCGTCCACGATTGAAAATTAAAAGCGGGAAACACAACCGTTCCATCTTTGCCCATCAATTCTTGCATCGCGTCAATCACCGTATCTACGCCGCCCTCTACGCCGCCCAAAGATTTATAGGACGTATGCACAACAATCGTATCGCTTTCAATTTTTATTTTTGAAAACCCATTCAACAAATCTTTTTTAGATAACATAAATCCTCCAAGCGGCAAGCCTCTTAAAGAGGGCTGTCGCTTTTTAATTTTCGATAGACATTCATCAACGTCTCGGCATTCTTTTTCCAATCGGCGCGCTTCTCCGCTACGGTTCGACCTGCTCTGCCGACCTGCGGCAGTTTCTCCCGTTGATTCATCGCTTGCAAAATTTTTTCCGCAAGGTCATTCGCGTCGCCGTCTCGAAACAACCAGCCGTTTTCATTTTCGGTAATCCACTCTTTATTTGCAGGAATATCTGAAACAAGGCAAGGCAAACCGCAAGCCAGCGCTTCCATCAACGAAACGGACGAGCCGTCCACATGAGAAGGCGAGACGTATAAATCGGCTTGATGATACCAATGCGGCAAATCATGTTGTGAAATTTGCCCGCCGAAGGTCACTTTATCCATCACGCCGCCATTGATGAATATTTTACGAATTGCATTTCCTTGCGAACCGCCGCCCAGTAGAATCAAGCGCGCGTCTTCATGCTGTTGGGCAACTTGAACAAAGGCTTTCGCCAAAACATCCACGCCGTATCTCATTTCCCACGAGCGGTTACAGAATAAAATAAACCCCTCGCGTTTGGTTTTCTCTGTCTTTGGAGAGAAATGTTCTAAATCTACTCCCCAAGGGAAAACGATTGTCTTTTCAGGGTTCATTCCATAAGCAATCGCTTTATCTTTTGTGACGTTTGCATCGCTGGTAAAGAACGACGAGCGCTTTAATGTATAGCGCGTGGCAAATTCCCACACGCTTCCTTTATGCACATCGTCCATCAAGTCAAACCCCCAAGACATCGTGAGAATTGGGCGAAAGCCCGATAAAACGGCGATGAAGGCGCAGGTTTGAATCGGTCCCGCGTGAATCAAATCGGGTTGTATTTCGCGGGTCAAACGTCTAAAATCGAAAGCCAAAGAAAATAACTTGCTCCAACGAAACGGTTCTCTTCCGCCTTTCCATATCACTTGATTGACATTTTCAGGCACAGGGCGAGCCTCAACTTGTCTTTGATTTCCTTCCAGCTGAACAAAATAAACCTCATGTCCGCCGTCTGAAATGGCTTTGAGGAAACGATAATCGTGCGTGGAATAACCGAGAGAGAAGTAAATAATTTTCAAGGTTCAAAGTTCCAAGAGGATAAAGCGTCATACGTCGTTCGTGATTTACGTTTGGCGCATTGCGCTTTACGAAATTTACGCCCCTAAATCCACCCATCGCAATTCTTTGCCATAGGGCATATCTACGAGCGCTTTCGTTCCAATCACATTTTCAATTTCATGCGGTTTGATGGCGCCCGGCGTGGCGGGGCGAAGCACGTCAATCATATCTCGTGTAAATGTTTCGCCGGCTTTAATATCTCGCGCGGCGCGCAAGCAGCGCCGTTGCACAATTTTGGTTTCTTGCTCGTTGCCGGCAATGAATTTATCCGAACTGCCTAACGACTTTTCAAGCAAGCGGGTCTCTTCTACCATCTTCGCCCAGTTTTCAGGGTTCATTGCAAATTTATGGTCTGGTCCTTCTCTATCGTTGCTATCCGTGAAATGACGTTCAATCATCCTGGCGCCCAAAGTCACTGCGCCCAACACAGGCGCCACGGAATGGGTATGGTCTGATAAGCCTAAAATCACATCGGGGAACATGACGGAGAACGTTTTCAACACGTTCAAATGCAAATGGTCATAATTATCGGGGCTGGCGGTGTAATTGGTGTTGCATTGCATAAGGCATAATTGTTTATTGATTTTCAAAATCGCGTGAACGGCGCGTTGCACATCGGCAATATCCGCCGCGCCGCAAGCGATAATTATCGGTTTGCCTTTGCTTGCCATGTGTTCAAGCGCTTCAATCCAATCAATTTCGCCTGAGCCCGCTTTATAGGCGGGGATGTATGGGTCAACATGCTCTATCGAATCGTAATCATACGGCGAGGTGAAAAAATCTATGCCAACTTTATCGCACTCTTCTTTTAAGATGGGAGTCCAACTTTGAGAAACCGACGCGGCGGCGTACACTTCGGTAACAGAGCGCTTCCAACTAGCTTGATGGCTGACTTTAGAGTTCATGTGGCTGAAGCCATAATCTGAAACGATTTTCGGCGCTTGAAAATGTTGAAATTTCGCCGCATCGGCGCCCGCTTCTTTGGCAAGGCGAATTAATAGTTTAGCGCGCTCCAAATCGCCGTCATGATTCGCGGCAATGTCGGCGATAAAATAAGTGGGATGATTTAATCCGATAGTGTGGTTGTTGATTTTGAATTCCATAGTTGAGTCTCCGCGATAAGAGTTTCTAATCAGTCGTCTGAAAGAGTTTATAAAATTTATTTCAACCGACCGCTCATAATTTTATCTTATTAGACTTCTGACAAAAAAGTCTCTTTCATTTGAGGCATGGCGACTTTATACCCATTACCTCAAGGTTGAGTTTTTTAATGTGGAAAAACCTGTGGATAACTTACAAAAAATTGTGGATAAGTGTGGAAAAACCGCGTTAAAAGCGCAACTTACAAACAATTACTGTTGATAACTGCGGATTTTCTGTGGGTAACCCTGCTGGTATTGTGTGTAAAACTCGTTCAAACCTGTGGAAAATTCAGGGAGAGATTCGCCTAAATCTGCGGATAACTTGCGCGTACTTAGGGATAAGTTGTTGGAACGTTTGGCAATCAGCCCCGAAAACGAGACCGACTTAGGCGTAATTTCGCTTTCTTTCAATTTGAACTTGCGAGCAATTTCCACGCCAAATTGATACTTGCTCATCGCATGTGGACCGACCACATGATACACCCCGTTCAGTTCTTTTTTGAGCATTTTCATTAAAATACGCGCTGTGTGGTTAACTAACATCGGGCAAAATAACACATCGGTAAAACCGCTCATGCTTTTATTGTTGAGCAGATTATTGACGAAAAATTCAGCAAGACTGCGCCTGCCGCTTAAACTCCAACCATAAAAATTGACCCGCGCGATAATCGCTTCAGGATATTCGGTGAGAACTGCCCACTCGCCCTCTAGTTTTGTCTTCGCGTACACACTAAGCGGGTTGGGCGTATCGGTTTCGACGTAAAAATCTTCTTTCTCTCCGTCAAACACCGCGTCGGTGGAAATGTGAACAAAAGGGATGCTTTTTGTTTTACAAGCCCGCGCTAGTTGACGGGGAAAATCAATATTCAGGCGTTTGGCAAGGTCGGGGTTTTCTTCACAGGCTTCAAGGTCAGCCAGAGCGGCGCAGTTGATGACATAATGCGGCTTTTCAGAGTCAAGAATCTTTTCCATTGCCGAAGCGTTCAACACGTCTTGATGCAACACTTCAAAGGGCGCATTTTTTAATTTGCCTCGGTCAATACCCACAACTTCAAACTCGCTCATGGTCTCTTGCGCGAGGTTAATGCCGAGTAATCCGCTTACGCCGGGGATAAGAAGTTTCATAGGTCAAGTATCAGGCGTCAGGTGTTTCGTGTCAAGAACTTGAAAGGCGATGCCTGAGGCTTCGCGCTCTATCCCTCTAACTTTCCTTGCGCAAACAATTCTTCAAACGGGGCAATGTATTTTTTAATTCCTTCTACATCCAGCCATTCGGTATTGTTATCGCTGGAATAACTAAAACCTTCTTTCAAACTTTTGCCTTTGTTTTGCCATGAGTAACCAAACCATATCGCTTCGGCAGGTTGGACAACATACATTGTATCAAGTTCAATGGCGTTTCGGGCTTCGTCTTCTGAAATGAGAACTTCATGCAGTTTTTCGCCGGGGCGAATGCCGATGATTTCTAATTTTGCCTGAGGGGCAATGGCTTTCGCCAAATCGGTGACTTTGGTGCTAGGAATTTTAGGAATAAACACCTCGCCGCCTTCCATTTGCTCAATGCACTGAATTACAAATCTCACGCCTTGTTCCAGCGAAAGCCAAAAACGGGTCATGCGTTCATCGGTAATGGTCACTTGCCCTGTTGCCCTTTGTTTTAAGAACAGCGGCACAACCGAACCGCGACTGCCGACCACATTGCCATAACGCACGCAAGAAAAGCGCGTAGATTTTCCGCCCGCGTAAGCGTTGCTTTGAATCGTCAACTTCTCTGCGGCGAGTTTGGTTGCGCCGTATAAATTCGCAGGGCTAACGGCTTTATCGGTGCTGACGGTTAAGACCTTTTTTACGCCTGCATCTAAAGCGGCTTCAACCACATTGGCAGTGCCCATAATGTTGGTTTTAATCGCTTCCATGGGGTTATATTCACAAGCCGGCACTTGTTTCAACGCCGCCGCATGGACGACAATATCTACCCCGTGCAAAGCGCGCACCAGCCTCTCACGGTCGCGGATATCGCCGATGAAATAACGCAAGTTTTCTTGGTTATATCCGCCCACTTGCATTTCGTGTTGCTTTAATTCATCGCGGCTAAAGACGATGATTTTCTTCGGTTGTTTTTCCGCTTGCAAAATTTTTATAAATTTCTTGCCAAACGAACCCGTTCCGCCTGTAACGAGTACAACTTGATTTTTCCAGTCCATAGATTCTCCTATTGCTTAGTAGGGGCGCCATTACTTTCGAATCACAATCAATGGATATTGCCCATTTTCAGCGAAAAATTTTGGAAACGCATCTTCAAGCCAAAAGATAAACCTCAAAAACAACCTTCCGCCAAACGGGCGGACAAACCATCTTAAGATTCTGGTGCTCATGCTTCGCCAAGGTTTGATTTCAACGGTCATCTTTGAGCCGATTTCTTTTTTCAACCATTCAGGGGTCATCTTTTGAACAAATGTGCCCGCTGGGTCTTCTTCATTTAACCATTCTCTTTTCTTTTTTGCAGAGCGCCCCGATAGTTTTCTCATCAAGCCAATTAACGGTTCTGCCATGCGCATCAACAACGGTTCATGCCAACCGTTGACAATCGCCGCAGTGCGCCCATTTGCTAACACGCGGTGAATTTCGCTGTAGGCGCGCGGGTGTTCCGTCAGCGCTAGATGATGAATGGCGTGCATGGAAACCGCGCCGTCAAACGCTTCGTTTTTGAAAGGCAAATTTGCCAAATCGCCCACGACGAATAAACCATGTTCGCCGATTCGATTTCGCGCTTCGCGCAGCGCCTGAATTGAAATATCTAAACATACTCGTTTTTGATAACCCGCCGAATAGGTTTTATATTCTTCATACTGAACAGGACCAGACCCCGCGTCTAGCAAGAAGCGCCCCGTGGGGATTAATCCATTCATCACGCGCAGGCGAGTTTTATGAATATACTCGCGCGAAACGGGGCGTAAATCTTCATAACGCGCGTTTTGATAATTGCCGTCTTGTTCTTGTTGCCAGCCAATTTCATCATAAAATTCGCGGACTTTTTTCTTGGTATCTTGAGTCATGTATTTATCTCTGTCGTTCATTCTTCTTTCCTGTTTATTTTCATGAAGGAAGAACGCTCATTCATTGTTCCAATGAAACGGTTCGCCTGTTAAGAAATCAAACGTGGCTTTGAATTGTTCCATGCCTTCTTGGCTAAAAACTCTATCCAAACTCCAAACTTCTAAATCGTCCCAAAAATTCATCAAACGCCAAGGGAAAGGACGCGGATATTCAAAGAAGAAGCGATAGGCGTAATTCCATGCGAATTCAATTTGTTTTTCGCTTAATGTATAAGCGGGAATATTCGCTAAAACTTTTTCAAGCGTTGCATAATACTCATCCCACGAGTTGGGGTCGAGCGTAAAGCCGCGCGCGCGATAATGCGTTTTTCCGCAAGAGATAACGGGGCGGCCGTTCATCGCCGTTTCAAGCCCAACGGTAGTGGTGTATGCCAAACCGACATCGGCGATTTCAATTAAGTCATAGGTGTTAATTGAATCTAATGCGCCAATCACATGAATATGATTGGGCGTTTCAGGCAACGCTTCTCGCACCACTGTCGCCATAGATTTGGCTTGCGGCACAAGTTTTTCGCCGGGGTGAACGCGAATGACGAGTTGCACATCGTCGCGTTTGGCAAAATACTGCACGGTTTTCGTAATCCATTCCGTCATAGAGGAAGCGAAAATATCGCGCCCTAGCGTGAGGCTATCTCCTAAAACATTCGCGGCAAGCATCGCCACTGGACGCGAATCCAAATTCAGTATTTTGCGCGTTTCGTCGGCGCCCTGAGCCGACACATACTGCCACAAACGCTTCGACTTCCCCCACACTCGCGCGCCGCGCCGCGCATTTTCTAAATCAGCCACTTTTTCAAACATTTCATCCGTAATGGGCAAATGACAACGCGCTTCTACAAGATAATCGGTATCTTGCTGCATAATGGATGAATTTTGCGCCAGCCAAATTTGCTCGCGCTGGTCGTTAAATTCATACGTCACCGCGTCTATACCGAGATAACGAGCCGTGCGAAAAGCAATCCCCATTTCTAAAATTAAACCGTTTGGAATCAAAACCACATCAGGCTGGCGCGCCTGCAAATAAGCGTACAGCGCCTTTGCCGCAAATGTATTTCTTTTGATTCGCAAATCATATAAGGCTTTGTCGCTTGGGTCAGCCATGTTCACTTCTTCGCGCATCAGGGTATATTGAGCGTCCCACAAAGAAATTTCTTTGATGTCGGCTTGAAGAACGGCTGGCAAGTTTAGGGCGGCAGGTTGAAGTCGCCGCCCTAAGCCTGTCGAAAGGTCAAGAAGAGAAACGTGTTTGATTAATGGAGATAATGAAGATAAGGCGTCTTTGGTGTGAAGAACGCGTTGGCGTTGAGTAAATGCATCTTTTTCTTTATGCCATTCGGAGTACGGCAGCGTTAATAAAGTAACGTCATGCCCCAACCCTGCAAGCGCCAGCGCAAGATACGCCGATTGTTCAATCCAATAATGCAACGTGGAAAAAAGCAAAACCTTTTTAGGGCGATTGTTTTGGCGTAAATGTTTTTTTGTAACTTCCACTGCGCTTGGCAAAGATTTTTGTAAACGAGTTAAGTTGTAATGGTCGCGGCGCGTTTGATTCTTGGAACGAAGCGCCCAAGCCACGTCGGCAATTAAAGGTATATTGCGTAAAATAGTTTTCATATCGGCAATCGGCAATTGGTAACGACTGCTTACCAATTACTCGCTTATCTTTTCAATTTTCCATTTCAATCGCGGGCGAATCGGTCCCACGCGCGGCTCTGCCCATTGAGCGCCGGGCGCGCCAGAAATATCCACATTAAACGCCAGCGCGTTTTCATCCATAAAATATCTTTTCACGCCAAACGAACTGGCGTTCACGCCCACCATGTAACGTCCTTCGTTAAACATATCGGCGGGGATTTCAGCGCGGCTGATATACCGCCCCGCGTGGCGCGTATCGAACTCTTCATATAAACTTGCGTCGTCGGTATCAAACGACGTAAAAATATATTCGCCGCGCATTGTGCTGATATATAAACCAACCCGCAAGCCCGTGATAGATGAATTTAATTGATATTCGAACTCCAACGTAACGGGTTCAACGGAACGAACGGTATCCACAACTTTTCCGCTTCTATCTTTGACCTTCAAACTGAGCGGCGTAAACTCGGCATTTGCCACGCCCACGCTTTCCGCATCCCAAATTTTTTCGCCCGCTTGCGATTGACCCGACGATAAATAATAATCAACCGCTTCTTGCGTCGGTCCGCGCATAATCATTTGACCTTTGTGCAAAACAATCGCTTCTTGAGTCAAACGTAAAATCGCCGACATGTTATGGCTAACGAACAAAACCGTGCGGCCTTGTTGAGCAACGTCGTTCATTTTGCCCAAACATTTTTTTTGAAATTCAGCGTCGCCCACTGCAAGCACTTCATCTACGACTAAAATTTCCGGTTCGAGGTGCGCCGCAACGGCAAACGCCAAACGCAAATACATGCCCGACGAATACCGTTTAACGGGCGTATCAATAAATTGACCGACTTCGGAAAATTCTACAATTTCGTCAAATTTCGAGTCAATTTCGGCGCGTTTCATACCAAGAATAGCGCCGTTCATGTAAATATTTTCTCTGCCTGATAATTCAGGGTGAAATCCGGTGCCTACTTCAAGCAACGAGCCAACGCGCCCGCGAACTGTGACTGTTCCAGTAGTGGGTTCGGTAACGCGAGAAAGAATTTTTAATAAAGTGCTTTTGCCCGCGCCGTTTCTACCAACAATGCCAAGCACTTTGCCTTCTTCTAAATCAAAAGAAATATCTCTCAACGCCCAGACGTAATTTTGATTCATCCGTCTATCAGACTTACCAACCAGGGCTTTGGCAATGCGAATAGGCGCTGCGACCGTATCCACAATTACGTCGCGCAGCATGTTATAGCGGAATTTCGTTTCCGCCGCGCCGATTTTATATCGCTTACCGATGTTCTTTACGCTAATTGCTGTTGTCATAGTTTATGTTTGTAAGTTTAAGACGGTCAGTCAAAAACCATAGGTCTTTTGACCTTTGACTTGCGACCTTCGACTTGCGACCTTCGACTTGCGACCTTTGACTTGCGACCTTTGACTTGCGACCTTCGACTTAGATTGTGTCCGCAAACGTCTTTTCCATACTTCTAAAATAAAAAAGACCCGAAATAAAAATCAAAATTGAAATGCCAACCGAAATCCAAAGGGTGAGGTCGGGTCCGTTGCCTGCGCCAAGCAACGCCCAGCGGAATCCGTTTACTACGCCAGCCATTGGGTTCAGCGAATAGATTACTTGCCATTCGGGCGAAATGACGGAGGAAGAATATGCCACAGGCGTAGCGAACAGCCAAAACTGAGTCAGAAACGGAAGCGCTTGGTTTACATCTCGATATTGCACGTTAATCGCCGAAAGCCAAAGGGCAACGCCCAGCGCGGTGAGAATCGCAAGCAAGAGAAAAAGCGGAAGCGTCCAAATTAAATTCCATGCGGGAATAAATTGATAATAAAACATCAAGCCAATGAGGATGACAAAGGCGATGGCGAAATCTACCAGCCCGGCAAAGACAGACGACATGGGAAGAATGAGACGCGGAAAATAAATTTTCGTCACCATATTATTGTGCGCCACCAACGAACGGCTTCCCTGATTCAATGCGGTGACAAACAACCCCCAAGGCAGCAAGGCAGTAAACGCGAAAATGGGATATGGAATGCCTTCGGTGGGGAGTTTGGCGACTCTATCAAAAAGAAAAGTGAATACCAGCATGGTCATCATGGGTTGAATCACAGCCCATGCCATGCCAAGTAACGTTTGTTTATATTTCACTTTAATATCGCGCCACACCATAAAGAAAACTAGTTCGCGGTAAATCCAAAGGTCTCTTAAATTTAATGAAGATAAACCTTGAGTGGGTTTGATATACACTGTGGTTGGTTCTTGCTTCGTAAGGTTGGTCATAATGGGATGAAAGAAGAAAGATGAAAGGAGTTCAACTTTCTTCGCTCTTTCTTTACTTTATTTTGTCTCGATTCGCTTTAAACCATTCAATCGTTTTCTTTAAGCCTTCTTCAAAAGAAACTTTAGCGGACCAATTAAATAATTGTTTGGCTCTGGAAACATCTAACCCGCGGCGGGGCTGACCGTTTGGTTTATCGGTTTGCCAAACGATTTGCCCTGTGTAGCCTGTTAGTTCGACAATTTTTTCGGTTAGGTCTTTGATGGAAATTTCGTATCCAGAGCCTAAGTTTACGGGTAAATCGCCGTTGTATTTTTCTGCGCCTGTCACAATGCCGTCTGCGGCGTCTTCGACGTATAAAAATTCTCGAGTTGGAGAGCCGTCGCCCCACACGGGTAATTCTTTATCGCCGCGTTCGCTGGCTTCAATGGCTTTGCGAATTAAGGCAGGAATGACATGCGATGTTTGTAAATTGAAGTTATCGCGCGGTCCATATAAGTTTACGGGCAATAAATAAATGGCGTTGAAGCCGTATTGTTGGCGATAGGTTTGAGCTTGCACGAGCATCATTTTTTTGGCAAGCCCGTAGGGCGCGTTGGTTTCTTCGGGGTAGCCATTCCACAGGTCGTCTTCTTTGAATGGCACAGGCGTAAATTTTGGATAAGCGCATACCGTGCCGGTAGCCACAAATTTGCCAACGCCTCTTTTATAAGCGTGGTGCATGAGTTCTACGCCCATGATGATATTGTCGTAGAAAAATTCGGCGGGGTGTTCTCGATTCGCGCCAATGCCGCCTACATTTGCGGCAAGGTGAATCACAACCGCATGGGTTGGGTCTATGTTTTGCAACGCGTCGTTATACAAACGTTCGACCGCTTCGCGTTGGGTTAAGTCGTAGTCTTTCTTGCGGGGGATGAAAATATCTACCGCGCCGCGTTCTTGTAATTTTTCTACCACAAACGAGCCGAGAAACCCTCCGCCGCCTGTGACGATGACTCGTTTATTCTTCCAAAAACTTTCTGCCATGTTCTCTCCTTATGCAGCGCAAATTACGCATGAGGCAATTTGTAAAAATCTATTGCACGATAAATTGCGCGTTTCGATAATGTTCATCGGTTGGGTTTCGGATTAACCCTGATTTCAAGGCGAATAAAACTTCGCGTATGCCGTCGTCCACGTCTAAGGTTGTTTCAAAGCCTAAAACTCTTTTTATTTTTTCAAACGATACGGTGATGTCGCGCATATCGCCGCCGAAGGTTAGGTCTTTATATTCAACGATAGTTTCGGGCATACGTTTTAGCACCAAATTAACGATATCGCTTTTTGTGTAGTTGCCGTTTTCGGTCCCTAAATTAAACACCTGACCGCGAATTTTATTTTGCTCCGCTTCTAAGCCCATGATAACGCCGCGCACTACATCGCGGATGTGAACAAACGAGCGCGAATACCCGCGTTGGTAAATAATTAATTGGCGTTTGGTAAACGCCTCTAACACAAATTGGTTGACGATTAAGTCAAATCGCGTGCGCGGGGAAATGCCGTATAACGTTGCAAAGCGAAACAGTAACGGCGCGCAAGGCGATTCTTTTTGCTGGAGCAAATAGTCTTCTGCGGCGATTTTTGTTTCGGCGTATAACGATTGTGGGTTTAATGGCGATTCTTCCGTCACGGGTTTGCCGTCTGGGCTTAATCCATAATTGCTGTATGTGGATGCGAAGACGAATCGTTCTGCGCCTAGTTCTGCCGATTGTTCGTACACAAGTTTTGTGGCTTCGACATTGTACTTCCATGCCACTTGCTTGCCCACCGCCTGACAAGCCGGAAACCCAACAATGCCAGCCAAGTGAATCACTGCGTTGGGTTTTTCCCAATCTTTTTTAATGGCGTCGCGCACTGCGCGGGGTTCTGTCACATCTGTTTTAATAAAATGAAAATTTGGATGACTCAAAAAAGGCAAAACGCTTTCGCCGCCGAAAAGCAAACTATCTAAGACAGACACCCTGTACCCCTGCCGAAGCAGTTCCGAAGTTAGAATAGAGCCGATATACCCCGCGCCGCCAGTAATCAAAATATGTTTGCGATTCATTCTAAGCCCTCCAAGCGAATCTTATATCCATCTACCACCAAAGCGGGAATGTGTTTTTCATGAACCACTTGAACGCCTTGTTCAAGGCAAGTTAATTTACAAATATCCGCCACGTCGCCAGCGCCAACGATGCGCACTTTATCAAACCCGGCTTTACGAAGTTTAGCGATATGTTCCTTCACTTTTTGGCGTGTGCGGCGATATACGGAAAACGAACGCTCTACATAATCCACCGCGAGGCGGGCGCGTAACGCTAACCCTTCAGGCGTGATGATATAGCGCAACTTTTTTCGTTCTGCGCGAGAAACTTTCACCGCGCCTTTGGCAATTAAGCGCTTCAGATGCCAGTTCACCGTGCCAACCGCTACGCCAAGTTTTGTGGCGAGCGTGGCTTGGTTCACATCAGGGTCGCTTTCGATTTGTTCGAGCAACGACAGTTCGCGGATTTCTTCGTTTGTTGATTCGAGGCTCATGCTTTATAATTCCAAAATTCAGTCGCTGAATTATAACCCACTTTTCACAGACGGACGAATCTCTTCATGAATGCCCACTCGCCTTTTGACGAAGCAGGAAAACTTTATCAACAAACCCGCATTGCCCACTGGGATAAAATCGCCGTCAAACGCGATTCATGGCAAGGCATGGGGCGTTGGTATCACAAGCGCTTAACAGAAATTTATAAATTTCTAGTCAGCCCAAAGCAACGCATTCTTGAAATTGGCTGCGGCATGGGAGATTTAATTTCACAATTAAATCCTTCAGTCGGCGTAGGCGTTGATTTTTCCGCCGAAATGATAGCAAGAGCAAAAAAGAAAAACCCGCAAATTGCCTACTATCAACTGGATGCGCATGATTTATCGAGCCTTGAAGGCGAATTTGATATCGTCATTTTTTCAGACACCATCAACGACCTATGGGATGTGCAACGCGCTTTAGAGCAAGTTAAAAAGTTTTGTCAGCCGCACACAAGAATCATCTTAAACTTTTATAGTCACCTGTGGCAAATTCCTTTAACCATTGCGCAAAAATTAAACTTAGCCGCTCCGTTATTAAGCCAAAATTGGTTAACGGTAGAAGACGTGAAGAACCTTCTGCGTTTATCTGGTTTTGAGACTATTCGCGCCTCGCAAGAAATTTTATTTCCGTTGCCGTTGGGCGGGTTTGCGAATCGGTATCTTGTAAAACTGTTTCCGTTTAACCTTTTTGCGCTTTCAAATTTTATCGTGGCGCGCCCTATGCCCACGCCTACCAGCCAGCCGAGCGTTTCGGTGGTTGTTGCCGCTCGCAACGAGGCGGGAAACATCAAAAACATTTTTGAACGCTTGCCGAAAATGGGAAGCAAAACCGAATTGATTTTTGTAGAAGGGCATTCCAAAGACAACACCTATCAAACCATTCTTGATGAAATGCCGCTTCACCCTGCTACCCCCAGCCTGCTCTTTCAACAACCCGGCATTGGCAAAGCCGATGCAGTTCGCTTCGGCTTTCAGAAAGCCTCTGGCGATATTTTGATGATTCTCGACGCAGACTTAACCGTTCCGCCGGAAGATTTGCCGCGATTTTACGAGGCGATTACCTCCGGCACAGGCGAATTTATTAACGGCGTGCGGTTGGTTTACCCAATGGAAAAAGAAGCCATGCGCACTCTTAATTTCATCGGCAACAAATTATTTAGCATGGCGTTTTCTTGGCTATTGGGGCAACCGATTAAAGACACACTATGCGGCACAAAAGTTTTATGGCGAAAAGATTACGAGCAAATCGCCGCCAATCGTTCGTACTTTGGCGACTTTGACCCCTTCGGCGATTTTGATTTAATCTTCGGCGCGGCAAAGTTAAATAAAAAAATTGTTGATTTGCCCATTCGTTACCGTGAGCGCGTGTACGGCTCAACCAACATTTCAAGGTGGAAACACGGTCTCTTATTATTAAGAATGGTTCTATTTGCGGCGAGAAGAATTAAATTTGTGTAAAGGAAACGACATGGCAACCCAGCTTCGTTTATTACCGTACAAAGAATATCAAGGCGTGCAAAAAATTTATTCGGTCGTCTTTTACTACTTACCCATTTTTGGAAGTCTCTATCGTAAACGAGTCGAATTATGTTTAGACGAATGCCGAGGCGGGGAAAGCATTTTAGAAGTGGGGTTTGGAAGCGGGTTAACCTTTCTAAACTTAAACGAAAAATATAAAAAAATCTTCGGGTTAGACTTAACATGCGACGTTAATATCGTTCAAGCGGTTTTTGCAAAGCGTTCCATTTATCCTGAGTTGAAAAACGGAAACGTCTTGCAAATGCCGTATCAAGATAATCAATTTGATACGGTTTTATTAATTAGCATTCTTGAACATCTCAAACCTGAAGAATTGGAACAAGCGTTTAGAGAAATTCGGCGTGTGCTAAAACCGGGCGGGCAGGTTGTATATGGCGTGCCGGTGGAGCGTCCGTTTATGGTCTTTGCTTTTCGCTTGCTTGGCTACAATATTCGCAAGTATCATTTTTCTACCGAACGAGATGTGGCGCAAGCGGCTGAAAAAGTTTTACAAAAAAAATCTATTCAAGCCATGAAAGCCGCCCCGGCGTTTTTGGGCAACGTGTATGAAATTGGTCACTTTGTAAAATAATTATGGACGTTCATTTACATAACGACTTGATAGAAAAGAACTATAAACTCTGGAAGCGCAAACCTTTGTTGCGCATTGTTTATCATGATTTGTATCAAACCATGAGCCGACACTTAAGCCAAGTTTCAGGTAAAACTGTGGAACTTGGCTCAGGCATGGGAAGTTTGCGCGAGGTTTTACCAGAATGTATTTTGACGGATTTATTTCCATACCCATGGATTGACCAAGTTGAAAACGCATACCGACTTTCGTTTGAAAACGAAACAATCGCCAATTTATTAATGGTAGATGTGTTTCATCATTTTCGTTATCCGGGCAATGCGCTTAAAGAATTTCAGCGTGTCTTAAATGCCGGCGGGCGCGTCATCATGATGGAGCCAGCATTAAGTGTACTAGGGTATATTGTATATGGTTTGTTTCACGCCGAGCCAATCGGTCGGGCGAAAGCGATTACCTGGTTTGCGCCCGCCGAGTGGGACGCGAACCAAATTGATTATTACGCCGCGCAAGGCAACGCCACACGAATTTTTGTGGAAAAGTTTTTTGAAAAAAATTTAGCGGATTGGAAAATTATAAAAGTAGAAAGAATTGCCGCGTTAGCGTACGCCGCTTCGGGCGGATATTCTGGACCTCAACTTTACCCAACCTTTGCATATCGCTTCATGAAATGGACGGAAAAACTGTTGCAGTTTTTCCCATCTTTGTTTGCCACTCGACTATTAATTGTGCTTGAAAAGAAGGCATCAGCGGACGCGTTCAAAAATTAATATATCTGGATTGACCGCCGTAATTCTCACCTGCGGCAAATAAGGCGGCAATCGGTAAGTAAATTTTTTGAGCAAGCGGTAACTTTTTATTTCGCCGTCAATCAGCCGTTTGAAGAAGTCGCACTCGACGGGGGTTGTGGCGCAAACTGAGGGATTGCCAAAGCGGGCATAGGTAAAACTATCAATCACAAAATAATCTGTATCGCGCTCTAACAAGCCTTTTTCGCCTTGGTTATATTCGTAACGCCCGCCTGTAGGCGTTTCATCGTCAATCCATTCCACAAAATAAATAGGGTAGTTGTGCGCGCGCATAAAACGTTTTTTTTCAATAAAGGGCGGATACAAGGTGTATTCGATGCTTTTTTGATAGCCGCGAATGGTCGCAATATAAGCGGTGGCGGGAATACGCGCATCATTTATAAACAATAACGAAATGCTCGCTACCCGAAGCGCAGAATACGCCAACCCAACAAAGCCAATAGAAATAACGACCCATGAAAGCCATTTCCAATTCTTTTTAGAGGCAAACTCCATAAGGTCGCTTAAAAAGAGGACTGCCAAAATGGATAAAAAGGGAATGAAAGGTATAAAGTACCGGTCAATGTAGTTGATGGAAATAAGGTAGGGAATATCAAAAATTAACAGGGCTAAAATAAAAACGCCTGCGGCTTGAGCGGTTTTTTGTTCAAAAAATACGTTGCCTGTTTTTCTTAGAAGCAACTTCAAAGAAACCCAAATGAACGATACGATAAAAAGGTAATAACAAAATATGCCAATCGCGCTTTTCAAAACGCTCCATTGACCGAACAACCCAATCGGCGTGCCGTAATTGAAGCCGTAGCTTCGTAAGTTGTCTAACACCGTCATAATATTTATGGCGTAGTTAATAGGGTCTATCAATGATTTTGGCGTGCCAATAACATATCCTGCAAAAGCGATGCCCCCGCCAAGCATTAATACGCCTAACATCCGAAGCCAGTTTTTGGGTATGCTATTCCAATTCATCATGAGATAAACAATCACGGGCAAAAACATCAAACTCCCCCCCGTGTACTTGCTGGAAGTCGCCAGCCCAACGCATAAAAACGAAGCGTAAAGCCAATGATAGGCTTTTTGTAATTGATAGTTTATAAGGCAATACACACACAAGATGGTAAATAACTGCAAATATAAATCATTGTGGGCAAAACGCCCATTGGCGGCGGCAACTCCGCTCACAATGTAAAGAATACTCGCCAAGAAAGAATATTTTTTATCTATGCCAATTTTTCTGGCAAGGAGATAAATGAGCGCGCCTGCAATTGCCCCTAAGATGGAAGAAAATATACGCGCCGCCACAATAAATGCAAAGCTTGATTTTCCCATTCCATATACAACCCAGCCGATAAAATACATCACATATTTTGGTAAGGATGGGTAATTCCAATCTGGCTCGGTTTCGTCAAACTTTAATTCGCCGCGTAGGGCGCTATCTACCCGCCAAATCAACTCGTCAGGGTGCCATAAAGCGGGCGCGCCCCATGTAATGCCGGGCAAAGAAGCCGCCAAAAATAAAATGAAAACAATGAGCGGTAAGAGAAATTCATAACGCGAAAAAAGGTTTTCCAGTTTTTGATTCATGGCTGCATCTCGTAATTATTGTGAAGCGCAAGATAACCCTAGCCAAGGCGCTGCGTAAACAAAATGCTTGTCGTTTATTTTTACTATTAACGCTTGAATGCCTCCCGTTTTTGTTTTACAGCCAACGACGAGCACATCGGCGCTATGTGGAAAAAAATTCGGCGAAGTCTCTACTGGAATATAAATTTGACGTTGAGCGGGACCGATAAGTAAAAATTGTAATCGAGAAATATTTCGCATGTCAGGCGGATATGAATCGTCGTCGCCCCAATATTCTCCGCTTTTGTAAAAAGACGGATATAAAGCGCGCCCATATAGGATTGCGGAGTTGGGTTCCGCTTCGAGAAATCTTATCAAGTCAGACGAGGTGATGGCTTCGCCGTTTTCTAAAGCAATATCTTCTGCAAAATAGGTTTGAACTAATTCATTTGAACTGAGCGCGGGGTATTTTTGTGGAATGGCTTTTTCTACCAGCGGCAACGCCAAGCCAACGATTAAAAAAACACTGAGCGTAGGAATTGTTTTTTGATAGCTCAACGGAGCGGAAGCGGGTTTTGTATATCCAATTGGTTTAGCCGCATCATTAAACAGAGAGAATATCATTAAGGTCAAGTGCATCAAGCCGACGCTGAAGTAGAGGTTCAACGCCCAATCTACGGGTAGGATGAAGCGCCAGCCCGATGTCTTAAACGGCACAACGCTTAGGTTGTATCCCAAATGAATCAAAAGCGGCAATAATCCAATCCATTTTGCGCGTTGATAAGCAACGCCAATGCCAAGAGCAACGACTCCAAGTGTGATAAAAAATAACGGGAGGATTTTAGGCGCGGGGCTTGCAAAAGGCGGATTCCAGCCCCACATGTTTAACTCGCGCACATAAGCCCGCGCATCTAAAAAATTGAGCGTCATGGGTAAATATACAATGGAAGATATTTCGTTATGCACAAAATATGCGGCGTAAAAACGCGCCACTTCAAAAGGATTCTCAAGGATGTAATTCAAAATCATAGAGAACATGCGGCTATCATATTGTTGTACGGTTTCGTTTGGCAATTTTTCAATCTCGGCGGGGTTATCGGTATAGCCGCTAGCGATGACGGTTGTGTAAGCGTCTTGATATTCAATCGCCATGCGGCCAGAGATTTGATAATTTCTCAACGTCCAAGGCAAAATAATCATGATTACGCCTAATAAAAACATAGCGGTTTGTATGAAGGCGGCTTGTAAAGTTTTTCTTTTGGCGATGAAAACGCAAAGGAAAACGATTGGAATAATGATGAGAGACTGGCTTCTAATTAATGCCGCCAGCCCTAAAAATGCGCCCGTTATGATACCTACATACAATTTATTTTCTTCGTTTTTAAGCCAATGGATCAAACAGTATGCAAATACAATTGTTAATATCATCGTAGGCACATCAGACATAAATAATTTTGAATGGGACACTTCGATGACGTTTGTGAGCGCGATGGCGTTTTTCTCGCGGAAGATAAGGAGCAAAGCGGCAACGACGCCAGCTGGTCTGCCGCCAAGTTGAGAGACGAGAAAATATAAAGCGACAGGTCCGAGAGCAAGAAATAGAATTTGCGCAAAGATAACGGAGTTATACTCTTGCCCCACGACTGCATGAAGGAAAGCCAGAAACACAGCATACCCCGGGCGGTGAATTATTCCATATTGCACGCTCGCGCCAATAATGTAGTTTTGCGCAAATGTATCGTATAAAGCGGCGTCAGAGTATGGGTAAATTTCAAAATTAGGCGGCGTAGGTTGAGCGGTAAAGTAACTCCAATCGCGTAAGGGTTCATTGAACCAGAGAAAACTTGCTAACAACCATAAAGCAACGCCAAGCGCCAAATCGGTTCTTTTTAGGTTTGTAAGCCAGCGCCAGTGTTTTGAGATTAAGTAAAAGAAAAAACCTATGCCCAGCGCCAGAAACGCTTGCTGAGGGAGGATAGGCGTGCCGGGCGGCGCCCAACCTGTTTTTTCAGGCACAATGCCTATTTGACTCACATTAATTAACAACCATGAAAACAACATGATAGCAAGCGTAATGCCCGCCGTGAAATAAGCGGTTTTCCATTGAAACAAAAATTGGAAATTCAGTTTTTTTTCCAGCCAAATCAAGTGAAACAGCAACGCTTGCGCAGGCAGAATAACCCCCAATAATACAATTGGAAACAGCCGTTCAAAAATCGCTTCGCCAATTCTTTGCGGCGGCGTGAGCAAAAATGCAATTCCACAAAACAAAACGGCAAGGAAAAGCCACACAACAAAGCCAAAACTTTGCCGCCGACTTATTTCATCTAAGGCGTTTGTTATAATTTTCGAATGCAAGCGTGAAGTTGATATATAAACAAGCAATAAAGACGAGGAAAGAAAGAAAGCCGCTACAAGAAAGATTAAGATAAGGCGCGCCAATGAAAACCCAAATATTACGGCATTCTTCGAATCGGTCTCAATGGCGATAAGGTTGAAAAACGCCCAAGCGGTTTCAACGCTTATGAGTGCAAGAAAAATCTTTAATAATAAGTTTTTGTTTAACATTATTAAACGGGAAGTTCGGCTAACACATATATTAATGCAATCGAATCAACAGAAATATCCCCTGTCAGGAATTCAGGTCGAATATGAGGCTGAGCCGCGCGAAACGCTTCTTCTTCACGGCGGATAACGGCGATATGCGCTTTATTAAAATATGTTTCAAAAATTTTTTGATAGTCATTCAAACGAAAACGATTTAAGTTGCTGGAAGGGTTTAAGAAATTTTTCCAGATTTTTTCGTTAAATTTCAACATTTCAAACGGGTATTTGAAATAATGGTCGCGCAAATCAATAAAATGTAAATGAAAACCTTGCGGCGCGGTTAAATTCGCAAGCGATTTTGTAATGCCGTTCACATCGTCTAAATGTTCATAAACCGATGTGCTTAAAACGCAATCTACTTTTGAAATTTGAACTTGGACGGCTTCATCCCGAATATCGCCATGCAAAAGCGTAATAAATTCGCTTCGCGGCTGAACCTCATGCCGATTCTGTTTCAGATACATTGCATACGCTGGAAGCAACTGCGCGTTGCGTTCGTGGTCTAGTAAAACAAAATGGTCGCATAAAACAACATGACTCGCGCCACGCTTCAACAATTCCACTGCTACGGCAAACCGCCCGCCATAACCAAAGAGTAAAACTTTTTTTCCTTGAATCGTTTTTTCATATTTGGCTAGAGTGGTAATGTATTGTTCCACTGCCGCAAGCGGGTCGCTAGATTCAAGACCAGGGCGAATCAGCCATCGGCGTTTGAGCAAATATCTGGCGACAGATTCAGGCATGAAGTGGCGAATGAGGCGTAAAAAGACGTAACGAAAGTTCAAGGTAACTCCACTGGCAATTCGGCAGAGCAATCTACAGGGTCTGGTTTTGGAACTAAGAGTTGCACATTCACTTCTTGAAGAGTGGTTTTGATATCGTAGTAGCACAATACGGGAATCGAAACCCATTTTACCCAGGCGTTGTTCTCTTCGCCAAAGCGTTCAACGGTATCTTGAACGGTTACCCGTAATGGCTCGGAAATAATTAAAGCGAAACGTTTGGCGGCAAGTTCCTCATAAAATCTTTGAAAATAGGCTTGCCGCGAGCCAAGCGCGTTATTCATTAATATCTTCTTTTCATATTCTGGTATGAAAGGCACATTGGTTATATACCCAAAGGTAAGCAGTTGGCGTTGGTCTATGAATAACACTTCGCCGCCTTGCGCAATTGCAAGGTTTACTTCTTCTTGAATAACATCAAGCGCGTTTTTCACTACTGCGTCTGAGGGTATCATATCTAAGGCTTTTTCGTTTGGCGCATCAGTTAGCGCTACCAGCCATGCGGCGTCTTCGGCAAATGCAAATGAGCGCATTCCGCCTAGAGCAAATAAACCCGGCAATACAAAAAAGAGAATCAGGTTGGTTTTTATCAAGGCAGGCGCCAAGTGAATTTGAGCAAACCATTGCCTGCCTGCTTTTTCCCAAGCGACAACGCCTGTAAACATTAAACCAATCAAAAACATATCTAAGTTATGTAAATCGCCGCCGCCGCCTATTTTTGTGCTGACAATAATACCCACTGTTAAGAATGCGGCAAGCGGTCCGAGAATCGCTAATTTTTGCCAAAGATTAAGCTGCCATTTGCGGGTAACTATTAAGTGAATTAATAGAAAAATAATCGGTAGAGTGGCTACTAACAGTCCAAACAAAATTCCTAGCGGATACGTTTCCGTTGGCAATAGCCGATACCACAATAAAGGCTGAGAAGGCGTGGTAACCATAGACACCGCTTGATTTACAGAGATAGACGGGCTAAGAGGAGTTTGCGATTCTGCAGTAAGGAGCGAAATTATCGTTTTGCCATACTGCCCGCCTATAAAGCCAGAGATGGCTAATGTAATTGCGCGAATCCAAGCAGTTTTTGGTAATTTATTATCTTGTAAATTAGCGCTTATCACTTCCAACATGCCAATCCATATTCCTGGGGCAAAAACCCATGTAAAACGGCTTGCCTCGGCAAAATAACTTGTTACCGCAATTAATGGTATGCCAAGCCACAACGGGCTACGCCAAACGAGCGCCGTTGCCGCAGCGCATAAAACTAACGGCGGATGAATGGGTCCTTGCTTAAGGAAAATAAACGCCCAAACTGTAGTCAATATCCATTCTAGCAAGTTGGCGCGAGTAAAACGAAATGCGGCAAGCCCCAATAGTAAATATGGCAAAATGAAGGTCAGCGCTATCCAAAAACGCTCCATATAAATGGTAACGCCAGAAAATATAAACGGCAACCCGCCTACAAATTGCCGCCCAATATCCAGTAAGACTTCAATGTTTTTGTCTGGCGGGTAATCATACAAATCTCTTCCAAACATAATGGAATAATCCCACATGCGGTTGCCCTCAGACCAACCTAATGAGAAGGGATAGTCCACAACGTTGATGAAAGATATAGCGCCGACAAAAGAAGTAGAGGTAATCAAGAGGCAAAGAAAGAAATATTTCCAGTCTATAACATTTAGATTGCTTATTAAGAACGAAAGCGCCAGCGCCACGCCAGCCCATATGATTAAACGAATAGATAAATCATGAAATACGATGCCCCATGCCGTAAACTGAAAAAACCAAACTGGAAAGATAAACAGCGCCGCTGCAAGCGCAAATCGAATAGCGCCGATTTTTTTTCGAAACAAAACTAACCTTTGAAAAACTTCGCTAAAAAGTTCTATGCGCCATAACAAAGCGACCATCAAAAAAAACAACAAAGCGCAAAATACAATAAAGCCAAACAACCCCGCCCCCCACTTTAAGGAATATGTTTGCCACCAAACGCCTGTGCCTGAGGCTATTTTTTCAAAAGCAAGAATTGCCCTTAAAAAAACATAACCGCCGCATATCACAGCCAAAATTTTTATAAGAAAGTTGTTTTTCATTCTTTGTTCCTAACAAACTCTAAAAATTAGAACGAACCGCTCTTCTTAATGCTTTTTTCCAATAGAGTAGAAAAGAAGTTTATCCTTTTCAGTTCTTTCGTCTTTTGATCCAATTGAGAAATTTGTTTTTTGCCTACGCGATACCCCCGCATTCGATAGACAAAATCGCGTATTACAGAAAAATGGGTTTGAATGTTATCTTCTTTATTAGGTATATGCAATAAAAAATCATGTTCTTGGCTTACCAAATCTGTATCCTCATAGGCAATAATCAACGGCAACCCAAAAGCGAGGCATTCGCGGCTTTTAAGCGGAGACGCTTCTTCTAACTTAACGCGATGCAACGCTAAAGAACTAACGGCCACATCCGCTTTTGCTAGCGTTTGCTCATATTTCTCAAAAGATAAATAACCATGTAAAGTAATGTTCGCAGGTAGAGAAAAGCGCGGCAATTGATTATAACCAATTATATCAACATGAATATCTGGGACTAAATTGGCTAATAGAACTAATTTATCCACTCCGTGCCAATGATTATTCGGGCTGCCAATAAACACTAAACGCGGAACTGGGTTTGAAGCGGGCGGAAGCGTAGGAAACGCTTCTAGGTCAATCCCATTGGCAATGACGCAAGTCGGTTTTTGGTATTTTGCAAAAGCGGGAGAAAGCGCCAATTCTTGCGAAACAGCCGCCAAACCGGCGACGCGGCGCAGCAAAATCCCGCGCGTGAGGCGGTTATACCAACTATATATTCCGCCTAAACCTTCATGTTGGGTTAAGTCATTGGTGTTAATTTCTTCCACCACTGGCGCAATGTGCATTAAGTGATGAACAGGGTAAACATAAATGCCGTATCGCAAATAAATAATATCGGGTTTGAACGCTTCAATCGCCTTCACCATTTTCTTTGCGGCGCGGATGCGATTCAACTCGGTTTGAAATTTTCCCTGCGCTTGATATGGGAAAACCTCCGCCTCAATGAGTTCGCTAGGCGGCTCATGCGGCGAGGTGTGCATAAATAAACGCGCTTCATGCCCCATCTCTTTCCAAATGTTCACTTGGCTTTGAATTTTTTTTCCCACGCCAGAATTTTTGGTGCGCGCCCAATGCAGGCTAACGTATGCAATGCGCATTTATGCCTCAACCCGATGCGCTTTCTTTTGACGGTTGCGGTAAATCTCTCGCGCCATGTTATATACCCCTTTGAATAACGGTCCCTCTACAATGCGCGTGTAGGAGGGGTAATCCCAAAAAGATTTTTTGGGCGCATTAAGAATTGCCTCAAAGGCTTCATCGGTAAGCCCCAGCTTTTTAACCACATACTCGCGGTCTTCTTCTTGCATGGCAGGGGAATAGGTTGGTTTTTCTAATTCTTTCAAGGCTTGCTCGCGGGTGATTTCGCCCGAACAAATTAAACTGGAAAGGTGGCAACGCCTTTTGTCATATCCAAATTTGGTCGGCAAAATATAGCCTTGATAAAATCGTGTATAAATAGATTCGTAGTGTTTACCGCCATAATAACGCCAGCCTAGTTCTTGCTCTAAAATTTTCATGGCTTCGGCTTTGTTATACGGTAAATAATTCAAAATATCCACTCGACGATGCGTAAGCAAACGGCGATAATACGCAAAAAAACCAATGTGCGGGTAAGTCTTGAGGCGCAATGTTCCAAATTGTTTTTGAACGCTTTGAATGTATTTCCAATCAAAATGACCTTGCGACCAAGCGCGCGGTAAATGCGATTCAGTGCGGACATTGAAGCCAGAAATAATATATTTCACCTTCAATTTATCCGCCATGTTGCCAAGCACAGCCCAAATGGCATGGTCGCTCGGGATTTCAGAATCAGGCGTGGAGGCTTTCAGGAAAGACGCTTGTAAATCTCTAAATTCTTCCCAATCCAACACTTCGGTATATAAATCAATATTGAGGCGTTTGAGGGTTTCTTCGATATTTTTTACGGCAAGTTCAGAGTCCCAACCGTTATCCATGTGAACGGCTAATGGGCGCAGCCCCATCTTTTTTACGAGATAGGCCACATAAGTGCTATCTACCCCGCCGCTTACGCCGATAATACAATCGTATGGTTTATTTCGCCCATTACGTTTCATTTCATCCACAAGTTTTTGTAAATATTTTTCTCCCGCCGCGCCCGTGATGACTTTTTGAGTCATCATACGGTCATAATCGTGGCAGTGATTACATACGCCTTTATCGTCAAATTGAATCTCAGGGTCGCTGGTGTCCATCAAACAGCGGGTGCATATTTGGTATTCAGAGTTCATACTCTCTCCAGGATTTTATGGAATTGCTTTTCGTAATTCTTCTTGCGTAGGGTAACTGATTAATACGCCGCGTAAGGGACCTTGAAAGACGAACATACTACCCGCCGCCGCGGCAGAAGCGCCGGCTTGAATCGCTTCAGCCAAATGTTGAAGATTGCCCGCGCCGCCGCAAGCGACGAGCGGAATGTTGATTGCGTCTGACATGCGCTTAATTAAAGTCAAATCATAGCCTTGCATGACGCCGTCGTGGTCTATAGAATTAACAAAGATTTCTCCCGCGCCTTGTTTTTCCATTTCAACGGCAAAGTTCACGGGGTCGAGTTTGGCGTTTTTTTTGCCGCTGTGAATATACGCCTCATATTTTCCAAATAACGATTTTTTCACATCAATTGAAATCACAACCGCCTGACTGCCAGCGTAATTGGCGGCTTCGCGAATCAATGATGGGTTTTGTACGGCGGCGGTATTCAAGATGATTTTTTCCACGCCAATTTTGAGCAATCGCTTAATATCGTCCATATCACGGATGCCGCCGCCATACCCTAAGGGCATAAAACATTCGCTGGTAATTTTTTCAAGCAACGCAAAATTGGGTCTTCGGTTTTCAATTGTTGCCGTAATATCTAAAAAAATTAATTCATCCACTTCTTTATCATTAAAAATTCTAACGATATTAATGGGGTCGCCGAGGTATTTTGGGTCTTTGAATTTTACCGTCTTAACCAAGCCTTCGTTTTTCAACAACAAACATGGAATGACGCGCGGGCGAATCATTTACTTACCCTCCGCAAAATTTTTCAAAAATTGCATTCCAAATTTATGGCTTTTTTCAGGATGAAATTGCGCGCCGATAATGTTTTCTTTTTGAATGATGGAGGCAAAGTTATAGCCATAATCGGTGTAAGCCACCACGTCGGCTGGGTTTTCGCAAACGACATGATAGGTATGCACAAAATAAAAACGCGCGCCTGTTTCTAAGCCCGCAACAATGGCATGTTGGCGTTGCACATCAATCCCATTCCAACCCATGTGTGGAATTTTTAGATGCGCTTGGTCAGACTCAAATTTGAAGCGGATGCTTTCCGCCTCCACCCACCCTAAGCCTGTTTCTGTACCCTCTTCGCTTTTTTTCGTCATCAACTGCATTCCCAAACAGTGACCTAACACAGGAACTTTTTTTTCTAACACAAGTTCGTTCAACAAATTGATTAAGCCGCGTTCGCGCAATTTGCTCATGCCAGCGTCAAACGCGCCAACGCCCGGCAAAATTAATTTTTCGGCTTTACGCAACACATCAGGGTCTGAAGACGGTTCGGCTTTATAACCGATTTTCTTAAACATATTTTTGATGGAGCCAAGATTGCCGACTCCATAATCTACAATGACTATCATTTATACATCCTTTGTTTTTCTTGAAACAGCCTCATCAGTGAAAAGGCTTGCGCATAAACCCATACTTGATGAAGCGTTTGTGGGTCTTTATTTTGCAGGGCGAAAGTCAATTCGCGTTGAATGTGTTTTCCATTCCAAATCTGCGATTCTTGAAACGGCTGACTGTGAATCACATCTTGCATAAAGGCAACGGCTTGAGGAGAAGTCCACGCTTCGGCTAAGTTAGGGAAGCCCAGTTTGCGTGTGCGCGTACGAATAGATTCTGGAAGAATGCCCTTTAAGCTATCTCGAAGAATCTGCTTGGTGAAACGGGCGCCAATTTTCACCGAAGAAGGAAGCGAAAAAAGATAGCGGACAAGTCGCCAATCCATAAATGGCGAGCGCACTTCAACGCCGTGCGCCATAGAAAGCCTGTCAAAATCGCGTAAGTTGGTGGGCAATTGAGTATAGTGAAAATCTATGTAAAGCGTTTTGAAAAGATGGTCTCGGTTTTTTATGCGCGGCATATCTTGTTCATAAGCGGGAGACGTAAAGGTTGCGGGCGTTTGTAAGAGCCATGTATTTTTTTTGTTTTTCAATTTGGCATATAAAGCATTCAGGTTTATCACGCCTAACCCATACATCATTGAAATAAGTTGCAAGGTTCGTATGGGGGCAATAGAAGAAACAGAATCTTTGATGGCGGCTGTAACATACCATGGATAACCCGCAAGAATTTCATCGCCGCCATGTCCGTCTAACGTGACGACAACCCCATGTTCTCTTTGCGTTTTGTGAATGAGCCAAGGTCCGAGGTGAATATCTGAAATTTCTTCATATTGAAAGAGGATATCGTTGTAATGTTTTAGATACAGCGAAGAGTCGCCGATGGAATAATAAGGCGTAACGCCCGTATGCTGAATCACTTTGTCGGCGTATTGTTTTTCGTCAATCTCTGCGCCGGGGTAAGTCATGATAAACGCTTTTTGCCAGCTTGCCGCCAAACGGTCTGCAATGGTATGTTGTTGGCGAATGTAATTCATGCCGCACACAATAGCGCTTGAATCTAAACCGCCGCTTAAGGCAGTGCCAATTGGAACATCGCTTCGCATTCGAATACGGCAGGCGTCTAAAAATAATTCTCGAAAATATTGAGTTTGTTCAGGGTAAGTTTGCGGAACTTCTTGCAAATGGTCGAGCGTGTTCCACCAGCGGCGAATTTTCGGTTTTTCGCCTTTTTGTAAAGTAAGGCAATGCCCGCCCAATAAATGTTTTAATCCTTTCACTAAACAACGTTCATCGCCCTCAATAAGTCTTTGATTGGTTAATGCCTGCGCTATCATTGCAGGGTCAAATTCTAGGTCAAACGAATCTAAAGCAAGAAAGGCTTTCATTTCAGAGGCAAAGGCAAAGCGGTTTTCATTGTAAAAATAGATGAGCGGTTTTACGCCAAATCTATCGCGTGAGAGAAATAATTTTTTCTCTGCGCTATCCCAAATTGCAAACGCCCACATGCCGTTTAGTTTGAGTTGAAAATCTTCGCCCCAATGGCGATAGGCGGCGAGGATTACTTCGGTATCAGATTCGGTGCGAAACGTGAAGCCTGCGGTTTCTAGTTCCGCCTTGAGTTCGATAAAGTTATAAATTTCGCTGTTGAAGATAATCCAATACCTTTGATTAGCAAACGGCATAGGTTGTTTGCCGCTGTCTGAGGTATCGAGAATAGCCAGACGACGATGCCCAAAACCAAGATGAGCGGATGAGTCTATATAAAACCCATTCCCGTCAGGTCCGCGATGCGCCAGCGAATCGGTAAAACGGCGTAGTTCCGCTTCGTTGATTGGTTGAGCGTTGAGATTCCAAATGCCAGCAATTCCGCACATAGTCTAAGGTTCGCCTTTTATTTCAAACGAATAGATTGTATCTTTTCAGCAAAGTTCTTGAAATTAAAATCGGCATTATAACTTTCTTGCCAGATTTTGCGGCTTTCTATTCTCATCTGTTTCGCCTTATCGGGGTTATCTATCATTTTGAAGATAGATTGGGCTATTTCTTCGGGCGTGGGGTTTGGGTTAAGCAAGATTCCGTTTCGCTCTGAGACGATTTCAGCGTTTCCGCCAACGCTCGTAGCGATGACGGGAACCCCGCAGCGAATCGCTTCCATGACAGCGACAGGCGTGCCTTCGGTTTGGCTGGCGTTTATAAAAACATCTATTGAATTTTCTTTATAAAATTTAATGAGCGCTTCTTTATTTTCATAAGCGAGAAATTGCGCTTTGGCGTTTTGTGGAAAGGTCGCATCCGCTTTTTTTTGCAGTTCTTCTCTTCGGCTTCCATTGCCAACATGACGCCATTCAAACCGTTGCTGAGGGCGCAATGCCGCGGCGGCGGCAATCCCTTCAAGGATTAAATCAATTCGTTTTACTTTTACCAACATAGAGCATGAAAAAATCCGAAACGTATTATCGTTAGACGGATTGGTCGTAAAGCCAACGTCGCTGACGCCCAACAGCGACTTTTCATAAATAGATGAAAACTTTGGGTATTTTCTTTTGAGGTAATTTAGCCCCGCTTGCGAATCAGGGTATAGGGCGTCGAGCAAAGAGAGAGATTTTTTACGAAGGGGCCAATAGGGCGGGTGATAGTAATACTCTTCGTATAAATCATAGCCATGCGTGCGCGAGACGATGCGCGCCTCTGGATATTTTTGTTTCAATAAGCCTATGCCAAATGAGGCTTGGTCAAACCAGTAGGTATAAAACAAACACTGCGCGGCGGAGATATTATTTTTTGTAAGCCAAGTTTCAACCCAATAATTTGTGAGGACAGCGCCAAAAAAGAACGCAAACAAACGCTTCATTGCCTGAGGGTATAATAGCAATGAAGGGCGGGCAATCATCTCTGAAACAAGCATAGGGAAAAATTTAATACCCCGCAACAACAGAAATGGGTTTACATGTTCAAACATCGCGGCGTACGTTTCGTCCACTTCAATTGGAGCGCTTAATGTATGGAGCGCGCCGTTACATTTTCTGGGAACCAAAATAACGCGATTAAACTTTTCGCATAAATGCTTGATTTCTGTATCAAGAAAGTTATTTTCTCCGCCCCCATCATAAGGGTAAGAGGCGGTAAACAGCAAAAGATTCAATGTTTCTCCTTAAGCGTTAGTTGTGTATAAAAATTTTTCACGATGTTGAGCAAACTCTTCTATGGCTCTTTCATAATCGTCATGGCGACCAATATCCAGCCAGTAGCCGTCAAAATTAAAGACGTTTACTTTTTTGTTATCTTTCATTAATTTAAGAACCAATTCGGGCAAATCTAAACGTTGATTTTTTTCGAGGTAATTCAACACCTGCGGCTCAAACACATAAATGCCCATGCTCACAGAGTAATGATAGGTTGGCTTTTCAATGTAGTTTGTCACCCAATTATCCGCATCCACTTCAATTACGCCTAAATCAATTTTCACATCGCGTTGATAGCACGCCACTGTCGCTAATGCGCCGCGTTGTTTGTGATATTTCAACATGGCGCCGTAATCAATCGTAGTTAATAAATCGCCGTTCATCACCAAAAACGTATCGTTCAAATCAGGCACAAGGGCAATCGGTCCCGCCGTTCCAAGCGGTTGTTCTTCGCGTGAATAATTTAACTTCACATTGAACTTACTACCGTCGCCGCAATACGCCATGAGCAATTCAGCCAAATAACCGACAGCGAGCGTTAAGTCGTTAAAGCCGTGTTTTTCTAATTGACGAATGACGATTTCTAAAATCGGCATGTCGCCAATCGGCATAAGCGGCTTGGGTAAAACGGTTGTATAAGGCGCTAGGCGTGTGCCTTTTCCGCCGGCTAAAATCACTGCTCTCATCTCATTACACCGTATATTCGTCGGGGCGGTACAAATCTAAATGCTTAGAAATCCACTCCACTGTGAGGCGCAAGCCCGCATCCAGAGAGACGCGGGGCTCCCATCCAATTAATGATTTTGCTTTTTGATTCGACGCCCATAATTTCATCACTTCGCTTTTATTGGGGCGCACCCGTTGCGGGTCGAGCGATATGTTTGGAGTCTTGCCGATAATTTCAAAAATTTTATGGGCTAAATCTCCAATGCGAATGGTGTTATCGTTGCCTAAATTCACTTCTTCGCCTAACACATGCTCGGCTTCAGCAACTTTCAAAAAACCTTCGGCGGTATCTTGCACAAAGGTAAAATCGCGCGAAGGGTCTAGGCTTCCAAGTTTTACTTCGTTGCGCGTGAGCGCTTGCGTAATAATGGTCGGTATCACAGCGCGGGCAGATTGCCGCGGACCATAAGTATTAAACGGGCGCAACGTAACAACGGGCGTTTCAAACGAACGATAAAAACTTTCGGCGATTCTATCGGCGCCAATTTTACTAGCCGAATACGGCGATTGCCCTTGCAATGGATGTTTCTCGTCAATCGGAACATATTGCGCCGTGCCATACACTTCGCTGGTTGAAGTATGCACTACGCGCCGCGTTCCAAAATCGCGCGCCGCCATTAATACATTTAACGTTCCCATAATATTCACGTCAATCACTTCGCGCGGGTTCACATACGAATACGGAATGGCAATTAACGCGCCCAAATGAAAAACCGTATCCACGCCTTTCACGGCGTTTCGCACCGCTTCATTATCGCGTAAATCGCCTTGCCGAATTTCAATATTTGCAAGCGCATCGGCAGAAATTAATTTCAACATGCCCACATCATTGCGCGAGTTATAACGCACAAACGCGCGCACGTCTGCGCCTTCGTTTACCAATCGTTCCACCAAATGGCTGGCGATGAACCCGCCTGCGCCTGTGACCAAAACTTTTTTACCTTGCCAATTCATGTTTACTCCGCATTTGATTTTACTCTCTCACGCCAATCGTTTAATAAATCGGTTAACGATTCTTTCAAAGAAATTTGAGGACTCCATCCGCAAGCCTGATTAATTTTTTGATAACTGCCAACTTGTATCGGAAGGTCGTTGGCTTGAAATTTTTCCGCATCAATCTTCGGGTTAAGCGGTTTCTGCGCCTGAGCCAACATCTCGCCCAAACATTGTTTAAGCGAAACCGCCTTCCCCGAACAGACATTATAAATTTCGCCCGCTTTTCCATGCTCAACTATCGTTTCAAAAGCGCGAACGGCGTCTCGAACGTCCACAAAATCTCGCAAAGCGTCTAAATTGCCTGTGATAATTTCCTTCGTATCGTTTTTTTCCGCTAAGGCAATTTGCCTTGCAAAAGCCGAGCAAGCCAATGCGGGCGATTGCCCCGGACCCAACAAATTAAACATACGAATAATTTTGACAGGCAACAAACCCGCGTCAAAATATCTTAATGCCGCCAATTCCTGAGCGGCTTTGCTCACAGCGTAATGCGTCACCGGGCGAATGGGCGATTTTTCCGTAATTTTCTTTTTACCAGAGGTTAATCCATACACCGCGCTGGAACTAGCAAGAATGATTTGAGGCTTTAAGTTTGATTCGACCACTGTGTCCAAGAGCGTGACGGCCGCTTGCACATTCGAAACGTATAATTCTTGCGGCTCGTCAGATTTAATCAAACCCGCTAAGTGAAAAATGACATTCGGCTTAAACTCATTCAAAGCACGCGCAATTGCGTTTTTATCAGTCAAACGAGCTTGATAAAAACGCTCAAGCGTATTGTTTGAAAAAATGTCAAACCCAGCGACCTGCCAATTTTTAGCAAGCAAGGTACGCGTCAGATGTGAACCGACAAAACCTGAAGAGCCAGTCACTAAGGCGCGAGTCATGATTTCAAAACCTCGAATATTTTTTTGAGTCGTTGTTCGTA
The DNA here is from genome assembly GCA_034434495.1 of Anaerolineales bacterium. Lineage (GTDB taxonomy): Bacteria > Chloroflexota > Anaerolineae > Anaerolineales > Villigracilaceae > Villigracilis. Next base: position 151,494 of record DAOTZE010000003.1, read on the forward strand.
AGTATGGTCGCGGATAGCGCGTTCATAGCCGCGCCTTGCAAGCGCTTTTCGTTCATCGTCATGCCGCAAATAATATTCGACTAACTCACGAAAATGCTGCGGAGATTGATACACGACGATTTCTTTTCCAATTTCAAAATGTTCTTCCATTCCTTCAATATAATCTGTAATTTGAAAGCCGCCCGCGCCGGGAATTTCAAACGCGCGCATGTTGAGCCCGCCTAAAACGCTTTGTGAATGATGAGCGTTTGGGCAAATTTTTATTACGTTGTAGGCGGTCGCAATTTGGCGCCCAGTGAGCGATTTACCGCGTAATGTGCGGGCTGGAAATTGTTTTAGCTCGGAGCTTTTTCTCCAGCCCATGCCCCAAATCGCCACATCTAACCCCTGAACAGCGCTTAATATCTCGCCGCGTTTTTTGTAATAGCTAGCAATCATCCCAATATCGCACTGGTAATTCTTTATATCGGTTGGCGAAGTTGGTTTTGGATGGTACACATCAGGGTCGAAAGCGCAAGGTAAATATTGCACTTGCTTTGCGCCAAGTTGTTGTAACTCTTGAAATTTTGCGCGGTCAAATAGAAACAATATATCTATGTATTGAAGCTGCAAGCGCACCTGCGGGTGAGTTTGAAAATATAAAATGGGGTCGTCTAACCACCATGAGACGATATATTTAGAATCTTTCTTCAGCTCGGCTAAAATTTCGGCTTGAATTGTTTCGCCCTTAAGAATAAAAACAAGGTCTGGTTTTATTTTTTTTGCCGCCGAAAGCAATCTTCGATTCATACGTTCTTCCCAGGTTTTGCCTATGTTTCTAGCGATAGGTTCGGCATAATTCCGCAGCGCTTTCGGCGCATAACTGGAAACTTTAACAAGATTTCCAACAACGGTAGGCGCGTTGGGGTAATCGTAATAAAACGGAGTAACTTGATGATTAAGCAAGCGAAGCGGTTTGAGAACGCCTTCTAACCAGCCGCCCATCCATTGCGGTCCAATTAACAAGATTTTCATAGCGGCTCTCCTTGCGGTTGAACGTCAAACGCTCCGCGCTGTAAAAGCCAAGCGTAAAACCTTGCGCTAGATTTTCCATCTAAAGGCGCGCATAATTTTTGAAGGTTCGTGTTCCATTGCGCTTTTTTCTGCGTAAAAACATCGCTTTGGTTAATACATTCGTTTATTGCTTTTTGAAGTTCAGATGGATTGACGTAAAGGAACGCGCTCTCTTCAACGTCTTGTATGCGGCCAAAATCATAACGACGGGTAGGCTTGTAGGAAATAGGCATACAACCAGAAGCAATCGCCTCAATGCCTACCGACGATGTGCCTGTGACCATAAAGTCCGAAGCGAGCAATAATTCATGCAAATCGCCTTCTACAGTTTGATAGTTGGTAAAAGAATGCAATTGCGCGGCGTTATGTAATTCATTATTTAAGAGCGCCCAATAATGAAAACGGACTAGAAAATATATTTGCGGATATTGTTTTGCGACGGCAAAAGCCCAATCCATTATCATCAACGCTTCGTCTTTGAGGCTGGGTAACGCTAAAAGCGCAAAAACCATTTCTCCGTTAAGATGGAAGCGATTTTTTATCTTTTCTTTTGCAAGTTCACGGTCTGCTTGCGAGTCAATTTTCAAATAAGGGTATCGAATCGGTCCCGTTAATTGAACTCTTTCGTTTCCCAATTTTTTCGTAAGCAAATGGTAAGTGGTTTCGCCATACGCGGCGACATAATCGGGCAGGGGCGCAAATGGAGGAAGCAATTGGCTTGTCCGACTGATTTGTTCTGGCAAAAAATAATACCCAAGGTGGCTTTTACCAAGCAAAGAGGTTTGCAAGCCAATGAGTTTTACCTTTGGGTTTGTTGTTTTTAAGCCTGCGGCAAAGGCTTTTTCAATCGGTTGAAATTCAAAAGCGCAAACTGCCGAAGAAATATTTTTTATTTTTCGGCTGGCATAAGCCACAATAAAGGGTTGAAGTAAATCTGGATTCCATTGTTCATGTTGGAATTCTCGAATCAACAGTTTTTTTAGGTCAATGGAATCGATTCGTAAATCCAAAGAATCTAGGTTCTTAATTTTGCCAGCAAGGCGCTTGCCCCAGCCAATACGAAAGCAGATTGCTAATAATTCGGGCAGGGAAATTAAAGCGTGTGAAAACAAAATATGATGTTCATAGGCAACGCTTTGCCAATACTTTACTTCTTTTATCATGCCGCTTGGCTTCATTGTCGGAATAGCCAGATAAGTTAATCTTTTTTTATTTTTGTTTAACTCATACGGAAAATCGCCAAAGGCGAGGTTTTCTAAATTGCCTGCATTGTTTTTTGCCCATAAGGTGGGAAAAATCGTTAAGCCAAGCATCTCACTGACGTTTGATTTTTCTTTCCTAATATTAAACAACTTAAGCGTAAGCCAATAAAAGAACGAGATTAGGCACGCCCGCCACCATGCAATGAAAAGCGAAATTTTATTGCGATAATAAGCGCGTTGATTGCGTTTTATTATTTTTACGTCAATAGATTTTACGTTGAGGTTTCGGCAAATTTCGCAGGCTGGCTCCGCAAGCAATTCGTCGTCGGTTACAAACAAAACTTTTTGATATTCTTTTTGCCGTAAAACTTCTTGCAATACAAACAAAGCGTACAACTTATCAATCAACGGCGTTCGTAAAACGCTCATTTCAGAAATAGGCATTAACCAATACAAACTTATTTTATTTTCTAAAACCGTAACGTCTAACAAACCTGAATCCTTTACGGCTTGATGCAAAAAGAGCGGGTAACGTTCGCGAATCTTTTGGCTGGCTGTATCTGCAATATCTTTTATATTGAGCAAAACCTCATCAAGTTCATCTTTGGGCGGCATCGATTCGCCAAGCGACAAGAGATTTACCCTCCGTCTTTGCGACATAGCGGTTTGGATATATGCGCTTCGCCCCCATGTTTGGGCTTGGTCAAACGCTTCGACAATCAACTCGGCTTCAACTTTTTCCGTCATTTTATAAATAAGGCGCTTTCTAATTCTTGAAAACTATGCACAACCTTTATATGGGCGGGGAAATCATTGACGCGCGTTAGGGCGTAGCCATAAAAAGGCAAGTTTGTTTCTAGGGCGGCGGCGTAATCGTTCATAGCGTCGCCAATAAAAGGCATTTCTTCAGAGGCGAGGTTATAGCGTTTCAAAATATCGCGGATAATTTCGGGTTTGCTTCGCGGCGTGCCGTGAATTTCTTTGAAGTAATGGGTCAAGCCGCGTTTTTCCGTGATGATTCTTAATTCATCTTGGGGCGTGCCAGAAGCGATGAATAAAGGCAATTGCTTAGAATATGTTTGTAAAAATTCCAGCGCGCCGGGCATATAGTCGCATTCAATCACCTTTTGCATCACGAGTTTAGAAAATTTTTCTCCTAATTCTTGTGAAAGTTCTTGGGTAAGCGGCTTTTTCAAAATTTCTCGATAAATAATTTCAAACTTTACAAAGCGAGACATGCCGCCATTTGCCAAGTGAAAATTAATAATAGTTTGCAGATGTTCTTTTTCATTTGAAAAAAGCTCGCGAAAGGCTTCAGTTTTGACGTTTACAGAATCGACAATGACGCCGTCAAAGTCAAATAAAATGGCTTTGACGGTCATTCTTTTTCACTCTGGTTTGATTGATAAATTTCATCTAAACAATCTAACAAGCCTTGCCCCATATCTACATAATAGTTATTGACTAGTTTTTTGCCAATTTTCGGATGAAAGGTATAAGGCGTCAGGCGGTAATGACCCGTTGCCCCCGAGTCAAGAGGCGGTTGTAAATCTATTTGCACATCGGCGCCGACAATTTCTCGAATCATTTGCATCAAATCACGAAAACGCATAGGGTGATGCCCCGTCAGAATGACGTTTTGATTCTCAAACTCGTCAGCCAAAATTTGCACGCTGGCGCGCGAAGCGTCTTCAACATGGATATATTCGCGCATTTCATCGCCTGTAGCGCGGACAGAAATTTTTCTTTCGGTTAGCGCTTGCTTGAGATACCGATACACGCTGTTGCGCGAATCGGCGCGGCGACCATATAACGTGCCATATCGCAAGATGGTGTAGTTTACCCCAAAGCGGCGTTGATATTCTTCGATATAAGATTCGCACGCCTGTTTGCTCACACGATAAAACCCGCCCGCTTCAGAATATACATAAATAGTGGAGGCGAATACAAACCGCTTAATGTTTGCGTGGCGCGCGGCTTCTAGCAAATTGACGCAGCCTAACACGTTCAAACGCACGGTATCAATGGGGCGCGCTAAGGCGTCGTCTAAATCTGCCAGCCCTGCAAAGTTATAAATTACATCTTGACCTTGAACGGCGCGTTGAATGGCTTCCATATCAAGAATATCGCCCTGAATAAATTTTTGACTCGCTTGCAAATACGGCGAAGGTTTGATATCAAAAATAGTCACCACATGCCCTGCGTTGGTAAGCGCATCGGCTAAATGTGAGCCAACAAAACCCGAGCCGCCAAATACGATAATCTTCATCGTCAAAAACCTTTCTTTGGCGTTAGCACAAACGCTTGCGACTTCCACTGCGGTTTGCGCAGACAAATAAAATCAAACCCGTGCTGATGAAATAAACGCTTGTATTGAGAGTCGGTAAAATAATGGTCGCCCAAGACGGGGTCTTTATCTATAAAATCGCTTGTATGTCCAAGTATTAATTCCGTATTTTTGAAGATAGGCTTATTGAATATTTTGTTTTGTATAAAAAGTGGCAGAAAACGCGCCATTAGGAATTTTAAGGGCTGAGAGAGACGTTTGAAAAAACTAGGATTGGTAATATGCTCGCCCGTCATCATTACAATCCCTGTGGGCTTAAGCACACGATAAATTTCACTTAATAACTTTCTCGGAGTTTCAGAATGATGAAACGCCTGCGACATAAAAACAAAATCTAATGAAGAATCGGGCAGCCTTAATTGATGAAAATCTCCGAGCGCCAATAAGGCTTGTTGCTTTGAAACGCCATAATGTTCTAAAACCACTACGCCTAATTTTAATAAGCGATGCCGTGAATACTCCACTGAAATTACCTTTTCAGCGCCCAAGCGAAGTAAATGCGGAGTAGCCCATAAGTTACCTGCCGCCAAATCTGCGCCAACGCCCTGCAAACCCTTGCCAAAGACATTCTTTGCGGCTTGTACGCATTCTTCTAATTGCGAAATAGCCGAAATGGACTCAAGATATGTTTCCATCTTAGAAAAATCGCCGTCTAACACCCACCAAATTTTATTCATATCTTGCGCTTCATTATTCCAATAGTCGGAATAATCCAGCGTTTCAACTTCGGTAAACCAATTTTCAACTTGATAATTCATAACGCTCTTTCAGGAAGTAAAATTCAAATATTCATATTCTGGCACAGGGGTTTTCAGCGTTTCGCCTTTCAAAAAACGCACAGCCTCTTCGGTGGCTTCAATTTCCATGCGCGAGCGGCAATCGGCAGACATAGACCCCATGTGACAAGTCAGCAAACAATTTTCAAGCGTACTTAATTCGCCGGTGTAAGGTTCGCGTTCAAATACATCAATTGCCGCGCCGGCAATGCGTTGGGCGCGCAAGGCGTGCGCTAAATCTTTTTCATTAATCATATTGCCGCGCGATGTGTTTACTAATAAAACGTCTTTTTTCATTTTATTAATTTCATTCATGGTAATTAATGCGCGCGTGGCTGGCGTTAAGGGAAGATGCAATGAAATAATATCAGCGGAACGATATATTTCCTCTTTTTCAACCCATTCAATATGATGCAATTTTCCAAATTCAATATCTGGGGTTAAATCATTGGCAAGAATGCGAACAGATGGAAACCCGCCGCGTAAATGTTTTACAACTAATTTACCAACCCGCCCTACGCCAATTAAACCAACCGTCATTTCAGAAAGCCTGCGCCCCATAAAACGATGCCACACGCCATTGCGCATGTTTCTATCTGAAAGCGAAATGCCGCGCAATAAAGCCAGCATTTGCCCAATTGCTAGTTCGGCCACAGCGGGCGATGGCGCATCGGGCGTATAAGTCACTTGCACGCCATGCGCGCGCGCCGCCATTAAATTGACGCTATCTAAACCAATGCCCACGCGGGCAATCAAGCCGAGGTGCGGCGCAGAGGCGATAACTTTTTCGGTAATCGGCTCGGTGCCGGCAATCAAAATTCCAAAATCAGGAATCATTTCAATTAATTCTTCTTCTTTCAATCTTCTGCCGATTGGATTAATGACATATTCGATTTGATTTGATTCCAACAAATCCAGCGGAGAGCGATTCGCTTCGCCAAACGGGACAGTGGTTATCAAAACTCGGCGCTTTACCTCGCCTGAGGCTTTTGCGCGCATAGGCGGAACGATTTCAATTTTCTTTTCGACTTGCGCATCATACGGCGTTTGCGATTCGGTAAACCCGCGCCGCTTGAGCCATTCTTCTACCATTGGTATTTGCCATGGATAATCTACATCGCCATAGCCTTCATGCACTAAGGCGGCTACTTTTTGTTTGGCAACATCTACAATGGTGTTGGCGAAAGTTTGCTGAAAGTTCTTAAAAAACTTTTCCGGGCGTAATACAAATAAAAGCGAATCGGGAAAGTAGGCGTCTATTTGCGATGTTTCAGACACGCCGCTATATTCTCGTAATAAGCCGCTTTGCGTTAATTGCAGCGCCAAACGCGGGTGATATTCATTATGTTTTGAAACGGAAATCACGGCGTCTAGTTCTGGTTGTGAGCGCAGTATTTCAACGCCTTGATTGATTAACTTATCCGTCACGGTAGGCGCGTTGGCAATCATCACTACGAGCGCTTCTATGGGTTCATTGAATTGTTTTTTTATTTCTTCGTAACCATGTTGAATCGCTTGTTCCAGCGTAAAGGCTTCATCGTTCTTGCTTCTTTCAATAACTTCTGCGCCCGTATGCTTTGCCACGCGCGCCATGCCGGCGTCGTCTGTGCTAAGATACACCTTATCTACCTGAGCGGAATTTAACGCCGCTAACAGCGGGTAAACCATTAATGGTCTGCCTAATAATGGAAAGGTATTTCGACCGGGGAAGGGCTGATTTTCGGCGCGCCCACACACTAAAGCGACTATCATTTTATTTTTCAACGCTCCAGTTCATGTCGTTTTCATATCCGCAGTCAATTAACAGTTGACCGCATTGTTCTTTGAACAGTTTTACATGTTCCTCAGTAAAATGATTGCGCCAATCGCCCACAATGCCCTTACGCGCCGTGCCGATTTTTTTATTCAGGTTTTCTTTAATATCAAATTTGGTGTTGCCAGCCACCTTTTGTATCATTTGTTCAACTTGCTCGTTAGAAAGTTGAATGCCATAAAAACTTAATACGCCCATCAGCGTAGTTTTGGCGTCTGCCCTTAGGTCTTCGTACCGAACTTCATAAAAACGGTCGGGGTGTTTTTTCATTTCAGTTATCCAGTTTTTAATCCAATTTGGGTAATACGCTAATGCAATTTGAAGATTATGCGTCATTCCTTCATTCTTAGGCAATGAATTGTATAAAGCATAATGACGGTGAGTCGGGTCATGCAATACATGGAAATAACGAGAAACGCATTGGTCGCGTAAATCGCGATACATGATAATTGGTTTAATATTAAACGAGTCAAAAACCTGCACGGTTTCTTTAGAATATTCTGTATGAAGCTTTATCACATAATGCCCATAAGCGGACAAGTAAGCGAAATTATCTTTGCAAACCTTATGCATCAGATTGCATTCATCGGGGTCATAAACATAAGCAGACTGATAGCCAGGGACTTCTTGCATTAATTGAGCAAGCCAGGTTGTGCCAGATTTGGGCAACCCCGCGATAAAAATCAGGTTTGGGAAGCGTGAGTTTGCCGAGCTCCAAAAACGAGCGGGCAGGCTTTTGAATAAAAAGCCCGCTAACTCTATATGTATTTTTATTTTGCGGCTTACGTTCTGCATTTCATATTCCTGTTTAGCCTAAGGGCTCTAATTCGTAATACTGTAATTTAGGAAAATAGTCCGAATACATATAACGGCTATAAAACCAATCTAACAGTGTATTGGTAGGTTGCGGAAACACCTGCACAAAGTCATGAAACGTAATTTTCACATTTGACCAAGTAACGATTTTTTTGAAATCTGCGGGTGAATATTCATATACATGGCTTTCGACATCGGGCCAACCAGCAGGACGGGCGTTTAGGCGGGTCTTTGCAAGCCAAGGGATACTGAGGTATATCTTTTTCCTGCATACCCGCGCTAGTTCTGTTAAAGTTCCAATTGGGTTAAGAACATGCTCTAAAGTTTCACAGCAAATCACATAATCAAAGGATTTATCGGCAAAGGGGATTTTTTCTATATCGCCAACGCAAGCCGTAAAGCCGTCTGACGTAATTTGCTTGGCGTTCACCTGTAAAAAATTTAATCCAATTCCGTTTTTGATTTTTAAGCGCTCAAAAAATAAGCCGTCCGTTGCGCCGGCGTCTAATACAGAAGCGTTTCCAATATCGCCCATTCTTATTTGTAAAAGGCTGGTTAATTCATATAATTGAGAAGACAAATGCATTTGGGTGAAATTTTCTGTAATTTGTTTTTCGCCATAGTGACCAGACACCCAGCGCGAGGACTCATGTTCGAACCAATGCCGAAAGCCTTGGTTCTGATTCAATTTTTTTTTGTATCGCCGCATCGCCAAGGTCTTCCAATCAACATCAACGCCCACGTTGTTTAGAAATTTTCTAATCGTTTTTAACATTAATGACTCCATTCTATATTCCGTCATCATTCGCCGCCGCTTACCGCAATCGTTTGACCTGTTATATAAGTATGCGAAAGCAAAAAGCAAATCATCGCAGCCACCTCTTCGGGAGTTGCGCTTCTTTTTAAGGGAATTAATTTTTTTCTCGCTTCAATTTCTTCTTTTGTTTTCTTTTGCCAAAAGGGGGTATCCGTCATACCTGCGCGGACGGTATTCACTAAAATATTAAATTCTGCGCCGAGTTTTGCCATCCCAATTGTTAATGTTTCTAAGGCGGATTTTGCCATACCATAATGAATGGTTTTTGCAGAACCTCCATACTTAACGCCGATAGAACTGACGTTTACTATTTTTCCGCCATTTTGAGATTGCATGGCTTTAAACGCTTGTTGAGATAAAAAGAAGGGCGCTTCAATATTCAAGGCAAAGGTTTCATCCCATTCAGTTTTTAGGATGTTTGGAAAAGTATTTTTTCCTTGGGGCGCGCCAGCGTTGTTGACTAAACCGTCTAAGCCGCCAAATTCCTCAATAAATGCGGGTATTAACCTATCTCTTTCTTGAGGGTCGCTTAAGTTTGCTTGAAAAACTTCGGCAGCGCCGCCAGATGATTGAATTTCCTCTTTTATAGTTTGCGCTTCTTTTAGACGTTGATGATAGTGAATCCCAACAATTGCGCCCGCCTCGCCTAATAAACGGGCGGTTGCTCTGCCAATGCCAGAACTTGCTCCTGTGACCAGGATTCTTTTTCCTTGTAAATCGTACTGGATATTATTTTGCATAAGGCGTTTGCGTTTCTGAAAAGCCGTGTTTTTTTAGCCAAAATTCCACTTGTGGAATTTGCCATTCGTAATCTACGTCTAAACCGCCCCATTGATGAATAGGAAGGATATTTTGCCCCATCCATTTTTGAGGCAGTAACCCAGCGTGTAAATTTTCTAAACAATGCGGGCGAACAATAGAAGCGCCCATATCTGCAAAATATACATCGCCTTGCGAGTCGCGGTCACAATTCAAAGTAGCAGGGTCGCCAAACACTTCAAAAGGCACAAAAGGATGAAGATAGCCATCTTCGCCTAATTTGCGGGCGCGAAGCGGACTCCACATATTGTAAATAGAAACTGTCACAGCCGAATCCGCTTTCGGGTCGGCGCGAAGCGCGGCAATTCCTTGTTCTAGTAAATCGGCATTAATCGTAGCGGCGTTTGCAAAGAGCAAAACCATTAATTCAATTTGTTTGCCCTGTTTGGCGAGTTCTTCTTTTATCACTTGATAGCCATGCACATAAGCGTCTTCCCCTAGCGCCTGTTTGGTAGCGAGATGAGGCGGGCGGTCAATGATATATGCGCCGTATTGCGCGCTCACTTCTTTAATACGCGGCGAATCGGTAGAAACATAAACGCGGTCAATGGATGGGGCATTCAACGCCGCCATTAAAGGATATGCCATGAGAGGGCGACCCAAAATCGGGTATAGATTTTTTCCAGGAAAGCCGACGCTTCCTTCGCGTCCTAATAATAAAGCGGTTATCATTTTTTCAACTCCATTACGGCAAATAATGTATCGCACTTCCAATGCTTTTTTAAGGCTTCGGCATAAGCGGTTTCCAACTCAGGCGTGAAAATTTCTTTGAAACGCCCAGCGCCGCCCGGTTTGCCCTCCATCATCCACACCATGTGATTAGATAAATCATAGCGTTGGGCGGGTATCAGGCGCGCATCATACCCTGCGCGAACGAGGACGTCTTTCAAAGTTTTATGTGAAAAATTATAGTAATGCGCCTTCTGCCAGTAAAATGGCGCAAAGTTTGGAATGTGATATGGGCTTAGCAATATATCATCCACATTGGGAACTTCGAGTAAGATTCTGCCGTTGGGCTTTAACCAATGGGATAAAGAAGCCATATAACCAATGGGGTCGCGTAAATGTTCAAGCACATAATATAAAAATAAAACGTCAAACTTTTCTCCTGCAAGTTCATCTAATGAACTATAGGTTTTTATGCCAATGCTGTTTGCATAATCACGATAGGCTTGGCTGGGTTCAACGCCTGTGACAGAATGGACATAACCTCTAAGGTCGTCTAAAAAATAGCCTGTGGAACTGCCAATTTCTAAAACATCATCTTCTGGTTTTAAGAATGGACGCACTAAAGGAAGCCTGCGCTCGCCTTCGGGTTGATATGAGCGAAAATGCGCTTGTGGGCTCTTCCAACTTGCGCCAGAGCGCCCTGCCATATATTTTTCAAACTCAGCGCGGTAAAAATCGGCTTCTTCTTTTTCAGACATAATGGGAAAAAGATAAACAATTTCACATTGGCGGCATTTATATTGTTTTGATTCTGGCGAATCGGCGACTTTTTCGCCGATTAATTCGGCGTCTGACGAGCCGCATAATCTACATACTGGTTTCATGATGATATTTCCTTTTTTGCCCAAGCGACCATTTTGCTTAAGCCGTCATATAAATTCACTTTGGGTTTCCAATTCAAATCTTTTTCAGCCAATGAAATGTTTGCAGTTAAACCAAATTGGTCAAAAGCAGAGCCTTGCAATTCTTTAATTGGGTGATTGGCGTCAAGTTTCATTATATGTATCAAAGTTTTCAATAATTCTCGCACGGTAGTCGCTGTGCCTGTGCCGAGATTGTAAATTGGCGCCGGCGTTTGTTTCATTTGTAAAGCGCTCATCCAAGCCTCTACCACATCGTCAATATAAATAAAATCTCTAAATCTTTCAAGCGAGCCCGTCACTGGCGTTTCTTCGCCGCGCAAGAGATACGCCATGAAAATACTAACCATGCCTTGTTTGAGATTTTCTAAATTTTGTCCAGGTCCATACACACTGAACATGCGAAACGAAGTCACATTTAAGCCTTCTAACGACGCCAAGCGTAACAAATGTTCTGAAGCCAATTTCGATACGCCATAGTACGCTATCGGTTCGCAAATTGCATTTTCTGAAACGGGCGAGGCATGTTTATTTCCATACACGGTCATTGAGCTGGCGTATAAAAATCTTGGCACATTATTTTTCAAACACCAACGCGATAGCAACAAAGTAGAAGCGGCGTTTGCTTGCAAATCATAATACGGCATTTCAATCGAAGCGGGTCCTGACGATTGTGCGGCGAGATGACAAACCGCATCAAACTTTCCAGATGGAAGATGTTCAAGGCAATCTGCTTTTGCTAAATCATATTCGACAAACTCCGCTTCTTTCGGAATGTTTGCCTGCTTGCCCGTAGATAAATTATCTATCACCGACACTTGATGCCCTTCGGCAATCAGACGGCGCGCTAATGCAGAACCAATAAAGCCTGCTCCGCCAGTAATTAAGACTCTCATTCTGCCTCTGTGATGTATAACTTGGCAAGGTTTTCATCAGGCTTGCCAAGTTTATGCGAGGCAATGCCTTCGCTCAAAAATACTTCACGGTTATCTTCAGCAGAGCGGTATAAGGCGTTGAGCAAACGAATGGCGCGCGTCCCCTCTTCAAACGAGATAGGATGCGTCGCTTTGCCTTTTAAGTCAGCCATTACATCGCGGAAGAAATCCCAATGACCAAATCCATACGCATCGGGAAAATTCTCCGAATATATCGGCGCATTTTGCGGGTCAAGCGTATATACGCTCAGTTGATTGGAGGCAATGCCTGTCAAAATAGCCGTTCCTTTCTCTGCCAGCACAGAGATAGACGCTTCAAAATCATCGGGGCGAGCGGCGGTGGTGACCTCAATAACGCCTAAGGCGCCGTTTTTGAACTTAACCGTAGCGACAAACGTATCTTCTACTTCTACATTCACAAGTTGTGTAGCGGCGCGCGCCGTAACCGATTCTATATCGCCAAGCATGTATTGAAGTAAATCAATATAATGAATGCCTTGATTGGTCAATGCGCCGCCATCCATCGCCCAAGTTCCACGCCAAGGGTCACGGTCATAATATTTTTGTGGGCGGCACCAGCGTAAACGCACTGTTCCCAATACAGGTTTTCCTAATGCGCCTGAAAGCAAATCGTTTCGCACTTTTTGCACGGCTTTGTTATAGCGGTTTTGATAAACAGGAAATATTTTTACACCGCTTGCATCAGCCGCCGATTTCATTTTTGCTAAATCGTCCCAAGCCAACGCCATTGGTTTTTCAACGACGATATGTTTTTTATAGCGATTGATTACGTCTATGGTATGAGCGGGGTGCATTCCGCTGGGCGTGAGAATGCAAACCACGTCTATGTTTTCCTGTTTTAACATCGTATGATAGTTGGTATAAGCGGGTAAGTTATATTTTTGGGCATAGCCTTCAGCGCGTTCTGGAATCAAATCACATACGGCAACAAGTTTTGCGCCTTCAATTTCTGTAAGAGGCGCAATATGATTTTTTGCAATGCGCCCGCAACCGATGATGGCAAATCGAAGTTCTCTCATTTATGCTCCGCGTTTCTTTAGGAATTTAGCGGGTACGCCGCCAACAATGGTATATGGCTCCACATCATTTGTCACCACAGCGCCTGCGGCAATCACCGCGCCTTTGCCAATATGTACGCCCGCTACCACAACGCAATTCGCGCCTATCCAAACGTCGTCTTCTACAATAATCTCGCCGCCAGTGTGTCCTTGCTCGCGGATGGTTAAATCTGTTCGTGTTGGAACATGGTCGCTAGCGCGTAAAACCGTATTAGGACCGATAAGCACATAATCTCCGAGGACGATTTTTCCGTTTTCGCTGGCATTAATCGTCACATTTTCGGCAATGCTTAGGTGATTGCCAATTTCAAGGCTTCCATTAATCGCGCCTAAAATTCCATTTCGGCGCATGGAATAGTTTTCTCCAATGCTAATGTTTTGCGGGTCATACACTAATAAGCCCATCCCTAAATGAGATTTCGCGCCCAGTTTCTTAAAGCGCTTAGAAAAATACCATTGACGAAACCGAATGCCTGTTTGCCCTGGGATAGAAACCGCGAACTCATCCGCGTAGGCGAAAAATTCTCTTTGCCCAAACATTTTATATCTCCTTAAATATTACGTTTCATGTTTTAAGCCTAACGCTTTTTTGAGCGTTATTAAGATTTTGTTTACGTTTTGGTTCATTTCATCTTTATCAATACCGAGTAAATTAGGTTTTAATAAAGCAATAGCGGCAATCGCTATAAAGTAAGCGCTAGATGATATGACAAAAATGATAAGAGGGGCAATGTTAAATTCCGTCAGACTCTCGCCCACTTTTGTTAAAGTCAGCCAAGCCGATAAAAACACCAACAAAACCGCCTGAAGTTTTTGAACAAGGACGGAAAAATAATTTAGCCCAAATACCTTATGGCTCATCCATTCATAAATCTGCACGCTGATTAATCCATAAATGACCATACGAACGGCAACGCCCATTGCCCCTAAGTTTAAGCCAGGAATTGGCGCGGCGGGAGAAGCCAATAAAAAGTAGCTTAGCGCCACGTCTGGAATGGAAATAGCGATTCCTATATCTCGAATTTGTTTTGTTTTTTCAGCGCCTTTTAATGCAGCGTTGTTAATTTGACCATACGTTTGTTGTAATGGGTAAAACGCCATAAGGGCTAACACGGGTATGGCGGCTTGGTATTCGCCGCCAACCAAAATATCCACTAGCAAGCGGCTGTTAAAAGAAAGCCAGGCGCACAACGCCAATGCCACAAAAAATAAAAAATTGGTGAACTTGTAATAGATACGGGCGGCGCGTTCTTGTTCTCCGTTGGCTATGGCGTTGGCAATTTCTCTCCAAAAGATAGATAACGCCGAGCTTGTAAACACCAATACCAAAGCGGACCATTTGGCGGCAAGCGCAAAATATCCTTGTTCCGCAGAGCCATACCAACGTTGCAATAAATAAATTCCAAGGTAAGCAACGATGGGTTTGTAATATTCAAGCAAAATTAAAGGAGAGGCGTAGCTCCACCAGCGTTGAATATATCTTGAAATGTTTTCGCGCAGGTTACCCTGCCAAGTTAGCGCGCGATTCACAACCAAAAGCCAATACCCCAGCGCAAAGCCAATGAGAAGCGCGGTGAACAGGTTAAACCAAACATACGTGTAAAAATTTAGCGCTTCAAAATAATTTAAAGCAAGTAAACCAAACACATTGATAAACGCCGTTAACAAAACAATGGCTTGTGTGCGAACCGTTAAGCCTTTGCTATCTCCTAATTGCCTTAATGAAGCGGCGACAAATAGGCACCACTCTAAAACCGTTACCCATAGGATTTGGTCGAGGGTTTGATGGGGCCAAATTAAATCAGTGGACTGCAAAAACGCCAAGACGCCAATCAAGGCAAAGACAATGATAATTTGTAATAAGAGCAATAATGCGTATGTTTTGGTGAGCGCCCCGCTTTGTTTTTCTTGCGATGAAAATGTAAAAAACGCTTGATTGGCGCTAGGGTCTAAAAAACTACGAATCGTAGAAGCCGTATTAAGTAAAAAATTGTAATTGCCAAACGCAGCGGGACCTAAAGCGCGCGGCACAACGCCGCTGACGACAATCGTCGCCGCAAATTGAATAAATTGGGTAAATAAGGTTGCCGCATAACGGCGGCGCATGCTTTCAACAGGGGCGGTCTTTAAAGTCATAGGTTATTGCTCAATGCCCAAAATTTGCGCGCACACGCTTTTTATTTTTTCAGGGTTGGCTGGCAGCAGATATTTATTTACAAAACCGTCGTCGCGTTTTATGGGCAAGCGCCCTTCAAAAAAATCTATAATGCCTTGTTTAATTTGCGGAAGCGCATCGTAAAAATGAACGCGTTTCGATAACAAATAATGCGCTGTTGGATTAAATGGCAATAATGGGTTAGTTAATGACAATATTTCCGAGTCGGTCCTCAAGCACTCAAATAAAGGCGAGGATGGAAATTCGCTAAGAATCAATCGCGCAGGGTAATTTTGAAGAGCGTCAACAAAGGTATACCCCTCTAAAATTTCTATCCTTTTTAAGGAGCGCAACAATTCGATAAACGCGCTATTAGTGTAGTTATAATCCGGAAAGGGTTTGACCGCTACGCGCAAATCGGAAAATTGATTCAAAAACTTAAGCAATTCGCGTTGATATTGGGCTAATTCATGCGGTAAAGGGCGAGGTCCGTCTTTATAAAATGAAACCGCATTTGAGATGGGAAAAAGAATATCTATTTTGGGTTTGTCAGAAGAACCGCGAAAATCAACCGTATTCTTTTCGCCCGCCGGTATGATTTCGCAACGAGGTTGCAAATTAGGCGTTGTTTCCTTCAAATCTTCCGCTGTAAAACCGTAACTTAAGTAATGCGTGCTCCACCAAAAATCTGAATCAAAATGGCGCGGCAGGCTCGCCTCAATGCCATAATTACCGCCATGCTGGCGGCCTATCACAGGCGCGCCGCTCTTCATTATATATTCAACTAGCAAAGACAAACCATTCAACGCCACAGGCGGGCGAATCCATATTCCGCCTTGGATTTTTTCATAAGCCGCAAGGTTATGCAATTGCTTTACGGGAAGGACGTACGTAGAATAATTATGGCAAAAATCATCTAAGATGATGGCTTTTAAGATAGCGGGAATATCAATCTCATCTTTTGATAAGATTTCTTTTATCGCTTCTTGCTTGGCTTCTTGCAGGTTTTGCGGCGGGAGCATTTTCTGCGCCGATAAGTCTTCTCGCAACAATTTACTTTTTGAAAGCAACGGGCTATCAGGCATTAACTCGGCTGAATAAGAACCGTTGATTAAGACTATCATTCCCTGAGTTTTTCCCAGCCGCACAATCAAGGGATAGTCCTGAATCTTTTTATTTTTCTTATATAATTTAATAAAGCCGTTTCTCAGCAGAGCGGCAAAAAAATTATTCCGCTTTTGTCGCCAATTAATGTTTTTACTTTTCGCTAAAATTTTTTGCGAAATTGGAGAAGCGACCTTTTCAACCGCAAGCGATGTGCAGTTGAAAACCAATTCCATGATGTGAATTGCGGTCTGAAAAAACGAAGGCGCGCCTTGAGCGCCGTGCGGCATAAACAAAATCGCTCTTTGCGGGGCAAGGCGATTGAGCAAACGTTGCATGGCAAGCGCGCATTTTGATATGTTTACATATTCAAGTTTAATTCGATAACGATATAACGCGTAAAAGAATTGAAGCGGCGGGGCGATTTGTAACGCCCGATTCAATTCATCGGCAAATAAAGCGTCCAATTGGTTCAATAAAGCGTCCGCGTTTGCCGCCGCTTCTTGATGCAATGACATTGAATCGTTGACGGTTAAAAAAGAAGAGAAAGGCAAGCAAGCCAAACCATGCGCTTCTAGGTAATCATCCACTGCGGCATGGGTGGAGATTAAAGTCGCTTCACTAAATTTTGCACGATGTTGAACTACATAATCGGCATCATGCACATCGTTCAAAATTGCAATAGTTTTCATAAAATTTATAAATTACTCTCTATACTTAAGCACTTTAGCTGGGCTACCCACAGCAATGGCATAAGGTGGAATATCCTTCGTAACAACGGCGTTTGCGCCAATCACTGCGCCATCACCTATCGT
Source organism: Anaerolineales bacterium (assembly GCA_034434495.1). GTDB lineage: Bacteria > Chloroflexota > Anaerolineae > Anaerolineales > Villigracilaceae > Villigracilis. The sequence goes on from DAOTZE010000003.1 coordinate 168,814, forward strand.
CACGCCCTGCGTTACAGTGACATGTCCGCCGAGCCAAACGTCATTTCCAATTTTTACAGGTGAGCCATAATATCCCTGCTTGCGGATGATTTGGGATCGTTTGCTGTGATGTTCGGATGAATTGACATAGACAAAGCCAGCAAATACACAATCTGAACCAATGGTAATGCCATGCCCACCATTGAAAATACTGTAACTACTCAAAGCGGAATTTTCCCCAATGATAAATTCCGCTTCGTTGGCAGTCACCAACCATACGTCAGCGCCAAATGAGGCGCCGTTCTTAATCAAAATACGCCCGTTTTTACGCATCCGAATATATAGCTTGCCGCCAAGTGAAACGTTATCGCCAATGATTACGTTTTTTAGAGACGCACCATCACGCAATAAAATATCTAATGAGCCATGCACGCGAAAATTTTTACCAACTTGCGCGCCGCGCGCTTGTAAATATAGTTTCCAGAATAAACCGCGTAATGAATCCATTATGCCTTCTCAAGAATATAACGATGTTCGCCGTCGCCCCACATGATTTCAGCGCCAGAGATATTTTTTTCAAGCGCGCCGTCTAAATCAAATTCGTTTTTGCCAACAACTTTTTCGTACTTAAAACCAATTTCATCTAACATTCTATGTAATTCTTGTTTGGTGGTATGCGTTTCTACTGGAACATACCAAGTATCGCAAAAGATAAAACGATTTGAGGGCATTCCGATTACATCTAAAACATTTTGAGTGTAAGAAAGCGGAATACGTTTGAATACTTCGCGCAGGACATTGCGAGTTTTCCAAAAAATTCCGTTAGCGGCATAGATGTATAAAAATGAGCGTTTACCAGAACGTAAGACACGCCAAATTTCTTGCAAGCCTTTTTGAATAGAATGAGTATGATGAATGACACCGTTGCTGAAAACAAAATCAAATGATTCGTTTTCAAAAGGCAAATTCAAAACATCGCCTTCGCGGAAGTTGACTGGCAAGTTGTTTTTCTCGCACCATAAACGCGCCGCTTCAAAAGCGCGTTTTTGCCAATCTACCCCTGAAACAGATTTTGCTCCCACTTTTGCTAAGGCAATGGAATATCTGCCAGAGCCACATCCCATATCTAAAACATCTTTGCCGAGGATATCTTTTTCAATAACATCATCTGGCAAGCGACGTTTGACCAATTGCAGGCTTTCTTCAACTAAAGTCATTGAGTCAAAATTGCGCCACATATCGGCATACAAATCTGATGTAGACTGACCAAGCACATCCGACTCTTTGCGAATATCGGCAAATTGGTTTAGGTCAAATGAATAGGGGTAAATGGTTTCTAAAACATTTTTTGCAGAAGCGTTTAATTTTTTGATATGCTCAACGACAAATTTGACAGGCTCTGCTAATTTAATGTTTGCATACGGCTCAACGGGATATAAAAAGCGATATAGTTCGTGACTAAGGACAACAACCCAGTAAGCCAAGCCTTTATCAATCATTTGATTGCATAACTGCACAAATTCATCAAGAGATTGATAATATTCTTTTTCTTGTGATTTAATTTCTTTTTCTGATGCTGTCATTGTGATTTCACGCCTCAAATTCTTCTAAAAACAGTTTAGTGTTAATAAAGTTGAATAAAAACTTGCTTTCGCTATTTGGTAAATTTTCTTTTGAAAGCAAAGTTTCAATTTTATCTTTTTTGATATGCTCAAAAACGGGGCTATCTTCAAGCAAAGTTTCGCGCGTGGTTTTATCGTTTACGTCTAAAAACGAAAAGATGGGCGCGTTGAAACCGACTTTTCGGCGATTCTCCACAATGGCATCTGGCGCAATGCCGCGCATGGCTTCGCGCAAAACAGATTTCGCTCTGCCCTCTTGAATCAAATGGCGCGAGGGAATACTGTTGGCAAATTCAAATAAGTCTCTATCTAAAAATGGGGAGCGATTTTCAACCGAGTAATACATCGAGTTCAAATCGTCTTCATGCAAAATAACAGGCACAGCCTCATGGAACATTTCGTTTAACATACGGTTGCGAAGCAAACTAGAAGTATATTCCTGCTCTATAAATGGCTCAGACCAAGCTGAGGTCAAGTAAGAAGCGAAGCGGTCTGCATCCAAATAGATATGGCCGCGGAATGTTTTATCCTTAATAAACAAATCCGGGTCGCTCAAAAATGGGTTTCGCACAATCGGTTTAATATGCTCTTCCCATGCTTTTACCGACTTTGCATGTAACGTTTTATCGTGTTGAATTTCGTAAAGATAAGCAAGGTGATGGTCGTAATACCCTGTGAACAATTCATCCGCCGCGGTGCCGCTGACCGAAATGCGATAACCGTGATTATGAATGCTTTCGGCTAACATCCAATGGGCATAATACGAAATGGTGTAAACGGGGGCGTCATGATAACGAATAAGTTTGCGAAGTTTAGGAAGAAAATCGTTCGTGTCAACTTGAATGGGCGTGTGCCGAATATTTAATTCTTTAACGGCATGTTCAACCATATCTTGCTCTTCGTAACGCGCATCGGTATTGACGATGGTAAAACCATGCACATCGTAATTAAAAATTCTTTTGGCAATACTAATTAACGAATTTGAATCCACGCCGCCGCTCATACAAAACGCCAGCGGCACATCGGCGCGCAAACGCAATTCCACAGAGCGAATCAATTTTTCGCGCGTGCAAGCCACCGCTTCGCGATACGTCATCGAGTCGTTTTGTTGAATTAATGGAGACCAATATTTTTCTTGCTTTGTTTGGTTATCTTTTTGGATAACAAGCGTTGAGCCAGACGGCAATTCGGTAATTCCTTTGAAGAAATTTTGACCGCCTTTATACAGCGATTTGTATCCATTCACCAAATAACGGTAAATATGGTCGTAATTAATTTCAAGTTTTTTGCCGAGCAACGCGGTAATAAATTTAATTTCCGAGCCGAAATACAAACCTGTTGAATCTTTATACAGATATAAAGGTTTCTCGCCAAAGCGATCGCGGCATAAGGTAAGCGAGCCGTCTTTTTCGTCATACAGAGCAAACGCCCACATGCCTTCGCATTTATCTAATGAAGATAAACCATCATGATGCAATGATTTCAACATCACTTCAGTGTCTGATTCTGTTTTGAATGTAACGCCTTTGGCTTGCAACTCAGCGCGGCGTTCTAAATAGTTATACATTTCGCCGTTAAAAATCATCCATTTATTTTCTGAATGAAACGGTTGATTGGCGCGCTCATCCAAATCAATAATGGCAAGGCGCGCGAACAACAAATAAGTATTATTCTCGCCATTTGCAAAATGACGATATTCGGTTTGGTCGGGTCCGCGTTGCCCCATCAATTTAAGACATAAATTTATTTTTTCTTCCGCAATGGTATTCGTTCCGTAATAGCCAGCAATGCCGCACATAATTACTCCACATGCTCTTTCAAGAAAACATCATGGCGCTTTAGTGATGTTTTTAATTTTTTACCAACCAAAGATGAAATCTCATAAGGCGGCAATCCATTGCGCGGACGAATGCAGTCAAAATCTGATTCGCTCAAGATGATTCCTGCGGATAAGTCTTTTGCGGCGACGATACTCCGCCTCGCCACTTCGCTCATGCCTGCTTCCGCTTCGGAGATATTTTTCTCGCCTGTGCCGAGCATGGCATCGTATTGATGAATCGCATCCGCAAGGCGGCGCATGTCGGCAGGGTCTGCAGAGAGTGCATGGTCGCGAAACGTTGTGCGCGTTTTATCAAGGGTGAAATGCTTTTCGATAATTCTTGCGCCTACGCTTAATGAGGCGACTGCCGCTTCAATACCAAGCGTATGGTCGGAGTAGCCGACTGTTAAGTTAAATTCTTTTTGTAAAGTTTGAATTACTTTTAGGTTTGCGTCCGCTAAAGCGGCAGGATACAAACTCACACAGTGAAGCAATGCTAAATGGTCGGCAAGCAAGCCTGAATTAAGAGCAGAGACGATAACATCTACTGATGTTTTTATTTCCGCTAAGGCGCTCATGCCCGTTGAAAGAATCATCGGTTTATTAAGAGAAGCGGCTTTGATAAGCAATGGATGAAAATCCAAGTCGCCTGATGCAATTTTGATTCCGTCAAGCAGTGGATTAATTTCTTCAAGCGAATCAACATCAAAAGCGGAAGCCATAAATAACGCGCCTTTTGAGCGAGCAATCTTTGCCATTTCTTCAAAGGTTTGCATGGGCAAACGAAAGCGCGTGAGTTGTTCAATGCGCGCAGTTTGACTGATATTGACCAAACGTTCTGGATTAATGACTTGAACCTTTACAACATCTGCGCCTGACTCTACAGCGGCATGAGCAAGTTCAAGGGCAAGGTTCGAATCGCCTTCGTGATTATTGCCAATTTCGGCAATCAATATTCTTTCACGGGTTAAGTCACGATGATTGATTTTCATTAAATTACTTTACCTTCATTCACATGCGCGTGCAATACATAGGTTGAATTTGAAATTTCATATCCACAGGTTTGATAAAGTCGCATAGACGGAATATTGGCAATTTGCGTGCCAACCAGCAGGTTGGAATATTTTTTTACAGCATCGTTAATATGATATTGAACGAGCCTTTTACCAACGCCTTGCCCTTGCATGGTTTTATCAACGCCAATTAAATCAATTACGCCAACTTTTTCATTTGTGGCGAGTTCCGCTAAAAAACCTGCGGGCTTGCCGTTGATTTCAGCCACAAGCAGTCTTTCGCCTCTTTGTTTTCGGATGTAGTTCGCAATCCATTCTCGTTTAATTTTATCCGCTAGTTCTTTTGAAACGTGAGGGTCAAGATGAAAACGCGAATAGATAAAAGAAGTTTCGGCAATGTTCAAAATATCCGTTTCATCTTCAGGCTTTACGTCACGGACAATGATGTTTTCGGCGGAGGCGATGTTTTCAGGCTGGCGTTCAAAAGTAACGTTTACGTCAACGACGCGAAAGCCAGCGTTTGTTAAGTCGCTAACTTGCGAAATCGCAGTCACTGGCGTTTTGGCATAATAAAATGCACGTTTAGGAAGTTCTTTGGGAAAGATGCTTTTTGAGTCTAGGGTTTCATTGTTTTCAAGGTGCGCTTTGAAAACGTCATATCCAAAGACTTCGCTCAACCATGCGTCGCTTACAAACTTCATCCACTAACCTTTATGTCCATCCAAAACTTGCCGCTGGGGTCTAATTCTTTGTACCAGTTAATGTATTTCGGGAAGCCAATATCAATGGGGTGAGTGGGTTTATAGCCAATTAATTCGTCTAGTTTCTTAACGCTTAAGGTGCCGCGGAAAGGCATCAGATTGTCTCGCGGCACAAACTCTACGGGCGCTTCAGGGAAATGTTCTTTGATGATTTTCACCAAATCATTAATGGAACGAGATTTACCATAGGTCATATTAAAAATTTGGTTGCGTGAATTTGGATGTTCAATCACGCGGGCAATACCGTTGGTTAAGTCGTCAATATAAGTAAAGTCAAGTTTTTCGTTTCCGTCGCCGTCAATTTTTAGCGTTCCGCCTTTCATGGCGCTTTCAATAAAAATTTGCCCAACGCGGCGGCTGACGCAACGCGGACCATATAAAGCAGAGGGGCGAATAATCGTGTATGGCAACCCAAACACTTGTTGATAAGCGATGACCATTTTCTCGCCAGCCACTTTTAACGCGCCATAAATGCCAATTGGCTCAAGAGGGTGGGTTTCTTCCACTTCTTCGGTCAAGAAGTTACCATACACCATGCTAGAAGAAAGAAAAATGAAATGTTCCACTTTGCCGCGCGCGTTATCTAAAGCGTTTTCTAAGGTTCGCAGGCTATGGTCAAAGGTGCTGTATGGGTCTTTGTTCGATTTCCCCGCATGAGAAATAGCCGCAAGATGAATAATGACCTGCGGGTTAATTTGAGTCAATAAGCGAGATAGAGCGTGATAATCTCTAGCGTCTTGCACATGCAATGGAATTTGGGCTTCACGCAACAATTCCAAACGTTGGTTTATTATTTTTACATACAAGTCGCGATTAGGGACATTGGTATCGGCTGAGGTGTAGGTAAGTAAATTATTAACTTGCAACCCGTCAATAATTTCAACTTGCGCGCCCTTAGACTTTAACGCAAGCGCAAGGTTGTGTCCAATAAAGCCTGCGCCGCCAATAATGGCAATGCGCCTATCTTTTAGGGGAATTAATTCAACGGTCATTAGTTCAACTCCTTCAAAATGGAAGAAAAGGTTTGGGATATATACGCCATGTCGTCGGTCGTCAGATGCGGACCGACAGGCAAAGCAATGGATTGGTCGCTGATTCGTTCCGCGCCGGTAAAATCCGCCGCGTTGTATCCATATTTATTTTGATAATACGACATACGCGGGACAGGCTGAGGGTAATATACGCTTGTGCCAATGCCTGCGGCGTTTAATTTTTTCACAATCTCAATGCGCTTGGCGTCTAGCGGTTTTTCTAGCACCACGCTCAAACAATAAAAACTGGAGACGGCGTCTTTATTTTGAGAATCTAAAATTGAAATACCGGAAATATTTGAGAGCCCCGATTTCAAGGCTTTGAAGTTTGCTTCGCGTTTTTCACGAATCACACCCATTCGTCTTAATTGTTGGCGACCGATCGAAGCGTTAATATCGCTCATGCGATAATTTAAGCCAAGCCCAAGCGTATCGTACATGCCGGGGATTGTGCGTTCGGCAAACGTTTTATCCACATAAAAGCCGCGAATTTTCATGACGCGCGCCGCCACCTCTTTATGCTTGGTGACAAACATGCCGCCATCGCCTGTTGTAATATGTTTGACGGGGTAAAACGAGTAGCAGCCTGTGTCGCCAATCAAACCGACATGTGTGCCTTTATAACGCGCCCCAATGGCTAAAGCGCAATCTTCAATCACCTTTAATCCATATTTATCTGCAATCTTCATAATTGCGTCCATTTCACAAGGCACGCCAAGAAAATGAACCATGCTGATGGCTTTTGTTTTCTTTGTAATCAGGCTTTCTAGTTTAGATACGTCAATATTGCCGGTCGTTGGTTCGCAATCTAAAAATACGGGGCGCGCTCCAACAAGTTCCACGGCATGCGCGGTTGCAACATGCGTTTCGGCTGGCACAATCACTTCATCGCCTGCGCCAATCCCCATTTCTAAATAACTTAAGTGTAATGCCGCCATACCCGAACTGACAGATACACAATATCCGCCGCCCATGTATTCGGCAAATTCTTCTTCAAAGGCTTTGCTTTGAGGTCCGTGCGTTAATACGTCGCCAGATAAAACTTCCAGCACGGCGTTTTTTTCTTCATCGCCAATCCATGGTTTACCAAAGGGTAAGTTGCGAGTTGTCATAAATATTTTATCGTCTCCAGTCTTTTTGTAATCAAAGCGCGGTCGCACGCGGCGCTGACGCTTAATCCGTCAAATGCGGCTTGAGTTTGTTCATTGACGTTTTTATCCTCCAAAACTGCCGAAACAAAATCAGGAATCAAGTCGCCTTTATCGGCTGGTAAAGTTGGAAGATTCAACTTCTCGGCTTTTTTATCTTCATCGCGCGTCCAATGCACACGCGCGCCCAAGTCATCGTAAATAAATGTGGCTTTTGTGCCAAACACCCGCACTACATGCTGGTGCCGATGCACGCTGCCAAAATTTGCCGTAATGCGCGCCACCAAACCCGATTTCATTTGCAACATAGACGCCACAAAATCATTGTAGCTAAATTTTGTGCCTTCGGTAGAAATACGATTGCCCATCGAAAAAACGGTTTGTGGGCGTTCGTTGGTTAGCCACAGCATCAAATCAATCAAATGCACGCCGCCGCCTTCCATTACCGAATAATTTTCAACGGCGTTGCGCCATCCGTCGGTAATCTTATGTAAACGTCCGTATAAATATTCGCCGTCAAAAGAATAAATCTTTCCAAATTCGCCGGAGACAATTTTTTCTTTCAGCCATTGATAGACGGGCGCCGCGCGTAAAACTAGATTCGAAACAAGTTTTATCCTTCCATTATGCTTTGACCACGCTCTTTGAATCTCTTGTAATTGGTCTATAGTTTGGCACAATGGCTTTTCAACAAAGACATGCTTGCCCGCGTTGATTGCCTGAATCACTTGGCGGGCATGGTCGTCGTCAAACGATGCGATAGAAACGATTTGCACATCCTCATCTTTCAAAATCGCTTCATAACTTGACGCAACGCCTGCTCCTGTTTCCTCAGCCAAATTCTTCGCCTTGACCTTGTCATGGTCTAACGCCCAACGAATCTGACACCGAGCGTCTCGATGATAGGCGCGTAAATGCCGCTCGCCAATCCCTAAACCAATAACCGCTACGCCTATTTTTTTCATTCGGTCGCTTTCACATGCGGAAGGAAGTCGTATTGAAAATTTGTTTCCAACTCTTCCACGCGGCGCAAATCGTCTAAAGTATCCACAACAAAATTTAATTTTGCGTAATGAGGGTCTGTGTTTTCAAGGTTCAAAATACGAAATTCGCTCGGGTGGGCGTAATAAAATTTTGTCACATGCTCGCGGTCATCGTCAGATAATTTATTCGATTCTATGTTGCGAAACGTTTTTGCGTTCAACAATTCCACGCTATGACCATGCGGAAAGGTTCGTTTTTGCGCGTTTGTAATCAAATCTAAAGACTCATCCACATACGAAGTCATTATTTTCAATATCTTACTATTCAATAACGGACTATCGGCGCTGATGCGAAAAAACCAATCGCATGGGTTTTCTTGCAAACAAGCCCGAAACCTGCCAAAGACGTTTTCTAATGAGCCGCGAAATATTTTTATACCCAAAGATTGCACATACAAAGCCAGTGGGTCGTCGGATATTTCTTCACTGGTAGCCACAACAATGGCGGCGCTATCAAATTCTTGCTTCACGCGCTCAACAACTCGCCAAATCATGGGTTTTCCATTGACTGGGGCAAGCGCTTTACCTGGAAAGCGAGAGGAACTCATCCGCGCTTGAATAAAAACCTTAATATCCATTTGAGCATTCAGTTTCTGAATTCTCGCACGGGAACGAGATTCTGTCAACCCACAAACGCTTTCACCGCCCCAATTACCTCATCCTGCTGGCTTTCCGTCAATTCAGGGTACAAAGGTAACGCCAACGTTTCTTGCGAAGCCCGCTCCGCGTGCGGAAAATCGCCCGCGTGATAGCCAAACTTCTTACAAGGCTCTGAAAGATGCGGCGGAATTGGGTAGTACACCTCAGAGGCAATGCCTTTTTCTTTCAAAAATGTTTGCAAAGCGTCGCGCTTTTCAGAACGGATAATATACAAATGATAGACATGCTTCGCCCATTCTTTTTCAAGCGGCGTCACAATGCCGAAAGGCGCAAGATGTTCGTTGTATCGTTTTGCCAACGTGCGGCGTTTTTCATTCCAAGTATCAACATACGGAAGTTTGGCTTGCAAAATCGCGGCTTGCATTGCATCCAAACGGCTGTTGTAGCCCACTTCTTCCGAATAATATTTTTTCTTCCAGCCATGCGTTCGCAACATACGCATTCGTTCGGCTAATTTAGAATCATTGGTTACGACCATACCGCCATCGCCAAACGCGCCTAAATTTTTTGTAGGGAAAAAGCTCAAACAACCAATATCGCCAAACGAACCCGTTTTCTTTCCTAAATATTCCGCGCCAAACCCTTGCGCGTTGTCTTCAATCACTTTCAAATTGTGTCTGCGCGCAATTTCTAAAATCGGATTCATCTCGGCAGGGTGGCCATATAAATGCACGGGGATAATCGCTTTTGTTTTTGAGGTAATCGCCGCTTCAATTTTGTTCACGTCAATCTGATAACTGTGCGGGTCAATATCCACCATCACCGGTTTTGCGCCCACGCTCATCACTGTGCCAGCCGTTGCAAAAAAAGTATATGCGGGAATAATCACTTCATCGCCAGCGCCCACGTCTAAAGCGCGCAATGCCAAAACCAAAGCGTCTGTTCCCGAAGCAAGACCAACCCCAAAGTTAAGACCAAGAAGCGAAGCGATGTCTTCTTCAAATTTTGTCACTTGCGGTCCTAAAATAAAATGCCCCGATTCTAAAGTGGAGAAGACAGCCGAATCGATTTCTTTTTTGATGGAACGATATTGCGCGGTTAAATCAACCAATGGAATCATTATGCGCCTCTTTCTTCGGTGACAGTTTGATTCTGCTTCGTATATTTTTTCCCACACTTGAAGCAGGTTGCGCGTTCGCTATCAAATTTGATTTGCTCGCCGCATTGACACACCCACCCGTGAATTTTAGCGGGGTTGCCATACACTAGCGCATAATCTGGCACATCTTTAGTGACGACCGCCCCCGCGCCCACAAAACAATATTGCCCCAGCGTTGTGCCGCACACAATTGTGGCGTTTGCGCCAATAGACGCGCCTTTGCGAACCAACGTTTTTTGATATTCGTCTTTGCGATTAACATGACTGCGCGGATTGATTACGTTTGTAAAAACCATCGAAGGTCCAAGAAAGGCATCATCTTCAATAATAACGCCCGTATAAAGCGAAACGTTATTTTGAATTTTCACATTGTTGCCAATCGTCACATCGGGCGAAACCAAAACGTTTTGACCAATGTTGCAGCGCTCGCCAATTTTTGCGCGCGGCATAATGTGGCAAAAATGCCATATCTTTGTGCCTGCGCCAATTTCAGCGCCTTCATCTACATAACTAGATTCGTGAACGAAATACTCTGTCATTTTATTTTTTCAATATCGGATGAATCAAATCGTCTTTCGGCGAAATGTGAGCGGTACGAATGGCGTATGTAAGTTCAATCGAAGGGCGCGCGTCAGCGATTCCAAAGCCGCGCCCCGCTAACGTTTCTTCATAAACTTTTGTGTGCAAGTCGGTAAAGCCTTCTGAAAATTCAATTTCTTTGCCATCCACGGTAATCGAGCGGAACGTTGGTTTGTTATTTACTTTTGAAGATTCGGGCAGGTCGTTCTTATCTACCGATAAAAACCATTTCACGTTTGCGCGCTCCAACTCCATAAAGCCCGACATGCGTCTATCGTCTGAATAGTAAACTTTTATGCCTTGCGCCGAACCAAACAGCCATAATAGCAGGTCAAAAAAATGCACGCCAATATTCGTGGCAATGCCGCCCGATTTTTCCGCTTGTCCCTTCCATGAGACGTGATACCAAGGTCCGCGGCTGGTGATGTAGGTTAATTGCACTTCATGCTTTGTGGTTGAGTTATGCAAAGATTCTTTCAATTTAATTAATTCAGGGTGGACTCTCAGTTGTAAAACGGTGTAAATGCGGCGGTTGGTTTCGTTTTCTAATTCTTCCAGCGCGTCAAAATTCCATGGGTTAATCACCAAAGGTTTTTCGCAAATCACGTCTGCGCCGACGCGCAAAGCCAACCTGCAGTGCGCGTCGTGCAAATAGTTGGGCGAACAAACCGAAACAAAGTGAATGCGTTCTTCTTCAGGCTTGCGGCGTAATTTTTCTAAATGCCTGTCAAAACGTTCAATTTCGGTAAAAAATTGCACATCGTAAGAATATGAATCTAAAATGCCAACGGAGTCTTTTGGGTCCACCGCCGCAAGCAAGCGGTTGCCTGTGTGGCGAATCGCCTGCAAGTGACGCGGAGCAATATACCCGCCCACGCCGATAACGGCAAAATTCTTAGGCATGGCGTTTTCCGTTTCGATGTTTTATTTGATACTCTTGCCCTTTGACTTCGAGAATCACCTCTTCGGGTAAGTTGCTAATTTGAATGCCCGCCTCAATGCAACTAAGCCGCAGAATATCCATCATTTCGTCGTTGCCGTTCAAATAAACTGTTTTCACGTCTTGTTGTTTCAGTTCCAGCGCGAGGGCGCGCGCTTTCTCGCGGAATTGGGTATAGACTTTTAAGGAATCTTTGGCGTATGAAAGAGCGCGTTGGGTAAATACTTTCATCCCTTCTGAAGTCAGGTCGTATTTTAACCGCGTGCGGTCTAAATGAGAGACTTTCACCCAGCCGCGTTTAATTAAACGCTTGATATACCAATTGACGCTTCCAACGGCAATGCCTAAACGGTCAGATAAATTTGCCTGCGTCACCATCGAGTCGTTGGCGATTTCGTTCAGTAAGTTGTATTCGTGATTTTTGATGTCGGTCATAGCATGAGCATTCAGTTTTTGAATTCTCACATAGAAACGCCGCCCTGTCAAGTTAGAGGTTGATGAGAGCGCGCCTATAAGTTTTGCTTCAATATTTCGGTAATTTTCAATGCGGCGTCGCCGTTTCCATAAAACGTTGCCCGCTCGGCGCTTGGAAACCAATTTGCAAAGGCGTTTTGAATCAAATGCGCGTTTGTTCCCACCAATGTATTCCAACCCGCTTCCACAGTTTCAACCCATTCTGTTTCTTCGCGCAAAGTAATGCAACGCACGCCTAAAAGATACGCTTCTTTTTGCACGCCGCCAGAGTCTGTCAGAATGCAGTTTGCGTTTTCTTGTAAGATGAGCATATCAAAATAGCCGACGGGTTCGATTAAATCAATATTTTTGTTAACCGCTACATTCCATTCATTCATCATCTTGCGTGTGCGCGGGTGAAGCGGCAAGATGATTTTTGTTTCTAAGCCTGCCAAACCTTCTAAAATAGATTTTAGTTTTTCTTTATTATCTGTATTGGCGGCGCGGTGAATGGTGGCAAGCGCATATTCGCCTTTGGCAATGTTGAGGCGAGATAAAACGTTCGACTTTTTGCGAGCAAGCGTCAGGTTATGAAGAAGCGCGTCAAACATCACATCGCCTACTTGATGCGCGCCGTTGGCGATTCCTTCTTTTGCTAAATTATTGACGGCAACATGGGTTGGGCAAAATAAAAATGTGGAAATATGGTCGGTCAATACGCGGTTGATTTCTTCTGGCATGGCGCGGTTATAGGAGCGTAAGCCCGCTTCAATATGCGCGACGGGGATGTTTGCTTTTGCCGCGGCGAGCGCGCCTGCCAGCGTGGAGTTTGTGTCTCCGTAAACCAGCACGAGGTTTGGTTGTATGGATTGAATGACTTTTTCAAGTTCAATTAACATTTTTCCCGTTTGTTCGCTGTGCCCTCCCCCGCCAACGCCTAAATGAAAGGCGGGTTTTTGCATTTCCATTTCTTCAAAAAAAATATCCGACATGCCATAGTCGTAATGTTGCCCGGTGTGAATCAAAATTTCTTGAAAGGCGTTTTTTAGGGCGCGCGAAACAGGCGCCGCTTTGATAAATTGCGGGCGCGCGCCGACGACCGTTGCAATGGTTTTATTTGGCATTGGAAACATCCTGCATGATTTGTTCATATTCATCGGCGATTTTTTCAATATCAAATCGTTTTGCTTTTTCTAAACTTGCTTGGCGAAATGTTTTTAATAGCGCAGGGTTTGAAATTAAATTTTTTATTCCTTGCGCAAATGCGGTTTCGTTGTGCGCTTCGATTAAGTAGCCGTTTTTTTCATGCTCCACCAAGTCTAAAAAACCGCCAATATCGCTCGCTACAATCGCCAACCCTTTGGTTAAGGCTTGCACGCCCACCACTGGCAATCCTTCGGAAAAAGAAGGCATTAGCAATATATCGCTTTTTGAAAATTCTTGTATCACGTCTTCTGGGGTTACCCAGCCCGATAGGTAAAATCTTTCTTGCAGGCGATGCGTTTCAATTGCATGTTTGACTTCGGCAAATAAAGGTCCATCGCCTAGCATGGCGCATGTCCAATCTAAATTTTTTAGTTGAGCGAGAATGCGTACGATAGCCAGCGGGTTTTTTTGTGAAACAAACCTGCCGGCAAATACAAGGCGCGGTGGGCGGTTTGTTTCAAGCGGGCGAGGAAGCAGGCGTAAGACGTCCGCTCCGTTTGGAATGACTTGAATATGGACATCGTAATGTTTTAACGCCAATTGGCGGGTAAACTCGCTGACGGCAATCACTTTTTTGGCGCGCTTCCAAATCGGTTTTGTAAAGGGTTGCAGCCAGCGAAACCAACTGGCGGTTTTTTCAGGTACGCCGCCCGGCACATCGCCCAAGTGAGCCGTGAGTATATATGGAACTCCTGTAAGCGTTGAGAGCGCCCATGCTAACGCGCCGGAAGGAACGGCAAAGTGTGTATGAATGATATGAGGGCGGTGAAATATCAGTAGCCCCAGCCCAACCCAAAACCCCGCTAAGATAAAGGCAAGCATGGTTGTAAAACTTGCGGCAAACGCTTCGGTTCGCAAAGAGGAAACGCGCACAAGGCGAATGCCGTCTTTTCTTTCTCTTTTTGGCAAGCCGCGCATGTGAGCGGTTAACACGGTCACCTCATGCCCGCGCGCGGCAAGCGCTTTGCAAATATCGTAAGCCGCCCTGCCGCCGCCGCCGCCAATGGGGGGGAATTCGTAAATGATAACGAGAATTTTCATAAGGTTAGGTTGGCGGCTCGGGTTTGGCGTTTATAGCGGCGAGAATGGAAGGCAAAAAAATTGCGCCCGGTAAACTGGTGATGATAAACAACAGCCTGATTAGAATAGCAATGGTGAGGCTTTCTGCAGGGGTTAAACCCCCCAGCCGAGAAAGTAAAAATGTGAGCGAAAGTTCTTGCACGCCAAAGCCATTAATAGAAATGGGAATAAGCGTAACGAAGTAGGTGAGACTCCATAACCCCGCAATAAGCCAATAGGAAAGATGGTCGCTCATGCCTTCGGCAAGTAAATAGATTGCGGCAAAAATGCAAGCCATGTTGCCAAACGTAAATAAAAGCGAATACATTAATGCTTTTGGTTTTTTGAACCAAATGGAAAACGCGCTTAAGGTTCTATGAATAAATTCGCGGATTTTTGTAACCAGCGGGGCGAGGCTGAAGGCTTGTAAACTATTGGGGTTGGAAAAAACAGGCATCAACCCGAAGGGAAGCGCAAAGAGCATCCCCGCCATGCCGATTAATCTATCGGCGACAAGAGAGGCGAGGCAAATGGCGCGGTCGTATCCTAATTGCATGGCGCCTGTTAAGCGAACCACATCGCCGCCGATGGTGGTTGGCAAAAAGTTTGACGAGAACAACCCAGTGAAGGTGAGCATGGCGGTTCGCAGAAAGGGAATCTTCACTTGAGCGGAACGGAGCAAAATGTGCCAACGTAATACAACAAACATGCGTGAGACGAGCATGACCAATATGCCTAAGATGAAGTAAAAGGGTTTTATGTTTTTAAGCGCTGAAATGATTTCTGCGCCGCTTTCTTCGCGGATTAATATAGACAGCAAAATTAATGCCAGGAGCGTGCCTGCAAGCCGCCATAAGTTTTGAATTCTTTCGTTCTGTGAGTTCACAAGATTATTCGGCAATATTGATTTTTTTACGAATGGTGTAGGTGGGTTTACGCTGCGATTCGTGATAGGTGCGCACGAGCATTTCGGCAATTAAACCCATAAGGATAGATTGAAAGCCTAATATAAAAAACATAGCGGTCATGGGTAGAAGGGGCGAGGTGGAAAGAGCAACCGCAAAAAATACTCTTCGGATGAATAAGTAAGTAAATAGGATGACGCTAGATACGATAAGAAAACCGCCCGCGCTGCCAAAAACATAAATCGGTTTTGCGGAGTATGAGACGAGGAATTTGACCGTAAATAAATCTAAAATGACTTTAACGGTTCTTTCCATGCCGTATTTGGTTTTTCCAAAACGGCGCGGGTGATGGTTGACGGGCATTTCTGTAATCTTTGCGCCGACGGAGCTGGCATAGACGGGGATGAAGCGGTGCATTTCTCCGTATAAACGAAAACCTTCTAGCGCTTCGCGGCGATAGGCTTTGAGGGTACATCCGTAGTCGTGTAAATGCACCCCAGTGACCCATGAGATAATTTTGTTGGCAATCATGGAAGGGAAGTTGCGGGTGAGGGCGTTGTCTTTTCGGTTAATGCGCCAGCCGCTCACTAGGTCGTAGCCTTCGTCTAATTTTGCGAGCAATAAGGGAATATCGGCTGGGTCGTTTTGCATGTCTGCATCAAGTAAAACGATGATGTCGCCTGCGGAGTAATCAATGCCAGCGGCAATGGCGGCAGTTTGGCCGAAATTTCTTCGAAACGAAACGACTCGAATATGTTCTGGGTCTTTTTGAGCGTAACTTTGTAGAATCTCAAGGCTGTTATCGGCGCTGCCGTCATCCACAAAGACGGCTTCCCATGATTGATTAATGTTTTTCATGGTGGCGTAAATTGCCTCGAACAGCATTGGCAAGTTGGCATGTTCGTTATAAACGGGAATGACAATAGATAAGTTCATTTTCTTTGAAAAATCCTTAAGCCTGCGCCTTCAGCGCATGAGGGGGCGGCTGGCGGGGGCGCAAATTCGTGAAATGTTTCAGGAGCGAGGTAGTCGCTCCAAGATTCAAAACGTTTTTCTTCTATAATAAAAATATCGGCGCTCTCTCGCCATGCGACTAAAGAAACGCTGTTCCAGTAGCCAAAACGGTTTAAGAGGTCGGCGTCTCCGCCGCGGCGATAGGCGTACCCATCGTTAATTTGCGCGGGGAATATGTTTGCGTGCGGCACATATAGCATTGGCACAAACGATAAGCCGCCATCCCAATATACCAGACTATCCGCTGGGATAACGCTGGCAAGATATTCGCCCACTTGTTCGTTGGCGAGGATGAGGTCTGTGGGGCAGTCGAGTTTGCTTTCGCCGAGATGGAGAAGAGGCGAGAGTAATAAGCCGATTATCAAGAACGAGTTGATGAGGGCGAGCGAAAAATTGCTTTGCTTTCTCTTCCAAACATAATAGGCAACGATAATGGAGATTAAGCCGAGCAATAAGCCAATCCCCGCGCCCGCTGCGCGTTTGATTTGAACTGGCTCAAAATTTAGCCCGTATTTGAGGGCGTCTTCAAGAGAAATGAAGACTGGGAGAATCTGCCCGGCGCGAATGCGCGGCACAAGTTGAAGGTCGGTTAAAGAAGCGGAGACGTTTTCAAAATTTGAGAAACCCATTCCAGTCGAGGTCAACAAAATGAACGGGATGAGGATGATGGCTGTCCAACGGGCGAGCGAAAATTCTTTTAGCGAAGCGAATGCGATGGCGAATAATAAAATGCCGAGCGGGTCGAAAAATGCGAGGTAATTTGAAAAGCAAAACACACAACTGTAGCTTTCATATTCGCTGGCGAGCGACGCCCAAGCATGTAATAGCCATAAACTAAAATAAGAAACCGCTAAAAACACAAACGCGCGAAAGGCGTCTTGAGATTGGAGTTGTTTTAACTTGCGCCAGAAAAATAATGCAAAGACGCTTCCAATCATGGGGATGAAATGATAGCGAATGCCTTGAAAAAAAGCGTTGACGCGATTCGGGAAATCAATGGCGGGGTCCCACACGGCTTGCGCGTCTTTAGGTAAACGAAATGGGTCTAAAAAGGGGGTGAGGTTTTCAGGAAACCATGGCGCCCAAATTTGAAGGATGTGGGGCCAGTAATAAGCATGAACCGCTAAGAAAAATAACCCGCCTGTTAATAAGGCTAATAAACCTTTTTCTTTACCGTGTTGCCAAAACGCGTATAACACAACAAACAGAAGAATGGGCGCCATGTTTTGGCGAGTCATGACCGCTAGGGCGGCTAATAAAGAGCCGGCAATTATCTGCCAAGGTTTGCTATATTTTCTTACAATCAACGCGCAAACCCACGCCAACATACAAGCAATTAAGACTTGCGACACAGCGCGAACATGCAGTTTGATAATCATTGGGCTGAGGGCAAATACCCACACCGCTCCCGCCGCAAACCAATCGCTTGCCCAATGACGCACCGCCAACCATACGCCCAATAAAGTTAATAAGCCAATGAATAAAAAGAAATATCTTCCTGTGCGTAAGCCTGCGCCAAAAATATATTCGGCAAAGCCCGGAATCAAAAACGCAAATGGGGCTTTATTTGTTAAAGGTCCATACGGCTCAAACGGTTCGTACACGCCGCGCACAAACATAATGCCTTTTAATAAGTATGCGCCTTCATCTAAACTTGTGACGGTAGTATGAGCGTAAATAAGCCCTTGCAGTAAGTAGAAAAGCCCCCCCGCCCCCGTCAGCCATAACGGCGCCGCAGGATGAGATAATTTCTCTTGGACGGTATTGAAAAAACGCTTCATGTTTAACGGAAGATTGGTTTAGCTTTTTTGGTGACGTTCCACATCCGCATCTACCATCATGGTCACCAGTTGTTTGAACGAAACTTTCGGTTGCCATTGTAATTGTTTACGCGCTTTGGCAGGGTTGGAGATTAATAAATCCACCTCTGCGGGGCGATAAAATTTTTCGTCCATCACCACAAATTCTTTATAGTCTAAGCCGACGTGCGAAAAGGCAATTTCGCAAAACTCGCGCACCGAATGCGTTTCGCCTGTGCCGACGACGTAATCGTCTGGTTTATCTTGTTGAAGCATCAACCACATCGCTTCCACATAATCGCCGGCAAAGCCCCAATCGCGTTGGGCTTCTAAATTTCCTAAGCGCAATTCTTTGGCTTTGCCTGTCTTAATTCTTGCCACGCCGTCTGAAATTTTGCGCGTCACAAATTCTAAGCCGCGGCGCGGGCTTTCGTGGTTAAACAAAATTCCCGAAACGGCAAAAATATCAAACGACTCTCGATAATTCACCGTAATCCAATGCCCATACACTTTTGCCACGCCATACGGGCTGCGCGGGTAAAACGGCGTCTCTTCGCTTTGCGGCACTTCCATTACCTTGCCAAACATTTCGCTAGACGACGCCTGATAAAAACGAATCTTGGGGTTTACAAAACGAATGGCTTCTAACATGCGGGTTACGCCAATGGCGGTAATATCGCCTGTAAGCGCGGGTTGATTCCACGACGTAGGCACAAACGATTGCGCCGCTAAGTTATACACTTCTGTCGGTTCATATTCTTCGAGCATTGCCAGCAAAGAGCCTTGGTCTTGTAAATCGCCTTGCACCACCGTAATATCGTCTAACAAATGATAAATACGTTCATAATTGACCGTGCTAGAACGACGCGCTACGCCAATGACTCGATAGCCTTTTTTCAATAATAATTCAGCAAGGTACGAACCGTCTTGCCCTGTAATTCCTGTTAACAAAGCGGTAGGCATGAAAACTCCTGTTCAAAATTCAGTCGCTGAATTATACACGATGTTGCCGACGGTCGCGCCAAATGCCCCACGCAAAAATTACAGCCCACGCGCCCACAATCATGGCAACCATTTGTTGAAACGGCAATTCAATTCCGATATACACATATCGTTCTAAATACCAATTGCCAAACACCAACACCAAAACCAATTCCATCAGCGCCACACGCGGCAACCAAGCGTTTTTTGTTTGACGTTGCCACACCCACACCTGCCCCGCCAAAATCGCCTGCCACAAAAACAAAATATTTCGATAGCGCGGATTATCCCATTGGTCGCCGCCGCCGCGTAAGGCTGTGAAAAGAATCCAAGCGATGACGATAAAACTCAACCACAAGATGACCTTACGCCTCTTCACTTCGGGGAAAGTTGCCCCTGCTAACGGAGACAGAATCATCAGGGGAATCAGGGCATACCAACCGACTGCCCTCAAAATGCCAATGATTTTCCAGACAATGGTTGTTGGGTAAATCAAAATTGCGGGTAAAACGGGTTGTAAAAACCCATAAATCATTACAAAGGGCATTTGCATCCATTGGGGCATTTCATCGAACAATTTTTGCACCCAGCCAGAGCCTTCTTCTATTTTGAACACGTTCCATTTCAAAGATTCGCGCACGAAGTTATTAATCACATCAAACGGCGAGTTGCCTGTTAAATTTCCGCGCGTCAGCGCTGAAGAGAGAATAAACACCCCAATGAAAAATATAACGGCGGCGATTAGAATCATCCACCATGAAATTTGACCGCGCCCGCTATCAAAATAATACCAACCCGCCAAAATGACCAAAGTGACCAAAGCAATGGAAGGCGAAACCAATAGCATGCCCATCATTCCGATAGCAAGCCATAATAAAGATGTTGTGTTTTTGCGCTTTTGCCAATCCGCAAATCCCCACAATGCGAAGGCGCTAAACGCCAGCAGATACGGCTCGCGCATGGCGCTTCCCCCGAGTAAAACGCTTTCGGGGTATAGAGCAAATATCCACGAAGAGAGAGAAGCGGTTTTTTCATCGAATTGAAGTTGTAGGGCTTTCCATAAAAACGGAATCCCCAATGTTCCCATTAAGGCGGAAATTAAAACAAGCAGCAACTCGCGGTGCGCATCGGGCGAAAGATAGCGGTAAACAAACGCGCTAAACGCCAGCAAACCGCCGTATTGGTCGTAAGCAAACTGTTCGTTGAAAGCGTTGAGTATAGGTTGACTCGATTGCGATAGTTCCCATGCTTGTGCGTCGCGGCGGTAGGCGTCGGTATAAACGAAGCCTGCGCTTTGTTCTTCATCTTCGGGGTAGCCATAAATAGGAAGGGCAAGGTAGGTTGCCACGCCGCCGCCAAAACGTAAGATGAACGCTAATGAAACGACGATAGCAAGCGTTTTGTGAGCGCTTGCCCAGCGCGTTGTAATCGTTAGGAGCGCAAATGAAAAAAGAAAGAGAAAAGAAAAACTCAGCCAGCCGCCGTTTTGAATAGACGATAAAAATGCGCCAAGCAGGGCGGATAATGGAAGTATCCAATAAACATCTTTTTGGGAAATGTATTTCATATCCCCTCTTTTACCATGAAGTGCGAAAGTTTGTTTAATGCTGATGATAGACGGTGGACGATAGACCGCAGACTGTTAAGCACTTTTCATTGTTTGCTCCCTATCGTCTTAGGGATTCTTCATCCGCTCTACTTTTATAGCGTGAGGAAGCGCCCCCAACATCTTCCTCGTTGCCTCAGCCACTTCTGCAATCGCCTTATTAAATGCCTCTTCATTCGCTTTAGATGGCTTGCGATACCCGCTCACTTTCCTCACATATTGCAGCGCCGCTTCGTAAATCTCTTGCTCCGTGACGGGATGGTCCATATTTCGTAAAGGTTTAATACTTCTGCACATAATTTACTCCTAAATCGCGTCGGGATAAATCCCTCGCTCAGTACAAAGAAGTCCCTTCGGGACTTAAGCGCGAAGCGCTTGCACGAACTGAGGAAGGACTTTAGTCCGCACCGAATAATGAAAGTTCTCTACACTCTATTCTCTACTCTCTTAATTCCTCTTTATCGCCGCATCTAACGCTTGGTCAAGTGAACGAACTTCCACAATCTCAATCCCTTTCGGATATTCTTCCCCTTTTCGTAAAGCCTTTGGCACAATGGCGGTTTTGAAGCCCAACTTTTGCGCTTCTCGTAACCGCGCCATCATTTGACTCGGCATACGCAACTCACCTGCCAAACCAATTTCACCAACGAAAACAACATCTGCTTTCACAGGCAAATCTTTCCATGAGGATGCAATGGCGGCGGCAATGGCTAAGTCGGCGGCGGGCTCGTCAATTTGAATCCCGCCCACCACGTTAACAAACACATCTTGCTCGGCAAGTTTTAATCCAACACGGCGAGTTAATACGGCTGTGATTAACAACAAACGATTAAAGTCCACGCCATTGGCAGTGCGGCGCGCATTTCCAAATTGAGTTGGAGATGTTAAACCTTGAATTTCAACCAAGATAGGGCGTGTGCCTTCCATTGTCACCGCAATGGATGAACCTGCTACGTTAATTAATCGTTCAGCCAAAAACGCTTCAGACGGATTCGTCACTTCGCTTAATCCGCCTTCGCGCATTTCAAACACCCCCACTTCAGATGTCGCCCCAAAACGATTCTTGACTGAACGCAACAAACGATAGGCTTGGAAACGGTCGCCCTCCAAATATAAAACCGTATCCACAATATGCTCTAACACGCGCGGACCGGCAATGTTGCCTTCTTTGGTCACATGCCCAATCATAAACACCGTCACCCCGCTTGATTTTGCTAACTCGCGTAATTGAGATGAACATTCACGCACTTGCGAAACCGAGCCCGCCGATGAATCTAATGAAGACAAATAAGTCGTTTGGATGGAGTCAACAATTAACAGGTCAGGTTTTGAAGCGTGCACATGACTCAAAATAATTTCTAAGTTGGTTTCTGTCACCAGCAATAAATTCTCTGGCAATTTTTTATCATTCAACCGCACCGCGCGCATTTTGATTTGCCGTTCAGACTCTTCGCCCGAAACATACAACACACGTTGCACCTTCGCCATCTCCATCGCCATTTGCAACATCAAAGTAGATTTGCCGATTCCAGGGTCGCCGCCTACTAAGACGATTGAGCCTGAAACGATTCCGCCGCCTAGCACGCGCGCAAACTCGCCAATGGGTAAATGGACTCTATCTTCCGCTTCGCCTCCGACGTTTGAAATGGGTTGCGGCGCGGAGCGCCCACTCAACCCCCGAACATTGTTTGCGCTTTTCTTGGAGGCAGGCTCATCATGCACGAGTTCTTCAATCATGCTGTCAAACGCGCCGCACTGCGGGCATTTGCCCATATAACTTGCCGATACTCGTCCGCATTGTTGACAGACAAATCGTGTATGTGTTTTTGTTTTTGCCATAGTTTCCTCTTATGCCATTCTGAGCCACGCTCTTGCTCTTTGTGGCGAAGAATCTCTAAGATTATTGTAGAGACCCTTTTCGCTCAGGGTGACACAAGGCAGTATATCAGAATTTTTGTTCTGTTTTGCAGACAGAGTGCGTCGCACCCATTCTTCCCCACCTTTGCTATACTCGAAAGATGACAGTAAAACAGGAGATACTATGAATCTAATGCCCACTGCGCTTATCGCCATCGTCGCTCTTTTGCACTTTTTCTTTCTCTACCTCGAAATGTTCCTATGGGATAAGCCTTTCGGCAGGAAAACGTTCCGTATGACGGAAGAGCAAGCCAAGTCATCCAAAACCTTGGCAATGAATCAAGGTTTATATAATGGCTTTCTCGCGGCTGGATTAATCTGGAGTTTGTTTACAGATGATTCAGTGAAAATATTTTTCTTAGTCTGCGTCATTATTGCGGGAATTTTCGGTGCGTTAACGGTGAGCAAGAGAATCTTTTATATCCAAGCCCTGCCTGCGATTTTGGGGTTGATTGCGGTTTTGGTTTTATGAATTTTTATTCCCAAGCAATCACCATGTTCCGCCCCTTCTCTTTTGCTACATATAAAGCCTTATCCGCTTTTTGGATTAAGGAGTCGAGCGTATCCGTTTCGTGTTTGAATGCGGAAACGCCAAAGCTAGCCGTGATGCTAAATTGACGCCCTTCAACGGTTAGTGTGGTATGTTCAAATCTATTTCGTATTCGCTCGGCAATTTCTTGGGCTTGTTGTAAATTGGCTTGCGGCAATAAAGCCACAAATTCTTCGCCGCCAAATCTAGCAAAGATATCGGTTTGGCGCAGATGTTGTTGAAAAATCTTCACAAAGCGAATCAGCGCTTCATCGCCCGCTTTATGTCCGTATTTATCGTTGACGGCTTTGAAATAATCAATATCCGCTAAAATAATTGAACAAGGCAAGCCAGAGCGGAGCGAGCGTTCAATTTCAGTTTCGGCGAGGGTATAAAAATGGCGGCGGTTATACGCCAATGTCAGCGGGTCTTGAATGGCGAGTTTTTCTAAATCGGCTTGAATTTGTTTCAAATGAGAAATATCGCGCCAAACGACTAGCCTGCCAAGATAGTTTTGCTTTTTGTCGTATAACGGAGAAATACTTAAATCGAGATAGGTATTTGCGGCGTTTCCAATAGGAATTTCAACACGAGCATGCTTCACTTCCCAAAACGTTTTGACAATGTCGGACCATTGAGAGAAAACTTCGTCCACAGGCTTTCCAATAATCTTGTTTGCAGAAGAGGCGAGGATTTTTTCCGCTTCGGGGTTTATATCTACCACGCGGTTGTTTCCATCTAGCACAAGCACGCCGTCGCTCATACCTTCAATTAAAGTATCTCGCGCAATGGGGACAATATCGAACAAACGGTAACGAAGCAAAGCGTAAGCAAAAGCGAACGCGGCGATTGTAAACGAAAACGGCGTGTTATCGGCATGGGGGAGCGGGCTTAAGCCGAATAAAAAAATAAAACTATTTAGCCAAGTGACGCTTACCCCTGCAACGACAATGCCCAATTGCGTGCGATAGATTCCTGCGGCGGCGATAAATTTACGAATGAGTAAAAGAAAGGCAATTAACAATAATAAATAGGAATAAATCACGTTGCCCCAAAAGACGGGTCCCGCGTTTAAAATCATGACTGTATTTTGTAAGCGTTTGCCTGCGAAGAATAAATTATGCCAAGGGTCTGTCCACATCAGCAAAAGAATAAGCAATGGCTCTAGGCATAAGGCAAAGATGAATGGTTTTTTCAACCAATTTTCTTGACCTGCCAGTTGCATGGCAAACAGAAAAAACGCGGTCGGCACAGCAACCACGCCGATATAACTAAGGTCTAACCAAAAATAGGGATTAGGAGCCGGCGCATTTGCCCAAAAGGCGCCGTAAGTAGAATCCCACCAACTCATAGCGAACAAAAAGAATATGAGCGGGATGGAGCCAGGCGTGAAAGGTCGCCTTTGCATTACCATCATTCCTACAATAAAGCAAAGGAAACCGACGGCAAATAGAATAGCGCTATAAAAAATATTAGGCGGCATTGAAAAGTCTTAAGATTGCATTATACAATTACCTACAAAGCGACAGCCGCTTTACCCGCTTCATTGCTTACTCTAGGCGAAACGCCCCGAAGAAGATGTTATTCAGGCTTGTTTTGCCTAACCTTTCGGGGTGGCGAAGCGTGAGCGTTTATGTTTTCGCTATGCTCACAAAATCTGCAAACAGACCATACGCTGTCTCAACAGGTCCACCTAACATGCCGGGCTTTTCAGATAATGTAATTGAATAATCTAAAATCACATCGGTTCTAAAAGTGATCCCGGTGCTTGAGTTCATCATGCCGTATAAGGGCGAGGCGGAATCGACCAATTGCGGCGAAACGCTGGCTTTAATGTTGCCGCCAACTTTTTCGGCAGAGCAAACTAATTTATATCTTTTATTTTCGCTCTTGGCTTTTTGAATCATTTCGGATGTAATGCCGCGAATGCCAATAGGATGAATTTCTTGCGGCGTAATCGGCGTATCCCACAGCACGGTCGCTAATGCGGCGACTTTAATTGCCGCATCCCAACCATCCACATCATTCGTCGGGTCAGTTTCTGCCACGCCAATGGACTGACAATATTTCACAGCATCTTCATACGATTCGCCATTTTCCATGCGTGACAAAATGATATTCGTCGTGGCATTGAAGATTCCTTTGAAGGATTCTAAATCCGCTAGCGGAAACGCTTCACGCATGACGCTGAACACTGGCGCGCCGCCCAGCACAGTGGATTCAAACCGAAACTTTTTTCCTTTGGCTTCCGCTAACTTTTTTAATTCACGATACCCATGCACTACTGGACCTTTGTTTGCAGTAATGGCGTGCATTCCTAAATTCAACGCCGTGCGGATATGCTCTAACGCAGGTTGACCTGTTTGGGTGTTGACGGGGGAATTTTCAAAAAGTACATTCGCTGAAGAATGTTGAATGACTTCAAGGGAATTGGTCATCGGGAATGGGGAATTGTTTAATGATGAAATATCTTTTCCCGTTTCAACAAGTTCTAATGCTTTTTGAATATCTAATCCGTTTGGGTTGACTGCGAATCCATGACGACCTGTGGAAATGCCCGTAAATGAAAACGTAATGTTATGTTTTGATTTCAAAACATCTTGCTTGCGGATTAATAACTTGGCTAATGAACGCGCTACGTTTCCAAAACCGATGAGTGCGAGGTTGTAGTGCATGAGGCTCTCCTGATTTTTGTAGGGGCGGACGACCATCCGCCCCTACGTTTTTTTATATTGGTGGATATGGATATGCCCTGCGTCCTTGCAAGGGGTATGGGAATATTTTACTTTCACATAAAGCTTGGGCGCGGCGAATGAGGGCGCGGGTTTCGCTTGGGCTAAGGTAAGGCTCAAAGACGGCAGACCAAGTTGAAGTCAAAGAAAGCGGCGCGAGAAGTTCATCAGGAATAGGCTCTCCGGCAAAGTCCCAAATCACCGTGCGCAGTTTATCTTCTTGATGAAAACAAATGCCATGGTCAATGGCGTACAGTTTGCGTGTGCGTTGTTCAAAAAAAATATGGCTGCCTTTTCTGTCGGCATTGTTGGCGATTAAGTCAAAGAAAACAACGGGGCGAAGTTTTTGTTTATCTTCTTCGCTGAAGTTGAAATAATGATATTCAATATCGTATTCAATGTATTGTTGCAACGACCCCGCGCCATGTGGGCCATCGCTGCGATACACGGTAAACGGAACAATATGCAACTTTAGAAGTTCGCTTAATTGATACGCGGCGACTTCGCGCAAGGCAAGCGTGTTTTCGGGAAAGTCCCACAGGGGTTGTTCGCCGCGGCTTGGTTTATAAACAGCGGGATACGTTTTATTTTCGTATTCAACATCAACCAGAAACGTGTAATTTGACCCAAGCATAAATTGCCCCTTGAGTTTATATTCGCCGTTTGTTAATGCAATTTCAATTTCTTTTGTTACCATGTCTCGTCGAGTTTGTCGGCACAAAACTTTATAGCGCGTTGATAATGTGTAACCTAACTCATCTTAGGTGCCCGTTCTTCTTCGGGCAAAAATGCCCTTCGGGTTCCATCGGCTGACCACATTGCGGGCAAATCGGTCTGCCGCGCTGCGAAACAACCTGCCCCCAGCGGGCGAGGCGGCGCACTTGTGTGCGCGTTGCCCAAAAGCGCACTTGCGAGGCGGATTCTGGGTCTGCGGTTTCGGTTAATAATTCTTTGGTGAAAATCACAACCAAATCGCGTTCTCTATCGTAGCCTAGCCCAATTTCGCCGGCGCGGAACAATGGGTCAACAGGCGGGTGAATACGCATCGCCTCTTCGATGTAATCGCTAGCGGCTTCTTCGAGGTTTGGGTTTTGTTGACTCAATTGCCCTAAAAACTGTTCAATGCCGACAGACAAAGAGATAAGTTGGGCTTTTTCAATAATCACGGTGTAGGTTTTTGTGTTTTGATAGGCTTGTAAATAAAACACTCGCTGGCCGGGCTTTCCAATCGCGTCAGCGGTAATGTGGTCACAGGGGTCAATATCAATATCTAAGCGGGTCATAGCGTTATTTACCTTTTGGGCGAGTATACCATTCCCTATTCCCCATGCGAAAAAAGTACCGCCTCCGCCCCATAACTTTTTATTAACAATTTCGACTTCTTTGTTAACAAAACCATACTGGAGGTTCATAATGAATATGTCGAACGTTGTAAAAACCTCATTTACTTTGCCCGGCTTTCTGTTTAACGCCAACTTCTACAAAACGGCGTTGGCGTTGTTTCTGTCGTTTCTTTTAATTGCCGGCGTATGGTTTGGGATGTCGTCTGTGAGCGCTGAGATGAAAATCGCATTCATCGTTTTTGGCTTATCTACAATTGGTTGGTCGCTTACCGAGATAAACGATACCTACATTGCGCTTGCCGCCGCTATTTTTTTAACCGTCGCGGGATTGAATACCCCCGATGAATTGTTTGCCACGTTAGGCGATTCAACCATCTGGCTTTTAATCGCTTCTTTCATCGTGGCGGCTGGGTTCACCAAGTCGGGTTTATCTCATCGTTTAGTGCAGATGATCGCCAAACGGGCTTATACGGTGAAGCAATTGTTTTCATCTACCGCCGTTTTGTTAATGGTCACGGCGTTTTTTATCCCTGCCACTTCAGGTCGGGCGGCGCTGATGCTCCCCCTATTTGAGGGAATTAGCAAAGAGTTGGTGAGTAAACGAGTGATTCGCGCGTTAGCGTTGCTGTTCCCTACCATCATTTTGTTATCGGCTGGCGGTTCGCTCATTGGCGCAGGCGCGCACCTTGTAACGGTTGAAATTTTAGTAAGCACCGGCAGCGAAAAAATTGGTTTTAGCCAATGGCTGTTATGGGGGTTTCCGTTTGCGGTCGTGAGTTGCTGGGCGTCGGCTTGGGTAATTACGCATCTTTTCTTAACCCGCCAAGAACGCAATCAGCGCATCAATATTTCGCCTGCTGAAACTGTGCGAAAACTTTCGCTTTTGCCTGCCCCAAAACATAAATGGTTCAGCCGAAAAGAAATTTTCACCTTAGCGGTCATCAGCGCGCTGGTCGTTCTATGGCTGACGGAGCCGCTTCACGGCATAGATAATACCCTCGTGGCTGTGCTGGGAGCGTTATTGCTCACCATGCCGCTGGTTGGCGTTATCTCCTTCAAAGAAGCTTTCAAAAACGTGGAATGGAACATGATTATTTTTATGGCGGCTACTTTGAAAATCGGCGAGTCTTTAGTGAAATCGGGGGCGGCAGAATGGCTGATTGAAAATTTGTTTTCCAAAATCAACGGCGGCGTTACCTCACCCCTCTTAGTCGTTTCGGTCATTGCAGGCGTTTCCTTAATAGCGCATTTATTTATCAACTCTCGCACTGCCCGTTCGTCAGTTCTCATACCGCTCATTATTCTCCTTAGCGTTTCACTCGGGTATGAACCCGCCAGTTTAGCGTTTTTATCCACTATGGCGGCGGGTTTCTGCCTTACTTTACCCGTTAGCGCCAAGCCTGTGACAATGTTTAGCCAAATCGAATCGGTAGAAACATATAAACCGATAGATTTACTAAAACTAAGTTCTGTCTTACTCCCGCTTCATTTCGTTTTATTGGTCGCTTTTGCGTTTGCAGTGTGGCCCCAACTTGGGTTGCCTATTCAGCAAAAAATCGCCGTTGAGCAGGCTCCCACTCAAACCGTAGCATGGATAGAGCATGCCCCGTTTCAATGGGCTGAAATCAGCCTCCCTGAAGAATCAAAGTTAAACCTTCATCTTCCGTCGAAACTTTCGGAAAACGCAGGAAATAAATAGGAGAAAACGCCATGTTAAATATTGTAATTGCCCCTTCTGGTTTCAAAGAAAGCCTCAGTGCCGATGAAGTTGCCGATTGCATCGAACAAGGCATCCGCCGCGTGACAAGCAACGCAAAAATAAAAAAAGCCCCGCTGGTAGATGGCGGCGAAGGATTTGCAAAAGCCTTAGTAGAAGCTACCCAGGGAACTTTACATCCCGTCAGCGTCATTGGGCCTGTTGGAGAAACCGTAGAAGCGCATTTTGGTTTTCTTGGTTATCAAAAACAAAAAGTAGCCGTGTTAGAAATGGCGGCGGCGGCAGGGTTACGGCTGGTGCCTAGAGACATGCGAAACCCGTTAATCACCACCACTTATGGCGTAGGTCAATTAATCAAAGCCGCATTAGACGCAGGCGCAGAGAGAATCTTAATCGGCTGCGGCGACTCAGGTACAAACGATGGAGGCGCAGGTATGGCGCAAGCGTTAGGCATTCAATTACTTGACGAAAATCGTAAAGAAATTGGTTTTGGAGGCGGAGAACTTGCTCGTTTGAAATATATTGATATGTCTCACAAGCATCCGCGCTTAGACCAAGTTCAAATTGACGTCGCCTGTAATTGGCATAATGTGTTATGCGGCGAGAAAGGCGTGGCGCGGGTGTTTGGTCCGCAAAAAGGCGCGTCGCCAGAAGTGGTCAATCAACTTGCCGAGGCGTTAGAGCATTACGCCGATGTCATCAAGCGGCAACTTGGCTTAGATATTCGGCTTGCGCCCGGCAGCGGCGCTTCAGGCGGGCTGGGCGCTGGCGCAAAAGCGTTATTAGGCGCCGCCCTTCACCCACGTTATGATATTGTGATGCAATATCTTGATTTAGATAATCTCCTAGAAAATGCAGACCTTATCTTCACCGCCGAAGGAAGTATTGATTATCAAACCCCTATGGGGAAAATTCCCGCGGAGGTAGCCCGCCGCGCAAAACAAAAAAACCCATTGTTGCCCGTCATCGCTTTGGCTGGCACAGTTGGGCAAAACGCCACAGTAAATTATAGAGAAGGAATAGACGCCTTTGCGAGCATTCTTGAAAAGCCATGCTCGCTTCCTGAAGCGATTGAAAGCGCCAACCAACTCTTAATCAATTCCGCCGAAACGATGATGCGCTTAATTATGCTCGGAGGGGAGTTAGGAAAAAATAAAAAATTTATGGGCAGAATATAAATAAAACTTTATTCAGGAAACGAGAACGCTTTAGAGCGCTGCCTTTGAAAATTTATTTCCAATAAAAGCGTATGGACAAACACAGGCGCAGGCGATTGCGCCTGTTCGCTTTCATAACCCATTATGCGAAACGTCACGAAGCCCTCGTCAATAGAGACCGCTTCTACGTCAAGCCTTCGAGACGATGCGTAACGTCCGTTAATAAACTATAATTTGCCCGTCAAAGGAGTCGCTATGTACGATAAGAAAATGCTTGAGGAATTACAGAAACAACTTTCCACGTGGGAAGAGACGTCTCTCAAAAAAGCGTTGAGGCAATTGCCAGAACGGGCGGATGAATTCATCACCACCTCTTCCGAGCCGATTAATCGCCTCTACACGCCGTTAGATATTGCCAATATGGATTACGTTTCAGACATTGGGTTGCCGGGCGAATATCCCTACACGCGCGGCGTTCACCCGACTCTTCATCGTTCCAAACTTTGGACAATGAGAATGTTTGCAGGCTTCGGCACAGCAGAAGAGACAAACGCGCGCTTCAAGTATTTATTGGAACAGGGGCAAACAGGTTTGAGCATTGCCTTTGATTTGGCAACTTTGATGGGCTACGATACCGACCAACCCGAAGCGCTCGGCGAGTTTGGAAAATGCGGCGTGGCAATTTCTTCTTTGAAAGATATGGAAATTTTGTTAGAGGGCATTCCGTTAGATAAAGTTTCCTCCAGCATGACGATTAATTCGCCGGCTGCGATTATTTGGGCAATGTATTTGATTGCCGCCGAAAAGCAAGGCGTGCGGCTTGACCAATTGCGCGGCACAATTCAAAATGATATTTTGAAAGAGTTTATTGCTCAAAAAGAATTCATCTTCCCGCCAGAACCATCTATGAGACTTGTTGTAGATACGATGGAATTCGGTGCGAAGCACGTTCCACAATGGAATACGATTTCGATTTCTGGTTATCACATCCGTGAAGCAGGTTCCACTGCCGCGCAAGAATTGGCGTTTACCCTAGCGGACGGCATGGAATATGTTCGTTGGGGAATTGCGCGCGGCATGGATGTGGATGAATTCGCTCCGCGATTATCTTTCTTCTTCAACGCTCATAACGATTTTTTTGAAGAGATTGCAAAATACAGAGCCGCTCGTAGAATTTGGGCGCGTGAAATGCGAGAAACTTTTAAGGCAAAAAACCCGCGCTCGTGGTTGATGCGATTCCATACTCAAACGGCTGGCGTTTCGTTAACCGCTCAACAACCTGAAAATAATGTTGTTAGAGTTGCAATTCAAGCGCTCGCCGCAGTGTTGGGCGGAACGCAAAGTTTGCATACGAATTCGTTAGACGAAGCCTTAGCGTTGCCGTCTGAACATGCCGTAACAATCGCCTTGCGCACGCAACAAATCATTGCCGAAGAATCTGGCGTGGCAAACACGGTTGACCCGCTTGGGGGTAGTTACTTTGTCGAAGCGCAAACAAACCGAATGGAGAGAGACGCGTATGCCTATTTCAAGCGGATTGAAGAGTTAGGCGGCGTTATCCCTGCCATTGAAAAAGGATTCATGCAAAGCGAAATTTCGGATGCGGCGTATCGTTATCAAAGAGAAATTGACGAGGGCATAAGAAAAATTGTAGGGGTAAACGCTTATACCGAAAACAAACCGCTGAGCATTCCAATTTTACAAATGGACCCCAACGGATACAGCCGACAAGTGAAGCGTATTCAAGAAGTGAAAAAGAATCGCGATAGCGGGCGAGTCGGTCAGACTTTAGACGCTTTACGAATCGCTTGTGAAGGCACAGAGAATACCATGCCCTATATTATGGATTGTGTGCGCGCGTATTGTACGCTTGGCGAAATGATTGGCGTGATGACGAAAGTATTCGGGAAATATGAAGAACCGACGATGATATAAAGGTTGCAGGTTTCAAATTTCAGGTCAAACGCGGAGGCGTTATGCGCTTTCCGCGTTTTTTTTATTTTGGGACGCTAATGAACGCTACTTTTTTCTCCGCGTTTAGCCGTGTTCCGATTATTTTTTATATCGTTTTCTTTCGACGAATGGCTAATAACTTTTTGATTCGGTCATACTTTTCTCTCGTCAATGGGTATGACCATGCCAACAAAATTGTGCCAGAGACAATCGCCGCGCCGATAAAAGTCACCATTAAACGAATCATAAACAAAGCCGCATCGGGTTGCGTAAATTGAGTCACACCCTCTGGCGGGGTGACGTAACCAGACCAACCTAAAATTTGCAAAGTCACAAATATCACACCCGCGCCCGTCAATTTACGTATCAAAGTGCGAATGCCATAATACACACCTTCTTGTCGGCGATGTGTTTTCAATTCATCCCATTCAATTACGTCAGGCAAAATTGAATCGGGCAAAATATACGCGGCAGAGACGCCAACCCCCGCAAACGCCGCCAGCCATAACAAGTAATTCATCTCGCCGGGTTGAACCGTGAAAATTAAAATTTCGGCAATCACCCAGCAAATCATTCCGATAATATAGGCTTTGATTTTATTAAATCGTTTCGCCATCCATAACCAAAACGGAATGAATAAAATACAAACCGACATCAACACGCCGAAGAATGCCGACTCAAGCGCAAGGTCAATGCCGAGAAAGTTTACTTTAGCAAGCAAGTTTCCTTCTGCCACCCAATATAAAAGGAAGAAAGGAAACGTGATGGCTACCATATCCACCGCCGACCAGTTGAACATGTAAATCCCCGCCGCATATCGAAAAGGGATATTTGCCCAAGCCATCTTCAAACGTTCTCTAAAAGAAAGCGGCTCTTCTTCACGCGAGGCGAATTTCTCTCGAACAAATAGCCCAATCAAAAACAACGGAAGCGAGCCAATCGCCCCAAACACAGCGCCCGCTGTGATAAACCCTTGTTGCTGGCTTCCCCCATTTAACATGACTGCATCCACAATCATGGGCGCAGTCACCACCACCGACATTGCCGCAAATAATTGAAAGAAAGAACGAAAACTCGAAAGCGAAGTTCGTTCATCATAATCTTGCGTCAATTCGGGCGTTAACGAAAGAAACGGCACCGCCACCAAAGTCGTCAACGTATCTGAAATCATAAATGCTAAAGTCACATAAATCAACAAACCAATTTGGCTTTCCCAATTCGGCGCCGACCATAACATCACAAAACTTAAGCCAAACGGAAACGCAAACCACAATAAAAACGGGCGTCTTCGCCCAAGTTTAGATTTAACTCGGTCGCTCAATGTGCCAATAATCGGGTCATTGATGGCGTCCCAAATCACGCCCACCAACGCGCCTAACGAAGCGAGGCGCGGCTCAATCCCGACGACGTCGGTTAAATAAATAGCGTAAAAAATCGAGCGCATCATGCCAATGCCCGATATGCCTAAATCGCCGGAACCGTATAAAAGTTTTAACCAAATGGGAAGGTGTTTTTTATTCAAGCATAAACCTGTTTCTGTTAGTCAAGTGTAGCAAGAAACAGTCAAAGTGCAAAGTGGGCAATCGGGCTAACAAAAGTAATAAGTCACATTACCAAAATGAAAACCGAAAAACATCAGTTTGGGTATATACTCCGAGCGGAAATCCGATAATAGCAAAACTGGCGAAAGCCAGCGACGCAAAGCCATGGACCTAAAGTTGCTCATGCAACAATGGTTGCCAAGCCGCCGAAGATAACATCACGCTTTCAAAATCACAATCCTCTGCAGGCTTGGCGCAACGTCAAGCCTGTTTTTTTTGCGCCTTACAACACGGAATCGTTCCGACAATGGCAAACCTGTCCGAAAGGCAGGGACGCAAAGCTATGGGTCTAAAACCGATAACGGTCACGACAGCCAAGCCGCCGAAAACGAGCCTCCTAATACTGGATGCTCGCTCTCAAGGAGTTTTATATGGCATCCAGAATCAAAAAACAAATATTAAGTATCGCTCTGGGTAGCGTTTTCATCAGCTCGCTGTTTTCATTCACACCAGCCCGCGCCGATGAAACATCAAACCCCATTCCCTCTTTTTCTTCATTTGTAGAATCTGTAAAAGACGGCAACCCCGAAGCCCTGCGCGGAATATATGTGCATGGCGTAATGGCATACCCCATCGTGCAACAACCTTACGGCAACCCCGCTTATGTTTCTTCCGAAGCAAACGTCGTCACACAATTTAGCATTGCAACCGAGGTGGGCAACATTGGCTTGCTGGCGCACAACTATTTAGCCGGCGCAAATTTTTCACAACTCAAAGCGGGCGATATTATCACGCTGGTTTATGGCGATGGACGCATTGAAAATTTTTATGTCGAAGAACTTTTGCAATACAAAGCCACCGCCCCGCTCAGCCCGTATAGCAATTTTATAGACGTAAAAACCGAAGAATTCTTAACCGCCGAAAGTCTCTTTAACAAAGTCTATCGCGGCGAATATCATGTCGCCCTGCAAACCTGCATTGAAAAAGACGGAAACTTAAGTTGGGGCAGGTTATTCATCATCGCCAAACCCATCAGCGAAAAACATATCAACCTCATCGCGCAAATTAAGATTTGGTAAAACCTCGCTCAGGATGATGCGATAAAATACTCTGCATGGCATCCCTTGCAGATAAATTAAAGTCGCTGGGCGTAAAGACGGCGAACACGCTCGCGCCTCCGCCTACGGGGAAACCTGCTTCGGTTTCCATCGAATCGATTCTTCGGGGAGACATTGTTTCCAACGCCTTTGGCGAAACCTTCGTCGCCGAACAAGTTTTTGACGAAACCTATCTGCACGGCAACGCCCCTGCAAAATCTCACTTTCCGCTTTCTATCATTGCTCAAATTACAAAAGACGAACGTATCGCCCAATTCCCCATCACCAAGTTCGCATTTTTAGATACAGAAACGTCAGGCGTAAGCGGCGGAACTGGCACATACGCCTTCTTAATCGGCGTAGCCAGATTTATTGACGATAAATTCGTCCTCAAACAATTCTTCATGCGCGACCCCGCCGAAGAGCCAGCCATGCTCGAAGCGCTGATTCATTTCCTTGCGCCGTGCGAAGGCTTGGTGACGTTTAACGGCAAATCGTTTGACGCGCCACTGCTTATCACCCGTTACTCTTTACACAGAATCCCCGTTCCATTTAAGAATTACGCACACATTGACTTACTTCCGCTTGCCCGCAGGTTATGGCGAGAGCGCCTCCCCTCTCGCGCTTTGAAATACCTTGAAGAGCATGTGCTAGGCTTTACCAGAACGTCCGAAGAAGTTCCGGGCTACGAAATCCCTTGGCTTTATTTTGATTACCTAAGAACGGGAGACGCGAACCCACTGGCGGGCGTTTTTTATCACAATGCGATGGATGTAGCGGCGATGGCGGCGTTATTGGGTCACATCAGCGAAACGTTAGAGAATCCATATAACGGGCGGGTAGAACACGGTTTAGATTTTATTGCCTTAGGAAAATTATTTGAAGATTTGAAACATTGGGACGAAGCGGCAAGACTATATGAGCGGGGGCTTGAGTTGGGGCTGGCAGAATCAGATTTCGCCGTAGCGGTGAAGCGCTTGTCCATCTTACAAAAGCGGCGCGGAGATTTGAATCAAGCCGTCCAGTTGTGGCAAGAGGCGGCGAGTAAACGCCATATCTACGCCCAAATTGAATTATCAAAATATTACGAACACACATTGAAAGACGCAAAAAACGCCTTGATGTGGGCAAACGCCGCAAGAAGCGAAGCGGAAAAAGCGCAAGCGCCGGAATATGCGCGCAAACACTGGCTAGGAGAAATTGACCATCGCCTGGCGCGCTTGCGAAGAAAAGCGGGTTTATAATTCAAATAAAAGAGGAGATTGCAATGTTGAACCTAGATGTTTCAAAAGAAAACGATGTGACCATCATTAAAGTAAGCGGCGCGTTAGACGGGCAATCGTATCAGGAATTAATCAAAGAGGCGCAAAACGCTTATAACGCAGGCGCAAAAAACATGCTCTTAGATTTAAGCGACCTAAACTATATTTCAAGCGCGGGCTTAGTGGCTTTGCATTTTATGGCGTTGCTCTCTAAAGGCGAAACCTTGCCAGATACAGAACAGGGTTGGGCGGCATTAAAATCGGTTGACCGCACGCGAGAAAGCGGCGTGCAAAAAAACGTGAAATTATTAAACCCGCGCCCCGAAGTGTTAAACGTGCTGGAGATGGTAGGTTTTTCAACATTGTTTGAAATTTTCACCGATAAACAAAAAGCCATTGCTTCTTTTTAATTGATAGTTCCGTAGGTCGGTTTCAACGCGTCCATTTTCGAGGAAATCTGCAAAATGACGCATACACAAGGCGATGAATATGAAACGAAATAATCTTGGCAACATAATTTTTATTGCATTAGTGATTGTAACCATATTGGTTTGGTCTATTTTTCCGCCCGACCCCGCTGGCGTTGAAAATTATGAACGCTATCATGTGGGCATGACCATCGGCTCTACCATGATTGTGTTGATGTCGTTTTCATTATTTTTATCCACGCGCCCGCGCTGGGCAGAGCCGTTCTTTGGCGGTTTAGATAAAATGTATCAAACGCATCGGCGCACGTCCACATCCGCTTTTTTGTTATTGTTTACGCATATCTTAATTGTGCCGATTCATATTGATAACTTTGGGCTTGGCAACTATCTCGGCATTGTCGCCTTTTTAGGCATTCTTGCCATTGTCCTGCCCACGCTTTCGCCTCGCATTCCCTTTTTGAATCGGTTAACAGGTCAGACCTACGAAGGCTGGAAAAGATTGCACGGGTTTATCGGCGTCTTTTTTATTTTAGGATATGTGCATTCCATTACGGTCAATGCGCCTTCTACGCCGGCTATTAACTGGAATCAGATTTTTGTTTTTCTTGGCATCGGCTCTTATCTTTATACCGAAGTATTTGGAAGATTTTTCAAAAAATACGTTCCTTATACGGTAGAGGCGGTGAAGCACCCCAACGGCTCAACCACAGAAGTGACGCTCCGCGCCAAAGGCGAGCCGATTAAGCATATACACGCGGGTCAATTTATGTTTGTAAGATTTTCAGGCGATAAAATTTTGAGCGAATCTCATCCCTTTACAATTTCAAGCGCGCCGCATGAAGATGTCATTCGCCTCACGATTAAGGCATCGGGAGATTACACCCGCCATCTTTTTGATAACCTCAAAGAAGGTTCAGACGCAACGATTGAAGGCGCGTATGGGCTGTTCAATTACAAATCGGGCGGCGAAAAACAAATTTGGGTGGCGGGCGGAATCGGCATTACGCCGTTCCTCTCTTTCTTGCGAGACTTAAAAAACAAAGAACTGAAACACGACGTCCACTTTTATTACACCGTGCGGCACCCCGAAGAAGCGGTGTTTGCTGATGAAATTACCGCCATTGCAAAGGCGCACCCTAAACTAAAATCAAAAATTCGTTTTTCATCTATTCACGGCTCTCTGAAAGTGGAAGAAATTGTCAAAAACGCAGGCGGCGACGTGACCCAACACCACGTTTATATGTGCGGACCCTTCCCGATGATTCAAGCCTTTGAGCAAGCGTTTTTAGAAGCGGGCGTGCCAGCAGAGAATATCCATTTTGAAGAATTTAATTTTAGATAAAATCCCCCCATCCCCAGCCCTGCCCAAAAAATGTAGGAAGGGAGACCCCTCTCCCTTTTCGGCAAGGGCAGGGTGAGGGAATACGGAGAACAAATGCAAATTACATTTTCAAAACAAGGGCAAGTAACCGTGATTCGCTTAACAGGCGATATTGACGCTTCTAACTACACTGCTATCATTGACAAAGCCCAAGAAGCCTACAACGACGGCGCGCGTCATTTAGCGCTTGACCTTGAGAAAGTACCTTACATCAGCAGCGCGGGATTAATGGCGTTGCATACCATTGCCCGCATCTTTTCCGGGCAAATGACTCAAACTAAAGGCAGCGGCAGACCCGTCTTTCGTTCATTAAACCCAAAACAAGATATTTCAGTAAAAGACCACGTCAAATTGGTAAACCCGCAACCTGCCGTAGAACAAACGCTGGACGTCGTCGGCTTGAAGCAGTTTTTGGAAGTGTATAAAGATGTAAACACGGCGGTAAAGTCGTTTGGTTAAACAGGCTTATTCCGCCATAAAAGCCTAATGCGCAGGCTTTTTATCATTTCAAATCTATATCAAACGGCGCATTTTAACGATTGTTAATCAGGGGTTCAAAAACAGTTAAGCGGCTCTATTTATAATCTCTGCGTTTATGAAAAAAGAGCCAACCCCATATTACTTCAATATTTTCCCAACAGGGAAAATTCCCGTCCCCGTCAACATCGGCGATTTGCCGTTGTCAAATTATGCCGTCTCCGAAGAAACGCTTACGGAAGAAGTCTCGGCTTATCTTGAAAAAAACCCAGACGTGCCAGGCGTGATTATTATAAAAAACAATAAATCTATCGGCGTGATTGCGCGCCATAAAATGTTTGAACGGCTAGGACATCGGTACGGGGTGGAGCTATTTTTTAGAAAGCCTATTGTTGAGTTAGAAAAAGAATTCGCCGCCCATAAGTTTATTTTGCAAAATCATGTCCCTATCAACATGGCGGTACGCCTAGCGCTGGCGCGCCCGCAAAGTTTTATTTACGACCCAATTATTATCGAATTTGAAGATAAAACCTTGCGCCTCTTAGATATGTATGTGTTGCTGCTCAGTCAATCTCAGTTATCCAGCAATTTAAGCGGAATCTCCAGTTCTATCAACAGTATCGAAACGCTCGTCTCAAACCCTCATGCAAACTTATATTCAGCGGTTGACCTCATTATGGAAAGCCTAAGCAAAGTTGTGCCTACGCATCACGCGCGCATCCTGTTACAGCATCGCCCAGAATTTGACGCGCTCAAAGAGCATGACCTCGTTTTGAATTATTACGAGCCGCTCAACCGCTTCAGCATTTATCGCGCCATCCTCCAAACCAATCAAACCTCTGTGCTAGAAGACGTGAGCATGACGCCCGCATGGATAAATCGAGATACGCCCCACAACACCCGCTCATGGATGGGCGTTCCGCTTCACTATCTCAATGAGCCTTTCGGCATCCTCTCGCTTTCACGAACCACATTCTCGCCCTTTTCCAATCACGAAAAAGAAACCGCGCTTCTATTTGCGCGTTACCTGAGTACGTTGCTTTCAAACTTCACAGGGCGGTTAGATAAAATTCGAGCCTTAGAAAAAAAATACCTTCATAACGCTTCCTAATCCCATCTCAATCGCTACGCAGGCTCTTCGGCGAGCCTGTTGTTTTTTTAACAAACCTTCATCTTTTATCGTTATAATTTTCTCGTGCAAACCACAACCATTCGCCCATCGCGCAACTTAATTGTCATTATCTCAAGCGCCATCTTAATCGTCACAGCGTCGAGTATGATTCCTGCCGCGTTTTTTTCATGGCTGGCAGATAGACTCAACGTTTTTGCCACCGTGTTTCTTGGCATCTTTGTCGAAGCCGTGCCATATTTATTGCTCGGCACACTTGCCTCAGGCTTAGTGGAAGTGTTCACCGACAGAGACCAAATTGCCCGTTGGGTTTCGAAGCGTCCCGCCGCGTCATCCATCACAGGCGCAATGATGGGCATAATTTTTCCCGTGTGTGAATGTGGAGTCGTTCCACTCACGCGCAGATTATTCAAAAAAGGATTACCGCTTTCGGCAGGGATTTCATTTCTACTTGCCGCGCCCGTGTTGAATCCGATTGTGCTATTCAGCGCCGCTTCAGCCTTCGGGTGGGCGGATATGCTGTTCTGGAGATTTTTTCTTAGCCTCATCATCGCTGTAACGGTTGGGTTGGTATTTTCTGTTGAAAAAGATTCAAGCAATGTTTTGAAAACCGTTTTTGATTCACACGAACATGAACATTCATACAAAGATAAATCTGTAACAGAAAAAATTCGCCAAGCCTTATTAATCACAGTAGATGAGTTTTTTGATATGGGGCGTTATCTTGTGTTAGGCGCAACCCTGGCGGCAGGCTTGCAGACGTTTGTTTCACAATCCACTTTGCTTGCCATTGGCAGCGGACCAATTCTCTCCGTGTTGATTATGTTGTTGTTAGCCGTCTTGCTTTCAATTTGTTCAACTGTGGATTCATTTGTGGCTCTCGGATTCGTTGGCACATTTAGTTTCGGCTCGATTCTTTCATTTTTAGTGTTTGGTCCAATGGTTGATATTAAAAGCGTGATGATGTACGCGCAAGTTTTCAAACGCCGCGCTGTTATTTACATTATCGCCATTCCGTTTATGATGAGTTTGTTGGCAGGCTTGTTGTTTAATTATTTAGGAAAATGACACTATGGAGAAAAAATGTCTCACCGCATGGCGCGTTCCTTTCAAGGATTAATCCTCTTAGGCTTGTGCATTTTCTTTGCGTCCAAAGCCATAAACGGACAACTCACTTGGTACATCAATGCCCGTTTCATTCCATTAACATTGTTTGGGATTTTATTCCTCGCCATTTTGGCGCAGACGGTTTTCGCGGAAGTACGCCGTTCACGCGCAGAAGATGAAGATAATGAAGAACACGAACATCATCACGACCATGAACATTCCCCCGCAGGTTTGTGGGCGATGTTGATTCCGTTGTTGATTGGGGTTTTGATTCCGCCACGCCCCTTAGATTCATCGGCATTTACCAGCAAAGGATTTAACACCAATGCGCCTTTGGTCAGCGCCGAATCATCGGCGCAATTATTTGAAACCGAGTCGGAAGAAAGAAATATTTTAGATTGGCTGAAGTTATTTAATTACAACGATAATGTGACACAATTTTCAGGTCAGACCGCCTCTGTGATTGGATTTGTATATTTTGACGAAACCTTAGGCGAAAATCAATTTTATGTCAGTCGCTTTGTCGTCTCTTGTTGCGCGGCGGATGGATTCGCCATTGCCATGCCTGTGCAATGGAATGATTTATCTTCACTTGAACAAGATGCTTGGGTACAGGTGAAAGGCACAATTGAAGCGATTGTGATTGACGATAGAAATGTTCCGTTGATTGTGGCTGAGTCTGTGCAAGAAGTTCCAGCGCCTGAAAGACCGTATTTGTTTCCGTAGTATTTGTTTTCGTCATTGCAAGGAAAGACGTGAACCGTCTTGACGAAGCAATCTCCAACCGAATTATAAGATTGCCTCGTTGGTTGCTTCGCAACCTCCTCGCAATGACGGTTATTAATTTATAAATTATGAAAATAACAACTCTCTCTTTCGATAAAGTTGCCATCAGCATTTTGCTGATTTTATTGGCGATAATCTTGGGGGTTGTTGCTTGGGGCGAAAGCGCAGGCGTCCGCGTTGCGGTCAATATCCCCGAAGGAAGAGGCGTGAGTCCGTATCAAAAAATTCAAATCACATTTTCCGAATCAGTTAACACAGAAATGGCGTTTGACCTTATTACGATGAATCCTGTGCATGAAGGTTATTTAGAATGGATGAATGAGCGCACGGTGTATTTTGTTCCAATCAAGCCGTTTGCGTTAAATACAAATTACACGTTGACGGTAAGCGCGGGCGTGATTAATGCAAGCGGCGGTGAAATAAAAAATTCTCGCAGTTGGAATTTTTCTGTGCGTGAGCCTTTGGTGGCATATATGTTTACGGATGCGAATCAAAGCGGTGTATGGACGATTGATTTGAATGGCAATGAACCAAAACGATTAACGAGTGAAGATATAAAGGTTTTATCTTTTGATGCGGCGACAAACGGCGACTTTATTGTGTTTACAACATTGAATAAAAATGGCGGCGTGGATTTGTGGAAAGTGAATCGTGATGGAAATGAACAATCGCTTCTTCTTGACTGTGGACTTGATAGGTGTACTGTGCCATCTATTTCGCCTGACGCAAAATACATTGCGTATTCGCGTGAATCAGCAGGACCAACGCCTGATATTCCGTATGGTTCGCCGCGTGTTTGGTTATTGAATTTAGAAAATGGTTTGAATAACCCAGTATATGCAGACCAACAAGTGTTGGGATATAACCCGTCATGGTCGCCTGATTCTAAAAAGTTAATTTCATTTGATGGTTTGGCGGATTTAATTAATTTATTTGATTTATCTACAAATCAGCAATTTGTTTTTCCATCGAATACTGGTGGACCCGTTGTATGGTCGCCTGATTCAACGAAGTTGATGTTTACAATCATTCGTCAAACCGAAGAAGGATTTCGCACGCAAGTCCGCTTGGCAGATTTGAAGTTGAACGA
This sequence comes from Anaerolineales bacterium, assembly GCA_034434495.1. Classification (GTDB taxonomy): domain Bacteria; phylum Chloroflexota; class Anaerolineae; order Anaerolineales; family Villigracilaceae; genus Villigracilis. Next base: position 211,177 of record DAOTZE010000003.1, read on the forward strand.
AACGATAACTTTAATCGGCGAAAATGACGACCAAGATTATGGTTATTATTCGTTGGCATGGTCATCGCTTGAAGAACGGGCGGTGATGGGATTTCGACTCAGTGAAGAACAACCTGCTCAAGTGTTGTGGATGTTTAATCCCGCCCGTTTGGATGGAATTTTGATTGCCAACGAACCTGAATATACTTATAACTCACCTCAATGGGACGCTTATGGAAGCGCTTTAGTCTTTCAACAATTTCGTTTGAAAGGCGTAAACGCCCCTGAAATTGCATACTGGCAAGATGGATTTGACTCTCCAAAGTTTTTGACAAATGGTATCTTGCCGCAGTGGTTGCCGTAAATTCAATGTCATTGCAATCTGCTTTTCATATGGATAGATTGTACGATTTGCCTCGCTTTTTCCTCACCATATTCGATAGAATATCTTTACAAGATTTATACGATTATTTTTGATATGCCTTTTCTCACCCAATACCCTACTGCAAATGCAATAACCAACCCGCATACCAAACCGAACATTGCGCCATAAAACTG
>DAOTZE010000004.1:0-192655 GCA_034434495.1 Anaerolineales bacterium
CCCGCGCCAATCAGTGGTTCTAATAAGGCATTCAGAATTATATAAAATTTTCCATACTGTTCGTTTACTGTATTTTGGATAAACACATCTTCCTCCTCATCCACATACCCCAGCGGCGCATACGCCGTGACAGGGATAACCCTCCCCATCTCTGCCTCCACGTCAGAGAGGTTGTTGTATTTATCTTTCGCCTTGCGTATGACTCGTCCTTGCAAGCAATTCCGCATCATTGCTCATCATCGCTATTCTACCCGCTTCTATCGCCGCGTTTTTCACTTCCACTTCGGCGGTCACCTGGGCGATTTGGGCGGCTTCTTCCTCTTCGCGTTTCTTTTGTTGTTCCAACGCATAAGCCGTTATCATGACATAAATGTCTTAATTATTATCATTACAATGGTCCATAAAATTGTAATTAATATATAAGCAAAAGTAAAACCAGCAATAAGTGTCTTTAAAGAAAGAATTAGTGTGACTTCTTTTAAATTAAAAATTAACTTTATATTTAATTTAATCCATCGCCTTAAGAAAAATAAAATGCCACCTAGCACAAACAACAAGAAATACAATATTATAAGCGTTTCTGTTGTAGTAGACTTATGAAGTAAACGAAGAATCGTTACTAAAAAATTCTTCTTGAATATTAAATTTAGAGTAAGGTTATATAAATATAGACCCAAAAAACCTCCTGCCACAAAAAATATGGTAAAAATATTTTTAACAAAAATCTTTTTCATATTTATATTCCATCAGCGCTATCTTCAAAACAAAATATCCTTTAGTAGAGTTAAAATAAGTTTTAGAAAAAAAGGCAAAAACCAGAAATACTATGGCGAGAAAAATAAATTATTAATCTCTTCATAAAAAATGCTATACATTACAAGAAAAGCTATTGGGGTATTAACTACAGTACCTCTGTTATCCCCTTGTCCATCAATGGCAATACCTAGATAAGTTGATGGAGCGCCCACTATTAAAGGATTGCCACTATTTGCGGCATTATGAATCTCATTTCTTACTTCATCTATAACGCTTGCTTCATACCATGCATATGCTCCACCTATTATCGCCCCAGGAAGACCGCCGATAGCGTATCCCCCAACAACGCCTATGCCAATAACGCCCCAATAAGCAGAATCAAAATATAAATCAACCTTATCTAAATACTTAACATCATTAGGGATGTATACTTCGCAATAATTGACATTGCAATTATCAATAGGTGGAGTTATTTCATCATTTGCAGGGATTGCCAATGGCTTTCCACCACCGACATTGGTATTTTGTTCTTGCATAGCAATAGCCAACAAGCCCGCAGTATCGTGCGCCACCCTCAAGCCTTGCGTAGCAGCTTGTTCTCGCAAGTCATCTATCTGCTCAGGGCTTGCGCCTTGCGCTTCTAACACCTCAATCCACGCATCCAGCATATCTTTGCCTGCCTGCCAATTGCGTATCTTCAATTGCTCCATCAGCGCTATTCTACCCGCTTCCACCGCCGCATTTTTCGCTTCCGCTTCGGCGGTCATCTGGGCGAGTTGCGCCGCTTCTTCCTCTTCGCGTTTCTTTTGCTGTTCCAAAGCATACGCAGTTGCCATACCAATCACCGCCGCTGCGGCGGTTCCCCATAGTATATTTGAAGTTGTGTTGGTTGTAGTGTTTGTACTTGCTGTGGTAGAACTGCCAAATTCTAACTTGCGCATTGTAGATAGATTCCCTGTTTGTGCTGTTGTTCCGCCAAAACTTTGCTCTGGCGCTTGCTCGTTACTCGTACTCTCGTTACTTGTTTCTACACTTTCTGGCGGTATAAATTCAGGAATGGTTTGAAAATAACTCAGCGGATTAACATTCACAACGGTGGCGTAAAACGTTTCGTTGCCCGCGCGGTCTGAAATTTTGAAGGTGATGAAATATTCACCCACGCTTGCTGAGGTTTTATCGGCAAATTTTCCGTCCCATAAAATATCGCCTTCGATTTTATTTCCTGAAATTTCTTGTACCCAAACTATCTTTTTATATTTCTCGTCTTCATCTTCAATGACGATGCGTTCTATCCACAAGCCGCTGCCGTTATCTCGTAAAGTGTAATAGATGGTTTCACCTAAGTTGATTTCTGCAGCCGCTTCAACAGTCGGTGGAATGGTATCTACTTTGATATTTTGAACTGGTGTTTCGGTCATGTTGCCAGCGTTATCGTATACTCTAAACTGGTAGGTATGAATGCCATCTTCTATTGTGATTTCACTGGCATCAATCCAATTGCCATTATCTATTTTGGCTTGGACTAAAGCCACCCCAGAAGTTGCATCAAAGGCTGTGGCTGTGATTTTCGGTTTTGAAATGTAGTAATTGTTGTCGCCTTTTGTACCGCTAACACTTAAAGATAAAGTTGGGGTGACCGTATCCACTTGAAGGGAGGTCGAAGCGGTAGAGACGTTGTAAGCGTTATCCGTTACTTTTATATCCACTTGATACACCCCATCGGTTAATGTTGTAGAAGGTATCCATGTTGTTCCATTATCAAGAGATAAAACTTTTTCATAAACGCCCGACGTTTCGTCTGCGCCTTCGGCAGTGATGATAGTATCTGAAACATACCAATTGTTTTGTCCAAGTGCGCCGTTCACTACTAAATTTAGATTGGGCGCGACGGTATCCACTTTGACGCTCATCGCGCCTTTGCGCGAACTGTCGCCCCATGAGGATAACGCCCAATATTCAAAATTGTTTTGCCCTTCCAACAAGGGGATTTGACAACTGGTTTGAAATTCGGGGCAGGCGAAGATTTCATTGTTGCGTGTGCCTTCAATTAATATGATTTGATGACTGGCGAGCGGTTCATTGGCGGTGAGTTCTAATTGCGGCGGCGTCACACACCAGCCGTTTTGCAGCGTGCAGTTTTGTAATGCGCCGCTAATCCTCGCTTCGGGGTGGGTGACGGTGGTAGTGACCACGCTGTATTCTTTTTCCCAATATTGGTCGCCTACTGTTAGATTAAAACAGCCTTGTGAAGACGGCAGGCTTGGGTACGATAACCATTCTTTGCCTTCGCTGGCGCATGACCACTCATCTACTTTATGATAACGATAGTCTCCTTTTGCGGCAACATACATACATTCGCGTAATACCACTTTGCACACTTCGCTGGCAGTGGTGACGGTTCTATCAGGTCCAAGATAGTCCGCTAAAACTGGCGTGAAAAATCCCAGCGTGAAGGCAAGAATAATTAATGCAATAAATGCTTTAGGGTTTGGTTTGGTTTGGTTTAGGCATACAAAAATCCCTCAATGCAAAAACTTATCTCACATTATATCCACGAGGCTTTTTACAAACAAGGCAATTTTATATACAAGTTTGTTAGGAAAAAATTAATCAACGAAATATTTGAAATTATCTCGGCACTTCATGGTGCACTCTACATCTCGCCTCGTACAACTCCGAAGCGCCGACAATCACCACAGGGTCGTCATAACGAGCGGGCTTGCCATTCACCAATCTTTGCGTGCGTGAGGCTTCATCGCCGCATACCATACAAATCGCATGAAGTTTCAACACATCCTCCGCCTCTGCCATTAAGATAGGCATAGAGCCAAACGGCTCGCCGCGAAAATCAGTATCTAAGCCAGCCACAATCACACGCACGCCTTTTGTTGCTAATTCTTTCACCACTTCTACAATTTCTGAATCAAAAAATTGGGCTTCATCAATCCCCACCACGGTTGTATCTTTGTCTAACTTAGCGCGAATCTCTGCCGCTTTTTCTACGGGAATTGCGTCATACGTTGCCCCCGCATGAGAAGCCACTTTTTCCACCGCATAGCGAATATCAATGGCCGGCTTAAACACTTGCACTTTTTGTTTCGCAATCGTAGCGCGCACCAATCTACGAATTAATTCATCGGTCTTACCGCTAAACATCGAACCACAAACCACTTCCACCGAACCATGTGTATGACGCATCAAAATCTCCAATTCAAAAAAATAGGCAGATGTTTTCACATCTGCCTATAAGTTTACCTGAAAATTATTCAGCCGCTTCGGCTTTTTCAGCCTTTTTCGCTTCAGGAAGTTCAACGCCTAAAGCGCGCAGTTTCTTTTTCGTACTCGTTAATGCCGATTGACCAAAGCCGACAATCGAAGTCAAAGTCGCCTCGCCTTCGGCGAGTTTTTCAAGCACCTGACCAATCGTCAAAATGCCCGCCTTCTTCAAAGCGTCGGTAGCGCGCGGGGTTAAGGTCAAATCGTCCACCGAACGATTCGTCACCACCAAAGATTCTTGGCGCGCTTTTTGTTGCTCGGCAAAGGTTTGCGCCGCACTCACCTTCTTATAAAAGCGGTCCACTTGCCCTTCCACATCCAACAACTTCGCCGACTCGCCCGTATAAAACGGATGGCAATTCGAGCAAACATCCACGCGCAATTCTTTTTTGGTAGATGTCGTTACCCAAGTATTGCCGCACGAGGCGCAAGTCACTTTGGCTTCATATACAGTGGGGTGAATATCGGCTTTCATTACTTCACCTCAGCGGGAATAATATTGACGCGCTTCTTACCGTGATACACATCAAACATCACCACGCCGTCGGCAGTGGCAAACAAGGTATCGTCTTTGCCCACCATCACATTCAGACCGGGCTTAATTTTCGTGCCGCGTTGGCGCACCAAAATATTGCCCGCCAGCACAAACTGCCCAGCATAGCGCTTCACGCCCAAACGTTGCGCGTTACTATCTCGTCCATTGCGGCTCGAACCGCCGCCTACTTTATGTGCCATTTCTACCTCTACTTCTTTTCACTCTTTTTGGAAGTTGACTTCTTCGCCGTTGAGGCGGATTTCTTCTCAGGCTTTGCCGCTTCTTTCTTAGGTTTTGCCTGCTTCTCCGCTTTGGCTTCTTCTTTCGCCTCAACCTTTTCAGGCTTGGCGACCTTCTTCTCAACCTTGCGTTCTTCGCCTGGCTTGCCAATAAATTCAATCATCAAGCGCGTATATTGAGCGCGATGTCCCGTCTTAACGCGAATGCGTTTTTTCGGACGATATTTGAAAGAAATTAACTTGGGACCTTTGACATGCTCCAACACCGTCGCGGAGACTTTAATCCCGCTAATGGTTGGCTTGCCAACCATCACAGAGTCGCCGTCTGCCATAAGCAAGACACGCTCAAAATCAAATGTTTTACCCACTTCATGGGCAAGGCGGTCTACGTCTATCGTAACGCCTTCGACGGCACGATACTGCTTGCCGCCGCTTTCAACGATTGCAAATCTCATTTTTTTATCTCCAGTCATTCACTTCGCCGCCCAACCTGCGGAGTTCGCGCGCTCATCGCCTGTTTGCGGGGAAGCTGGTTAAGGTTACAGAACAATTGCCCCAGCAGATTGCTCTGGGGCGATTGCGGGCTGTATTATACATGCGGGTCGGCTGGTCTGTCAACAGATTTTACGCGACGAGACAAAACCTCACAGCCCTTTTGCGGCAAGGAAACTGTTGAGGAAACAGGTTCAGCCTTCCCCGATGGAAAGAGGCGGCTTTATCCTTTGGGGATAATTGAGGTGATGGTCTTGGTGACATTTTGAAGTTGACCCGCATGGGCTTTTAGTTTATTCACATCGCCGTTTTGCAAGCCGCCGCGCACATCGTTAATCGTTTTGGTGGTGCTGGCTTCGTTATCAATAATTTTTTGAGTGAGGGCTTCTAAGTTCACCAGCATTTGCGTCACATTTTTTGGCACAAGCGGCAAGTTTTTGAGGATGGGCAAGAGCGCGTCTAAAATTTGGTTGGCGGTGCGGGCATATTTCACCGTGAGCGTGTGCAATGTGCCGATAGACGAGGTGAGTTCGAGCGCCACTTCTTGAATCGAGTCAATCATCTGCTTATGCGATTCGATGATTTTTTGAATATCGTCAATTGATTGGGTTAACTTATCTGAAAACTTGACGTATGATGTGGGCTTGCCGGCAGATAATGAACCTTTTGCGCTAGCGCGAATTGGGGTTGGCATAGAAAATTTCTCCTTATAAATGAAATGATTGATTGAGTTAAATATACTTTAATTCATTTTATCAAACAACCTCTATTGTATAAAAAGCACGACTGACTCATAAACCTTATTGACAAAGGCTCTTTTCTCGTATATGCTGAATAGGCATTAAACAAAGGAGCGTTTTATGAGCGATACGAATTCAAGTTGGGAAAGGGTTCGCGGTGGAATTTTGTGGGTTGCCATTCCATTGATTATTGGTTTAATCCTTGCTTCTTCGGTCGTGCCAAAACCGGTCATTGGGGTGATTCGGTTAGAAGATGCTATTTATGGGGGGTCAGCCCAAAATATGATTAAACAGATTCAATACGCGGCGGAGCATTCTGAAGTGCGGGCGGTGGTGTTGGTGTTTGAAAGCCCCGGCGGCACAGTGGTAGATACCGAAGCCGTGTATTTTGAATTAACAAAACTAAGAGAAAAGAAACCCGTTGTAACCGCCGTCAACGCTATGGCGGCAAGCGGGGCGTATTATCTTTCAGCCAATACCGATTATATCTATGTAAAGCCGACTTCTTTAATCGGCAACATCGGCGTCATTGGGTATTTGCCGCCTTCTCCATTTATTATTGAAGATATTATTACAACGGGTCCGTATAAACTATGGGGCGCGCCGCGCGATTCGGATATGCGCCAAATTGAGATGGTAAAGCAAGGTTTTTTTGAAGCGGTGACGTTAGGACGCGGCGATAAATTAAACGCTGGACCTGAAGTGATTTTTAGCGGGCAAATTTGGGTCGGCAGCGACGCAGTACGCCTCGGCATTGCGGATGAATTGGGCGGCGAAGCCGAAGCCATTGCCAAAGCCGCAGAACTTGCCAAAGCGGCGCATTACCAAGCGGAAGACCTAGCCCCGTTGGCAGGCGTAAATACGTTTAATGAAATTTTCTTCATACAAAGCGAAGACGGCGTGATATTGCCGTACCCCAATAAGCCTGGCATGTATTTATTGTATATTCCTCCCTTGCCAGTGAACCAATAATAAAGGAGCAAAACAAGATGAAACGAGAATATGTTTACATAGCGCTTGCCGCTTTGCTCCTGCCCATTCTCATGCGGACATTATGGTTTTATCGTGGCGCGGTAGAGCGACCAGAAATCGCCACCCCCGATTTTGCCTCTTTTGCAATTCCAGAAGCGCCTATAAGCGAAAACGCAAACAACGAAGATGTAGAGCGGATGGGCGGCGTTGTGATTATTGACCAAACGCATGGCAACCAATTTAACATGGCTGAAATTACCGCTTTCACATCCGCCATTCAACAACGCGGCGGAAAAATTGAAACGCTCAACGATTCTTTTTCGCTGGAATCTCAATTAAAGCGCGCCAAAGCGTTTATTTCCATTTCGCCTACTTTGCCGTTCGCCGCCCTTGAGACGCAGGCTCTGCAAAATTTTGCCGAACGCGGCGGAAGGATTTTGGTTTTTACCGATGCAAACCGAAACTTGATTACGATAGATTTCGTCAGCGGAAACCCAATCGCGCTCGGCGACGCGAATGCGGCAAATTCTTTACTCAATGTTTTTGATATTACCGTAAACAACGATTATCTTTACAACACGCAAGAGAATGAAGGCAACTTTCGCAACGTGTTGTTTGACGAGTTTGGAAAAAACGAGTTAACCTTTGGGTTACAAGAAATCGCTTTATACGGCGCGCATTCCGTTGAATCGGCTTCGGGGTTGATTTTGCTGGCAAGTTCAGAAACCACTCGCTCGTCTATAAACGACGCGCATAACCCAAATCAGGGCGGGGCGGCATTAAGCGCCGATGGCAACGTCGCCGCATTTGGCGATTTTACGTTTTTATCTTCGCCATATAGCGCCTATACCGATAATACGACCTTCATTTCAAACTTAGCCGATTTTGCGTTAAAGGGCAATCAAACCGTCACTTTACAAAACTTTCCATACCTCTTCACAGAGAAAACCGCCCATATTTATATAACGCCCGACTTAAATAAGAACACAGACTTAATTACCGCCTTAAGCGGGTTGCAATCTGCAATGCGACTGCTCAATGTTGAAATGCGTTTTGTAGATGAAATCCCTTCCGCTAGCGATAGTATCATCATCGGCACATTTTCATTAGACGAAGACACGCAAGAGATAGTTAATCGGTTTGACGTTGAATTTAACGGAGCGATACAAACGGTTGAATTTGGCGAAGTTAGCGCCAGCGGCATGGGGCTCCTTTTATTCGAGGCAACCCATCAAGGCAATCGGTTGGTCATCCTCGCCGGTTCAGAAGACGATGTCATTGCCCTGATGGGGTTGGTCAGCGGCGGAAGCCTGAACTCATGTTTAACTTCCGATAACGTGGCGGTATGCAGCGTGGGCTTTGGCGATGATTTCGGCGGCGGCTTTTTTGAAGAAACGCCCACCGAAGAAATTCCAACAGAAGAAACGCCAACAACAGAAGAAACGCCAACGCCTTCGGGATAAAGGAAAGTTAAAACAAAGGATTGAAATAAATTTTTTGATAAACCGTTGACCATAGACGGCGGAAAAGACCAAACGGTCTATATTGTCCATCGTCTATGGTCTTTTTATTGACAAAACCTCCACACTCCTGTATTCTCGCTTCATGCCAAGCCTCAACCTGACTCAACAGCGGATAAGTACCTCTCCTCTCGACTCAAAACTCTTCGCGCAAGGAAACGCCGGGGTTGGCAAAACAACCGCAGGCGTAGAGCGGATGCGCTATCTACTATCGCAGGGCGTCCCCGCCGATTCAATTCTTATGCTCACGCCGCAGCGAACGCTTCAAGAACCGTATCTTGAATTTTTATATCAACCTGAGCGGGGCGCCGGCGGCGAAGTCACATCCGCCACCATAGGCGGGCTGGCAAAACGCATGTGCGATTTGTTCTGGCCCCTCATTGCCGAGCCAGCCGGGTTTCGCCACCCCGATTTACCGCCCATTTTTTTAACGCTAGAAACCGCGCAATATTACATGGCGCATTTGGTGCGACCATTAATCGAAGAACATGGCTATTTTCAATCGCTCACCATTCATCGCAATCGGTTGTATTCGCAAATATTGGATAACTTAAACAAAGCGGCGGTGGTGGGGTTTTCGCATACAGAAATAGGCTCGCGGTTAGATGCGGCATGGTTTGGCGAGGCGGGTCAAAGACATATTTATCAAGACGCGCAAGAATGCGCCAATTTATTTCGTCAATATTGTTACGACCACAACTTGTTAGATTTTTCTTTGCAAATGGAAATATTTAATAAGCATTTATGGACAAACGACCAAGTTCGCAATTATTTAACCAGCTCCTATCGTCATTTAATTTATGATAATGTAGAAGAAGACGCCCCCAGCGCGCACGATGTGATTCGCGAATGGTTGCCCGCGTTTGAGTCGGCATTGTTGCTGTATGATACAAACGCAGGGTATCGAAGCTTTCTCGGCGGAGACCCAAGCACAGGCTACGAATTACGGCAATATTGCGATGAGGTCGTTGAACTCGACGAAAGTTTTGTTTGGAAAAACGAAAACATCCGCGAGGTTTCAAGGTCGTTGGTGAACGCTATTATAGGAAATGAAGTTGCGCCTGAAGCGAATACTGAAACGGCGATGCAATTTATTTTGAAGAAATATCATCCCGAAATGGTGGACGCCGTTGTAAGCGAAACCAAATCGCTAATCGTTAATTCTCGCATTTCTCCGTCTGAAATTGTGATACTGGCGCCCTATTTATCAGACGCTTTGCGTTTTTCGATTACCAGCCGTTTAAGCGCAGAACAGATTCCATGGAGGACGCACCGTCCATCGCGCTCCTTAAGAGATGAACCCGCCAGCAAAACCCTACTCACGCTATCGGCGCTGGCTCACCCGCATTGGAGCATTCGCCCCACAAAGTTTGACGTGACCCAAGCCTTCATGTTTGCGCTCAATACCGATTTAATTCGAGCGCAGTTATTAACCGAAATCGTTTATCGTCAGCGCGATTTTCGCCTTTCGACCTTTGATGAAATAAAGCCCGATATTCAAGAACGCATTACATATTCGCTAGGCGAAAGATATACCCTGCTTCGTAATTGGATAGAAGATTATCGTTCGTCTTTCCCGAGCCCGTTGGATTTCTTTTTACGAAAATTATTCGGCGAAGTAATCTCGCAAACTGGTTTTGGCTTTCACGATAATTTAGACGCGATTCGCGTCGCTTCGAGTTTAATTGAATCTATCAAAAAATTTCGCAACGCGATGTCGCCTTCCATCGTCGGCATGGATACGCCCTCGTTTGATTTAGGTCGTGAATATTTTGCCATGCTGGAAGACGGAGTGATTGCCGCGCAATATTTAGAATCATGGCGCAGCGAAGAGAAAGAGGCGGTTTTAATCGCGCCCGCTTATTCATTCTTGATGATGAACCGCCCCGCTTCGATTCAGTTTTGGCTGGAGCCTGGCGCCTCAGGCTGGAGTCAACGCCCCGCGCAACCGCTCACGCATCCCTACGTTTTATCGCGCGGCTGGCAAGAAGGAAGAGTATGGACAGACGCCGATGAGGTGGAAGCCGAAATACAAACCTTAGCCAGGCTGGCCAGCGGGTTATTAAGCAGATGCAGAGAAAAAATTTACCTCGCCATCTCCGATTTGGGAGAATCGGGGATTGAGCAAAGAGGCTTACTATTGAAAGCCTTTCAAAGGGTCTTGCAAAGTCAGGAATAAAGATGAAGAGATTAATTCAACGCCCATTCTTGGCATTAAGTTTTTTTCTAACGCTTATTTTATGCTTTGTGCGTTATCAAGCGTTGCCGCTACCCAACGGCGATTTGGCGCTGATTCAAACTTGGTATGATTTTCTAAAACAAAACGGTTTGATGGGGCTGGCAAACGGGGAGTTTTCAAATTACCCGCCTGCTTATCTATACTTACTTTGGCTCTCCACGTTGTTTTTAGATTCAGTCCCCGCCATTAAACTCATCCCCACAGGATTTGATATAGTTTCGGCAATTACAATTTACAAAATTGCTCGATTGAAATTTAAGGACGACAAGCCTTATTTGTTAGCCGTTGTATTTTTATTATTGCCAACGGTGACGCTTAACAGCACAGGCTGGGGACAAATTGACAGCGCCTACGCTTCTTTTCTTTTGGTATGTTTTTACTTTTTGTTAAAAGAAAAGCCGCTTCACGCTATGCTGGCATTTGGCGTTGCTTTTTCGTTTAAGGCGCAATCTATCTTTTTGCTTCCGTTTTTGGGAATTATGCTTTTGAGGAAAAAAATCCGCTGGTATTATTTTTTCATCGTTCCAGCGGTTTACATTCTGCTGGCATTGCCGAGCATACTTTTAGGCAGGAGTTGGGAAAGCGTTTTATTCCTATACGTTGGGCAGGTTGGGCAATTTGAAAATTTATCGCGTTATGCGCCGAATTTATATTTTGCCGTTCCGAATGAGTTTTATCACCCTGTATTTGAAATTGGAATGGGAATTTTCTTGGCGGCGGCGCTGGGCTGGGCTTGGGTCAATTGGAAAGCGGGGGAAAAAGTTACCCAAAGGCAAATTGCATTTACGGCATTGGCAAGCGCAGCATTAATTCCGTTTTTATTACCCAAAATGCACGACCGGTATTTTTACCCAGCGGATGTGTTCTCGTATGCGGTTGCGGTTTTATTTCCCGAAATTTGGTTTGTGCCGATGATGTTTCAAATCAGTTCGACGATTGCATATTCTGTATTTCTGTTTGGCGCGCAGCCAATTGTGGTGTTACTCGGCTCTTTGATAAATACCGCATTGGTTATTGTCATTATGAAAAAACAAATACAATCGCTAAAAGAAGGTGAAGCATGAAATTCAAATTGTTATTTTTAATATTGACAGTGGGGTTATTCGCTTGCAGTCCAAGTACGGCAAGCGAGTCGCCGACAGCCCCTCCCACCGCCAGCGCCATTCCGCAGCCAAGCAACATCGGCGATTTGGGAACTGCTTCCATTAGAGGAAAAGTGGTGGATGCAGAAACAGGCGCCCCGATAGCCGAAGCGACCGTGATTTGCCAGCACGACTCCAATTCGTTCAACCCAAATGAAACCTGCAATCGCACCACAACCACCAATCAAAACGGCGAATTTATTTTTGAAAATATTTTGTTCAATCAAGAAGACTTAATCGGCATTCGGATTGAAGCGCAGGGCTATCAGGCGGTGAATATGCTGCGCGGGTTTCCAGCGCAAGCGGGAATAGATTTAGGCGAAATTCAATTATCAAAAGCCAGCGCCGAAACGCAAGCGGAAATTGTTGGCGTAAGCCCAATGATTGCGAATTGCCCAATTTTTCCGCCAAATAATTTTTGGAACGCCCCCATTGATTCTTTGCCCGTACACCCGCAATCGGATGCGTGGGTTGATAGCATTGGGCGTAACGAAGGTTTTCACATGGATTTTGGCTCTGGCGAATGGGAAGGCGGACCGATTGGCATTCCATATAACGTTGTAGCCATTACAGACGTTGGATTTTTTGTACCTGAATTTTATTATGCAGACGAGTCGGATATTGGCGCATATCCTATTCCGCCCGACCCGCTCATTGAACATGGAAGCGACCATCACCTCTTAATTGTTGATACGGATACTTGCTATTTATATGAAATTTACGACGCAAGTTTTGACGGCGCAAATTGGTTCGGCGGCTCTGGCGCCATGTGGGATTTGAACGCAAATTACCTTCGCCCTGAAACATGGACTTCGGCAGACGCGGCAGGTTTGCCCATTTTGCCCGGGCTGGTGCGTTATGATGAAATTGTTACAGGCGAAATTAAACACGCCCTGCGATTCACTGCCGAAGAAACCGCTGGCTATATTTGGCCCGCCAGACATCAAACCTCTGACCCACAAGACGGCATTCCGCCTATGGGCGCGCGTTTCCGTTTGAAAGCGGATTACGATATTTCGGGCTTTCCGCCTGAAATGCAAATCATTTTACAAGCCATGAAAACGTATGGCATTGTTTTAGCGGATAACGGTTCGAATTGGTATGTAAGCGGCGCACCCGATGAACGTTGGGATAATGATATGCTTCATTTGTTGGATGTGTTGACTGGAAATGATTTTGAGGCTGTGGATACTTCCGTGATGATGGTAGATGTGGATTCGGGCGAGGCGAAATGATGATGTTTGTGAAAAATATTGTTGGTTGCTTATCATGCCCACACGGGGATAAATCCCCGTGCGAGCAAAATTAAACAAACAGTTATGAATTCCTTTTCCCCTCGCCCCTCACAACAAAACATCCTTCAATATCGTGGAGGCCGGCTTGGCATTGCGGCTGTGCCTGGCGCCGGCAAAACGCATATCCTTTCTGCGCTTGCCGCGCAACTAATTCAAAATAATGAATTACAAGATGGACAAGAAATCTTAATTGTTACACTCGTTAATTCCGCAGTGGATAATTTTGAAAACCGCATTAAGAATTTTTTTGATAACAAAGTGCAAGCCTTGTATAAATATCGCGTGCGCACCTTGCATGGTCTCGCGCATGATATTGTGCGCGAAAAACCCGCCAGCGTTGGTTTGGATGAACGTTTCAGCATCATTGACGAGCGTGAGGCGGATTTTATTCGGAAAGAAATAGTAAGAGCCGTTCTTGAAACTAAAAAAGATATTATCAATTCATATTTGCGCGATGATTTATCAGAGAATGAAATACAAAAAGCATGGCGAGACGAACGAAATGGGATTTATCCATTAATAAATAACATAGCCATAGCCTTCATCCGCTCCGCAAAAGACCGCCTCTTGACTCCCGAAAGCCTGCGTCTCAAACTCGACAGTTCATTTGCGCCTTTGCCTCTTGCTGAACTTGGCTGCAGCATTTATGCCGATTATCAACGCGCGCTTGCTTACAGAGGCGCAGTGGACTTTGACGACTTAATTCGTTTGGCTTTAACGTTGCTCCAAAGCGACGAAGAATTTTTAGAACGATTGCGCTTTCGCTACCCATTTATTTTAGAAGATGAAGCCCAAGATTCAAGTTTGTCGCAACAAAAGATTCTTGAATTATTATCTGGAGAAAATGGAAATTGGGTAAGAGTTGGCGACCCAAACCAAGCCATCTTTGAAACATTCACCACCGCCAACCCCGATTTATTGCGAAATTTCATCGCCGCAAACCCCAATGAAGATATGCCTGAATCAGGCAGGTCGCAACCTTCAATTATCAAATTAGCAAACCATCTGATTGATTGGGTAATGACCTCTCATCCCGAGCCGCAAGCCCAAAGCGCGCTGTCGTTGCCGCGCATTGAGCCTGTGCCTGCAGGTTACCAGCCGCAAAACCCGCCCGATAACCCCGAAGCGATTAAATTCATCAGCAAAAAATTTACGCCTGAAGAAGAATTAGAGAGCGTCGCCAAATCGGTCAAAGGCTATTTAGATTCATTTGCAGAAGATGAACTCAAACCCACCGTTGCCGTCCTCGTCCCGCGAAATACGCGCGGTATCGAAGTCATTGAAGCGTTGAAAAAGAAAAATGTGGAAGTGATTGAGTTGATTTCATCCACATCTACAACCCGCGCCGCGGCAGGCTCGTTAAATCATTTATTATCCTATTTAGCCGACCCACAATCGGCGAGAAAATTATCGAAAGCCTATGAAGTATGGCGACGGGATTGGCGTGAAGAAGTTGAAAAAGCTGAATTTGTAAAAGTGGTTAGCAGTTTGATTCAAAGAATTGGACAGGTTGAAAATTTTGTGGCGCCAAGCCGAAGCGGAGATAACGAATCAGATTGGCTGGCAACTATAAGTCAAGATGAAGCGGACGCGCAGCGTGTCATCGAAGAATTAAAAGAATTTCGAGTCAATGTGCAACGCTGGTTGAACGCGGTGGCGCTTCCTATTGACCAATTGATTCTCACATTAGCGCAAGACGTTTTTACAGAAGCGCCTGATTTGGCGTTGGCGCATAAGCTGGCGTTGGTGTTACGCAAAGCGGCGGATGACCATAACGAATGGCGTTTGCCTGAGTTAACTGCGGAGTTGGCGGTGATTGCAAAAAATGAACGACGCTTCATCGGCTTTTCGGAAGACGACTCGGGCTTTGACCCTGAACGTCATCGCGGCAAAGTGGTAGTGACGACGATGCATCGCGCCAAAGGTTTGGAATGGGACCGTGTGTATTTGATGAGCGTCAATAATTATGATTTTCCGTCTGGCATGCCGAATGATAGATTCATTTCAGAAAAATGGTTTATTCGTCAGGGATTAAATTTGGAAGCCGAAGCATTGGCGCAGTTGATGGCGTTGGATTCAAACAGCGAATATGATTGGTATGAAGAAGGCAAAGCGACATTTACTTCGCGGATTGGGTATATCAAAGAACGTTTGCGTTTGTTTTATGTGAGCATTACGCGCGCCAAGAAAGATTTAATCGTCACTTGGAATTCAGGTCGCCAGGGCGATGCGACTCCGAGTTTGGCGTTGAGCGAGTTGATGGGCTGGTGGGAGACGGAAGGCAGATAGCAAACAGGCGCTACTTATGTTTATGATGTTGAAACGCCTAACCTATTATTAGATTTTAGGGCAGGCTAGATTTTTCAGATTAGAGGTATATATGGAACTTACATATATTGGGGAGCATTAATTGCTGGTGTCATTGTCGTGTTCGTTGACCAAAATGTCAATTATTTTCTAAAAGTCATAAGTGAAATACAATTTCTTTTTGCTCTCAAAGAAAGTAGATTTTCAGAATGGAAGAAACAAGTTTTCAATTTGCGTTATCAATTAATTTTTTCATTAATATTTGCTATAGCAATTTTCCCAACAGCATATTTATATTTTGAATTAATCATAGGTAGTCTGATTAATTTCGGCTCAATTATTCTGTTTCTCAATCTCATACTAATAGGAAACGGCTTTTATTGGCTGTGTTTTCTCACGGGTGCAATTAGGGCAATCAAGCAAAGTCTTGGCAAGTTGAATTATTTTGATCTCAAAAACACCAATTGGATTGACCAACTCTCTGATGTTTATGAAAAGGCGGCTTTGTACGCATCCATTATAGGAGTTATGATTATATTTCCGATAGCGTTTGGACCTAAATCTGGAAACATAGTTGTTATAACTTCAGGTTGGCTTGTATTTGTTTGGTTGCTCGTCTTGGTTCCATACTTTAATGCCCAAAACAATATTTCCAAATTGGTTAACCATGAACGTCTAAAAACAATTGCTGACTTGCAAAATCAAATCGCACATTATTTGTCATTACAACCTACTGACGTAAGGGAAAAAAGATTAGCAAACTTAATCACAATATATAACAAGGCTTTGGAGGCTAAAAGTTCTACGTTTTCTTCAAATCCTCAAATAGTTAATTCGATCATTATTCCATTGCTATCTTTTGCAGTAATAAATTTTGAAAAGATATTAGAGCTCATAAATTTGTTGTTCTAGATATCTAGCCCCAGTTGTAATGAGGATACAGATGAAAAGAGGGTCAATGAGTTACTGGGTCGTAGACGCTAACATTGCCATCAACACTATTTTAGATTTGAATGAGTCGCTTGAAAAGTTTTGGGAACGTGTGGATAAAGAACAAATCACCCCTTGCGTTCCACGTCTATGGATAAGCGAAAGCGCATCTGCTATTCGTTTTTTGCTTTCACAAAAAGAAATCACCTCGAACGAAGCAGAACAAATGTTACGAATCATTCATGCAATGCAGTTTGAAATCATAGATGAGGATGAAGAATTAAGTCTGCGAGCATTAGAATGGGCTGGGAAATTAAGTCAATCCAAAGCCTACGATGCGTTTTATATAGCCTTAGCCGAAAAATTGGTTGTAAATTTTTGGACAGCCGATGAACGCTTGTACAATCAGTGTAGAAAAAGTCTCAAATTAAGTTGGGTGCATTGGGTTGGGGAACTGTAACTTCCCGCGAAGCATGGGAGGACAATATGCTATAATTCCAGAAATTCGGAATTTCTGATTTTCTGGAGAAAATTATGACAACCGTCCAAATGCGCGGCAAAGGGACTATCACCTTCCCTGCCAAGTTAAGGTCAAAATATAAATTAGGAGAGGGCGAAGTATTCACCATCATTGATTTAGGCGGTGGGTCATTTTTGCTTAAGCCAAAAGTTCTGGAAGTGGACGTATTGTCAAGGCGAATTGCGAAACGTCTGCAAGAAGAAAACATTGACATTGATAATTGGCTCGATACGCTTAGAGACGAGAGAAAAAAACTTGTCAAAGAAAAATATGGCAACTTAAAATCCGCCAAGAAATAGCTTATGAAAAAGCTGAATATTTTTCTTGATAGCAGCGCTTTAATAGCGGGAGTCATTTCAGAAACAGGCGCGGCTCATGCTTTACTTCAATTGGGCGAAACGGAAGATATTTTATTAACCATCAGTGAGTTAGTGTTTAATGAAACGACAAGGTCTGTTGCGAGAAAATCCCCTGATAATTTGGAAGATGTTCAGAAAGAAATTAAGAAAGCAAAAATTAAAATTTTCAAAAACCCTTCATACGAAGAAATCCTGGCAAATTTATATTTAATAAATGACCCAGATGATGTTCCAGTTTTACTTGCGGCAATCAAAGCCAAAGTAGATTATCTGGCTACGCATGATAAAAAACATTTTCTCAATGACTCAAAAATAGAAAAACGAGCAGGCATAAAAATAGGAACGCCAAGAGATGTACTTAATTGGATAAGAGAAAATCTTAATACAGATTAAAATTGCTCAATGCCTATTGACCAAACTTCAAAACTACATCCTCAAAAGCTTTTCACAGATTTTTTTTACATCCTCACCCTCGTAACTTCAATCTTATTATTTCTCTTCGCCCTCAATCTTGGGTTACGCAATTTCCAAACCAGCCGAGACCTTGAAGTGTTTTGTCAGGCAGGCAAAGTGATTGCAAACGGAGGGAATCCATACTTAACTTCACAACTCGGGCTTGAACTCTCGTGGAATTATCCTTCCGCATTAGCCTACGGATTTTATTTTGCATGTCCGCTTTTCAATCTCGAACAAAATTACATTTGGATATACGCCATCATATTTCTCATAGCCTCAACGCTATGGCTTACTCGCCAAGATTGGCTCTATGGAATCGTCTTATGTTCCACAGGCTTATTTACACTCGGCTGGACGATGATTACAGGCAACATCAGCACGCTTGAATTTTTATTATTTTCGATTTCAATTCTGCTTTTCTTTCGGAAGAAAATCAACGCTTCCCTTTTTATCTTCGGCATGTTCGCCAGCCTAAAGTTGATTCCCATCTTATATTTGCCTGCGTTTCTATTTTTACAAAATTCCATAAAAGATAAAGCCAAAATAATCTTGTGGTCGCTTGCAGGTTTTGTATCTTTACCGCTTTTATCTTTCATCACATCCCCTCCCCTTTTCATTTGGTATCTCAAACAAATGGTGGGCTTCATTCCCAATCAGCATAATCCGCTTAATGAGTTTACAGAATTATTTTTAAGCCCATCGCTATCAATTGCGCTTTTTTCTTTATTTGGCTTAGAGGCGTATCTTGAAAGGTTTAATCAAATCGCCGCTTTGATAATTTATGCTTTAGGCGTTTTAATTTTTTATCGAATAACCAAATCCGCTAAATTTGCTAAGGAGGATATATTTTTATTTTCACTCGGCATTATTATTTTAACGATTACGCTCCCCCGCCTAAAGCCTTATAGTTTTTTACCTGTACTTTTATGTTTTTATCTAGTCGGCAAACAACAAAGCGATTTTATAAAAGCCGTCTATCTAGTATTACTTTCTATCCTTCCCATTTTGTCGCATTTGCTGTTTTTTTATACCAAAGCAAATACGTCTTTCTTCCTCACATTTCACCAGATAATTTTTCTAATTCTGGCAACATTCCTTTTATTCTTTTCACTTAAAAAATCAATTGAAACCGCCCAAAACTAGAAAACAAAAAACGGACTTGGAAATTCCAAGTCCGTTTTTTCATCCTACAAACGCGAGCGATGCTCTATCATACGTTCGTCTATTTTGACGGCGGTGTGTCTATGCTCCAGAACCTTTTCAGTTGAGGCGACTAAGCCAAACATCACCAATAACACGCCTGTCATTACAAAAAACTCTATCATTTTATTTCTCCATCATAAAATTCCAATGCGAGGTTGCATGTTACCCTAAAAAAATAAGTTTTCTATTAACGTTGAAGCAAGTCTTCATTTTTGTAAGCGCACCATTCTTATAACGCCTACAAGGTTTGAAATTAGCCTAACAAAACCGCCTCAGCCGACTCAAATTGTTCATACATCGGAATAATATCGGTAATGCCCGCTATCTCTAACACATGCTTCGTTTCAGGGGTTGGGTTCAACAATACCATTCGCCCCTGCCGAGAATAAAGAGATTTCGCGGTTGTAATCAAAAGCCGAATTCCAATTGAAGCGAGAAAATCTACGCCAGATAAATCCACCGCCGCCTTCACACGCTCGCCAGAGCAATATCCATTGAATTTTGTTTCAATCGCGCCAACCCCTATCACATCTAACTTGCCAACCAACTTAATCAAACGAATGCCATTATTCAATTCCTGATAGTGAATTTCCATTTTGACACCTGCGGGTTAAGATGATTACATTATATTAACTCGCATGAAATTTATTGTTAACAATAGGTTATGCTTTTTTGGCGGATATACGCGCTTCTTTCTACAACTCTGCATGGTCGCCAAACCTCAACTTTTTTCTTAACCTACGTTTTCCCCTGCTGTTTTTTTGGGTTTCAATAACCTTCTATTTTTTTACCGAAAACTGGCTACGCGCAGAATTGCCTCAAGCACAGAGATAACTCTGTGCTATAATTTGAGCCGATGTTCAACTACAACCTTTTCGCCCATAACAATAATAATGATAATGACGATATTCATATCGTTGGGCGAAGCGTTGCTGGTTGACAAATACAAAAAGTCAAATCAAATCGCCCGACGCATAAGCGCAGGGCGAATTTTTTTATGTAAATCTTTAACCGCAAAAAACACGAAGAACGCAAAGACAAAAGAAAAACTTAACCTGAAAATTCTTTTTAGATTTTCTTCGTGGACCTTCGTGACGCTTTGCGGTTAAAAAAATGGAGACCTTTTATGTATCGAACTTACACATGCGGAGAATTACGAGCAAGCCACGCTGGGCAAAAGGTGACCTTAGCAGGCTGGGTCAACCGTCGCCGCGACCACGGCGGGGTGGCGTTTTTTGACTTACGCGACCGCTCAGGCGTGGTGCAAATTACCATTAACCCCGACGCTTCAAAAGAAACGCTCGATGTCGTTGCCGACGTTCGTTTTGAGTGGGTATTGCAAATTGAAGGCTTGGTGCAAAAACGCCCCGCTGGAAATGAAAACCCTAACATGGCAACGGGCGAAATTGAAGTTATCGCCCAAAAAGTGACGGCGCTGAACCCTGCCAAACCCCTGCCGTTCATGGTCAATTCAGATGAAGATTTGCCCGATGAAAACATGCGTCTGAAATACCGCTACCTTGATTTACGCCGCGAGCGCTTAACGAACAATATGGTCTTACGCCATAAAGTGGTCAAGTTCATGCGCGATTATTTAGATAAACAAGGCTTTATTGAAATTGAAACGCCAATTCTCTTCAAAGCCACACCCGAAGGCGCAAGAGATTACCTCGTCCCCTCGCGGATTTATCCCGGTCAATTTTACGCTTTGCCGCAATCGCCTCAACAGTTGAAGCAATTGCTGATGGTTGCAGGCATGGATAAGTATTTCCAAATTGCGCGCTGTTTCCGCGATGAAGATTTACGCGGGGACCGCCAGCCTGAGTTTACGCAACTTGACTTGGAAATGTCGTATGTGCACCGCGACGAT
Organism: Anaerolineales bacterium; assembly: GCA_034434495.1. Lineage (GTDB taxonomy): Bacteria > Chloroflexota > Anaerolineae > Anaerolineales > Villigracilaceae > Villigracilis. The sequence goes on from DAOTZE010000004.1 coordinate 20,852, forward strand.
GTGCTAGATTTGGTGGAAGGGTTGTTTACCGAAATGATTCCAGCCGTTGCGCCGCATAAAAAATTGTTATCTACGCCGTGGAAAAAGATACCGTATCGCGAAGCGATGGAAACCTACGGCACCGACAAACCCGATTTACGCTTTGGGATGGAATTACAAGACGTATCTGATATTTTTGCAAAAAGCGAGTTCAAAGTTTTTCAGTCGGCTTTAGAAAATGGCGGGGCGATTAAGTGCATTGTGGCGCCCAATTCGGCGGGTATGTCTCGTAAGGAAATTGACGCGTTGACGGAAGCGGCAAAATCATTTGGGGCGAAGGGAATGCCGACGCTGGCAATCACAAGCGAAGGCGTGAAAGGAAGCGCGTCGAAGTTTGTATCGGCTCAAGAGGTAGAGGCTCTCAAAGCGAAAGTCAGCGCCAAAGAAGGAGACCTCATCCTTTTCGCCAGCGATGCCAGAGAAATTGCCAATAAAGTTCTCGGCGGTTTGCGCCTTTGGTTTAGAGATAAACTGAATTTAGCGGATAAAAACTTAATGGCGTTTGCATGGATTGTGGATTTTCCGTTTTTTGCTTGGAATGAAGAAGAACAAAAATGGGAATCGGAACATCACCCATTTACTATGCCGAAGATGGAAGACTTGCCAAAGTTTGAAACCAACCCCGGCGAGGTGCTATCGGAAGCGTACGATATGGTGTGCAATGGGTATGAAATGGCTTCGGGTTCGATTCGGATTCATCGCCGCGATATTCAAATGAAGATGTTTCAAATGCTGGGGTTGAGCGATGAAGAAATTAAGACGAAGTTTGGTCACATGTTAGATGCGTTTGAGTATGGCGCGCCTCCGCATGGCGGCATGGCGCCAGGCATTGATAGATTGGTCATGTTGTTGGCAGACGAGCCGAATATTCGTGAAGTGATTGCCTTTCCGAAGAATCAAACTGGGCGCGATGTGATGGCAGATGCGCCGTCGGAAGTTGAGCCGAAGCAGTTGAAAGAGTTGAAGATAAAGTTTGAATAACAGACGACAGACCGTAGACCATAGACTGTGTTTGAAAATGGTCTATGGTCATTGAGAGGTTTTATGTCAACCATAGATACCAAAACAGTCAAACACGTTGCAAATCTCGTCCGTCTCGGAATCTCGGAAGAAGAAGCGCAAACCTTTAGCGGGCAATTTTCTTCTATCATTGATTATTTCAACATGCTCAATGAAGTGAATACAGAAAACGTCCCTCCCGCTTCAGACATTGCCAATGCAGAGAATGTTTTACGCGAAGACGAAGTAAAGCCTTCGATGAGTAAAGAAGAATTTCTGAAGAATGCGCCGCAAACCGAACGCGGCTATGTCAAAGCGCCGACCGTTTTAGGCGATGAATAAATTAAGAGAACAGAGAGTAGAGAACAGGCTTCAGAAACTGCCCTCTGTTCTCTACTCTCTAAAGACTAACTTATGGAATTAACAAACTTAACCATCCAAGAAATTCATCAATTACTAATTACAAAAAAGATTAGTAGCGTCGAGTTGACTCAAGCTATGCTTCAACGCATTCACGAAGTCGACTCAAAAGTTAATTCGTATGTCACCGTTACCGATGAACTCGCCTTGCAACAAGCCAAACAAGCCGATGAACGCCTCGCCAAAGGCGAAAACGTCACGCCGCTCACAGGCATACCCTTTGCCATGAAAGATTGTATTTCAACGCGCGGCGTGAAAACAACGTGTTCGTCTAAAATTCTTGCAAATTACATTCCGCAATATAACGCCACCGTAACAAATAAACTAAGCGAAGCGGGCGCGGTATTAGTGGGCAAAACGAATATGGATGAGTTCGGCATGGGGTCGTCTTGCGAAAACTCGGCGTTCTTCAATACAAAAAACCCTTGGGATTTAACGCGCGTGCCGGGCGGCTCTAGCGGCGGCGCGGCGGCGGCCATGTCGGCAAGTTTGGCGATATTTTCTATTGGAGAAGACACAGGCGGCTCGGTGCGCATGCCCGCAGGCTTTTGCAACGTGACGGGCATAAAACCAACATACGGGCGCGTTTCGCGTTATGGCTTAATTTCGCTGGTCTCGTCATTTGATTGCATCGGTCCGATGACGCGCGACGTGTATGATTGCGCAACCGTTCTTGAACACATCGCCGGTTACGATGAAAACGATAGCACCACCTACCAAGCCCCCGTCCCGCATTACGCTTCAACAATCAACAAACCTATCAACAAAATGAAACTCGGCATTCCAAAAGAATACTTTGTGGCAGGCATGGAAGCGGGCGTTGAAACCGCCTTACAAGCAGCGATTCGCACCTTTGAAAAACTCGGCATGGAAATTCACGAAGTCTCGTTACCGCACACGCAATATGCGCTTCCCGTTTACTATCTATTGCTGTTCGCCGAAGCCAGTTCTAACCTCGCACGTTTTGACGGCACACGCTTTGGCTTGTCGGTTTCAGAAAACGCAAAAGACGTGATAGATATTTATCTACAAACGCGCCGTACAGGCTTTGGCGATGAAGTCAAACGCAGGATTATGCTTGGCGCGTATGCTTTATCTGCTGGATATTATGACGCCTACTACCTAAAGGCTCAAAAAGTTCGCACGCTTCTTCGCCGCGACTTTGAAACTGCTTTTTCCAGCGTAGATATTCTCCTCGCCCCAACCTGCCCCACCACCGCCTTCAAACTCGGCGAAAAAACCAACGACCCGCTCGAAATGTATCTTTCAGATATTTATGTCGTTGCCACAAACCCAGCGGGAGTTCCAGCCTTAGCCTTGCCTGCTGGCTTTTCAAAAGGAATGCCCGTCGGTATGCAATTAATTGGAAAGCATTTAGACGAAGCCACATTATTCCAAGTGGGTCATGCTTATCAACAAGCGACCGATTGGCATAAACAGTTGCCTAATTTATGACCGCAGACGACAAACGACAAATCGCCTCAAAATGAACATCGGTCTGCAACCAATCATCAATTAGACCATTCGACTAAAAGACTACGACGAGACGAACCAACTATGAAATACGAACCCGTAATCGGACTTGAAATTCACGGCGAACTGCTGACAAACTCCAAAATGTTTTGCGGTTGCTCGGCAGATTATGGCTCGGCGCCCGAACCCAACATAAACATCTGCCCCACTTGCACAGGGTTGCCCGGGGCTATGCCCGTCGCCAATAAAAAAGCGATTGAACTCGCCGCATTGGTTGGGCTTGCCTTAAATTGTTCAATCAACAAACACAACACCTTTGCGCGTAAAAATTATTATTACCCCGACTTGCCAAAAGGCTATCAAATCTCTCAATACGAATTGCCCATTGCAGAAAAAGGTTTCCTCGAAGTTAATGAGGGCGACGAGAAGCAACTCAAAGTAAGAGTGAGGCGCGTTCATATCGAAGAAGACACCGCCAAACTCTATCACGAAAAAAATTACGCGCTGATTGACTTCAACCGCTCAGGCGTGCCATTGCTTGAAATTGTCTCCGAACCTGATATGCGCTCCGTTGAAGCCGCGTTAGACTACGCCACAAAAGTCCGCGCAATCCTTCGTTATCTCGGAGTTAACTCTGGCGATATGGAAAAAGGCGTCCTGCGTTTTGAAGCGAACGTTTCGGTTCGACCTGTGGGCAGCGATGAACTCCGCACGCGAACTGAAATCAAAAATTTAAATAGTTTTCGCGCATTAGCGCGCGCGGCGCAATATGAAATTGAAAGACAAATCAAAATATATGAAAGCGGCGGAAATGTGGAGCAAGAAACTTTAGGCTGGGATGACGTTCGCGGGGTAACCGTTAGCCAAAGGTCAAAAGAAGACGCGCATGATTATCGTTACTTCCCTGAGCCCGATTTGCCCCCGCTTCAGCTCAACGACGAATGGATAGACTCGCTTCGCAAACGCCTGCCCGAATTGCCCGAAGCAAAAACAAAACGCTTCATCACTGATTTTGAATTGGCACCGTCTGATGCGCGTTTGTTGACCTCTGAACTTTCGCTTGCGAATTATTTTGAAGAAGTGATTAAACATGCAAAAAGTTCACCGAAAATCATCAATACCTGGATCGCTGGTGAATTCATGCGCAACTTAAATGAATTGAATGTTGACGTAAACGTCGTCTCTCCCAAGTCGCTGGCGCAACTGATTGACCTGGTGAGCGATAAAATCATCAGCGGCAATGCAGGCAAAACTGTGCTGGCAGAAATGTTCAAAAACGGCGGCGACCCGCAAACGATTGTCCAACAAAAAGGGCTGGCGCAAATTTCAGACGAAAATTTTATTCAAGAAGCGGTGAAAAAAGTTTTAGACGAGAACCCCTCTGAAATTGAAAAATACCACGCGGGCAAAGATAGTTTACTACAGTGGTTTGTCGGTCAGGTAGCGCGCGCGACCAAAGGCAAAGCCGACCCGGTAATTACAAAAGAGTTGATGTTGAAAGGTTTAGAAGAGAGAAGGAAATCATAATCAAATAAGACAGTCGCCTTAAGAGCGGCTGTTTTATTGCCCCTGCCCTTAATGACCTGTAATATAATAAGCAAAACCGCAAATAAAGGAATTCCTTCATGCCTGAACATATCAGCGTTTCAAACATCTCAAAACACATCGGTCAAGATATTATTCTCAAAGGCTGGGTTTATAACCGCACCGACAAAGGCAAATTAGCCTTCTTACTCGTCCGCGATGGTTCGGGGTTTGTGCAATGCGTGGCATTCAAAGGCGATTTGCCCCCCGAAACGTTCGACCTAATCGCTCACCTGCCGCAAGAGTCGTCGGTCATCATCACAGGTTCGGTGAGAGAAGATAAACGCGCGCCCGGCATCCCCGGCGGATATGAAGTTGGGATTAAAGATTTACAAGTAGTGCAAGCCGCCGCGCCCGATTACCCCATGTCGCTCAAAGACCACGGCGTAGATTTCGCGTTAGACAATCGCCACCTGTGGATTCGAATGCAAAGCCAATGGGCAATTTTGCGCGTGCGTGTGCGCGTCATGTCGGCAGTAAGGGAGTATCTTGATAGCAACGGCTTTTTCAACCTCGATACGCCCATCCTCACTCCCGCCGCCGCCGAAGGCACAACCACATTGTTTGAAACCGAATATTTCGACGAAGGCTCTGCCTATCTGGCTCAAACGGGTCAGTTGTATAACGAGGCGAATATTTTTGCGTTTGGAAAGGTGTATTGCTTTGGTCCCACCTTCCGAGCGGAGAAGTCTAAAACGCGCCGCCACTTAACCGAATTTTGGATGCTCGAACCCGAAATTGCTTTTTGCGATTTAGACGGCTTAATGGAAATTGAAGAGGGGCTTATCGCCCATATTGTGCAATCGGTGTTGAAAGATTGCTCCGCCGAGTTGAAATTCCTCAACCGCGATATTTCTAAATTAGAAAACATCAAAGGTCCATTTCCGCGCATGTCGTATGACGATGCCGCAAAATATTTAATTGACTTGTACGAAAAAGAAACCGACCCTGAACGAAAAGAACTGCTCAAATTTGAATGGGGCATGGATTTTGGCGCGCCGCACGAAACAGAACTCACCAAATTAAACGATAAGCCATTGTTTGTGTATGGCTATCCAAGCGCGGTGAAAGCGTTTTATATGGAGCCGTGGCCAGGCCGCCCGGAAGTTTGCAAAAGCGTAGATTTACTCGCCCCCGAAGGCTACGGCGAAATTTGCGGCGGCTCTGAAAGAATGTCGGACCATGACGCCCTGCTCGCCAGAATCAAAAAAGAAGGCTTGCCCGAAGAAGCCTTCAAATGGTATTTGGAATTGCGTAAATATGGCTCGGTTCCCCATTCTGGCTTTGGCATGGGCGTAGAAAGAGTGGTGGCTTGGTTGTGCGGCATTGAACACATCCGCGAGGCGATACCATTTCCAAGAACGATTAAGCGAGTTTATCCGTAATCAAAACTCGGAGGTCTTTAAGACCTCCGAGTTTTTTGTCTGACAAATAAATGTTGATGAAACAGAATCAAGTTTCCCCTTAAGAGCGAAGCGCGTTTCTTGTCAATATTTTTATTAGAGCGGTCTATTAATTTTTGTCTTTCCTCTAAAATTCAAATATGGTATAAAAATCGCACCCTGCCGTGCGCGTGATTTTACCCCTCACGTTTTGAGCCAACACCCTAAAAAAGGTTTCTGACTTCAGTAGAAACAACGCGATAGGCTAGAGCCAAGGCGGCGTTTCTCGATACGAAACCACCTGCGAAAGCAGGTTCAAAACTTGGTAGAACACGGCATGTGCGGGGTATTAAAAATAAAGACCCTAAAGGTTTTGAACACCTTTAGGGTCTATTTTTATTTTTTATGAATTTCCATCGCCGCATGCACGCCCGATTCAAACGCGCCTTGAATCCAAGCGTGATACAACGAAGCGTGTTCGCCGGCAAAATAAATTCGTCCTTCAGGTTTGATGATTTCGTCATGCAACAACGTTTGTTGACCTGGGTCGAATAAGGCAAACGCGCCGCCGGCAAATGGGTCGTCGTGCCACATGTGCGACGCGCCCGCTTCAAACTCCGTTTTGGCTTGCGGATGGATTGCCGCGACATTTTCTAACGCCTGTGCAATTCTTTCATGCGGAGGCAAAGAACCCCAGCGTTGCGCGTCTTCAGACCATGTATAACTAGCCAGTAAAATTCCACGCCCTGTTTCTTTGCCATAATTGGTGTAAAACAAATTGCGAATGGCTAAATCTGTCACCGTTCCGCCGCCATAAATGTTTTCGTCTCTTTCCCAAAAACGCCGCTTCATTTGAAAAAATATTTTCGCCGAAGCGTCATAGTGCAATTGCCGAATGGCTCTTTGTTTGGCGCGTGAAAACGGTTTAAGAACTTCTACATGACGTAAAACAGGAAACGGCACGGTAATAATGGCATAATCGCCGCGCGCCTCAAAATGCCCCGCAGGCGTTTGATAGTGAATGACGGCTTCATCTGGCGTTTGGTCTATGGCGACCATTTTCGCGCCGTAACGAATGTGCGGGTTTAATGTTGGCAAAAAGGCGTGAGGTAAATAATCCATGCCGCCGACGATTTCGCACATATTGGTATAGTAATTTCCGCCGTCTTCACGGAATAATTCTAAGAACGACGAATTCATCACGGCTTCTTGATTGTTCAGCAAGCCGAACATTTCAATTAACCCTTCGGACCAGCCGTTTAATTCAAGAAATTCGCGCACAGAATACTGGTCATATTTTTCAATAATTTCATCCCAACCATCTTTTTCAACTTTTTGAACCAATGGTTTAATCAGCGCTTCCCACAAATCGCCGGCGAGTTTCCCTTTTTCGCTGGTTGAAGTCTCAAACCCTAAAATATCAGGGTTCTTTTGCACATCCGCCATGCGATGTTTTATCCCGCCAATGTAAGCGTAGGTATTGGGGTTGCCCATTATAAAATCTTGGGTTGGCAAATTAAATTTCTCTATGTACGCCATAGTTAATGTGTGCGCGCGAGGAATCCGCATAGCGCCTGCCTCGCCATACAACCCCTGAGCAAACGGCTCGCGCAAGGTGTAGATTCTTCCCCCCACGCGATGCTGCGCCTCTAAAATTTGCACCTGATGCCCCGCTTGCGCCAACTCATACCCAGCCGCTAACCCCGCCAGCCCTGCGCCCACAATCACCACTTTTTTGGGCTTGAAAGATGTATATTTTTTACCCAGCCCCGCTTTTACAACTTCTAACTCTTCTTGAATGGAAGCGTCAAAACTCATTGGCGGACTCCTTGTGTATAAACGCGCTTAAGATTTATAAGGCTTAAAAAATAATTCATAAAATATTGACCGCTGACAAATGACGGTGGTCTGCGGTGAGCGAGTGGAATTCATCTTACTTATAAACGTATCGGTTTGCAATCACCAATAAGTTTGGTTATAATGCCTTCTCATTAACATTTAACTGGAAAAAAACATGCCTATTAAAAAAGAAATTCAATCCGCTATCGCTATGCACAGCATGTGGAAAGCCCGCCTCGATAAGTGCATAGAAACTGGAGAATTTGACACTCCCCTTCACATCGTTGAACAAGACGACCAATGCCACCTCGGTAAATGGCTTTATGGAGAAAATATCCCTCCCGCCATTCGCGCTTCCGAAGCGTATCAAAAAGTTCGCGATAGCCACGCTCAGTTTCATCAAGTAGCCGCAAAAGTGGTCGAACTAGCGCTAGCAGGCAACAAACAAGAAGCCTATCGCATCATGTCTTCAAACGGAGAATACACAAAGGCGACTACCGACCTAGTGAGCAAAATGATGGAGTGGGCAAATTCTATCGAATAAACGGCATCGTCCATCATAACGCGCAAGCGACTCTTTCACGCTTGACAAACTTTCTTCAAATATATAAAATCGTCCACAGGTTAGGGTTACAACTAAATATTGGAGATATAGCGGCTGGGTCTTGTAGTTTCAATGCGTGCGCTTGCGCCCTTCAAATTACAAGACTACGAGGTGGAGGTTCTCCCGTGCAAACGGGGCGCTAAAGACCAAACGAAAGTAAGGTCTGAAAATCGAATTCGTTCAGCGGATGCCTCTGAAGCCAATCACTGGCTTCCTTCTCCCTTCCAAAGCAAACATTTTCTCAAACCCACACGGCGACGTGCGGCACAAAAGAAATGTAGTGACCAAACATTTGGTTTGTGTTTCGCTTAATGGTTTGCGAATATGGAAGGGCGTTTCTTTTTAATATCATAGATATTAAACAGGTATGCCAAACATGCCTGTTTTTTGTTAACCCAACCTCGCTCCACCTCTCGTTTATAAAAGAGCAACAACGTAGCAAGAAACGGGTCGTGTAAACAAGCAAAGCCAAATACAATCTCAATGTCAAAAAAGGAGATTGATATGGAAAATAAACAACTAGAACCTTTACAATACTATACGATTATTGAACAAGCGATTCAATACATAGAAGCCAACGTGCAAAATCAACCCGAATTGGAAGAAATCGCCTCCGCCGTTGGGTTAAGCGAATATCACTTTCAACGCATCTTCACGCGCTGGGCAGGCATTAGCCCAAAACGTTTTTTACAATTCCTCACCAAAGAACATGCCAAAGGGTTATTGGTCCAGTCCGAAAACTTGTTAGACGCCACGCATCGCCTCGGGCTTTCAAGTTTAGGTCGGCTGCATGATTTATTCGTCGCCACCGAAGCGGTTACGCCCGGCGAATACAAATCGCACGGAGCGGGCGTAAACATTCATTACGGCTTTCACCTCACGCCGTTTGGCAAATGTCTCATCGCCGTTACAGAACGCGGCATTTGCCACATGAGTTTTGTAGATAAAAACGAAGGGCAAGCGCTTGATTATTTAGTGGAACATTGGGCGCAAGCCAAGATGATTGAAGATTACAAATCCACCGCGCCGCTCATCGCCCGCATCTTTTCTAACGGGAAACCTGATTCTCCTATTCAGCTTCACCTTCGCGGGACAAATTTTCAAATCAAAGTTTGGGAAGCGTTATTAAACATCCCCGTCGGCGCCGTGACGACCTACGAACATATTGCGGCAAAAATTGGAAACCCGCGCGCTGTTCGAGCGGTGGGCAGCGCCGTTGGCGATAACCCCATTGCCTACTTAATCCCATGCCACCGCGTCATTCGCAAAAGCGGCGAATTTGGAAATTACATGTGGGGCTCGGCAAGAAAGAAAGCCATATTGGTAAAAGAGTTTGGAATTAATCGCGCCTAACTCACTCTAAAAGACAGCCAAGCGCGCAACTTTCACAAACAAAAAGGAACTGAATGAAAACAAAAATTTGGATAGCGTTAATCGTTTTGTATATTGTGTGGGGTTCAACATATTTAGGCATCAAAATTGCAGTAGAAACCATTCCACCCTTCTTCCACGCAGGGGTTCGATTCCTCCTTTCAGGAATCATTCTAGTCCTATGGCAGCGCGCCATAGGAAACGACATGCCGACAAAAAATCAGTGGAAAAACATATTGATTGTCGGCACATTTTTATTACTCGGCGGCAATGGGTTAGTTTCATGGGCAGAGCAAACCATTCCATCGGGCATTGCCGCGCTTATCGTTGGCACAGTGCCGCTATTTTTAGTGATTATGGAAGCCTTTCGCCCCAACGGCGGAAAACCCACATGGCAAACAATGCTAGGGTTGCTCATTGGTTTTGTGGGCGTGTTCATCCTTGTTGGTCCCGCTGAAATAACAGGCAGTCAAGAGCGCCTTCATCTGCCCGGCGTGGTCGCCGTGCTATCCGCCAGCATTTTATGGGCGGCGGGTTCAATTTATAGCAAAGGAGCGGATTTACCCAAATCTTCGTTTATGACCACAGGCGCAGAAATGCTAATGGGTAGCGTCGGTTTATTTGGCATGTCGCTGCTCACGGGCGAATTAAACGGTTGGAGTCTGGGGCAAGTCTCTACTCGCTCGTGGCTTGGGTTAATATACTTAATTACTATGGGTTCGATTGTCGGCTTTGGTTCGTATATTTGGTTATTACAAAACGCGCCCATTTCACTCGTCGCCACTTATGCGTATGTGAACCCCATTGTAGCGGTGATACTTGGTTACTTTTTTGGGAATGAGATTCTAGAGCCAAGAATATGGCTGGCGACAGGAATCATCATCGGCGCAGTAGCCTTCATCAATAGCAAGAGCAAGCCGCCCGTTAAGAAAGAGGCGCAAGAAAAGGACGTTTCGCGTTCTGAGGCGTAGAAATGTCTAAAACGCATGGCGTAATTAATTTACGCGTCAAAAATTAAAATAAAAAGAAAAAGGAGAAAAAAAAATGGATTCTAAAGATTTAATCAAGCGAGTAAAAGAGGACAAGGTGAAATTTCTTTCATTGCAATTCACCGATGTATTAGGCGCAGTAAAAAGCGTGGATATGCCCATTCGACACCTAGAAGGCGTGCTGGAGGACGGCGCATGGTTTGACGGCTCATCGGTAGAAGGGTTTGCGCGCATTCAAGAAAGCGATATGCGATTAAAAATTGACCCGAACACTTACGCCATTTTGCCTTGGTCTGCCGATAACGCCAAACGTGCGCGCGTGTTTTGCGATATTTTCACGCCGGCTGGCGAGCCGTTTCCCGGCGACCCGCGCGGCGCATTAAGAAGAATTTTGAAAAAGATTGACGAAAAAGGTTGGAAGTTCAACATTGGCCCCGAACCTGAGTTTTTCTTGTTCAAAGGCGCAAATGGGCATGGCGTGCACCCTGCCCCGCACGATACTGGCGGTTATTTTGATTTTTCATCTTTTGATGAAGCCGTTGTGGTTCGTACCGCTTTGATGGACGCTTTAGACGCTATGGGGTTAGACGTTGAAGTCGGGCATCATGAAGTGGCTTTAGGGCAACATGAAATTGACTTCCGTTTTGCAGACGCTCTAAAAACCGCCGATAATGTGCTGACATTGAAATACACCGTCAAAGCCATTGCCGCGCAACACGGTTTGGTGGCTTCGTTTATGCCCAAGCCTGTGTATGGAATTAATGGTTCGGGTATGCACTGCCATCAATCTTTGTTTGATACAAAATCTGGCAATAATTTATTCTTTGACGCAAAAGACGAGGCGCATTTATCTCCATTAGCCTACTCGTTTATCGCTGGACAATTGGCTCATGCGCGGGCATTGGCGGGCGTGGTTGCGCCAACCGTAAACTCGTATAAGCGTTTAGTGCCGGGCTACGAAGCGCCGGTCTATATCGGCTGGGCGCAACAAAACCGCTCGGCATTGATTCGCATTCCGCGTTACACCGAAGGGCGCGATAAAGCGGTGCGGGCTGAGTTACGCTTCCCCGACCCCTCTGCCAATCCATACATCGCTTTTACCGCCATGCTCGCCGCCGCGTTAGACGGCATTGAGAAAAAGATGCAAGCGCCGAAACCATTGAATAACATCAACTTGTATCACTTAAATAAGGAAGAGCGCGCAAAATTGGGCGTTACCGAATTGCCCGGCTCCTTGGCTGAAGCCTTAAGCGAGTTAGAAAAAGATACAGTATTAAAAGAAGCCCTTGGCGATTTCTTATTTGAGGCTTACTTGCGCGCCAAATGGGAAGAGTGGGATGATTTCCGTCTGCGCGTGACCGATTATGAAATTGAACGCTATTTAGAAACAGCGTAAAAGAGTCTGCTGGAAATTTTCATAAACCGCTGAGAACGCCGAGCGCGCCAAAGAACGCCCGTAGCGCGCTTGGTATCTTGGCGGTTTTTGATTTTGTAAAATAACTGTTAAGCGATTTCAATTTCCCTTGCGATATAATATGCCTAATCCATTATGTCTTCCAATTTGATTCACACCCTCAAAAGTTACGTTCCTGAAATATTGCAGAAGCGCATCTTAGCCGATTCAACGCCTCCGAACAAGCCTTTTACTGGAGACTACACCGCGGCTGTTTTATTCGTGGATATTTCTGGCTTCACCGCGCTGACGGAAGGGTTTGTAGCCAAAGGTCCTTCTGGCGCAGAGGATATTTCCTCTATATTAAACGATTTCTATAGCCAATGGATTCAGATTATCAAAAAATATGGCGGCGATATTGTTAAATTTGCAGGCGACGGTTTGCTCGTAATCTGGCAGTATGATAATTTAGAAAAGGCGACCTTGCTGGCGGCGCAAACCGCTTTGGAAGCAAAAAGTGGTTTGGAAAATTTTCAAGCGGACGGGAAAACGTTATCTACGCGGATTGCGATTGCTTCGGGGCATTTGGCGCTGACTGGTTTGGGCGGTATCTTTAATCGGTGGGAAGTAGTAGTAACGGGCGACGCGCTTGACCAAGTGAGCAAAATGCAAGTAAACCTCAAGCCTGGTCAAATTCTATCTTCGCCTGAGGCATGGGAGTTTTTAAGAAACCACGCGCTCGGAACTCAAGCGGAAGATGGGCATGTGCTGATAAACAGAATCAAGCCGAAGGTCAGCGCAGAAGCGGAAAGAAGCGTTCCTTTAGACGAAAAAAGTATCCCCGCTTTAAGGTCGTATATCCCCGGCGCCATTGCAAAAAGAATTGACGCGGGTCAATCGGACTGGTTAGCGGAATTACGACGTGTGACCACGTTGTTTATCAACATTCCTGAAATGGTGCGCGGCACAGACCCCGCCTTTGCGCAAAAAATTTCGGAATTGATACAAAGCGCCATTTATCGTTATGAAGGCAGTATGAATAAAATTGTGGTGGACGATAAAGGCGTTTCGTTGTTAGCGGCGTTTGGCTTGCCGCCTTTTTCGCATGAAGATGACGCGTTACGCGGCGTGTTAGCGGCGCAAGATATTTACACAAAAATTGTGGAGTTAGGCTTACGTTGCCATATTGGCATTACCACAGGGCGGGTATTTTGCGGCGTGATTGGAAATGAAACGCGCCGTGAATATACCATCATCGGAGATTCGGTTAACTTAGCCTCGCGTTTGATGTATGCCGCTTCGATGAGCAATTTTCCATCTGGCTCTATGATGATGAATATATTTTGCGACACAAACACCCATGACGCCGCAAAATTAAGAGTGGATTTTACAACCCTGCCGCCGATTTATGTGCGCGGGAAATCTCAGCCTGTGCCTGTGTTCATTCCGCAGGCGCGGCATGAAAAAGGCATGGCGCAAGTCGCCCTTACCGATATGATTGGGCGCGAAGATGAACGCTTTGTATTAGCCGAGTCGCTGCGCGCGTTAATCACCAAAGAAAGCCGCGCTATCATTATTGAAGGCGAGGCGGGCTTGGGGAAATCTCGTTTGGTTGAAGAATTACACCGTCAAGCGGGGGCAATGAACATTAATGTATTATTGGGTTTAGCGGAAGCCATAGAACAGCATACGCCATACCATGTTTGGAAAGAGATTACCAGAAAAATCTTTAACCTTAATGAACACGAAACGAGCGCCGAACAAAAAATTTTGTTTGAAAAGATGATGAGCGAGGATGAAAATGCGGGGCGGCTGATGCCGTTATTAAACCCCGTTTTACCGTTTACGCTTGCCGAAAACGAACATACAAAAAATATCGAGGGCGATGCGCGCGCAAAAGCCATGCACCAACTCATTATTGACCGTTTAGAAAAAGTCGCCCAACAAGCTCCAACCGTGTTAGTGATTGAAGACGTGCAATGGCTAGACTCAGGCTCGTGGGCGTTGTTAAATTTGGCGGCGCAAAAAATATCTCCGTTACTCATTGTCATTACCACCCGCCCGCTGGGGGTTTCTGCCCCTGCCGAATTTATTGCCTTGCGCGGGATGCCGTTCACGCGCAATTTGACTCTATCGCGCTTGAACGATGTGGAAATAAAAACTTTGCTTGCCCAGCGTTTGGGCGTGCAAAGTTTGCCGAACGAATTGGTTTCTTTCATTTCAAATAAAGCCGAGGGACATCCATTTTTTAGCGAAGAACTTTTATACGCGCTTCTTGCGGAAGGTTATATTAAAGTTGAAAATAACGTTTGCCGCATCACCGCTCTGGACGGGAACTTAGAACGATTAAATATGCCGCAATCATTAGAAGGCGTGATTATCAGCCGTATTGATAAAATGCCTCCTTCGCATCAATTGACGTTGAAAGTTGCCTCTGTGATTGGAAGAGTGTTTGCGCTTCGAGAGTTGTCCGCTATTTACCCTATTAAGTCGGAATTACCCGCCTTACCTGAGTATTTATCTCATCTTGAAAATCAAGAACTCACCGTGCTAGACACACCCGACCCCGATTTATCCTATCTGTTCAAACACATCATCACGCAAGAGGTAGCCTATAATCTTTTGTTGTTTTCACAAAGGCGTTCTTTACATAAAGCCATAGCCGAATGGTACGAAACGTCGTTTGTGAGAGATATTGTCCGATATTACCCTGTGCTGGCGCACCACTGGAAGCAGGCGGAAGTTCCCAAAAAAGCAATTGAATATTTGGAAAAATCGGGCGAATTGGCGTTTCGCAACGGCACTTACCGCGAAGCGATTCGCTTCTTAGGAGACGCGCTCCACAAAGCGGAAGAAACGAAAGACGCCAACATTTCTCTTTTGCGAAAAGTATATTGGCATCGCATCATTGGCGAGGCGCAAATTGGGCTAGGGAATTTAGAAGCGGCGCGGCAAACGTTTAGAAACGCCTGCGCGCTCTTAAAACGACCCAGCCCAACCACATGGGGAGGCGCATTGATTGGGGTAATGTATCAATGGCTGGTGCAAAGCCTGCATCGGCGCTTCCCCAATTTGTTTATTGGGCGTTTGAACAAGCGGGATGAAGAACTGCAAGAAGCGGCGCAACTTTACACGCATCTTGGCAATATTAATTTCTTAAATTTAGAAACTTTGCCAATGTTGTATCATACGCTGGCAAGTTTGAATCTCTCAGAGGCGGGCGGCAGTATGTCGCCTGCGCGAGTATGGGCGTTGGGCTCGGCGAGCGCAATGTTAGGTTTTGTGCCAAGTCACTCATTGGCAAAATATTATGCCCAAAAAGCGCTAGAAGCCTCAAAGCAAGTAGATAACCCACGCGCGCAAATGTGGACTTATTTAGCGGTAGGCGCATATAAATTAGGCGTAGCGGAATGGGAAGAAGCCAAAAATGCAATTTTGAACATGAAAAAATTGGCGGCGCGCGCTTCTGATTCCCGCTTAGAAGGCGACGCGGAAGTTGTGCTGGCTGGCATTGAATTTTACCGAGGCTACAATTTTGAAGCGGCGAATCATTATTATCAAAATTTGCTCAATCAGGCGAATAAATCGGGCAACGTGCTGCACCGCACTTGGGGCTTACACGGGTTAAGCTTTATTAATTTAATGCGCGGCGAGTTTGAGCAAGCGCTCGAACGAGTGTGGGACGACGCAGGGCTAGACAAGGCGCCGATTAGCGTTTCTCACCGCCATTGCATACGCGCAATTGCTAATTGGAGATTGGGCAAGCGCCAAGAAGCGGTTGAAAATATGGAACTGGCTCTAGCCAATGTTATTTCGTTGCCGCAAACGCTGTATTCATTAGTAACTTCTTATCGTTCGGTGGCGCAATTAACCTTTGAAATTTGGGAACAAGGGTTAACTTTTGAGGTAAACGGCTGGCGAAGCCGCCAAGAAGCGCAAAAAATCACGTCAACTTTACTTAAATTAATGAAAAAATTTAAGCCCGCTTTCCCCATGTCTGAACCTACTTACATCTTTTTCTTAGGAATGCAAGCATGGATGCAAGGGAAAAAAGAGAAAGCCTTTAAAGATTGGCAAACCAGCGCCGAAATAGCCAAAAAATTATCTATGCCATGGGAAGAAGGCAACGCCTGGCGCGAACTTGGTAAACGCTCGCAAGGCGAAGCGAGAAATATGGCTTTACGAAAAGCCATAGATTTGTTTAACCAATGCGGCGCGACATTTGACGCAAGGGAAACGGAAAAAATATTAGAAACCGAGCAAGTCGCTGGAAAATAAAGAATTTGAGATAAATAGTTTAAGTTTACAAAATAAACGATATTGGAAATAAAGCCAAGCCTAAGGTTTATCTCTTAGTCTTTTTTAGGTAAAGATAGCGCGAGAGGAATGGGGCAAAAAGCGTCAAAAATTATTATAAAGTTGGGTTAATGAGTAACTCTGTGAAAAATAATACAAACAACAGATTAGCATTATGGCTTACGCTCATCATCTATTGGGCGCTGACGTTTGGGTTATTACAGGCGTCTTTACAAAAAACAAAAGGTCATTTCGGTTACCCGCTAGATGACACGTACATTCACATGGCAATCGCCCGTCACGTTGCAGAAGACGGCGTGTGGGGCGTTTCCATGCATGAATTCTCTTCAAGCACCTCTTCCCCGCTTTGGACGTTCCTAATAACGCTTGCATACATCGCCTTTGGCGTAAACGATTGGACGCCGCTCGCTCTTTCAACGTTGGTTGGCTCTCTAACTATTTACGCTTGTTATCGTTTATTGCTTAATAACCTAAACAATCCCATCCGCTTAACCGCCCTATTAATTATTATTTTGCTGTTTGTTCCACTACCAATATTAACCCTAACGGGTATGGAGCATATCTTACATGGATTATTAACATTGTTGTTGATTTATTATTCCGCCGATTATTTATCAAACAATCAATTTACCTTTCGCTCGTTTTTACTACTCATAGCCCTAGCAAACTTAACTGTGGCGACGCGCTATGAAGGAACATTATTAGTTTTCACTATCGGAATAGTATTTTTCATCAAGAAGCGTTTTAGTGAAGGAATAGCGTTTGGCGGTTTTAGCCTAACTTTAATTGCAATCTATGGAGTTTGGTCAGTCTTAAATGGTTGGAGATTCTTCCCTAACTCTATTTTACTTAAAGGCAATTCCCTTTCTTTCACCATAGAAGGTATGGTCGTTTTTATAGAACATACTATGAGTAATTTTTATAATTCTTCGTTTATTCTTGTATTATTAGCGTTAATTTCAACGATGTATTTGCGGTTCGAAAGCGCAATGCGCGAGAAGGAGCAATACTTAATTATCTTATCCGCCACGGCGGTATTTTTACACATGCTATTTGCAAGTATTGGTTGGTTTTTTCGATATGAAGCGTACTTAATTCTCATTTTAATTGTTGTCATAGCGGATATTTTTAACAAATATTTTGTTTATCAAGAAGAAACAACAAAACGCCTGAGCGTATACAATTACGGCGCCAGATTGTCTTTAGCGTTTTTATTCGTCATTCCGCTCACCATGCGAGCGATCACATCTTTTGTTCAATATCCGTTCGCTGTTACTAACATTTATGAACAACAATATCAAATGGGGTTATTTATAAAAAAATATTATTCTGGGCAGTGCGTCGCCGTAAACGATATAGGAGCGATTAGTTACCTT
Organism: Anaerolineales bacterium; assembly: GCA_034434495.1. Classification (GTDB taxonomy): domain Bacteria; phylum Chloroflexota; class Anaerolineae; order Anaerolineales; family Villigracilaceae; genus Villigracilis. The sequence goes on from DAOTZE010000004.1 coordinate 38,638, forward strand.
GCCGATATATGCCTCATTGACTTATACGGCTTAGCCAATATAGAAGTATTAAACAGCCGTTTACAAGGCTCTTTTGAGAAAGATGAAATAGAAAGCCTCGTTGCGCAAAACAATACGCAAGTGATTATCATATATAACGAATGGTTTGAAGGAAATATCCCCGACGTTTGGGAAGAAGTAGGAAGATGGAAAATCTCTAATAACGTAGTATGCGCCAGCAATGTGGTTGCGTTTTATGCGCCCGATGAAACTTTACAGCCAAGCGTAATTGAGAATTTGCAAGATTTTTCCGCTCAACTCCCAGAAGAGGTAGAGCAACTGGGAGCATATCTTCAGTAATCTTGGGGGTTTAAGTCTAGGTCTAAAACCATCCCCCCGAAGACTGGGCATAACCAATCTTCGGGGGATGCATTTTTAAGCAAGTTCAGGTTCAATTAAGCCATAACTTCCATTTCTGCGCCGATACAACACGTTGATTTTCCCCGTCTCAGCGTTATAAAAGATAAAAAAGTTATCATGTCCTAAATCGCGCATTTGCAAGAGCGCTTCGCTTTCCGTCATCGGATATATCGTAAACTTTTTGCGCTTGGCAAACAGCGGAGAAAGCTCGCCCGTATCTTCATCAAAAACTTCTTCCACCACCTCTGCGGCAGATTTCCCATCGCCGCGCCCATGATAATGTTTACCTTTATGCCGCTCAATTTGGCGTTGTAAATTATCGTAGGCTTCGTCAAATGCCGCCAACGCCTCTTCAGCCCGCACTTCAGAGCGAAGCGTAACCCCCTTTCCATACACCGTAATTTCTGCGGCGTTTTTATCTTTTGCGTCGCGCGCCGCGCGATAATGTGAAAGTTGCACGCGCGCTTCTTCAATGGCTGGCAAATAATGGTCTAAATTGCCTGCTTTTTTATGGACATGCTCTTCAATTTTTTCAGTTAGGCGAATGTTGCGCGTTTTGATTTCAACTTTGTTCGACATAATATTCTCTCCTATCTATTTAATTATACGGCTTGTAAACTATGATGTTGCAAAGCCCGCGCCACAGTGAGCGCATATACGCGCGCGGCGCCCGCTTGACATAAAGCCTCGGCAATAGAGGATAATGTGGCGCCTGTGGTTGAAACGTCGTCCAGCACTACGATAGATTTACGCTTCACGCTTGCGTCAGCCTGAAACGCCCCTTCGACATTTTTCTTCCGTTCCAGTTTGTTCAACCCAACTTGCGTGCGCGTTTCTTTTATCCGTGTTATCGCATGGGGAGCGTATTCGACTTGCAAAGCAATAGCCAATGGCTTTGCAATCAGCGCCGCTTGGTTATAGCCGCGTTCTTTCGTTCGTTTTTTCCCCAACGGCATAGGAACAATCATATCCATGCGCCAGTTTAACTTTTGCACAAACGGCAACATATGAAAGGCAATGGCGTCGCCCATAGATATATCCTTACGATATTTTAGTTTATGCAAAGCGCGTTGAATTGGGTCCTCAAACGCCGCCCACGCCCTTAACCTGTAAAAATGCGGTCTATCGGCAAGGCAAGCGCGGCAAACGCCGGCTTGTTCTTGCGGTAAACCGCAAACATCGCATACAGGTCCATTTAAAATTTTTACTTTTTGTTGGCATTCTTCGCACCAACGCGAGCCTACTTTATCGCACCCTCCGCATACAGGTGGAAATAACAAATCAAGCGCGCTCCAAGCCGAGCGGTAGAACGTATATTTCCAATTGGTCAAATTCGCCTCGCTTTTTTAGAGGCTAACAAAGCGTTATTGTAGAGTCGTTAATTTCCGAGAAACGGTCCAAACGCGCCGGCAATTTGAAATGCGGCAGGCGCCATTAGAATAATCATAATAGAAGGGAAAGTCAGCAACGCCATGGGAATAATCATCTTGACCGGCGCTTTATGGGCTTCTTCTTCAGCGCGTTGGCGGCGCTTCATACGCATTTGATCAGATTGGATGCGTAGCACTTTCGCTAAACTTACGCCTAAAATTTGGCTTTGAATCACCGCCGCAACAAAACTGGTCAATTCGGGCAAACCCACCCGATCCGCCATATCACGCAAGGCTTCGCGTTGCGTTTTCCCCAGTTGCACTTCACGAATACAGCGCCCAAACAAAATGGAAAGTTCATTTTCCCATTTTTCAGCCACTTTAGACATTGCCGCTTCAAACCCTAAGCCTGCTTCTACGCAGATGGTCAGCAAATCTAAAGCGTCGGGCATGGCTTTACGCACTTCGTTCTGGCGGCGCGTAATGCGGCTCGAAAGCCACATTTGCGGAAAGAAAAAGCCTAAAACTGTAAAAATGCCAACGACTAATACAATACGCCCAAAGGGCCAATTAACGGTCGGCAGGTTTGAAATCATCAGCAATAGCCCGCCAAAAATCGCCGCGCCTACAAAACGGGTGGCTAAGAAAGTTGAAGCGTCAATTCGTCCCGGGTTGCCAGCCAATTCTAATTTACGGGTTGTTTCTTGTAATAATTTTTCAGGCGTAAAGCGAGTAGAGAGGTCGCCAATTCTTCGAATAATCGGTAAGATAACCCGTTCCATGAACGGTTGCTGTAATTCAACGTCTTCTAGCGAAAGTTTTTCGCCGCGTTGTGTGGCTTCTGCCAAACGGGCAAGCACCACATCGCCCTCTTCGCCCTGCGCCTGACGCGCAAACCGAGCCCCAACGACCACCAGCGTAACCGCCCCGCCGATAATAATCAGTACAATAATGATGCCGATTAATATATTCATACTACACCTCGATATCTGCAATACGCATCATAATAAAGTAACTAGAAAAAATTAACCCAAGTACAACGCAGATGATAATCGCCGTACAAGCAGGTCCGCCTGCGGTGATAGATAATAAATAATCTGGGTTGAGAAACCAAAGAATAATGGTCAGACCAAATGGAATTAAGGAAAGAACCGTTCCAGACGTGCGCACCTGAGCGGTTAGCACGCGCACCTCGCCCTTAATGCGAATGCGTTCGCGAATGGTGAAAGAAATATTATCTAAAATTTCGGAGAGATTTCCGCCGACTTCGCGTTGCACATTAATAGCGGTGACGACAAAATCAAGGTCGTCGCTAGGGATGCGCCGCAATAAATTTTCGAGCGCCGTTTCCATTGGAATGCCAATTTGCATTTCTTGCACAACGCGCTTAAATTCATCGTTAATCGGAGAGGGTAATTCTTTGCTTACCGCTTCCATGGCTTGCATTGTAGAATAGCCTGCGCGCAAACCGTTCACCATTAGGTTTAGCATATCTGGTAATTGGTCATTAAATCTTTGCAAACGCTTACGCTGCTGCGACCTGACATAAAAACTTGGGGCAATTGCGCCAATCACTACGCCTATCAAAGCGGAAATTGGGTGGCGGTTGCCGAAAAACCATGCAAACACCCCAAAGATAATGATGCTTGCTAAAATTACGACAAGATACTCGGCGACTTTTAGTTTCAAGTCGGCGCGGGCAAGTTGTTTGGCAATGCCGTCGCCGAACTTTGTCTTTTCCACGCGTTTTGAAACCCAATTTGTGAGAACATATTTTTGGGCTTCACGGTCTACATCTGCTTTATTACTGCCGTCGTCAATATATTGGCTCAGCCGTTCTTCAACGAGGGCGCGCTCGCTATTGGAAGAAATGACGACGCCAATAATCAACAAGACAATTAAGATGGTGCCGCCAATGATAATAATCCAAGCCATGTCTTCCTTCTAATCATTCTTAAAGTAAACGCTAATAACGGCGGCGTTCGCCAATGCCAAAAATGGAGGGCGGTAATTGAATGCCAGCCGCTTCAATTTTGTCCATAAATTTTGGTCTTAAGCCCGTTGGGCGTAATCTACCGATAATGCGTCCATTCTCGGTGCCTGATTGCTCAAAAGTGAAAATATCCGTCATAGTGATTACATCGCCTTCCATGCCGCTGACTTCGGCGATTGTGGTCACTTTGCGCGTACCGTCGCGCATACGCTCTTGTTGCACAATCAAATCCACCGCGCTGGCTACTTGTTCACGAATCGCGCGCACGGGTAAATCCATACCAGCCATTAAACACATCGTTTCAATACGAGCCAACGCATCGCGCGGGCTGTTGGCGTGGGCGGTGGTCATCGAGCCATCGTGACCTGTGTTCATGGCTTGCAACATGTCTAACGTTTCTCCGCCGCGGCACTCGCCCACAATAATTCTTTCAGGGCGCATACGCAAGGCGTTAATCACTAAATCGCGAATTGTAATTTCGCCGCGCCCTTCAATGTTCGGCGGGCGAGACTCTAACGTGACCACATGCTCTTGGCGCAGTTGCAATTCCGCCGCGTTTTCAATGGTCAAGATACGCTCATCGGCTGGGATGAAACTAGATAGCACGTTTAACAAGGTCGTCTTACCAGAGCCTGTGCCGCCTGAAATAATAATATTCAAACGCGCTTCAACACACGCTTTTAAGAATTGCACCGCTTCAGCCGAAAGCGAGCCAAACTGAATCATTTGCTCAACGGTAATCGGGTTCTTAGAAAATTTACGAATGGTCAGCACAGGTCCCACCAAAGAAATAGGCGGAATAACGGCATTCACACGCGAACCGTCAGGCAAACGCGCATCCACATACGGGCTTGATTCGTCAATACGGCGCCCCAGCGGCGCAACAATACGGTCAATAATCCTCATCACATGGTCGTTACTTTCAAACGTAATCGGCACGCGATGGATTTTTCCCTTGCGCTCAATATAAATATTTTTAGGTCCGTTCACCATAATTTCCGTAATAGTGTCGTCTTCTAATAAAGATTGTAAAGGACCGAAGCCTAAAATTTCAGCCGCAATTTGTTCAAACAAACGCGCCCGTTCTGGACGAGAAAGAACAATATTTTCTTCCGTTAAAATTTGCTCAAACAAACCCTGAATGGTGCGGCGAACTTCTTCTGTCCGCGTCACATCCATCGAAGGGTCAATTTCAGCCAATAATTTATTTTGCACGCGGGTCTTCAAATCGAAATACGACCCAGCCTGTGGAGACGTGATTGGCGCGCTCACTCTCCTCGCCTGTAACGAAGAAAGGCGAGATGAGTCGCCTCCGCCTCCGCCTGAACCTGCTTGCCCTCCCCCGCCTGCTCCTTGCGCCGGCGGATTCGCGCCCGTGTTCCCCTGCGCATTATTACTTTGACCTTGCTCAATACGTCGAAGCAACGACATAATCAAACTCCTTAACGTTTACCAATTGGCGCGTTATTTTCCGCTTCTAACGCGGTAACTCGCGCCCGTACTGCCTCAGCCAATGAAAGAATCCCTCTCCCAATCGGCTGAGCTTTATTATCTAACATAAAAGGCACGCCGCGATTAACCGCAGTAATGGCAACTTTTTCATCAAACGGCACAACGGCGGCAATTTCATACTTTAGGTTTTCGCTCACTCGTTCTGGTGAAATTGAAATCCGCTTATCGTAACGGTTCATTGTAAATACAATTCTCTCTTTACTCACGCCCATAGTTTGAAACAAATCTAACGCGGCGCGAGCATTCTTGATAGCCGGAATCTCCTGTGTGGTAATTAAAACCACCACATCGCTTGCGTCTATTGCGGCAAGCACAACATCGGTCAAAATGGTTGAAGTATCTACTACTACATAAGAATAGATGTTTTGTAAAAATTGTAATACGCGCACAAACTGGTCGGAAGAGACGCGCTCGGCTTGTTCGGGCTTCAAGGGCGCCGCTAAAATCCGAATTCCCGAAGCCTCATGCTTAACTAAAATCTCTTCAAGGGTTTCAGGTTCCAGGTCGTCCACGCGAGGGGCAATATCTAAAACTGTGTTTTTGCCTTGTTCATTAACAAAAATGGCAACGTCGCCAAATTGCAAGTTACCGTCCACTAACACGGCGCGGGTATCTTCGCTATTCAACGCAATAGATAAATTCACGGCGACCGTAGTGCAACCTGTTCCGCCTTTGGGGCTATACACAACCACAATTTTCCCTTTTGTAACGGGGGCAAACCCAGTCATTCCGCCTAACATGCCAGGTCCAGAAATGATAGATTGTTGCTTGGCGCTTTTTGCGCGTTCGCTATGCGCCATTTCTCCAGCCCGCTTAATAGCGGAGATGAGTTCGTCGCCCATGGGCGGTTTGGTTAAAAAGTCGCGCGCGCCGGCAAGCATTGCCCGCCGCATGTAATTCGGGTCGCCTTGCACCGATAAAATAACAACTTGAATATAAGGCGACTTTTGACGGATTTCTTCGGTTGCTGTAATGCCGTCAATATCCGGCATGTTAATGTCCATGAGGATGACGTCGGGGTCCATTTCACTGGCGAGTTGAATCCCTTCGCGTCCGGTGCGAGCCGTGCCTACAACGTCCACATCGGACTCAAATTGCAATAACTTGCGAACATTCTCGCGCGTTTCTGCAATATCATCAACAATCAGCACACGAATTTTATCCATGAATATATTACCTTATTGTTCTGGCGCGGGCGCCGCATCATTCGGCAAAACAGGTGAAATTAAAGTGGTGAGCGCCGGTTGCATGGCGTAGGGTAGTTTGGCAGGCACAGGAATATTATATTGGCTGAGTAAGAACTGCAAGGTGGACGCTTCGCTTGCTACGCGGCTTTGGTCGCTTGGGTTACGCAAAGTTAACATCAGCTTGGCGTTGGAATAAACAAGATACGAAAGGGTGATTGAATCTTGCGGCGAGACGATTAAGGTCACAATATCTGGCGGTACGGTCGCGGCAGGTTGGGCATTGGGATCTTGCGGTTGTTGTTCTGGGGTCGCCGCAGTAGGCACAAGCGGGAAATTACCCAATTTCATAACAACTACATCTTGAAGCAACATTTGGCAAACCAGGCGCGGACGTTGGGCTTCGGAAGGAATTAGGTAATACGGCTGTTGAACGGAAGGGTCTAATTCCAATCTACCTTGCGCAGTGCCAGACGCGGCAACGCCTAAAGAAAGAATGGGCAAACCTTGCACTTGAAAACCAGCGCCTTCTTGCCCTTGCACGCCGCCGCCAGAAATATTACCCAACCCTGTTCCAGTTAAAACCGCCGTGAGATTCGGGAGAATCGTTTGATACGAAGGGTCAACATCTACAAACAGTAAACAAGCGTTGACGTTTACGCGCGCGCCGTCATTAATAGCATAGCCAGAGACAGAGAGCCTATCGGTGGGGATAGACATGGCAGTCATGCCGGGGGGAATTAAAGATGCCCATTCAGGACCAGATACAGGCACAGCGGCTGAGGCGTCCGAAACCATCGTTTCGGTAATCAGTACGCCTTGCTCAAGGGGGAATTTGGCGACTTTGCCAACGAGAAGCGGAAGTTCATCAGGCGTGAACATAACCGCCACTAAGTTCTCTTGTGGGATACGCATAGTAGCGAGGACGTCTTCTGTGATAGGGGCGCCCTGAGCGATATTTTGGGCGGCATAGTATACATCTACATATACAGGTCCGGTTTCTTGCGGTTGTTGTGCGGTTAAGAATTGATTAATAGCGACAAACGCTACCACCATGCCAATAATAATGATTAGCAAAATTAAAATCAGGGTGCGACCACGGCGCATAATCTGCTCCTCTCGACGAGTTCTTTGTTATTTCTAGCGCTTATATATAACACATTCATTATACAAGAAAAATGTCAAAAACATATTATGGGGTAGTAATAAAAAGTACTATTCAGTGAGGGCTTAACAATATTGTTAAGCCCTCAGGAATAGTTAAGATTTTGCAGGAACGGTAAAGGAAATTCTCGCCCCAGAACCAATTGCGCTATCAATTTCAAAATTTCCCCCCAGCATTTCAGAACGTTCACGGATTAACTTCAAACCGAGGTTAGACGACTCTTTTAATATTTCTGGGTCAAATCCTTTTCCATTGTCGTCTACGCTAATGCGGATGTTGTCATTGCCTAAATCTAAATGGGCTTTGACAGAGGTGGCTTGGCTGTGCCGCGCGGCGTTCCCTAGCAATTCTTGGAAGGCGCGGAAAATCATTACCTCGATGTAAGGTTCAAACCGACGCTCTGTGCCAGTGACGGTTAAGTTCACTTCTAAGCCTGTTTGTTCTTTGAAGGCTTCGGCGTATTTTTTTATGGTCGGGGCTAAACCGAGGTCGTCTAGCATCATGGGGCGAAGTTCAAAAATAAAATTACGCACTTTTTGAAATGTGCCCATAGCCGAGTTTTTTAGGTTGTTTAATTCGTCTTTGGCTTGGGCAGGGTCAACGTCTAAGAGCCGCATGGCGATTTCTGTTTGTAAAATAAAATTGGAAAGCGCTTGCGCGGGACCATCGTGCATTTGGCGAGATAAACGCTGGCGTTCTGATTCTTGGGCGTTGACAATCATTTCTATGCCTGCCATTTGGCTTTTGGCGTTAGCCGAAACAGGCGAGCCGTCGCCAGCGCTATTGCCGGAGGAAAGCAATTTTTCTAATGTCGCTTTATATTTTTCAAGGTGCGCTTTGTCGTTTTGTAATTTTTCTAACTGACCGCGCATGACGAACAATCGTTGCTGGGCGTCTAAGGCGGAATCGTACGCCATTTTTATTTCATCTACGTTGCCGCCTTGTTTTTGAGCTTGTTGTAAGTGAGACGTAATGGCTGTGTTTCGTTGCGTAAGTTTGGATAATTCCCCTTGACTTTGTTCAATCATTAATGTCACTTCGCGCAGGGCGCGTTGCGTTTCGGTTAGTTCATTTTGAAAATCAATTACCTCGTCAGACATACTAAGACTCCTGTGAACGAATGTCTGTGTCTCTTAATGTGACCCAGCCGCGTTTTAAGGCATAGACGACCGCCTGCGTGCGGTCTTCTACTCCAAATTTTCGTAAAATTGCGGTGACGTGATTCTTAACGGTTTGATGGCTGATGCCAAGCAAAGCGGCGATTTCTTTATTGCTCATGCCGCGCACCACGCAAGAAAGCACTTCCATTTCACGTTCAGATAAAGGATGAAACGGCGTGCCAGGCTCACTGTAAGAGCGACGCGCGCCTTCCATCTTTTCTTCAATCCACAATTCAAGTTCGCGTCTTGTGAAAACGTTGTTTGCAAACACGTATTTGCCTTCAGCCACTTCACGGATAATGCGCGATAGCGATTGCGGTTCAATATTTTTTGAGCAATAACCATGCGCGCCAGCCAATGCGGCATGAATGGCTTGTTCGATATCGTCGTAGCCGGTCATCAAAATAATGCGTGTGCCAAGCCGTTCTTGCGAAACTTGATGCGTGATTTGTTGACCGTTCATACCGGGCAGGTTGACGTCTAACACGGCGACGGTGGGTTTTTTGGTTTGGATTAAATCTAACGCTTCATCGCCGTTGGAAGATTGGGCGATGATGCGCATGTCTGTTTCTAGCGATAAAGCGTCTATCACGCCTTGTCGAAACAGGGGGTGGTCGTCAACAATGATTAATGTAATCTGGTTCATACCAGCGATTTCTCTCTTCTTGGTAGATTAAGGCGTTTTGTAAAACAATATCACGCACGGCGCGCTTCTATTTTAACTCATTATGGGCTTTTCCACAGATAGACTGTCATATTTTGTTCGCCAAGCGCAAGGGTAAAAGGGCTACCCGTAACAAAAACAATTTCTAAATTGGGGACAATTTCGGGGTAAAACCAAGGGAAAACAACGAGGTAATCGGCTCCGTTTTCATTTAGGTATGCGGCAAGTTTTGGTTCATCACGGATAAAGGGGATGACTTCTGGGGTGATTAAGCCCGCTAAGTCTATTAATGGGTGATGGTCAAAATAGCCTAAGGCGCCGATGTCGTGCGCGGCAATGATTTCGCCTGCGGGGATATTTTCTGCAATCCATTTCGCCGAGTCTACCATTTCCGTTTCAATGACGGCCACGTCGTATGCGTAGGCGCGCGCGCCAAACATGACGAAGGCAAAGGCAAGCATGGCGATACTGCCGCGCCAAATGGTTTGCCCAACCCAGTGATACCTGCCAAAGGTTTTGCTTTTATCAAATTCAGCAAAGGCAAGCAGCCCAAATAAAAATAAGATAGGCATGGCAGGCATGAGGTAGCGTCCATGTTGATAGACAGGCAGGCGCGATGTGTAAAGGTAGAGATAGCCCGCACACCAGAGAATGGCGGCGACATTACCCCACATTTTTTGGCGAATTGATTTCGCTACCCAACTGACGATGCCCGGTAATAAGGCGAAACTTGCGCCAACAAATAGCTGCAAGGACATTCGCCCTAAGCGGGTGAAGATGGATATTTTGGTCCACCCTTCATATTCGGCTTGTTTGGCGTAGAAGGTGTTTGGCATGGGCGTTCCGCCAATGGCAAGGTTGAAGAGCAGATAAAAGAGGAAAATAACGCCAAAGCCAATGAATACGGGGAGGAGCGCTTTCCAGCGTGAGCGCATATCTTTTTCGGTAAAAAAAATAGTAAAGGCAATTGGGGCAAGCAAGGTTAAGCCGTCGGGGCGAATCCAAACTGAAATTCCAGCAAGCAAGCCTAAAGTTAGGTAACGAGGCGAGTTGGTCATCAAGAGAATCAAAACGGTGGTTACAATCAAACCGTGCAATAATGTTTCCATTCCAGAAAGAGCCGCCCAGCCAAAATGCCACTCAAGAGCAATGAATATTCCAACCCAGGGGAAGCGTGGGCGATAGGTTTCAATGAGGGCGCGAACCGCCCATTCACATAATGCCGCTAGTGAGAATAAAATGAAGACGCCGAGACAATATGTCCAAATATATGGCGCGAGGTTGAGCCAAAAGCCAACTGCAAGCAATACCGACCAAAGAGGCGCGGTGGAGCCTGCCGATGGAATGCCGACGCGGAACGACCATTCGCCGTGTTGGGCAAGGTTGCGGGCATAGGTCAGGTGAATCCATGAGTCGTCTAAGGGGAAGCCAATGACGTGCGTGAAATGGCTTGTGAGTAAATAGATAGATGCAATCAGCAACGTAACTATAGCCAAGATAGAAAAATCTTGCGGGGAAAGTTTAGGGGTTGATTCTGAAAATTTTTGCGTCATCTACTTCACCTAAGAGAATAAAGTTCTCATATTGATTTGGGGATTCAAGCAAATCTTTTAATTCGCCTAAGGCGGCTTCTGGCTCTAAGACTAGATAGTTTGCTCCAAATTGTTTGGAAACGGCAAGAACCGCTTCAACGCCGCCATAAGGGATTGAAACGGCAGAGCGGTTTGTATCTAAGTAGTATAAGGGGGCGTCCCAAGCGATGACGATATCGTGAGGTTGAATATGATTTTGCCGCAATACTTCTTCAACTTCGACGTAATTTGTTTCGCCTTCGCCCCAACCTAATTGAAAGATGCGGAGGTAAGCGACAAATACGGTGAGGATGATTGTGATTAAGACTAGGCTGCTGGTAAAAATGATTCTGCCGCGTTCGTCGCCCCAGTTGCGTTTTCGTAATGAGGCGAGAATGGCGTCTAAACCTAATGGGGCAAGCGTCCACCATAGCGGTTGGAATGCGGCGCCGGCATGGAAGAACGCTCCACGCACGCCAGCGAAGGGGAAGAGAAAGGTCATTACGAAGAATAAAATGAGCCAAGCGCCGACCGCCAGTTGCACTTGCGTTTTTTTGCGAAAGTAAATGATGCCAGCGATGATGAATGGAAATAGGATGATTCCGCCATGCGCGGCGAAAGCGCTTTGTAAGTTGTTGTTAATCGCCCATACTCTATCGTTCCAAATGTTTTGCCAGCTATATGCGAGGAACGATTCTTTGGTCAACGCTTCGGGCGGGTAGATAAATGTCTGCTCATAGTTTTGAAGCCACAAGGCGCGACTTCCGCCGGGCGCCATGAGCGTTCCAAAGATTGTGAGGTTACGGTAGTACCAAGGCGCCATGATGAGCAGGAAGCCGAGAAGTGTGAAGAATGCGTGACGAGTGATGAGCGAAAGGTAATTGGTAATTGGTAATTGGTAATTTTTGGCGCAGAATAATATAAATAGAAAAGCGACGCCAAGCCAGAGCAAGCCGTCGCTGCGGGATAACGATAAAAGCCCTGAGAGAATACCAAGAATAAAATAATATTTTTTTTGAGTTGTATCTTCAAGTATTTTGGTTATAAAAATAAAATATAGCCCGCCAAAGAACATGAACAAACTAAAGTTATCGGTTACGCCGACAAAGGGGGCGTGATATACCGAGAAAATGGCAAATACCGCAGAGAGGAGCGCTATATCTTTTCGTTTGGAAAATAAATACGCCAAATGAGCGGTAATTGGGACAACCAGCGCGGCAATTATAATGAAAGGGATTCTTGCCACTGCATAACTTGTATTATTGAGCAACCCCATTGGCATTGCGGCGACAATAGAAGCCAGCGGAAACCAATAGGTATGCGATGGATGCGGGAGTGATTTTGTGCCGTCTAAATAATTCCAGAGGTAAGGTTCATTGAAGCCTTTGCCTGTGGCGAGTTGAATGCCGCCGGCGTAATAGTATTCAGAATCTAAATAGCCGGGCTTGGGCTGAAATTGGGCAAGGATAATGGGAAGGATTAAGCCAGATAAAAAGAGAAGAAAGTAGGCGCGGAAGTTCATATTATGGTTTACGCATCACGAGTCAAGTCTGCCCAGAGGCGCGGCGGGCGAAGCGCCCACCAGCGAATCCAGTATAAGCCAACGACCGTGAAAAGCGGAAGGAATAAGTAGAGTATATCTCCCGTTAAATTTGTTGGGGGAGAAAAAAGATATAAAGCCCAAGGAAGCGCGAAAAGAAGCGACAAGAGAAGGGCTGTGAGAGCCGAACCAATTTTCCAGCGGTCATAGACGATTGAAAAAACGAGAGCCAGCGGGACGATTAATATGGAAAGATGCTCTATTTCGGTGCGGAAACCCAAAAGCGGGGCAATTGCTAAAGATAAACAACTTACCCAATAAAATCTTCTGTCATCGGCTGTGGAGAGGCGATTCCATTCGTAACCGTAAGCAAAGATGAGGGTGAGGACGATTATCCACGCCAGCGGGCGACTCAATTCGGGAAAAAGTTCTTGCAGGGATGTGAAAATAGAAAAACCAAAGTCGGCGCGTAAGTTATTCAAGCCGGCGCGTAAGTATGGAATAAACCAATTGGGATATAAAAAAAATGAAACGGCAAGCAATACAAAAGAAAGCATGAAGAACCCAGCCAATACCCGAATGCGGTTTTCTTTATAACAACGATAGGCAATTAATAGTAAGAAAGGCAAGCCCACTTCCCAATAATACAAAGAGACCGCAAACAACGCCCCCAACCATTCTTCTTGTTCGTTGCGTAAAGCAATTAACATACCTGCGTATATTAATCCAAGCATTAAGACGGGATTTGCTTCTAACATGGCTTGGACGGCGTAAAAGTTCAAAATGCAAAAGGCAAAAAATAAAAGCCAAAACCAACGCGGCGCTTCCCAAGCGGTTAATTGCAAACTGGAGTAAACAAGCGCGAACAATGCGAATTGCAGAATCAATGTATAAATCGCGCGAGCAAGTTGAGGGTCGGCGAAAAGCGCGAAAGGAAAGTAAAAAAATAGCAGGTGAAAAGGCGTATCGAAAATATATACTTCCGCGCCTGCTGGAAGGGCGTTTTCGTAAACGAGCGTTTGCACTCGCGCAGGCACTTCGGCGCTATAAGGGTCAATTCGTTCAAACATAAACCCGCGCGCGGCAACCCAATGCGCATAAAAATCTCCGCCGCCGTTTGGAAGCGAAAGGTTCACCGACATCAACACGATGGCGATGATGAGAAACAGAATCGTAACAATGGCGATGAATTGATAATCGCGCGCGGTAAGCGAATTAGATGGAGGTTGAAAATTCATTTTATGTTAAATCGAAAAATCGGTCTTGTGGGCGAAGGACGCGCAACTTCTTTGAAGCCTGCTTGTATAAACGCGCTTGCCGAGCCAGTGAACATAGACGGCGGCGCTTGGTTTGTTTTTACGTCAATGGGATACCCTTCGACAAGATGCGCGCCGTTGCGTTTGGCATGTTCCACCGCGGCTTTGATTAACTCAACGCTAATGCCTTTACGGCGATGTTTCTTTTCAATAAATAAGCAAGTGATTGACCAAACGTCTTTATCGTCTATCGGCTTAAGAATTTTTGAATGGGCAAGTTTTGAATATTTTTGACGCGGTTCAATGGCAATCCATCCAATGGGATAGCCCTCCGAATACGCTAGTAAGCCCGGCGTTTTTTTCGCGTCAACAATAGACTTCATCATTTGTCTGTTCGCGTCGCCTTTGTTTTCATCGTAGGCATTGCCCCTTAATTTCCAATACATGCACCAGCATCCGCCGTGCGCGCCGTTATTGCCAAACAGCAATTCAAAGTCGCGCCATAGTTTTTGGGTGAGCGGATGAAAGGATAAATCTAGTTCGTCGGTTCGGTTTGTCATGGTTTCCTTATTTAATTAATTGTAGATAAACAAAGATTCGACATTTCCGTTCATCTTTGATTATCTCTGGTTGATTTTATCTGCCTTCAATTAAATGTTCATGGTCAAGTTTGCCCGAAGTCCACTCTTTGATTTGAGATAACAACACGGCAATAAAGATTAAAGCGCACCCGACAAGTTGTATCATAGCCAGCGTTTCATTTAATATCAACCAACCTACTAACACGGCAAACACCGCTTCAAGGCTGAGAATCAGCGCCGCGTCGGCGGGAGGCGTGTGGCGCTGCGCCCAAATTTGTAAGGTGTAGCATAAACCTAGCGAAAAGAAAGCGGTATATCCAATTGCGAGTAATAAAGAAGCGCTCCATTGTATAGCAGGCTCTGCGACAACCCCCACGCCAAGATTCAAAACGCCGCATACGATTAATTGACCGACAGAAAATGTGAGCGATTCAAATTTTGAAGCGAACTTGCCAAGCAAGATAACATGAATTGCCCAAAACAAAGCGCCGATTAATTCCAACAGGTCGCCAAATTGAACTTGAAACGCGCCGCCTGTCGAAAGGAAAAAGGCGCCAGCCATTGCCAACGCAACCGCAATGATATAAACCCAATGCGGTTTTTCGCCCCAGAAAAAAAATAAAAGAATTGGAATGAGAACGACATATAAACTGGTGATAAACCCTGCATTGCCTGCGGTTGTATATAGCACACCTGCTTGCTGAAACGCCGCGGCGATGAATAAAACAAAGCCCGCCATAAACATCCAGATATATTGTGAGCGCGATATGGTTTGAGTTCGGAAGATTTTCCAAGCAAACGGCAAAACGACCAAACCTGCCAGTAAATATCTGTAGCCATTAAATTGATACACACTCCCCAACTGACCCGCGACTCGTTGCGCGACAAACGCTGAACCCCAGATGATGGAAATGATAAATAATGTGATATCCGCTTTTAAGCGCATAAGTTTCCTTTATAGGTAGAGAATTGGTTTAATGATAGAAAGATTATACGGCAAAATTATTTTACAGACCTTTCTTTCAGAAGCCTTAGCGCCGCCGCTTGTTTTATTCAATACAGGTATAATTAAAATTATGAAACCGCGCTTAGAAGAAATATTAAACAATTTACAATCCGTTAGAAGGTTGAAATGACAAACCCCCGCGTATTTTTCGAAAATGACGTTATTAAGATTCTAAACGATGATGTCATTTCCACCAAACTTGTTGAAGATAACAGCGTTGACCTTATAGTTACATCGCCGCCGTACAACGTAGATATTCAATATAATTCGCACAAAGACGATTTATCCTATTCGGAGTATCTTGAATTTAGCCGGCGATGGATGAGCCGTTGTTTTGATTGGCTTAAAGATGATGGAAGGTTTTGTTTGAATGTTCCGCTAGATAAAAACAAAGGCGGTCAACAAAGCGTTGGGGCAGATATAACTACCCTCGCAAAACAAATTGGTTTTCAATATCATTCAACGATTATTTGGAACGAAGGAAATATATCTCGCAGAACTGCGTGGGGTTCTTGGATGAGCGCCTCCGCCCCATTTGTGATTGCGCCCGTAGAATTGATTATTGTATTATATAAAAAACAATGGAAAAAAACTAGCGGAAGCAAAGAGTCGGACACAACAAAAGCGGAATTTATGGAATGGACAAACGGCGTTTGGACATTTAACGGCGAAAGCAAGAAAAAAATCGGACATCCAGCGCCATTTCCGCTAGAGCTTCCTAGAAGATGTATCAAAATGTTTAGTTATATTGGAGACACAATTCTCGACCCATTTAGCGGTAGCGGCACAACCGTCATAGCCGCCGCTCAGAATAAAAGAAAAGGCATAGGCATTGAAATTGACGAAAAATACTGCCAACTTTCAAAAAAGCGCATTATCAACCTAACCTCGGCGCTACAAGAATCATTCAAACTTATGCAAGAGAGCGTATGACAACAACAGTTCGTGAGTTAATTTTGAACTATTTCAAAAAACGCCCAAATCAAGACCTGGAACACGGACCCGTTGTAGATTGGGTAACAAAACAATGGTTGCGCAAACACGATACGCCGCCAAGAGACCCTTGGCGAAGCATCCGCGCTTTACATCAAGCAGGGATATTAATCAAAGTTCGTAAAGGCGTTTATAAATACGACCCAACGGCAGTGATTCATCGAGAACTTGAAGACTTCACTCCTAAACAAAAAGAGCAAATCTTCAAACGAGATAATTACCGCTGTGTAATATGCGGGCGCGGAAAACAAGACGGCGTAGAAATTCACGTTGACCATATAAAACCCAAAGATAAAGGCGGTAAGGCAAGTCTCGAAAACGGTCAAACATTGTGCGCCGAGCATAATTTCAAGAAAAAAAATTACAAACAAACCGAAACGGGTAAGAAAATGTTCATTCGTCTCTATGAGCTCGCAAAATCGCAAAATGATAAAGACTTAATGAAATTTTGCGCCGAAATACTTGAAGTATTTGAGAAAAACGGAGTCAATGGCCACATAGAATGGGTTCGTTAACTTCCAAAAAACTTCACACCAAAGCCCTCCCCATACCATGAACCAAACCCAACGCATCATCTTATATTGCCTCGCCGTCATCGCCAGCGTAGCATGGATTGGAATCTCCGCGCAACCAAACGCCCTCACAAACGAATTTGCCCCACAAGAAGGATTCTCCGCGCCCGATTTCACCCTAAAAACCCCAAACGGCGAAACCTACACACTATCAGAACTAAAAGGCAAAGCCGTGCTAATCAATCTCTGGGCAACATGGTGCCCGCCTTGCCGCGCCGAAATGCCCGCCATGCAAAAATTATACGAAGAATATCAATCTCAAGGTTTAGTCATTTTAGCCGTCAACGCCACTTATCAAGATTACCCGCTTTCAATCGCGCCCTTCATCAACGAATATGGACTCACCTTTCCCATTTTATTAGATGAAACGGGCGAAACCGCCGCCGCATACCAACTGCGCTCGCTTCCATCGTCTTACTTTATCAATCGTGCTGGCATCATCGCCGAAGTCGTCATCGGCGGACCGATGTCCGAAGCGTTATTACGCACACGCATTGAAAAAATTTTAGAATAAAAATCCATGCTTGAATTATTTCGGAACATCTTCGCCCCGCCTCGCCATTTGATTTTGCTAATCCTCGCCGTTTGGCTTGGAACCACGCTTGCAGAAAAACGCGCCGAACGTTTCGGCGTCAAAAAAGACGACATCAGTGCCATCATATATTACGGCTTCATCGGCTTTATCATCGGCGGGCGTTTATCTTTTATCTTACAAAACATCGCCGCATTCATTCAAAGCCCGCTCAGCGCTTTTTCAATCAATATAGATGTATTCGATACATTCGGCGGCATCGTCACATGTATCATCATTGCGCTCATACTCATCCAACGCCGCCAACTTTCTTTCTGGGCAACAGCCGATGCGCTTACGCCCTTCTTTGCCATTTTATCTATTGGGCTATCCCTAAGTCGCCTCGCGGCAGGCACAGCCTTCGGAATACCGACCTCACAACCTTGGGGCATTGATTTATGGAACGCCGCCCGCCACCCCACTCAACTCTACGCCTTCATCGCTTCATTCCTAATTTTCTGCCTGTTCTGGTTTCCCAAACAGACTCTCCCCCTCGGCGTCTCCTTCCTCACCTTCGCCGCGCTCACCGCCGCAACGCAAATTTTTCTTGGCAAGTTTCGCGCCGATTTAACTTTGATATTCAACGGCATCAAACAAGAGCAAGTGATTTCGTTCATTGTTTTGATTGTCTGCTTTGTATTAATTGAAATCCGCCTTAAAAAAATTTCAAAGGATAAAATCAATCTATGACACACGACATCTCCCTCCCCACAAAACAAAATTTCACTTTCCCCTCTATTTGCGTAGTTTGTGAAAAACCAAACCCCGAAAGCCAAGCCGAACTCACGTTTTTTGAACACAAATTTTCAGCCGTTGAAGCGGCATCGACAATAGTCACACAAACCGCCTATCATGTAGAGCCGACGTCCCACATCGTGAAAGGCGTGCCTGCTTGCAGTGAATGCGCTAAAAAATTAAAGTCACATCATACTTGGCTCACCGTCGTCAGTTACGCCTTATGGTTAATAGGCATAGCCTTAGCGGTTTTTCTACCGATAGAAATTTGGTGGAAAGCGGCGGTATTGATTGCCTTTTTATTTTTGCCGGGCATTATCTCCGTTGTTTTTCCGCCTGCGTTTAACGCTACAATTTCAAAAGATACAATTACGTTTGAATTCGCCTCCGAAACGTTCGCCAACGAATTTAAGAAACTGAATCAAACCAAATCAACCGAGTAAGCGCTTTGCCATACGCACAAAGCCGCCAAAAACGACGGCTGGAGCGAAAAAAATCAAAACATATTCAAACCGCTCTACTTAAGGCGTTGGCAAAACAATTGGGGTTAACGTCGCAGTCGGTTGCGGAATCGGCGTTGGCGATAACTCAACCCAGCCGCTATAAAAAAAGTATTCCGACAAAAACTGCGTTCGCTCGCGTTCATTCATGGGGCGCGGGCGCGAAAAATCTTCCAGCATCGCAGTCAACAACTCCACGCCGAGATATTTCCCATCATAAAAAACATGTCGGTCAATAAACTCGCGGCGGGTTTCGTCAATGATAGAACCGTCAGGCAGTTCATACGTCATTTGGTCAAAAAACAAATTTCCCAAACCATAGTGAATAAACGCGTCGCCGCGAAATTCCATCAAATGCGGGTAATGCGCCTGGCTTCCGCTCACCACCGTTGCGCCAGCGTCCGCTACGGTTCGAAAATCCTCTTCATGCGCATAACATGGACCAGGGTGGTAGCACTCTTCATGCTGAAACGTAAAAATCACCATATAACCTTGCGATTTCACATCTTGAATTTGTTGAGTAAAAAATTCATAATCGCAATTTGCCGCGCCCGGTTTTGTATCCGTCGCTTTGACAAATGTATAACCGCGTTTGCCGTTGCACCCCATAAACGCAATTTTATTCCCATTCGCCTCTAGCAAAACAGGCAAACGCGCTTCATTTTCATTTGCGCCGCCGCCATAATACGGAATATCGTTTTGTTTATAAATTTCCAACGTATCTAGCATGGCTTGCGTGCCGCGGTCTGCAAAATGGTCGCCGGTTAATTCAACCACATCCGCGCCGACATATTTCAATAACTCAATATACTTTGGGTCGCTGCACAAAATAAAATTTTTATGCCCAGGTTCCGGAAACGGGCAATCGGAGTCGAACGGCACTTCGTTGCTAATATGCGTTATATCCGCGTTATATAGCCAATCGTAAATCAATTCGCCGGGGCGCGTCACGCCTTTGGTTTCCATTGTAAAGGCTGTGGCGCGCACCAATGCGGTAACGCCTGTTAATACGACTATGGTCAATTTGGCTTCATCTCGATTCGACTTTGGCAATTCAAAACTTGCGCCGCCAAAAATAATCTTAAGCGGATAATGATTTTCATCAAAATCTTTACGAATTGGAGATTGCCCATCCACGCTAATCACTTTCCATTTTGGGTTTATTTCTTCAAATGGAATAATTGCCCATGTGGATAAATCATTCCACGCTTCGTCTAATAACCGATTTGAATCAACGCTTCTGACTTGATTTGGGCTTGGTTCGCCCCATTGGGCAGTAAACGCCCGTAAAGTTGATTCTGCCATGATTAACTTCCGCGCGGCAGACTCCCCTTTCCAAATGGAGAGCAATGCCTCAGTTGAAATATCATCTGTCACTGTAGGAAAAGAAGCGACGAGGGCGTAAATCCAAGTTGAACCTGAGTCGGATATATCTAATCTTTGAGTCGCAGAATTTACATCGTCCACAATTGGAATATCAAAAGCGTGAGCCAGTTCGCGTAAACTGTCTGGCACAGAAGGGCTAATCCACAATGCGGGGGGCAAGGGCGTTGAGGTAGCGGCGACTTCAGAGACGGTTGTCGCCTGCGGCGTAGATGCGGCTTGCGGCGTTGGCGCGGCGCAGGCAACAAGCACTAAACAAAATAAAATTGAAAAAAATTTTTTCATTAACATTCGATTTTTGAAATTGTATAACTTTGTAAAGCGTTTTTATCAATCGTCACGCCTAAGCCTGCACCCGTAGGCACATTGATTGTTGAATCAGCATTCAACACAAAACTTTCGTGGGTTATATCTTTTTTGTAATAACGGTTAGACGCAGACACATCGGCGGGCAAAATAAAATTTGGCAGCGTTGCCAAAGCCAAATTAGAAGCGCGCCCAATGCCCGTTTCTAACATGCCGCCGCACCAAACGGGAATTTGATTTTTTTGACATATATCATGTGTTTCAATGGCTTGGCTTAAACCGCCTAACCTGCCCGCTTTGATATTGATGATTTTGCAGGCTTGCATTTCAATGGCATAACGGGCATGGCGCGGCGAGACGACGCTTTCATCTAAACATACGGGCGTGTTAAATTGCGCCTGAAATTTATGGTGGTCCCAAATATCGTCTTCAAATAACGGTTGTTCAATTAATAATAAATTCAAATCGTCTAATGGTTTGAGCGTATTTATATCGTCTAGCGAATATGCCGAGTTGGCGTCCACTTGTAAACGTAAATCGGGGAAATGTTTACGAACCGCTTTTGCGTCTTCTACGTCTCGCGTTGGTTTGATTTTTATTTTTACGCGCGCATAGCCTTGATTCACATAATCATGCACGGCTTTTACTAAGGCTTCTGGCGATTCTTGAATTCCAATCGAAACGCCCACTTGCGCTTTATCTCTTACGCCGCCGAATAATTCTTTGAGCGATTTGTTTTCGCGTTTGCCGAGTAAATCCCACAATGCCATTTCTACGCCCGCTTTGGCAAGGTGATGCCCGCGAATGCCTTCGACTCTTTTTGAAAATCATTTGCGTCTTTAATATCTTTGCCTTTGATTAACCCTGAAATAAAATCTTTGATAATGTGAATGGAGGTTTGGGCGGTTTCGTAACTATAGCCCGGGTCGCGCGCGGCGACGCATTCGCCATAGCCAATTAATCCCTCTGAACGGATTTCGATAATGACGCATTCGCGATTGGTTTCGCGCCCAAAAGAAGTTTCAAATGCCGAAACCAATGGCATAGAAATATGATGAAGGGTTATTGAGTCTATTTTCATTTTGTGTGATTATTTCTCTTTGGATATGCGTTCAGCCGAAAGGATTTGTCTCGTAGTTTTTGTGTAATAAACAGCGTACGCATCGCCTTGCATAATTTCAATCAAGGCTGGGTTAGCATTGCTGAAAGATTCTCCGCCTACATGCATTTCGTAACTGGAAACAGTTTGTCGTTTATAAGTTGGGTCTGAAGCTGAACCTGATAGTTTTTCTACTTTTACAAATTGAATTTCGCCTTCGGCTTTTTGCACAGAATAATCTAGTTTGGTAAATAGCCCACGCCCAAATAAGGCGGTGAAAAACATAGCCAAACCAGCGCCAACCCATGCGCCGGCGCTGGTTGAATCTACAAAAATTTTATAAATAAAAAACAGCGCCAAGGCGATGCAAACAAGCGTAAGCCCTAAAATGAAGCGTTGGGCGAATTGGTCGTTTGAGGTTAATTTTTTCTGTTGCTTGGGGGAAAGTCTGCCGAATTTGTTAGCAAGTAAATCTGAATCGTCAAACGCAAAATACCCTTGAAGTTGTTTTTCGCTCATTGAGTTCCTATATGCTTTGTGTGGGCAATGTTTATTCTGTTTTTATTTGACTTGGGTCGTCGTCTATTTTCAAGTTTTTGAGCGCGTCGCTCATGCTAGTCGATTCAACGCGCATGCCCGGGGCGGGAACGCCGCAAAATGGGCAGATATTCCAAGAGAGTTCCATAAATCTTGAACAGTTATGACAAGTCTTCTTTAGTTTTGTGTGACAATTCGGGCAAACTTGCCAATCTTCTTTCACTCGTCGTTCACAGCCTGGGCAAAGGGGCAAATCTTCTAAGGCTTGCAACAAGGCTTCTTCTTCCAGCGTGCGCTGGTATTCTTCTTCTAAAGTTCGCGGCGGGCGGAGAATTAAGTAAACCAAAATGCCCGGTAAGTTTAATACGGCGACGAGTAAGGCGGCTAATGTTTGAATCAAGGGGTCGCGGGTGCGGGCGCGAATATCACGATACGTCCAAATTACGAAACTCACCCACAAGGCGATGATGAACGCGCCCGTAAATGCGGTAAGCACAAGCGTAAGACTGCTCAGGAAGACAGGGTCGAATGTCATGTAGGTATTTTAATGCATAATGAGACTTCGGAAGTTTCATTTTCTACGGCGTTCTAAAATCAAATTTCCATTCTGCGCCGTTGTTGACGTAAGTAGAAGTCGTTCCCATGACTTGATAAAACGTTTGGCCGGGGCGTAAGAAGATGGGGTCGCCTGAGAGGGTGGTGAGCAAGAGCGGTTGGTTTTCTTCCATGCGAATCCAATAGGCAGGGATGGCAAGCCCATCTCGAAAAACGATGGCGTTGCCATAATCAATTAAGTCAATGTTATATACTTCGTCTTCTGCATTGTAAGAGTTGTAAAAAATATGGGGGACGAAAATCACCACCACGTTTTCCGCCGTAATGGGAAAGCCTGTAAGGTCGTCGGTGAGCGGGGCATACGTTTCGGCATTGCCGCGCACTAAGTCTTTGGCTTCTTGGTAACGAAGGTAGTTTTTGGCGAGCGGGTCGTATTCCCAATAGTTATAACTATAGGGGGAGTAATAGGAATAAATTCTGGCGGCGGTTAATGGGGTTTGCGGCGTTTCTTCGGAGAAAAAGCCTCCGCTGATGATTTGCGGAGAGTTATCTAAGCCTTTTTTTTCAATGCACGCATTCCACTTTAGCATATTGAAAAAGACGTTGTTATATGAGTCGCGTTCGTAAGGTCCAATAAAATAAGGCGGGCATTCGCCAATGCCCACGCTAACTAGATATGGGTCTAAGTCTGTCGCTTTGAGGTAGTTTAATTCACGCGGGTCGGCGCCTTTGAACATGAGGAAGGCATGATACATGCGGGCGACATGCTCGTCAAAATATCTACCCGAACGGACAGGACCGACTCGTTCTGCGTTGTTGCTGTAAAACACTGCAATAAAACGGGTATCGCCCCATTCAATGTAATACTCAAAAACAACATCTGCCAACGAAAGCCCCGATTGTGGGCGAACGTAATCGGGCGAGTTGCCAATTTTTATAGCCAACGGTCGGCGTTGTAATAACGTTGGGTCGCTCACCGCCAAGCCAGTTAAGGGGTTATAGGTCGCTAAGTGATTCTGAGCCGATGGGATTCCCTCTACTGTCGCGTTTACATTATCTGGAAGCGTTGGCTTGGTGGGGTAAGGCGTAAAAGTCGGCATGGCTTGCGGCGTGGTTAAGATAAGGTATGGGTCGGGAGAATTGACAGAATGCGGTTGGAACGGCGTGGGCGTAGGGAAACCGCTTGAGGGAACGGCGGCAGGCATCAAGTTAGGAGAAGAAGCGTTAGGCGAAGCGCAGGAGATGACGGCGAGTCCAAAGAGTCCTAAGAATCGAAAAAGTTTGAAGAGGCGATTGGTCATTTAAGTCATTTTACCAAAGAGGTTTGTATCGTTGAAAACTGTTACAATTAACTTATCTCATGCTGATTTTAATTTCTTGCCTTTTATTTTTTGTAACGGCGCTGGCATTAATTATTTTGCGAATTTTTCGCCCAGAAGCGCGTTATACATGGTTGGCGGCGGTAGGCGGGGCAATGCTGGGCTTTGTGAGCGTAGTTTTATGGCTTGCCCAATTGCCCGATAGTTTAAGTTTGCCCGGCGTGCCAACGTTGGATGAATTTAACTCATCGTTGATTTTTAGCGCCGACGGAGTTTCATTTCCGTTTGCGCTTAGCGTGGCGGCGCTAATTGTATCTATTTTATTAACCGCCGTCACGCAACCTGTTTATATCAATTCGTCAATTTGGGCTGGTATTTTGGCGTTGGGCGGCACGGGCATTTTTGCGGTGACGGCAAATAACCCGCTAACCTTGTTATTGATTTGGGCGGTGTTAGATTTAACCGAATTGATGATTCACTTAAGCTCGGTCAATGGCGCATCGAATAATGAAAAAATTGTCGTTTCGTTTGCAACCCGCGCGCTGGGCATTGGTTTTTTAGCGTGGGGAAGCATGACCAGCATTGCCGAAGCGAATACATTTGAATTTCAATCTATGTCGGTTAGCGCGGGTTTGTTCTTAGCGATTGCCGCCGGTTTACGCTTGGGCGTATTGCCCTTGCACTTACCTTACTCGCCCGAATCAAATTTACGGCGCGGCTTTGGCACAGCGCTACGATTAATTTCATCGGCGTCGAGTTTAATTTTGTTAGGGCGCATTCCAGTGGGTGTCTTCAATTCTAACCTCGCGCCGTTGTTAATTGTTTTAACGTTAATTGCCGCGCTCTATGCGGGTTGGTCTTGGCTTCGCGCGCCCAACGAATTAGACGGTCGCCCCTATTGGGTGATTGGCATTGCCGCGCTTGCCATTCTTTCGGCATTAAGCGGCAACCCCATTGGCGCGGTGGCATGGGGTTGTGCGTTAATATTGGTGGGCGGGGCGTTGTTTCTCGCTTCTGTGCAAAACCCTTGGCTCAATCGCGCGATGTTAATTGGCGCGTTTAGCGTTTCTGCATTGCCGTTTTCTCTAACCGCCAGCGCGTGGCTGGGGCGCATCAGTTTTTTTATTCCTTTTGTTATTCTCGCGCAAGCGTTGATGATGGCTGGCTTTATTCGTCACGCGCTGCGTTCCGTCAATCGCGATTCATTAGAGAATCAACCTGATTGGATGAAAGCGGTTTATTCATCGGGAATCGTTTTGTTGATTATCGCGCAAATATTTTTAGGATTCATCGGCTGGGACGGCGCGCGGCAAATTGGCGCATGGGCGCCCGCCCTCATCGCTTCTTTCTTAACTTTCGGTTTGGTATGGGCAAGTCGGCGCTTTCGCCTCTTCAACCCGGTTCGCGCCCATTGGGTTTCTGCCACAGAATTGCGGCTAAATCGGTTTTATCAAGGCTTGTGGTCTATCTACCGCTTCTTTGGCAGAGCCAGCCAAATTGTGACGCAAACCCTCGAAGGCGAGGGCGGCATCATGTGGACTTTGTTATTCTTAATTTTGTTCGTTGCATTCATCACACAGGCGGCTTCATAATATGCTAGAGATTGTCTCATGGGCTGCGGTTGCCTTAATCTTATTCACGGCAACCACAATGTTAATTCATTCAGATTGGCGCATCACCTTAGGCGCACTGGCATTGCAATATCTGGCTATGTTTTGGCTGGTCACTCGGCATTTACCGTTTGCAATGGGTTCGGTCAAGTTAATCACCGGTTGGATGGTGGTCGTCATTCTCGGCATGACGCGGCTTGGATTAACTAACATCGAAGAGGAAGAAGCCTTCTTCCCGCGCGGGCAAGCCTTTCGCCTTGCATTGATGAGCATTGTGGCGCTTGTCGCCGCTGGCGCTTCGCCCCGCATTGAAACGTCAATTCCAGGGCTGGGTTTGCCCGTCATTGTGGGCGGTTTGCTATTAATCGGCGGCGGAATTATTCACTTAGGACTAACTACAAATATATTACGCGTCATTCTCGGCTTGCTCACCATGTTAGCAGGCTTTGAAATTTTATACGCCGCCATCGAAAGCGCAATTCTCGTCACCGGGTTGCTGGCGGTAGTGAATTTAGGGTTAGGCGTGGTCGGCTCATACTTAATGCTGGCAGGTTCTACTCCGCTTGAAAGCGAGGAAGACCTATGAGCGCGCCGATACTATGGATTGTCATTCCCTTTTTGACTGGCGTGTTCATCTTCCTCATCTCCAGCGAGCGTTATTCCGCATGGGTCGGCGGAGGCGTTTCGGCAGTTTTATCGGCAGTCGCTTTTTTCATCCCCATTGATACAGCCTTATTATTAGGAACGCTTTCTATCAAAATTGCGCCTGCCATTCAAGTTTTTGGGCGCAGTTTTGAGTTGAACGCCGCCGACGGCTTATTGCTTACCATCATCTATGGATTAGCGTCTTTATGGTTTTTTGGCGCTAAAGCGTCTGGCTCGCAAAGCCGCTTTGTTTCATTCGGTTTGATGATTGTGGCGCTACTCACCGCCTCTATTGCCGTTGAACCGTTTTTATATGCGGCGTTATTACTAGAAGTCGCCGCCATGCTCGTTATTCCATTGCTCGTGCCGTCGTATCAAAGAGCAAGTCAGGGCGTGGTGCGGTTCTTAACCTATCAAACCTTAGCCATGCCGTTCATCCTCTTTTCAGGTTGGATGTTAACAGGCGTAGAAGCCAGCCCCAGCGATTTAGGCACAACCTTACAAGCAGGCGTTATGCTTGCCTTAGGGTTTGCGTTTTTATTCGCAGTCTTTCCGCTCTATCATTGGATTCCAATGCTAATGGAAGAAACGCCCCCCTACGCAACAGGCTTCCTCTTGTGGGCATTGCCCACCTTCATCGCCATTTTTGCTTTAGGCTTTTTAGATAGATATACATGGTTAAGAAATTCGCCGCAATTGATGAGCGCGATTCAATTCGCCGGGTTATTCATGGTCGCCAGCGGCGGAATCTTCGCCGCGCTTCAGCGCCATTTAGGGCGCATCCTCGCTTACGCCTCCATTTCGCACACAGGGTTAATTCTCTTAGCGTTCGGTTTACAATCTCCTCAAATGGCGCACCTTGTATTTCTTACACTCATCCCACGCGGGCTAGAATTAGCCGTTTGGGCGTTCGCTTTGTCTATCATAAAACGCAAAGCCTATTCATTACAATTTAGCGACGTGCAAGGCTTATCGCGTATATATCCCGTCGCAACCGCCGCATTAACCTTTGCGCATCTCTCCATCACGGGCTTTCCGTTACTAGCGGGGTTTCCATCGCGGCTGGCGCTTTGGCAATCATTGACCAACGACCTACTCCTTTTATTTTGGGTGTTTGTAGGCATGTTTGGCTTACTCGTCGCCGCCATGCGCACGCTGGCAGTGTTTGTGATGACGGAAGAACCAGGCTGGAAATTAAGCGAAGGCTGGGCGCAAGCCGTCATGCTGGCGGTAGGCGTGAGCGGATTATTCCTCTTAGGCATATTCCCACAAATCCTACAACCATTGCTTGCGAATATTCCATCTTTATTTGAGCATTTAGGTCGGTAAATTTCTTTCTTCATTGCTCTTTCTAAAGTGTATAATCTCATCCATTCCGCTTAAATAAATTTTGGAGAACAACATGGAATTTGAACAAATCGTCAAACGCCTAGAATGGCTCGATAAACAAAACCGCGAGACTAAAGATACGCTCGCCGCTTTGAACGAACGTTTATCTGCCTTTGAAGCCAATGTAAACGTGCTTTCAAAACAACTCAAAACGTTTAGCAAACAAATGACCGACGTCGTCCCCGCCGCTAAACGCATTGACCAATTTGAAGCGTTAATGACCAAACAACGCGCCGACATTCTAAAAGTAATTGACGAAAACGAAAAAAACCGCGCCAAAAGCGAAAAAGATTTCGCCAAAAAAACGCAAAGCGAATTAAGCGAACTCAACAAAGCGGTAACGCAGCTCAAAACCATCGCCGATATAACCGAGCTAAAAAAACAACTCAAACTACGCGGCGATGAAATTCAACGCATCTTAAACAACATCGCCGACTTAAAATCCGCCGTAGAAGACGGCAAACGCTCTAACGAAGACGTCCGCCGCGCCTTACGCGCCGCAGACGAAACCCGAAACAACGACCTCAAACGCATCGCCGATATTCAAGGCGAGCTAACCGCCCTTCGCAAACGAGTGGACGAAAGCCGCGAAAAATCCACCATCAACGCCGATAACATTCGCAATATTGAAAACCGATTCACCGAACTCATCGCCTCCGAACAAGAACGCAAACAAGCCCAAACCGCCTTCTTAGAACAACAAGCGCTCGCGCAAATAGAACGCGACCGCGCCTGGAAAGACTGGCAAGAAAAATTCGACTCCTTCAAAAAAGAAGCCGAAAACATGGACACCCAACTTCAAAAATTAGACGAAGCCCTGCGCGGCGCAAAAAAAGCCCAAGAAACCTATGTGGAACTCAACGCCAAACTGGAACGCCGCATCAACGAAGTGACCGAAATGCAAAGACTCGCCGAAGACCGCCTGCGCCAAGAATGGATTACCTTCAAAGCCGACGACCAAAAACGCTGGACAGGCTACAGCCTCTCCTCCGAAGAATCCTTCCGCGAAATGCGTAAAGAAATACAAAAAAATCAAGAACAAGTTTCAGCCTTTAGCGACATCAGCCAAACCCTGCAAGACCAATTGCACCAAACCACCGACACCGCCGAAAAACAACTGCAAGAAATGATGAACGTCATCCACGAATGGATGACCTCTTATCAAAGAATCATGGGGCATGGGAAGAAAACAAAAAAATAATCGGCGTTCCGTCATCAACCAAAAATTTCCTCTTTCTTCTTTCATCTAAAAGAAAGAGGAAGAGGAAAAAATTTCGTAATGAAAGTTATCGGCACGGCAGGTCATGTAGACCACGGAAAATCCACCCTAATCGAAGCGCTCACCGGCATACACCCCGACCGCCTCAAAGAAGAACAAGCCCGCGAAATGACCATTGAACTTGGGTTCGCTTGGCTCATACTGCCAAACGGCGAAGAAGTGGGCATTGTAGATGTGCCGGGGCATAGAGATTTCATTGAAAACATGCTGGCAGGCATTGGCGGCATTGATGCGGCGTTGCTAATCATCGCCGCCGATGAAGGCATTATGCCCCAAACCAAAGAACACCTCGCCATTTTAGATATATTGGGGGTTTCATCCGCCTTAGCGGTGATAACAAAAACCGACCTCGCTTCAGACTCAGGGCGGCTGGATGCGCTAGAACTCGACATTCGTCAAACCCTCAGCCGCACCGCCCTCAAAGATTCTCCCATTGTCAAAGTCTCGGCAAAAAACAAAACAGGGCTAGATTTACTAATTACACACCTTCAATCTCTTTTAGAGAGCAAACCGCATCGCCCAAACTTACATCGCCCCCGCCTGCCCATTGACCGTGTCTTCAGCATGAGCGGGTTTGGCACAGTCGTCACAGGCACACTAAGCGATGGCGAATTAAAAGTCGGAGATGAAATTGAAATTTTGCCGCACGGCTTAAAAGGCAAAATTCGCGGGCTTCAAACGCACAAGAAAAAAGAAGACGTTGCCGTTGCAGGTTCAAGAACGGCCGTTAACATCTCAGGCATTGAAACAAACGCCATCCAACGCGGCGACACGCTGGCGCATCCCAATCAATACCAACCCACACAACGAATTGACGCAAGCATACGCCTTCTAAGCGATATCAACGCCTCTATCAAACATGGCGACGAAGTGAAATTTTTTGTAGGCGCAAGCGAAGCAATAGCCACATTACGCCTACTCGGCGCAGAAGAACTTAAAGCGGGCGAAACAGGCTGGATTCAACTTGAACTTCGCAAACCCATTGTAGCCGTGCGCGGCGATAGATATATTATCCGCAGACCTTCCCCCAGCGAAACATTAGGCGGCGGCGCGGTGATTAACCATCAGCCCAAAGGCAGGCACAAACGGTTTGATAAGACCGTGCTCAAATCGCTGGAGGCGCTTGTGCATGGCTCGCCCGCCGAAGTGTTGCGCGAAGCGTTATCGTCTTTACAAGCGGCGACGATAAAAGAAATCAAGTCGGCATCGCGTTTAGAGGCTGAACCGTTTGAAGCGGCGCTAGAAGAATTAATCACAAACGGGCAAATCATCCTTTTAGAGGGAAACAAAAACCCACAATCATTGGCGGTTTCTTTTGCCGAATGGCAAACCATAAAATCAAATCTTTTAAGAATTGTAGAAGACTATCATAAACAATATCGCCTGCGAAGCGGAATTCCAAAAGAGGAATTAAAAAACAAAAGCAAACTTTCTGGAAAAGTATTTAACGCGGCTTTAGGCTTACTAATTACAAATTGCGAATTGCAAATGACGCATTCGGCAATATCCAGCCCAAAGCATAAGGTTCAATTCACGCCGCCAGAACAAGCCGCCGTTAAGAATCTGATGCGAAAATTTGAAGCCAACCCATACGCCACGCCCAGCGTCAAAGAATGCCAAGCCGCAGTTGGAGAAGAAATCTTAAACGCCCTGATTGAATCGGGCGAACTCATCCCCGTTTCATCAGACGTGTTGTTTCGCAAAAAAGATTTTGACGAAATGACGGAAAACATTAAACTGTATATTAAACAAAATAAAACCGTTACGCTGGCGGAAGCGCGTGATATATTTAAAACCTCAAGAAAATACGCCCAAGCCTTATTGGAATATTTAGACTCCATTCAAATCACCGTGCGCGATGGCGACGCAAGAAGATTAAAGTAAACAATATTCATGAAGGATTTTTTCAAGCCCCCCATATTAGATAATGAAGAGGACGCTTATACAGCCTATCTATTAAATATGATTTTATGGGGGCTAGTGTTTATGCCGTTGCCTTATGTTTTGTATGTGCAATGGTTTGAGCCTGAACTCGCAAAGCGCGCATGGATTCAAGCAGGGATAGGCGAAGCGGTTAATTTATTTTTATTTTTTCTCCTGCGGCGCGGTTACGCGAGAGCCGCCTCTGCAATTCAAGTGATTGCATTCTGGTTGTTTTTCACGGTTACCGCGTTCACCAGCGAAGGCGTGCAAAGCGAAGCGTATATTTTCGGCTACCCCTTAGTGATTTTAATTGCCGGGCTTTTGCTTGGCGCAAAATCGGCTATTGGCATCACCGCCTTATCTTTAATATCGGGCTTGGGTATGGTATATCAACAAGCCATCGGCGCAATTTCAGATACAACGCCCAACTCCGCGCCTTTCACTTGGGTGATTAGTTTCATTATTTTTCCTTTATTTGGCGTGTTGCAATATTTATCCAATAAAGTATTAAACGACGCCCTAGAACGAGCGAAACGCAATGAAGAAAAACATAAATTAATTTCAAAAGTTAGCACAGATTATATTTTTGAAAGCGTTGTAAATGAAAACGGCAAAGTGGAAACTGTTTGGCTGGCTGGCGCGTTTGAGCAAATGACGGGCTACACGCCCGAAGAATACATCGCCAAAGGCGGCTGGTACGCTCATCTTCACCCAGACGATATTGAAAAAGACGCTGAAGACATGCGTAAGTTAAAACAAAATGAACCCGTGCTTGGCTCCGAAATTCGCACGCTTGCCAAAGACGGTTCAATTCGCTGGGAGCGCATCTTTGCCCACCCCGTGTGGAATGAAAAAGAAAACCGACTGGAAGGGATTATCGGCGCCGTGCAAGACGTTACTTTGCAAAAAATTGCCGAAGCGAAACTAAAAGAAACCCTGCTTCAACAAAGCGCGCTGTTAAACAATATCCCCGATATTGCTTGGCTAAAAGATAAACAAGGGCATTACATTGCCGTTAACCAGCCCTTCTTAAGCTTACCCACCCTACAAACCAAAGACGTGATAGGCAAAACAGTTTTTGAAGTCTTCTCTACAGAAATCGCCGAAAAATATCACCAAGCCGATATAAAGGTCATAACAACAAAACAAAGCATAACTACCGAAGAATGCGTAATCGACTCGCAAAGAAAAACCATTTGGTCCGAAACGACCAAAACGCCCATCTTCGACACCACAGGCGAGGTGGTTGGCACAACGGGCATTTCGCGCGATATTACCGAAAGAAAAAACGCCGAACTAGAACGCGAGAAATTAATCAAAGAACTAGAAGCGAAAAACATCGAATTAGAACGCTTCACTTACACCGTTTCGCACGACTTAAAATCTCCGCTGGTGACGATTACCGGCTTTTTGAATTATCTCGAAAAAAGCGCCCGCGCTGGAGATTTTGACAAATTCAAGCAAGACGTAAACCGCATTCATCAAGCGGTGGATAAAATGCAAACCTTACTTAGAGACCTGCTTGAACTCTCGCGCATCGGCAGAATAGTGAATGAGCCAGTAGAAACGACCTTTACCGAAATCGCGCACGAAGCCTTAGCCATTGTCGAAGGAAATATCAAGGCGAGAAACGTCAGAATTGAACTTGAAGACAAGCGCTACACAATTTTTGGAGATAAAATCAGATTAGTTGAAGTGTTGCAAAACTTAATTGAAAACGCCGTCAAATTCATGGGAAACCAACCCCACCCGCTCATTCGCATCGGCGCAATCGCCAACTCGAAACAACCAATCACATTTTTTGTGCAAGATAACGGCATAGGCATTGAGCCGCAATATATAGATAGAATCTTTGGGCTATTCAACAAACTCGACCCTCACTCCTCAGGCTCTGGCATTGGGTTAACCCTCGTCAAAAGAATTATTGAAGTGCATGGCGGTAAAATTTGGGTTGAGTCGGAGCCTGGCAAAGGCTCAACATTTTATTTCACGCTGGCATAATTTTATTTCGTCATTGCGAGCCGCGTTCTTGTCTCTTGCGGCAAAGCGCTCTCAAACATAGAATGAGATTGCATCAGGCTAACGCCCTCGCAAAGACCTCAAAAGGAGAAATCATGTGCGGAAGGTTCACGCTCACCGTTGACCCGTCGGAAGCAGAAGCGTTTGCAAATTTTGAATTCCCTAAAAAATTTGTTCCGCGCTTCAACATCGCCCCCACCCAACCCGTGTTGGCAATTCCAAACGACGCAAAACAAAAAGCCGATTTTTTTATATGGGGTTTAATTCCTGCCTGGTCAAAAGACCCAAGCATTGGCAATAAACTCATCAACGCGCGCGGCGAAACGATTGCAGAAAAACCCTCGTTTCGCGGCAGTTTCAAATACAAACGCTGTTTGATTCTCGCCGACGGCTTTTACGAATGGAAAGCCAATGCAAATCAAAAAACAAAAACGCCTTATTTCATTCACATGAAAAACCGCGAGCCGTTTGCCTTTGCAGGGTTATGGGATGAATGGAATTCGCCCGACGGCTCTTCCATTCGCACTTGCGCCATCATCACCACAGAGCCAAATGAATTGATGTCTTCATTACATAACCGAATGCCCGTGATTTTGAACCCCAAAGATTATGAGCAATGGCTAGACCCAACGCCTCAAACTCCCGCCAACCTGCTTCCGCTCATTCAGCCTTTTTCCACCTCCTCAATGACCGCGCACGCCGTTTCGACTCTGGTCAACAAACCCAGCCACGACTCGCCTGAATGCGTCGTCCCTGTATAAAACGCCCCGCAGGTTTAACCACCAGCGCATCACTCGCTCCTCAACAAAAACCTGCAGGACGATGAAGAATATATGACATCTATCAAACAATGGTTAACGAGCCGCTTCCCGGCGCTTGCCTCACGAGATTACGTTCTCTTTCTAATTGGTCAATTTATTTCGGTCATTGGCACATGGATGCAAGCCACCGCCTTGCCGTATTTGGCGTATAGAATTTCAGGCAGACCTTTAGATTTAGGTCTTATCGGCTTTTCAAACACTTTGCCCACTTTATTATTTGCGTTGCCGGCCGGCGTGTTGGTAGAAAGGTGGGATAAACGCAAAACCACCATTATTTTACAAATGTTGATGTCCGTTCAAGCGTTTGGGTTGGCGTATCTCACATTCACTAATCAATTACAAATTTGGCACATTGTGGGTTTAGCGTTTTTCTATGGCGCTGCCGTTGCCATCGAAGTCACCGCCCGCCAAGCCATGCTGGTTGAATTAGCCGGCAAAGAAGCCTTACCCAGCGCCATTGCCTTACAAACAACAGCGTTTAATTTAGGCAGAATTATTGGTCCCTTATGCGCGGCGGGGTTAATCTCGTGGACGGGGAATGAAGGCAGCGTTTTTTTGGCGAACGGAATTAGTTTTGTATTTGTGGTTACAGGTTTGTTTTTTGCGCGCACGCGCTTCAAAGTTGAAAAAGAAGCCGCCGCCCCACAAGGAATGGGCAACGAATTTAGAGAAGGCTTACGGTATATTCGCGGAAATACGGTTGTATTATCGGCAATCTTAATGTCCGCTTTGCTGGGGTTTTTTGGTATTCCATTATTACAACAAATTCCGGCGTTAGCCCGCGATGTGCTGAAAACCGCTTTTGACACGGAAACCATAATTGCGGCGCGCACAAGCAATATGTACCTCGCGCAAGGCATTGGCGCGGTCACTGCCGCGTTTATGATGGCATACCTCAGCGCGGCAGATAAAGGCAAAATGCTATGGTGGGGACAAGCCTTATTCATCATCCCCGTCGCCTTATTGGGCATAGTGACGAATATTTATATCGTTTTTATTTTGCTGGCGTTTATTGGCTGGGGAACGGTGACTCAATTAATCACTATGAACACGATGATTCAAATTCGTGTGCCAAATGAACTGCGCGGGCGCGTGTTCAGCGTTTATTTTTGGGGGTTGCAAGGCGTGGCTCCGTTTGGGAGCATTGTCATCGGCTGGGTGGCTCAAATGTGGAGCGTGCAAACTTCGCTCGTCGTCGGCGGGGTTGTTTCGTTATTAAGCGTTTTACTCGTGCGCTTGTTTTTTTGGCAAAGAAAAAATACGCCGTCTTAGAGATATGAGCGTTTGAGAGATTCTTCGCTTAGAAAAACACGCTTAACGAAAAATAAGCGTTTACGCGCAAAACTTGACCGTCATTTTTTGCCCATGTTATGATGATGAATATGAGTCATCCATTTAACGAAGAGCCAGAAAAGCCGATGCGACAGAGTTCATTTTTTACAAATTTAGTAAAAATGGGCTTAGGCGAATCTTTATTAAAAGTCGTAACCAATATATTTTCCATTGCGGCGATTATCGCGGTGGCGTTATTAGCCCGCTCGTATTATGCTCAGGCGCAAGGCAATGCCGAAGAGCAGGAGCAGGCTTCAAGCGAAGAAGGAAGCGAAATCATCAATGTAGAATCTGTCGCGCCGCCTAATCTTGTTATTAATGAAGGCATATCGCGTTCGGCGCAAATTCATACCAATATTCCAACGCGTCCACGCGATGAAATATCAACGTATGTGGTGCAAGAGGGCGATACCGTGTTCGGCATTGCGGAAAAATTCGGCTTACAACCGCAAACTATTTTGTGGGGCAATTACAGTGTGTTGTTAGATAACCCGCACGCCCTAAGACCTGGGCAGGAATTAAATATTCTGCCAGTGGACGGCGTGTATTGGGAATGGTTGGGGGGCATTCCGTTTGGCAGTTGGGCTGAGTTTTACGGCGTGACTGCGGCTGATATTATTGAATACCCAGGCAATCACCTTGACGCCGATTCGATTGGCGATTATTACAATGCCAATATTCCAGTAGGAACTTGGTTAATTATTCCGGGCGGTAAAAGAGAGTTTGTAAGTTGGAGCGCGCCTTTGGGCGTGACGCGAGAAAACCCCGCCTCGGCGCGTGTGTTGGGCGCTGGCGCGTGCGACCCTGTGTCTGGCGGCGCGGTAGGGTATGGCGCGTTTATTTACCCATCCAATAATCATTATTTATCAGGGTTTGATTATTCTCCTGAAACCAATCACAGCGGCATTGATTTAGCAGGCAATGAAGGCGAGGCGGTATACGCCTCAGACGCCGGCGTGATTGTGTACGCTGGCTGGAATGATTACGGCTATGGCAATATGATTATGATTGACCACGGCAACGGCTTTCAAACTTTGTATGCTCACTTAAGCGCTTTGAATGTGGGTTGCGGGCAAAGCGTGGGGCAAGGCGAAGTGATTGGCGCAATTGGAAATACGGGACGTTCCTCCGGCGCGCATTTACATTTTGAAATTATGGCGGGTACAAAAGTGAACCCGTGGGATTATCTGCCGCCCCCATAGGCTTAGGTTTCTAAGGTCTAAGGTCGAAAGTCTAAGGTCTAAGGTCAAAAGTCTAAGGTCGAAAGTCTAAGGTCGAAAGTCTAAGGTCTATATTCCTTGCCAAAGGATAAAGGCTCGGCTATAATCTCGCTCCGTCGGGCGCGTAGCTCAGTTGGTTAGAGCGCTACTATCACACAGTAGAAGTCCGGGGTTCGAGTCCCTGCGCGCCCACAAAACATCGCTTTGCATGAGGCGATGTTTTTTTATTCCTATCAAAAAGTCTCAATTTTTTGTAAGAATTTGATTTTAGGCAAACTTTTATCTTATAATTCCGTCACAATGTCCACTCGTACCAATGAAACTTGGCTGGCAGATTTACAAAGCGCCGGCGCAAGCCATGAAGAAGCGTTAAAAGAGTTACGCGAGGCAATACAAAAAGGGTTGCCGTATGCGCTTTCGCGCTGGCTCTCTGCCGACGACCCGCTTTTTCAACCTCTAGTAGAAGAAGTAACCCAAGAAACCTTATTGCGCGTGTTAGACCAGCTCAATACCTTTGAAGGACGCAGTTTATTCACCACATGGGTACATAAAATTGCTATACGGATTGCCTTAACCGAATTGCGCCGCAAACGCTGGCGCGACGCTTCGTTAGATGAATTGACAGAAAACGAAGACGCTCCCCCTCCCCCCGGCTTGCTCGCTGACCCTCAGGCATCGCCTGAAACCTCGGCAGAGCGCAAAGACATGCTAGAACGAGTGCGCAGGATACTGCAAGAAGAATTGACCCCCAAACAACGCGAAGCGCTGACTTTGCTTGGCTTGCAAGATATTCCAATGGAAGAAGCCGCAAAAAAAATGAAGACCAATCGCAACGCTTTATACAAACTCTTGCACGACGCCCGCCTGCGGCTTAAAAAGCGACTTTCGCTTGAAGGCTTAACCCCGCAAGACGTTCTAAGCGCTTTTGAGCAAAAGTAGATTAAGAAAACCGCCCCGCAGGTTTGAATGGAAAGCCATATCAATGAAGAAACTTGCAGGGCGTTATAATAAAAGTAAGATTAATATTAAGTTAAACGTCTTAGACACAGAATGAAATTAAGAGACCTGCTCCAGAATTTTTTTGGCAAACCTACCTCTCAACCCGAAATGACAGACGAGGTTGTGCTTAAAATTATCAAAATTTTGGAACAGGCGCGGGCGGAAGAAATCACTTGCGACGATATGTTCGCTCAACTAGACGAATTCGCCGAGCATAAGTTCTACGGCAGAGATATTGAAAAAATCGCTCCTCTTTTACGCGAACATTTAGATATTTGCAATGGCTGTCACGAAGAATATGCGGCGTTGCTGCAAGTGCTAGAAAATACGCAAAAATAATATATAACGCCTATCAGGCTATAATTTTCGCGGTTCAATTTCTTCACATAAACTTGTGGGGCATTTTGCTTTTATTCATGAAACAATTTCTCGCCCGCTCGAATTGGAACGTGTAGCCGATTCTCAAACGGCGTAATAGGACAAGACCATTTTTCATTGTAAGCGCAGTAGGGGTTGTATGCCAAATTAAAATCCACCATAAAGCGGTTGCCGGGCAAAGGCTCAGGCTCAAGGTAACGCCCCGCGGGGTAAGTCTCTTTCCCTGCCAGCGAGTCTACAAACGGCAAAAAGAACCCATGCTCGCTTTGATATATCGTTAATTCAACTTCTTCGCCTTCAACCTTGAACTTAAATTTCCCATATTTTTGATACATGCGCACATCGCCTGTGGTGGTTTGCATTTCAAACATGGGCTTTTCCGCAAACTCTTCCACAACGGCTTCAAGGCGTAAGTCGTCATTTTCCGGGAAGTAGATTAAGCCTTTGAAGCGCCGTTTCTGTTCAGGGGTAAGCGGGCTTTGCGGGTGGGTTCTAAAAAATTCGTCTTTCTCTGCGCGAAAATCGTCTAATGCTGTCATTGTATCTCCAAAGGTTGGACGAACGAAAAATAAAATTTCTTACGAAATCATAACGAAAAAAAACGCCACTTGTCATTTATAATGCTTTATGCTATTTTAGACGAGAGGCGATGGTATGACTGCAAACCAAAAAACTGTGATGATAATTGAAGACGAACCCGACGCCGCCGAATTATTCGGCGAAATGATGCGTGTGAACGGGTTTCGGGTGATTAAGATGTTTTCCAGCACGCCCGCTATTCCGATGATTAAACAAGAAAAACCCGACGTCATCTTGCTTGATATTATGATGCCCGATATTTCAGGCTTAGAAGTGCTGCGCTTTATGCAACGCGAACCCGAACTGGCAAAAATTCCGGTTATTGTCGTCTCTGCAAAAAGTATGCCGAGCGATATTAAATCTGGTTTGGAGGCTGGCGCGGCAATGTACCTAACAAAGCCCGTCGGCTTTCAGGATTTAAAAAACGCCGTAGAACAGGTACTGAGTAATCACCGCCTCGCATGACGCATTTGCGCGCTTTTATTGCAATTGACGTGCCGCAAGCAACGCAAGAGGCGATTGAGAAAGAAACGTCTCGCTTGCGATATATACTGGGCGCGCAAACCATTCGTTGGACGCCCGCTTCAAATATGCACTTAACGTTAAAGTTTTTGGGGAACATTCCTGAAACGCATGTTGATTTTTTCAAACAGATGTTAACCCAAATTACGGAAACGCACGGCGCGTTCGATTTGCCCATTGGCGGGCTCGGTTCTTTTTCAAACGGAAAGTTGGTTCGCGTTTTGTGGCTTGGGATTCAGCCCACCGCAGAGTTGACTTCCATACAAAGAGAGGTTGAAGCGGGCGCGCACAGGTTAGGGTATGAAAAAGAAGCGCGCGCTTTTTCTCCACATCTCACGCTAGGACGAGTCAAACAAAATATCCACCCGAACGAAATGCAAAGCATTCGCAGCGCGTTGCAAACTTTTCAATTTGGTAAAATTCCGTCCGCGAGAGTCGACTCGTTGCATTTATATCAAAGCGAATTACGCCCGGAAGGGTCTGTTTATACAAAATTATTTTCGGTTAAATTAAAACATCCCACAGGCGTTATGGGCAAATAAACTTTGTTCACATAACCCTGTGGGATGGTATAACATAAAAGAGGTGAATTCTGAAAACGCTTGAATTGGCTCGTGAAATTGTCAACGCTTTGGAAGATAAAAAAGGCGAAGATATTCTTCTTTTAGATTTGAAAGATATCGTTTCTTTTACCGATTATTTTGTGATTTGCACAGGCACAAGCGACCGTATGCTCGACGCGCTCGCCAACGCCGCGATTGATGAGGTTCGCAAAAAGTTTAAGAAAAAGGCAAAGAAACAAGGCAACTCGCGCGATGGCTGGGTGATTGTGGATTATGGCGATGTGGTGGTGCATTTGTTCTCCCCCGACCAACGCGATTTTTATAATATCGAAGAATTGTGGGAAGACGGCAAAGTTTTGTTGCGCTTGAAATGATTAAGTTATGGAAACAAACCAAAACGGCGGTGAAACGATTAAGTTTATAGATTTGTTTTGCGGCATTGGCGGGTTTCGGTTTGCCGCAGAGCAAGTTTTTTCAAAATACGGCTTGCCTGCAAAATGCGTTTTTTCAAGCGATATTGACCCCTATGCCAGAGAAGCCTATCGCGCGAATTTTGGCGAATACCCCACTGGAGATATTACGCAAGTAAACGAAAACGATATTCCAGACCACGATATTTTGTTTGCGGGGTTTCCATGTCAGCCGTTTAGCATTATTGGCAACGGAAAAGGCTTTGACGACACGCGCGGCACGCTATTTTTTGACATAGCGAGAATTTTAGCCGCTAAAAAACCAAAGGCTTTTATTCTTGAAAACGTAAAACGGTTAATTGGGCATGACAAAGGACGCACGCTCAAAAAAATCCTTCATGTGTTGCGCGAAGAACTAGGCTACGCCGTTGATTACAAATCGCTCAACGCTTTAGATTACGGCTTGCCCCAGAAAAGAGAACGAGTCATTATTGTCGGTTACTATAAACCGATGGCTTTTGAATTTCCGCCAAAACAAAAGACGTTTACTCCGTTAAGCGACATTCTCGAAAAAAACGTTGATAAAAAATATTACGCGTCGGATTATATTCGTGAAAAACGCTGGGTTGAACATCAGCCAGCAATCAGCCCTTCTATTTGGCATGAAAATAAGGCAGGGCATATTTCGTCCTATCCTTATTCTTGCGCTTTGCGCGCGGGGGCGTCTTATAATTATTTGCTAGTGAATGGAGAACGCCGATTAACGCCAAGAGAAATGTTACGCTTGCAAGGCTTCCCCGATTCGTTCAAGATAGCCGTTTCTGAACATCAAACCCGCAAGCAAGCGGGCAATGCCGTTCCCGTGAATATGATTAGAGCGGTGTTAGAGTCATTCTTACCCACGCTGCTTGAAGATATGCCCTCGGTTCATCTTTATTCTAAAAACTCCGCATACCAAGCGGCTTTGAAGCGCCTTTTACAAGAACATAAAGCGCGCTATCAACAAGTTTCTTCGTCCATAAACCGTTGATATTAAGTGGATGCGCTTATCAAATGACAGATACATTTTCCAAAAAACAGCGTTCTGAAATTATGAAGGCTGTAAAGTCAAAAGGAAATCGGTCCACAGAAATCAAGTTAATCGAGATGTTCAAAACGCATCGCATCACGGGGTGGCGTAGAAACTACAACCTTTTAGGTCGCCCCGACTTTGTCTTTCCTAAAAAGAGGGCGGCGCTCTTTGCCGATGGGTGTTTTTGGCATGGTCATCACTGCCGAAACGTCACCCCTGCAGATAATGCCGAGTACTGGCGGAATAAAATCGCACGAAATAAAAAAAGAGATAAAGCGACCACAAACGCATTATCGAAAAAAGGCTGGAAAGTCATACGAATTTGGGAATGTGAAATCAAAAAAGGCAAAGTTCAAAAACTAATGGCGGCAGGTCTTTTTGAAAGCAAAAAATCTGGCGCGAAAAAAGCCTAAGAAAGCGGTTGGAAATTTATTTTCCAACCACAGATGAACACAGTTCAATTAGATACAAAGGCGATTTCACGACGATATTCATAAAAACATCTTTCGTTCATAAAAATCCGCAGGCTCATCGCCTGCGGATTTTATTCCTCACTCGTTATTTTTCAAACACCCACTTATCTACTTCTCTTTTCCACTCTACCAATTCTTCTTGCTTAAACCACAAGGCGACTTCGCGTTCGCCTGTTTCGGGCTTATCCGAAGCGTGGATTAGGTTTCGCCCCACTTCTAAAGCAAAGTCATGGCGGATGGTGCCAGGCGCCGATTCGACTGGTTTGGTAGAGCCAACAGTTTGACGAACAGCCGCCACAGCGTTTGGTCCTTCCCACACCATTGCCATCACAGGGGCTGATGTGATGTACGAAATCAATCCGTCATAAAATGGTTTGCCTTTATGTTCGGCGTAATGCGTTTCAGCCAGCGTTTGGCTCACTTGAATAAATTTTGCCGCCGCAAGGCGCAAGCCGCGGCGTTCAAAGCGGGCAATCACTTCGCCGATTAATCCCCTTTGCACACCGTCAGGTTTTACGAGTACGAGCGTTCTTTCCACAGAACTTCCTCCAAAATAAAAATTTTCAACAAACGTCCCGCAGGTTTCTTAAAGCATGATTGTCTTACGTTCAAACCTGCAGAACGGTGTGTTTTATCTAATTAACTCTTCGGCTTTGTTATAAGCGTCGAGGGCTTCTTTCAAACGATTGGCGCGCATGTAGGCGTCGCCTAAGGCTTGCCAAATGTTTACTTCCACTGGGTAGCGATATAACGAATCGCTTAAATCGCGGATGATTTCTTCGAGGTTCTTTCCGCGTTTGATTAATTTCCCATAGTGCAATAACGCTTCGGGGATATCGCCTCTATCTAACTCGGCTTTGGCTTGACTCAACAACCCAGCGCCGCTTTGCCCTTCGGCTTTTTTCGGTTTGGGCTGTTTGGCGGCGGGTTTCTTCTTTTCCAGCATGGG
The DNA here is from genome assembly GCA_034434495.1 of Anaerolineales bacterium. Classification (GTDB taxonomy): domain Bacteria; phylum Chloroflexota; class Anaerolineae; order Anaerolineales; family Villigracilaceae; genus Villigracilis. The sequence continues at coordinate 80,792 of DAOTZE010000004.1, forward strand.
TTGGCTTTTTGCGTTTGGCGTTGGCGGCTCTGGTTTTGCGGTTTGAAGGGGCTTTTCAGCAGGCTCTTCTGTCACCAGCGGGTGCCAATCAGACGGCGAAGTGGGTTTTGGTTGCAGAGATAGGCTTCCCGTTTCATATTGTTCACGGTGCAACCAAGGCGGTAAGTCGTCGTCTTGTTGTGTAGATGGTTCTTCGTCCATGCCTTGCAACCAATCAGGCAATGATTCTGCCGACGAAGCGGGAGCAGGTTGCCCCGTAGATGTAGAAGCGTCTGCGGGCGGCTTCCATGTGTCTTTTTCGGTTGTTTGTGAGTCTAAATCGCTTAGCCAATCTGGCAAATTGCTTTTTGCAGGTTCGGCAGGGGGCGGGCTTTGGAACGGGGCGCGTTGCGAGCCGCGTAGAATTTCGGGGTCTAGTTCTAAGCCTGGTTCGTCATCTAAACCGCTGAGCCAGTCGGCTAGGTTTTGACTGCCCATGAGTTGTTCGCTTTGGGCGGGTTTTTCTTCTAAGTCGTTTAGCCAGTTGGGCAAATCGGCGGCAGGCTGGGTGGGTTCGTTCAGCCATTCGGGTATTTCGTTGGTTTGGTTTTGGGCGGCTTTGGCTTCTAAATCTTTTAGCCAGGCGTCGCCGTCGTCTTCTTTTGTTTCGCCTGCGGCTTTTTCAAATTCGGCAAATAATTGTTCGCCAATGTTGAGGGCGTTTTCAACCGCTTCTGGTTTTGCGGGTTCTTGCGCGGCGGGCTGAGCCTCGCCGAAAGGTTGTGAGCCAATGGCTTGGGCTTGCGACACCCATTCTGGGGGCGTTTCGCTGCGTTTGTTTGGGTCGGTGACGAGTTCTTCGGGTTTGGCGCCGTGTTTGGCGGCAAGCGATTCGAGCCAGGCAATGGCGTCGTCTTGTTCAGATGACGATGCGCCTAAACTTTCTACGTTGGGTTGGGGCTGGCTGGCGATGTTTTGGGCTTGCGCCACCCAGTCTGGGGGCGTTTCGCTGCGTTTGTTTGGGTCGGTGACGAGTTCTTCGGGCTTGGCGCCGTGTTTGGCGGCGAGCGATTCGAGCCAGGCAATGGCGTCGTCTTGTTCAGATGATGATGCGCCCAAACTTTCTACAGAAGCGGAGGGAGTTTGGGTTTCTTTCTTTGGTTCGGCTTGTTGCAGCCAGTCGGGTATGTTTGTGGGTTGAAGGGTTTCATCTTCGGCGCTTGAGTTTGACATGGGGGGTTCGCCTCCAAGCCCGCTTAACCAGTCTGGGATGTCGGCATGGGTGGAGGCGTTCGCAGGTTCGTTTTGTAGGGTTTCGAGCGGGTCTGTGGGGGTAAGCCCGCTAAGCCAGTCTGGCGTTTCGATTTCATCATTCATGGATGATGTTGTTTCTTTGGCGGAGGGTTGCTCGGTTGGGATTTGGTTTTTTAGCCAGTCGGGTAAATCGGCGGCGACTAAGTCTCCGCTTTCGGTGGGTTCGTCGTCGAAGATTGAGGTGGGTTGTTCGGGACCTGTGGAAGCGCCCCAGCCAGCGGCGCGTAAAAAGTCTGGGATTTCGTCTTGCGGTTGAGGTTCAGAGGCAGGCGTCCCCGAAGGTTGAGGCGGTTCTTGTGCAGTAAAGCCAACTTCTTTTAGCCAGTCGGGTTGGTCATTGACGAGGTTGGACGATAAGGGAGAGATGGCAGAAGCGCCCAATTCAATGCCAAGCGATGAGCCCCAGTTGTTTTCGAGTTGCACTTCTTCGCCTTTGTATTCGAGTTTTTCTAAACTGATGGATGCGTCGGGCGCGTTGTGAGAGTCGAAGATAGAGCCTTTTGAGAAGTTGGCGTAGGGGTCCATCTCGCCCACGCGCATTCGATAGACTTGCGTGCTTTCGATGCTGCCTGTGGTTGCGGGTAATAATTCGACCATGATGCGGTTGGCGTCGAACGCATAGGGGTAACGTTTGAGCAATTGATTGCACACGTCGGTTGCGTCTGACTTTTGCCCGCTTTTGAAGTATGAAAGCGCGAGCAACACTTGCATGTCGGCGCGTTGTGGGTCTTCGGCAAGTACGCCGCGAATTTCGGCAATGGCTTGTGGGTATAACTCGCCTTGCACGTAAATGCGGGCTAGGGCGCCGCGCGTCATGCGAATTTTGGGCGGTTCGATGCCGTCGCGTTTGCCGTATAAACGTTGTAATTCGGCTTGAATGGCGGCGTTGGAGGGTTGCACTTCAAAGGCGCGTTCCATGTGCCATATTGCGTCGTCTAATTTGTTTTCTTCGTCGCGGATGATGCTTAAGCAAACGTGCGCGGCGAAGTCGTCTGGCACAGCCATTAATAGGCGGCTTAGGATGTCAGTCGCTTCGTTATAACGGCGGGCTTCTAAATAGGCTTTGCCCAAGAGGCGGTAGGTTTCGAGATGTTTGGGGAAGGTTTTGAGGATGTGGCGACAATGGGCAATCGCCTCATCCACATGCCCTTGCCCGATGAGGTGTTCTATTTCGTGGTTGTAAATTCGTAATGCAACTCTCGCCATCAGCCGTATCCTATAGCCTTAAAAATATACTATATTTTACTCGTAAAATAGCGGCAGCGGCGGCACAGGTTGCTCACTAAATTGAAAGGCTGAAAGAACCGCCGCTCGCGCTTCTTCGAGTTTTGCTTTGTCGTTGGCGTGAATTTCAAATAAAACATCTCCAGATTTAACAGCATCACCAACTTTTTTGCGGATGATGAATCCGACGGCGTGGTCTATGGGGTCGCCTTTTTTGGCTCTGCCTGCGCCTAAGGCGACTGCGGCTTCGCCGACGCTTCGGGCATGGACTTGAGAAATGAATCCCCCGCGCGGGCTTTTCACCTCTTCTATATATTTTGCTCTTTCAAATTTGCTTGTATCGTCCACATAAGTTACATCTCCGCCTTGCGCTTGCACTAAAACTCTTAGTTTTTCTAATCCGCTTCCGTCTGATATAGATTTTTGCGCCATGTTTCTGGCTTCATCTAAATTTTTTGCTTTGTTACCAATCAACAACACATGCGAAGCCACATGCAAACAATGCTCCGCAAAATCCGCTGGACCTGCGCCTTTGAGGGTGTTAATTGCTTCGATGGTTTCAAGGGCATTCCCCACCGCTTCACCCAATGGCTGATTCATATCGGATAATAACGCTACGGTTTTTCTGCCTGCCAAACGCCCAATATCTACCATGAGGTTGGCTAATTTGCGGGCGTCTTCTAACGTTTCCATAAACGCGCCATTTCCGGTTTTTACATCTAACACGATGGCTTGCGCGCCTGCCGCAATTTTCTTAGACATGATGGAGGAAGCGATAAGCGGTAGAGAAGGGACAGTGCCTGTCACATCGCGAAGCGCGTACAGTTTTCCATCGGCGGGGGCTAAATCTAACGATTGACCCGTTAGCACAATTCCCTTTTCTTTTAATTGTTTTTTGAATTCATCGGTAGATAAATCTACGCGATAACCTTTGATGGATTCCAATTTATCCAATGTGCCGCCGCTGAAACCAAGCCCACGACCAGACATTTTGCCGACAGGCAACCCGCACGCGGCGACCATTGGCATAACAGCAATGCTGGTTTTATCGCCCACGCCGCCAGAGGAGTGTTTATCTACGGCAAGGTCAACGATTTTGGAAAGGTCTAGCACTTGACCAGAATTTGCCATTGCAAGGGTAAGGTCTGTTGTTTCTTGCGCGCTCATGCCATTGAGCATGACCGCCATGGCAAAGGCTGAGGCTTGATAGTCTGGAATATCCCCATTGGTATAACCATGAACAAAAAATTGAATCTCTTCTTTTGTAAGTTCGATTTTGTCGCGCTTTTTGATGATGATGTCTACCGCACGCATGGAGTCTCCTTAATCATGCGGCAATTTTAACGCATTTATTGGACGGCGGACGATAGACGGTTAGCGGTTTGCATTATCGTTTATTGTCTTCGGTCAACGGTCTTATTTTGTTAATTGTTGCCCTTCTTTTGTATCTTTGACAACCCAACCTAGTTTTGCAATTTCATCGCGCAATCTATCCGATTCGGCAAAGTCTTTTTTGGCGCGAGCGTCTTTGCGTTGCTCTAGTAAATTCAAGACTTCAGCGGAAGGTTCATCTACCGATTTTTTTTGCGCCTCCAAAGTCATTTGCCAAACTTCAGGCGAAACTCCGCTTTCAATGGGGTTTGGAATTTGTATATCGCCCAATACGGATAACGCAAAACTAGAATCGGCGGGGTAAATTTTTGTTTCATTGCCCTTCAATACACTGACGGAACTGACGCCATGCACATGGCATGTTTGATTTTCAAAATCCATGATAACGCCAGAATGTTCGTCTAAGCCGAGGATGACGTTTTCTGGCGGCGTTAACTTCCGCCATTCTTCAAAGCGGCTCATGCCCATAAAGCATCGGCTGGTGTCTAAGTCTGCGCCGCCTTCGGCATTGTTCCAATGCGGGATGAATGAAATATGTAAACCAAAATCTGCAAAAAAATCTAAGCCATCTTTTACATGCACATCTTCGCCAGCTTTATATATTTCATAAACAGGCAACACCCATTTACCCAAAGAAATTGTAGCGGCGGATGCAAAGGCTAAAATCGCGCCTTGTCTGTGACGGGCGCGGATAATATCCCAAGCCAATGTGTTTTTTAATTGACGCGCCGCATAACTTGGGCTACCAGGTCCCATAAAAATTAGGTTGGCGGTTAATAATGGTTTGAGAATTTGTAAATTATCTGGGCTATAGTGCGTTTGTTTTTTGCGAGCGGGGATTAAGTCAATCGTTGGTTTGTAGTTTTGTAAACGAGTTTTGAGAAATTCCCCCACGCGGTTTGCAACAAGCGAAGCGTTTAACTCGAAGCCAGCAGGCGTTTCCAAAATGGCAACCCGCAATGGGCTAGGAATGAGGCGGGCAAGGTTTTCAAAAATGCGTCCACCTGCAAGAGAAGTCTCGCCTGAGCCAAGAAATGCAATTCTTCCAAGCGTCATGCCGTTTTGACGATGCAGTTGTGTCAATTATTACTTTGCAAATATGTTTCGATAACTTTCATAAACGCATCGGGGCATTCTTCTTGCGGAACATGACCGCATTGCGGAATGAAAGTCAATTCCGCTTGTGGAATTTCGGCGGCGACCGCTTCTAAATACCATGTGCGAATCAAACGGTCTTCTACGCCGCCAATGATATACGCTTTTACTTTTAATTCAGGCAAGAGACCTCGCAATTCGGGGTAAGCGGGCGCAAAGACTAATTCATAAAACGCGCGGTCCCAGTTTTTTATTTTTAAGAGTCGTAAATGCGTCTCACGAATTTCATCGGTTAGTTTTGTTTGGTCAAACCATTCGCGTTCAATTGTGCGCGGCAAACTTTCTTGATAATCGCGCATCAATAGCGGACCGATATGCCGCATTTGCGGCGTCCACATAATTGGCAATGCCCACGTTGGAAATTGTGGGTTGCGCCCGCCGCCTACACCGGGCGCAACTAAAATTAATTGCTCTACCCGCTCGGGATATTCTAAGGCAAACGCAACGGCTACCGCGCCGCCCGCCGAATTGCCAACTAAAACCGCTTTTTCAATTCCAAATTCATCTAATAAACTTTTTAGGGTTTCAACATTGGCTTTTGTGCCATACGGGTTTTCAACCCAATTTTCCGGCATCGGTCTTTCGGTTAAACCAAATGCAGGTCTGTCGTATGCAATCACTCTGCCGTATTGAGCAAAATCATCCATCACTTCACGCCATGAGTAAACGCTTCCGCCAAATGGATGTAGCAAGATAAATGTAGTTTCACCTGAACCAGATGCTTTATAATGAATATTAACATGATTGATTTCTATAAATTTGCTATCCTTATCAATGAAGGCTTCTTCGCTCACTAAACCCTCTAGCTCAGGAACGGGAATGATAAACGGCGCAAACGCCGCTGTGAGACAAGCAAATATCAAAAAGATAAAAATAATTTTTTTTATATTTTTCATAAAAGACTTAGCCGCTCTAAGGAGGCATATTCCGCAAAAGCCTCTGTCTATTGCCTTAGAAACCCTGCGCTTGGTAGGGGCTGCGCCCCGCTCGACCAAGCGCCTAGGGCGACACCCCCATAATAGTTTTCACAAACTCCACAGTAGCGTTCACCGTTTGCGTCCATTGCTCTTCTGGAGAAATCGCCGCCGCCTCGTCGCCTGCTTGTTCTCCATAAGAGCCAAATTGAGCGTGATTACCGCCCTCAATAACGACAAATGTCGCGTCAAGCGGAAGAGCCTTGCGCGAGTTGTTATACATTTCTAAAGAAATTAAACCGTCATGGTCGCCATAGATAACCAGCGTTGGAATATTGTTTACTCGTAATAGGTCATCGGCAGGCATAGATGCCCACAAAACAACGCCTTTAATATCGGGGTGACTTCCTGCATACCATGCCGCCGCCACGCCGCCAAGCGAATGCCCGCCTACAAACCAATTTTCAATTTCAGGATATTGCGCTTCAACCCGCGCGGCGGCATTGCCGTCGAACACGGCTAAATTCAAAGGCGCAGGCGTGAGCGCAACAAAATAACCGTCGCTTGCTATCATTTTCAAAATCGGCGCATACGCGCGATAATCCACCTTGCCGCCGGGGTAAAAAATAAACCTGTTTCGGGTCGCGGGTTATCAGCAGGATAAAAAATCAATACGCCGCGTTCAGCGTTCACAAACACTTGCGAATCAGACTCCAGCGCTTCTAATGCGATTTCATTCGCAGGGTACACATCGCTCGCCCAAAACACAAATAGAGTAGCAACGCCAAGTAGAGCGATTAAGAAAATCGCTAAAAAATTTCTCCAATTTATTTTTTTCATTCAATTCCTATCAATTAATTCTTTGGCTTTTTCCCAAATTGCATCGAACATTTGCACGGTCAATTTTTTCGTCGCAGTGTTCTGTTGGCTTGGGTGGTAAGAGCATAGCACCCAGTTGGCGGTTGGCAGTTGATAGTGGACGCCATGCGAAAACCGATAACGTGAATCTCGAATTTCATAAATTTTCAAAATTCGTTCAAATGCAATTCTTCCTAAACATACTATCACTTTTGGATTAATAATTTTTAATTCTTGTTCCAAATATGGCTGGCAAGCATTTAATTCTTCAAGCGTGGGTTTATTATCTGGCGGCGCGCAACGACCTGACGCAGTAATATACATATTGTTTAGACGTAGCCCATCGCTTCTCGACCACGCCTCAGCCTGACTCGCAAACCCAGCCTTATACAACGCTGGAAATAAAAACCCGCCCGAAGCGTCTCCGGTAAATTGTCTGCCTGTTCTATTTGAGCCATGCGCGCCGGGAGCTAATCCTACAACTAAAATTTTTGCATTTTCATCTCCAAACCCAGGCACGGGCTTGCCCCAATAGTCTTCATGGATATAGGCTCTGCGTTTCACTCGCGCCACTTCTTCTCGCCATGCCACAAGACGAGGGCATTTGCGGCACTGAATGATTTGTTGGTTTAGCGTTTCTAGTTGGGTGGGCATGGTTGGGAAGCAGCGATTAAGAATTGGTAATTAGAGAATTAGAGAATGAGCATAGCGTCGCCAAAGGAATAAAAACGGTAGCCTTCTTTGATAGCCGTTTCGTATGTTTTTAAAATTTTTTCTCTGCCTGCAAAAGCGCTGACGAGCATAATCAAAGTTGATTTTGGCAGGTGGAAGTTTGTAATCATGGCATCTACCACTTTGAATTGGTAGCCGGGAAGGATGTATAAAGTTGTTGGTCCAGAAAAAGCGGAGACCGTATGCCGCTGACCGTAGACCGCGGTCTGCCGTCTGTCGTCTGTGGTCAATTGCCCTGCGCTTTCCAATGTCCTCACACTCGTCGTTCCAACTGCAATCACTCGTCCCCCATTTTGTTTCGTTTCATTAATCAAATCGGCGGTTTCTTGCGTTAACTGACACCATTCGGAATGAATTTTATGTTCTTCGGGGTTTTCTTCATGGACGGGCGCGAATGTATCAAGCCCAACGTGTAATGTGACATATCCAATCTTCACGCCCATGTTTTTGATTTCATCAAGCAATTGCGATGTGAAGTGAAGCCCAGCGGTTGGCGCGGCGGCGGAGCCTGTTTCTTTGGCGAAAACGGTTTGATAACGCTCAGGGTTGGATAATTTTTCGTGAATATACGGCGGCAGTGGGATATTTCCGATTTTTGGAAAGTATGGTTCGATAGGTTCTGAAAATTTAATTAAACGTTCTGAGCCTTCAAGAATTTCTAAAATTTCCACTTGTATTTTTTTATTTTCAAATTCCACAAAGACCAATTTGCCTACACGCAAACCCTTGCCGCCTACTAATGCTTCCCAAGCGAGGTCATCTCGTTTTCTTAACAACAATAATTCCGCTTTGCCGCCTGATTCTTTTTTGGCAAAAATTCTGGCAGGGATAACGCGAGTCTGATTCAGGATGAGTAAATCATTGGGGCGCAGAAACAACTTCACGTCACGAAAGAAGCGATGTTCTATCTCGCCTGAACTGCGATTCAAAACTAATAGTCGAGATGAATCGCGCGGCTCAACAGGAGTCTGTGCGATGGATGATTCGGGTAAGTGATAATCGAAGTCGGATGTTTTCAATTTTATTTTTGTAGAAAGCGAGAGATAAGATTCAACACAATCGTCAAAATCACCGAAATCAAAATCGAAGTTGTGACGGGAAAATAAAACGAGCCGTTCTCCCCTTCCATGCGAATATCGCCGGGCAAGCGCCCAAGCGGAATGCCAAACTTTGCGGCAAGATACATTCCGCCGCCGATTAAGAATAAGATAATTCCGCCAAGCATGAGGTAACGAGAAAGCGATTCCATAAGAGTAGTCACAAGTTGCAGGTTGCAAGTCAAAGGTTTTAACTTGCAACCTGCAACCAGCTATAAAAGCCGCGGTTGCCCCTCCTCCACATAATTCAAACCCAAATGTTCATAAGCAGATTTTGTGGCAACACGCCCTTGCGGCGTTCTATCTAAAAACCCCAATTGCAAAAGATATGGCTCCACCACATCCATAATCGTATCTTGCTCTTCGCTAATCGAAGCCGCAATCGTATTCAAGCCCACAGGTCCGCCGTTATATTTTTCAATAATCGTTTTCAACACGCGCCTATCCACATCGTCTAAACCAAGCGGGTCAACTTGCAATAAGTCTAACGCTTCTTTGGCGACTTTTTGCGTGATGACTCCGTCGGCGCGCACTTGGGCAAAATCTCTAACGCGACGCAACAACCGCAATGCAATTCGCGGCGTGCCGCGCGCGCGCCGCGCCACCTCGCTGATGCCTGATTCATCCGCCTCAACTTTTAACATGCCCGACGCCCTGGCGACGATTTGTTTCATGGCTTGAATATCGTAATAATCCAAACGATAGACAGCGCCAAACCTTGCGCGCAATGGAGCAGTGACTAATGCTAATCTTGTAGTTGCGCCAACGACTGTAAACTTTGGCAATTTTAAACGGATTGAACGCGCGGAAGGTCCTTTGCCGATGACAATATCTAAAGCGAAGTCCTCCATCGCAGGGTAAAGAACCTCTTCCACTGCGCGCCCGAGGCGATGAACTTCGTCAATAAATAAAACATCTCCAGCGCGAAGGTTGGTAAGAATCGCGGCTAGGTCACCTGCTCTTTCAATGGCAGGTCCAGCCGTCACTTTCACATTGACTCCCATTTCATTTCCCAACACATGCGCGAGAGTGGTTTTGCCAAGCCCAGGCGGACCATAAAATAAAACATGGTCTAGCGCTTCGTGACGGTGACGCGCCGCATCAATGAGAATAGATAGATTTTCTTTCACTTGGTCTTGACCGATAATATCCGCCAGTTTTTGCGGGCGGAGAGCATGGTCAACTTTATCGTCAGGTTTGGATTCAGGGTCAAGCGGGCGGGTTGTTTTAGCCATAAGCGAGATTATACCTTTAACAGCAAACCGCCCCGCAAATTGCGAGGCGGTTGATAGAAATATTTTTTATTTTACGGCAATGGGCAGGCTCTCGTGACGGCAGGGGTAACGTTTGTAGAATCGGTTTGCCCGCGCATTAAGCCTTTGAGGGTGATGGTGGTAGCGCCTGTAATTTGCATACCAAAGGCTTCATTACCCATTAACATACCGCAATTGTAGGTTAGAACTTTTGTGCCTGCTCCGCCAAACACGCCCACAATGCCAGAGCCAGTGAAACCGCCCGGCACTGTATCGTTGTTCATTGCGGTTAGACGGTTGAGGGTTACATTCCCGTTGGCGTTGAACATTAATCCATTCTCAAAGTTATTTGAGAATTCATTGACGCCGTTGAACACAATAGTTTTATTTGTCGAGCTGCCTGCATAAGTGAGGTTATCTACTACGGCGCCGTTTTTATCGTTTGAGTTAGCAAAGATGTTTGTGAGGGTAATGGCGCCGTCGGCGAATACTTGCAAGCCGTTCAGTCCGTTGTTGTTAAAGTAGTTGTAACCAGAAATAACGACATCCACAGCGGAAGTGGTCGTCGCACCGTATTGGGTGTCAATAGTCACGCCGTTTACGGTGTTGTTATTGGCAGTGAGGTTAGAAGCGGTGACTTTGCCATTGCTGACAATTTGCAAACCGTTAGTGGCATTGTTAAGGAACGTTCCGTAGGTAGAGACGGTGACCGCTTGCGTGCCGCTGGGGACGACATTGTTGAGGTAAGCGCCTACGCCGTTGTTATTGTTGGCAGTGATACGTTGAACGGTAATTGCGCCTTTAGAAAGAATGCGCAAACCGTCGCCATAGTTATCGTTCATATAATTGTAGCCATATAAAACGACGGCTTTTGCGGTTGTTGTGCCAGTGGCGTTATCAATATACACGCCGTTGCCAGCGTCGGTTGGAGGCACGCCATTCCCATTGGCGGTGACGTTATACAAAGTCACGGCGCCGTGAGTATAGATGATTAAACCAGAGCCAATATTGTCGTTGAAGCGGTTTGTTCCCGTAAAGGTGACATTGGCAGGTTTTGAGGGAATGCCCGTATTGGTAATTTCAACGCCGCTAATGCCGTTGTAATTGGCGGTCATATTCGAAATTGAAACCGCGCCGTAGCTATTAATTTCTAAGCCATAGGTGCCGTTGTGCGAGATGTTATTTGTGCCTGTAATTGAAACGCCGCCAATCGCGTTGGTGTAGTTATTGTTCAGCACAACGCCTTCATTATTGCTGGAAATGGAGGTGACATTAGAAACAGTGATGACGCCGCGCGAAAGAACCAATAAGCCGTTGGCGTTTCCATTGAAGTAGTTCGTTCCTAATACCGAAACGCCGTGCGCCTTTGTCGGCACGCCTTTGGTAATCACCGCCGCATAGGCTTGACATTCACCCGGCGCGCCTTCGTCGCAGTTATCTAAAATTGCGGCTTGCCCTGCATTTTCCACTGAGTTAATGGAATAGGTTGTAATTGCGCCGCGGCTATAAACCGTTAAGCCTGTATCGCCATTGCCTTGGAAGGTGTTTACGCCTTTCAGCGTTATTCCTCGCGCTACGGAGCCTAGGGTGTTGTCGAGGATAAGTCCTGAATTGGCGTTATAGTTCGCGGTGACATTGCTTAAAGTAATTGCGCCGCTGGTGTATATCCACATGCCATAGCGCCCATTGTTGTTTGCAATGTTTGTCCCATTTAATGTAATGCTAGAAAGCGGGCTGGCATTACCGCCGTTAATTTCAACGCCGTCGTTGCCGTTTTCAGCGGCGAAGATATTTGTCAACGTCACTGGAACGTTGTAGGTATTAATTCGTAAGCCGTCTTGGTCGTTATCTACGAGATTGAGGTAACCCGTTTGCGTTACGCCGCCGTAACTTTCTAAGTAAACGCCAGCGCAATCTAATAAGCCGCCGTCTTTGATGGGGTCGCATCCGTTTTTATTGGCGGTGGTATTCGTAATGGTAATCAACCCTTTAGAAACCGCAAATAAACCGCTGCTGACATTATTGTTGAACAGGTTTGTGCCATTTACGGTAATGCCGCGTTTGGTAATGGTTGCGCCGTAGTTATCAAGGTACACGCCTTTGCCGTAAGCGTCATAACTCGTATTTACATCGCCTGTGCGGCTAGAATCTGTGCCGTTGTTATTTGCCACAACATTTGAAACAGTGATGATACCGCCTGAATACACGCGCAAGCCGTCCCAGCCGTTATAACTAAAATTATTCATGCCTTTAATCGTCACGCCAGAGGATAAGGTATTAAGACATGCCCCTACCCCAGGCGTAGATTGCAAGCAGTTATCTATATATACGCCGGAGCCTCCAGCGTTGTAATTGGCGGTAATGTAATTAAGGGTAATGACGCCTTTTGAGGTAATTTGTAAACCATCTAGCCCATTGTAACTAAAGTTATTTGTGCCAGTGAGGTTTACCGCTTGGGCTTTTACGTCGTGGCTATTGTCAATAGACGCGCCAAAGTCGTCATTATCATTGGCGTTGATATTTTTCAAATTAACAGCGCCTTTAGAGGTAATCTCTAACCCATTGGCGGTATTTGAATTGAAATTACTATCTGTAACGGTCACCCCCGCCGGCGTAACGGCCATATTATTGGTGAGGCTCGCGCCAGCAATCGTTACTTGGTTGTTAACCACATCTACGTTATTAATGGTAATTGCGCCCGTAGCCGTATCCACTTGTAAACCGTAATCATTCAACGGCGAACTTATCGCATTCACGCCATTAACGGAAATATTTTTTATCGTCACCGGCGCATTCCAACCAATAATCTTAAACGGCACATGAAATTCAGAAAGGTCGGTCGTGCTCATGGTGGTGTTATTCCCGCCAGACCAGCCGCCATTAATCGTCAAGGCATAATTTGCCATCGTCGGCAAGTCAAGCCCGTTGATGATAATATCCGTCGCGCCAACGTCGTTTGAAGAACTATCATACGAGGCATCAACCCAAATTACGCCGGCTTTGCCAAGGGCGGGGTCGTTTGTATCTAGCCAGTTAATCAAATCTAAAAAACTGGGGAACACAGGAGAGCACCCTGCGCCGCCGGGCGTCACCCCCACAGGGCACCAGCGTGGGTCTCCTAATGGGGCGGTCTCTTCGGCTTGTTGAGTAGCCAGCGATACCGCCTCGCCGTTTTCATCTAAAACAACAATCTCTGTGCCTTCTGGTAATTGTTCGATGATTTCTTCTATAGGGGCAGATTCTGTTTCGGTTGCAGATTCTGTTTCGGTTGCAGATTCAGATTCCCCCGTCGGTTGAGCCGCTTCTTCCTCAGGGACAGTGGATTCTGTTTCTTCAACCGCCTCTTCATCTTCAGCAGATTCGGTTTCTTGCGTCGTTGTCTCTTCGGGGGGGGCGCCTTCATCTGCAAAGGCTGGGGCGGTGTTCATTGCGCTTAAAACCAGCGCCAAAAACAATGCCCCAATCAGCAATGTATATCGAATTTTGGACATGCCAACTCCTTTCCTTCTTATTTCAAGCCATTCAAATTTTGTTTTTCATTATACCTATAAAGAGGAAAATATTTTCTGTTTCAACTATATTCTAATTTTCATTTCTGATAGGATATTCTTAAGAACACATAAAAATTGGGCTGTCAGTAAGAAAAATAGCGCCCCATTGGTACTAAACCTACAAATCTTAAAGAGGACAATAAATGCCCCAAAGGCAAAGAGTTACGCTTAGGGCTGTTTCGGCAAAGCCTTTCGTGCCTTTGAAGGCGTTACCCCCAAACTTATATTAAGCAAAATACAAATGGACTGTCATTTTTATCCATGACAGTCCATAAGCGTCAAACTTACAAATCCTAAAAGTCTTAAAGACCTTTAGGATTTGATTATTCTGTTACGGCAACGGGCAGGCGCGGGTGATAGTCGTTGTTCCGCTTGTTGTATTTGGCGCGCCATTCCCAAAAGCATAAACGCCTTTGAGGGTGATGGTTTTGCCAACCCCTGCCACAGTCAGAGAATATCCTCCGCCTTCGTTGTAGTTTAACGAGCCGCAAGTGAAGACGATGTTGCCAGCGCTAGAATTTACATACACGCCAGAGCTTTGTGGCGCACCTAGAGATAAATCGTTATTGTAATTGGCGGTCACGCGCGTGAGGGTGACGTTTCCGCTGGCGTCAATCGATAATCCGTCTCCTATATTATTGTTGAACATATTCACGCCGTTTAGCGTCACCGCTTTTATGCCAGTCGGTCCGCTATTCGCGTTTGTTATATTATCTAAGTATGCGCCGTACGTACTATTTTCATTGGCAGTGATGTTGCTAATCGTAATCGCGCCATCGGTAGCTACGTATATTCCATGAAGATTGTTATTTTCGTTAAAGGTATTTACGCCCGTAAGGGTAACGTTGGCAAATGTCGTGGCGGTAACATTGTTGATAGCCTGAATATATGCGCCGCCATTGTTATTATTATTGGCGGTGATATTGGCAAAGACAACGTTGCCATTGGTGTAAACTAATAGACCTATATCTGAGTTTTCATTAAACACGCCATATCCCTTAATAGTAACAGGTTGAGAAATAGTGGCTACGTCGTTGTTATCCAAGAACGCTCCTACCCCATTAAAATTGTAATTTGCCGTGAGGTTGTTGAGCGTAATCGCGCCTAACGATTCAACGAGCAACCCTCCGCCGTTGTTACCATTCATTGTGTTTGTGCCTGTTAGGGTCACTGGGCGCGCTAATGTGCCGTTGTTGTTATCTACATACACGCCGTAATAGCTAATGCCAGAGCCGTTGTAATTTGCCGTCAGGTTACTCAATATTACCGCGCCATAAGAGGTGATGGATAAGCCCGTGTATGTATTGGCTTCAAACCTATTAAAGCCGCTAATGGTCACGTTGCTGGGTTTGGAAGGGTCATACTCATTATATATATACGCGCCATTGCTGTTGAAATCAGCGCTTATATTTGCGAGTATAACGGCTCCATTGGAGTAAATTTCAAGCCCCTCACCGCCGCTATTCCCATTGAATACGCTTGTGCCTTTAATAGTCACCCCGAGGGCGGAAAGGGCGCTAGAGTTATCAATATACGCTCCGTCAAAAGTATTAAAGGAAGCGGTGATATTGTTGAGCGCTACTATTCCGTCGGTATAAATCACTAATCCGTTATCGTTTCCAATAAAATTGTTAACGCCCAATAAAGTCACAGGCTTTGGAGAAGTGGTGGCGGGAGTGTTATCAATGTACGCGCCTTCTAAACCGTTGTAATTAGCAGTGAGGTTGCTAAGCTTAATTACGCCGTTAGCCACAATAAACAATCCTTCATCGCCGTTGTTGGTAAAAGTATTGATGCCATTAATGGTGACATTAATCGGCGAAGCGCTAGAAGTAAAAATCCTCACGCCTGTTTCGCCGTTGTAATCAGCGAATAAATTATTTAACGTCACCGCGCCTTTATTCACGGCAGAAACGCGCAAGCCAATTTCGGAATTGTTTTCAAACCTGCCGTAGCCAGTTTGCGTAACGCCCATTTGCCCTTCTAAGTAAGCGCCCGCGCAATAGTAATCGTTAATTTCATAAACCAGATCACAGCCGTTGTTATTGGCGGTGATGTTATTGACCGTGACGCTCCCCCAGCCCAACGCCAACAAACCCGCGCTCATGTTGCTATTGAAGACGTTCGTGCCGCTCACCACAATATTCTTCGGGGTTGTCGAACCCCAGTTATGCAAGAAAGCGCCTTTACCGCCCGCGTCAAAATTATTGGGCGCGGCGCTACCCATAGGGCGGCCGATGCTTGCGCCGTTTCCATTAGCAGTAATGTTGCTCACGCTAATCACGCCGCCAGACCAAACGCGCAAACCATCCCAGCCATTATTGCTGAAATTGTTTGTGCCTTTAATCGTCACACCGTTGGCTACGCTATAGCCACAGAAACCAGTAACATTGTTGTAATTACAATTATCTAAGTATGCGCCAAAACCGTCAACATTGCCCATAGCAAAGACGTTGCTAACGGTGATAACGCCTTTAGTGTTAACGGACAATCCATCTAAGCCATTGTAATTAAAGTGATTTGTCCCTTTAACGGTCACCGCTTTAGGGGTGGCGGCTGTGTTATTGAGAATGTATGCGCCATATTCAGTGTTTCCGTTGGCAGTTACATTATTGAGCGTTACTGTGCCATTCGAACGAATTTCTAAGCCGGTTCCATTCACCCCTGTATTATTATTGAACGTGCTATTGTTAACCGCCACATTGCCCGTGCCGCTATCATTGTCAAGGTAGGCGCCGCCGTATTGCGTTGTATTATTCACCGCATCTACATTATTCAAGGTGATGTTGCCGCTGGTGAAAACTTCCAATGCGGAGACAGAGACCCCGCTCGCCCCATTAACCACAATGTTATTAATAGTCACCGCGCCTACCCAATTGATAATGCGAAACGGCACATTAAATTCAGAAGGGTCGTTAACATCCATTGTATTTAACGTCCCGCCGTTCCAGCCCCCGTTGATGGTGAGCGCAAAGTTGGCGGTTGTGCCGTATAAAGAACCATCCAAAATCACCGCCGCACCTTCTAACGCGCCTGTGCCTGTATAAGTCTTTTCTATCCATATCACCCCCGCTTTACTCTGCGGGTTGGCAATCAGCCATTCGATTAATGTATCTACTGCTGGCGTAGAGGCAACGTCATTGAAAGATGAAAACACAGGCGAGCATCCCGCGCCGCCCGGCGTAACGCCTGCAGGGCACCATTGCGGGTCGGCAAGTTCAATCGCTTCTGCCGCCTCTTCGCTGGCTAAAGGCAAAGCCTCGCCATTTTCATCTACCACCACCAACGTTGTATCTTCGGGTAATGCTTCGACGACTTCTGCCACACTTGTAGATTCTGTCTCCACAGCAGAATCAGTTTCCTCATCCGCAGGAGGCGTTACCGCTTCTTCTTCAGGGGTAGTTGATTCTGTTTCATCAACCGCCTCTTCTGTTGGAGCAGGCTCAGGCGGGGCGCTTTCATCCGCCAAGGCTGGGGCAACATTCATCGCGCTTAATATCAACGCAAAAAATATCGCCGCTATCCACATACTATAACGAATCCGATTCATAATTTCTCCTTTTATAAGTTATGTAAGTAGATGGAAAAAGTTGTGTAAACAATAGTGCCAACTTCGCTTATAGTTTTCTCCTTTCTTTTTTGTAATGACGTTATAGACAAATTGCCTTTTTAATTATACGGTAAAAAATGCAAAAGCAATTTGTTACATACACACACTTAAGTGCTATATCAATTAAGAAAAATAAATTTTGTAGAGCTTACTACACTGCAAAGAAAGGAAGATATTTTTCAGCATTAACTCTTAAGGCATTATAAGTTTATTCTCCTAAAAACGTCGTTTCCACCGTCATGCCCCATTTCAAACGTTCATCGCTTTCATTGACCTTGATACGCACCGTATAAAGAATATCGCCGCCTTGTTGTGTGAAGGCATTGCTAATTTCAATCACCTCGCCTGTAAGTTGCAAATCTGGCAAAGCGTCGGGTTTCAAAATCACTGGTTGCCCTACGCTCAACTTCACGACTTCTAATTCAGTCACATCGGTTGTTTCCACAATCCAGGCGTCAAAGTTAGCGATGCTAATAGCTCTGGTTTCCGCGCCGACTTGCTCGCCGGCTTTTATATTCACCTCGGCAATCACGCCGTCAAACGGCGCCGTTAAAACATAATTCGATAAAGCGTCTTGCGCGGCGTCTAAGTTTGCTTTTGCCAACGCCAGTTGGTCGGCGTTCGGACCATCCAAACTATTTTCATATTGATATTTGGCTTCGGCTTCGGCGGCGAGCGCGGCTTCATACGCCGCTTTCACTTCATCGCGTTTGCGAATTTCCGCTTCCAATTCGCGGAGTTTATCGTTCAAATTCTCTTGCGCGGTTTCCAAATCGTCTTCGGCAGTTTGGCGGCGCGAATTGTTCTCGTCTAAATTAGAATATTTATCCAATTCTTCTTGCGCGTCTTGCACATCTTGTTTCAAATCTTCAATGTCGGCTTCAATCTCTTCAATGCGGTCTTCAATCGAATCGACATTCAAATCTTCCCATTTTTCTTCGGCATTCGCGCGCGCAATTTGCGCGTTCATATACGCCTGCCATAATTTTGCGCGGTCTCCGCTTTCATTGCGAAGAAGTAAATCATAAGCGTTTTGCGCGGCGACCAACTGCGCCTCTGCCGCGCCGGCATTTGCCAGCCGAGCCAAAACATCGCCTGCGCTTACGCTATCCCCCGCTTGGACAAAAACTTCCTCCACCACCCCACGCGCTTGGAAAGTTAAATTCGCCGCTTGGATGGGTTCAAGCCTGCCTTCGGCAATCACCTCATTAGAAGAAATGATTTCTTCTACGGGGGGTGTGGTTTCAGTAGGTTGCCCCCCACAAGCAGCGACAAACGCTGTGAGAATTACAAACAACATAGAATGTTTCAAAATATTTTTTTTCATAGTTAACCTTTTTCAATTTACAATTTCTTAATTTACAAATTACCAATTACTATTTACCAATTGCTATGTACCAATTACATTGGAAATTGCTTCGCGGCTTGCAACGACATAATCTATTCATACGCCAACACTTCTCGAATGGTTAACCGCGCCGCGTTGCGGGCAGGCGCTACCGAGCCGATGATGGAAAGGATGACGATTAATCCTAACCAAATGGAATACCCCAAATATGTGAACACAACCGTAATAGGCGACTCGAACACGGTAATGGCTAAAATATACGAAAGCCCATAAGAGATTGGAATAGATAAAAAGATTGCCATAATGAAAGAAATCATGCCAATCACAAAGCCTTCGCCAATCACCGTGCGCATAATAGCGCCATCGTCTGCCCCAATAGCGCGCATAATGCCGATTTCGCGCGTGCGTTCTAAAACGTTCATGCCCATTGTGCCAGTTAAGCCCATTGCCCCCACAATAGCGGTTAAAACCGCCATAATTAAAAGAAAGACCACCAAAGTATCCATACTTTCAGTGACAATATCTAAAGAAGACAAGCCCGATTCGGCTTCGCGCAATTTGAATCCATTGGCGCGGAAGAACGCATCTAACTCTTTTGCCACTCTATCCTGCGCAGCGCGGTCATGCTGATTCGTAGTCACACGGAATGAAAAAGAGCGATTTGCCAAATTGAGGGCTTGTTCGGCATATTCAAGCGGCGTATATGCCAAAATACCTTCGCGCCCTACAAATTTGAAAACACCAACGACTTGCCAAGTTTCATCATTGCCATTGACTTTTAACTTCAATTCATCGCCCACTTGCAAATTTGGATAATACGCAAAAATGGCTTCGCTCACGACAAGTTTACGAGTGACGTCTTCATCAGGTTGAAACCAACGCCCAGAAGCAAAAATCGGCTTGACCAATTCCGTATCAATCGGCGGGGCAAGCAAATTGATGTTATCGGCGATTGTATCGTCAGGATAGAGCAATTCAGCCGCTATAAACTGCCATGCTTCCACATGCTGCACGCCGTCCACTTGCATGGCATATTGCTTTACTTCGCTCACGCGATAGGCTTCGTCAAAATCTAAGGTGACATCGGCGCGGAAGTAACTGCCAAGTTCATCAATATATGAATTTAAACTGACGCGCACATTGAAAACGGCGATAAAAATGGCGCCGCCCATCGTGAGCGTAAATAAAGTTAAAGCCAACCGCCTGCGGCGGCGAAACGTATTTCTCAGCGAAATGATGAACGGGCGCGGCGCTTGAATTCCCCAAGAAGCGAAAATACGGGTTAAACGAACCAGCGCCCAATCCAGCCAAGAGACGCGGGTTTTTCCATCGGTTTGAGGCTTGCTCTCGTCTCCTGTTAAGTCATTGCTCAACGCGCGTAAAACGGTAATCTTTGACCCGCCTAACACCGGCGCAAGCCCAGCAATTAACGGCACAAACAACCCCACCAAAATTTGCACCACCATTGCCATTGGCACAATACGATACCCCAATAAACTAAAATTTAATTCTTCTGAAATAAACAAGGCTAAGCCATACGCCCCCTGCCCACCAAGCGGAACGGCAATGAGCAGCGCTAAAATAGAAAAAGCGATAATTAAGGTAAGATACATCGTAAGCACTTGATTGCTTTTTCCGCCGATTAATTTCATTACGCCAATATGACGATAATGTTGATTCAATAACGCGCTTAATGTATTGGCAATTAATGAACTGGAAAGTAAGACGATTAAAATGCCGAGCGCCATCAAAATTCCCAACACGGCGTTCAAAGTATCGGTGAGCGGATGTTTATTGGTTTCAGAAAAACGAGTGCGAAAGACAGAAACGTCGCTTTTTTCAAGTTTTTCTTTTAATGCCGCGCCAATTTCACGAATGTGCGCATTATCGTTTGAATCGCCTGTGACGGTGACATAAGCCCGATTAAATAACTCGGGCTGACGCAACGCCTGCATGGTATCCATCACGGTAAAGCCAAGCGGCGACGCCAAAAAATCGCCCGCGCTTGTCGAAGCGTCCTTAACAAAGCCGACGACGGTTAAAGGCTTTGTTGAGCCGTCGGGCAGCGCCACTAGCAGCGTATCGCCGATAGCGATATTCATATCTTCAAGAATATCTTGCTCTAACAAGATTTCATTTTTCCCAGCCTCGCGCGCGCCCGAAACGGGAGCCAACAAGTTAACTTGATTCTCGCTAAAACTTTCAAACGCCACAAGGTCAATCGTTATCCATTGCTCGCTATTTTCAGGTCTCACGCGAAAGTTAACCACCCGCCGCGCTTCAACCTCTTTTACGCCCGCCGAGTTTTGAATGGAGGAAAGAATATCGTCGCCGAAATTTTCTAAACGCAATTCAACATTGGCGGGGTTATTCGCGGCATACGAAACGCTCATATCGTTCGATATGATTTCATACGCGCCGGCAATCACCCCAATAGAAAACACGCCTACGGCAATAGAAAATACAACCAACAAAGTACGGGCTTTGTTATCCCATAAATCATGAAAAACTTTTCGCCAACGAGGTCTCATAGATTCTTTCTTCCTCCGCCCCAACCCTCTCCTTTTGAGAGAAGGCTGGGGCAAGAGGGGTTACTTTAATAACTCACTTACTTCATTCGCCGAATACGGCTTGACGCTTACATCTTTAACGCCGTCGCGCAAATATTGCGTAACGCGTTCAGGATTAATGGCGGACGTTAATACCACAGTCTTGGATAACGCATCCGCTTTGGCAAGGGCAGATAAAACCTCTTTCAATGAAACGGAAGCGATGTTTTCATCCACAAAAATAATATCGGCGGATGGAATCTTTTTCACATCGGTAATTTGATTTAATTTAATTTTTGTATTCTTCAACAAATGCGCCAAAAGGTTTGCCCAGTCGTCGTTATCGTCAATCAATAAAATATTTTTAACCGCATCCGACTCAATCGTTCCATCCACCGCAAAGCCTCGCGGCATAAACATAGCGACCGTTGTGCCTTTGCCTTCTTCGCTGACTAAGGCAATGCGCCCTTGCGCTTGCGATACAACATGCAACGCGGCAGGCAACCCTAAGCCATGATGCGCCACGCCGCGCGTAGTGAAAAACGGCGACCATGCTTTTCGCATCGTTTCATCGTTCATGCCTGCGCCGTCATCCTCAACATCAATTTCCAGTAAGCCTTTTTCTTCGGTAGGGCGCGCCGTAATGTTGATAGACTTTGCGCCCGCTTCAACGGCGTTTTGCAAAATATTCCCAACCGCGCGCGTGAGTTGCGTGCTATCGGCAATCACATACGCGGCGGCAGGGTCAATTTGCACTTTCAACATCTTTTCATTAATGCCGCGTTGATACGCCGCCGTTTGCAACACGTCTGCCAATAAAATGGAACGCGGTTTCATTTCGCGCACCGCGCCGATTAATTGTTCCTTCACTTGAATAATCTGCGCCGCGCTTTCGGCAATCATATCTAAATCTTCTTTCAACGATTCAACGTCAATTTGTCCGTTGGCAATCTCTTCTTTTAGCCGAGCGATTGTCAATGAAATGGGAAGCGTTTTATTTCCAATCCAGTGAATGGCTTCGGTAGAAGCGGTGGTTAGCGCTTCAAAAACTTTATTTCTCAAAATTTCGTTGTGCGCCTCTTTCAATTCTTCAATTAAGTAGGCGTTATGAATGGCGACCGCTAAATGCTCCGCCATGGTGATTAAGGTGGTGATGTCGTCTTCGCTGAAGGCGTTTTCTTCCGAGCTTTGAATCGTCACTGCGCCAAGCGGTTTATTTCCATAAATAATAGGCAGCGCCATTTCAGAACGAGTATGCGGCAAATGCGGGTTTTTGAAATGCTTTCGTTCTTCGCCTACATCCAAAGCGATTCGCGCCTCTTGCAAAGCGATGCATTGCCCAATCATCGAATCGCCGCCAATTAATAATCTATGCCCCTCCGCCAACATGGCTTTGCCGGCTTTTCCATACCCGGCGCGCAGAACGGCATAATCACCCTCTATCAAAAACACCCCCGCATAATACAAACCATACGATTCGCAAATAATGTTAACGGTCTGCGGCAACAAAGCGTCAAGGTCAAGAATTGAAGCGGTTTCTTTTCCAACGCGGTTTGCGGCTTTTAACAACCGTGAACGACGCTCTTCTAAGCGGTGCAATTTGGCGTTTTGAATAGCAACCGCTAATTGGTCCGCCATCGTTTGCAGTGCGTCAATATCTTCTTCGTGAAACGCCGCCTCTTCGGTAGATTGCACCGTAAGCGCGCCAATCGCTTCGTCATTGATGATGAGCGGCAGCGCCATTTCAGAACGAGTCTTTGGCAAGTGTGGGTTTTCAAAAAACACCGCCTCCGCGCCGACATCTAACGCAATGCGGCCTTTTTTATTGGCAATGCTCGCGCCAATCATTGAGTTTCCGCCAATGGCAAGTTTATGACCTTCGCGCAACATAGCCCGCCCCGCCTCGCCCCGCCCCGCTTTAAGAATTGCATAGTCGCCTTCTACTAAAAATACGCCTGCATAATAAAAACCAAACTCATCGCAAATAATATCTACCGTGCGTTGAAACAATTCATACGAATCAAGAATGGTTGTAATACTGCGCGCCGCGCTGGCGGCGGCTTTTAATAATTTTGCATGTCTTTCCATTGAAGATGACATAATTTATTTTCCTTTCTTTTTTTAACTGGTAGCCTCAATACAGCCTCGCACGCCGCTCACTTACTTGACCGCCGAGCGCTTTATCAATTACGAATGACGCGGCGTCTTTTAGGCTTTCAATATTTTTTGCACGAGCTCCACCAAGCCTTGCTCTCTTCCCTTCACAAAGAAAGCGCTTGCGCCTTTTGATACGGCGTCTTTGGCTTTGCTCACTTCGTCGTACGCGGTGAGAATAATGACCGGCAAATTCGCTTTTTGTTTTTTTAATTCGTCAAGCAAATCAAAGCCCGCGTCGTTTTTGGGGTTGCCGTCAAAGCCGGGCATGTTCAAATCTAATATGGCAATGTCAATTGCATTGGCGTTGCGCGAGAACGTTTCTTTGCCCGTTACGCAATCGGAGGCGGTGAAAACGTCAAAACCTGCGCGCAGTAAAGTTTTTTCTAAACTGCGTTGAATTAATTTTTCGTCGTCCACTAATAAAACGGTTGTCATAATTTCTCCATTTAACGGTTAGCGTTTGCTTTTCACGTTTATTTTTATAAATTACTATTTACCAATTACTTTCCACTTTCTACCTATCTACTTCATCGCTTCTCTATCGGCAGCCTCACATAAAAGGCGGCGCCGTTTCCGCTTTCGCTTTCTAGCCAAATTTTGCCGCCATGCTGATTGACAATTTGCATCACAGCCGAAAGCCCCAGCCCCGTGCCGCCTTTGCCGCCTTTTGTGGTAAAAAACGAAACCCAAATTTTTTCTTGAATTTCTTTTGGAATGCCAGGTCCGTTATCTTTTACAAGCGTCAATACATAATTAGGGTCGTTATCGCGCCAACCTGTCACCGTAATTTTCGGGTTCGTCACGTTTGCGTTGGTCAGCGCTTCCCACGCATTTTTGATTAAGTTATTAAACACCTGTTCCAACTGACGCATATCGCCATGCACGTTGGGCGTATTTTCTTGCCAATTCATTTCTACCACGCCTGCGGGCAAGCCCATATTTTCAACCGTGTTGGCAATCATTTCTGGCAGTGAAACGCTCACATCGTTACGTTGGCGCGCGGGTCCAATCAAACCTTCTTTGATTTCCAAAATCGTATTGGCGCTATGCTCGGCAATGGATAAATCCTCCATCAAAGATTCAACGCTAAGCAACGCTTGTAGCCGATTTGGCTTCATCGCTGACATTTCTTGCAAGATGGATTTCAAATCTAACCCTTGACTTTGCGCCTCTTCTCGCAGAGAGCGCACCGCTTCGCGGAACGATTCATGCGCCAAGCCCGATTCATCCACGCTGGCTAACAAGGCGATGAAGTATTTTATATCTTCGCGCACACGGCTCACGCTGCCGGGAATGGGCGCGGCTTTGTTGCCCACCCAGTGAATGGCTTCGCCTGTGGCAGTGGCAATCGCTTCGTATGTTTTTGTTCTCAACAGCTCAGAGTTTGCCAATTCTAATTTCTTCATCAATTGCGCGTTGTTAATGGCAATCGCCACCTGCTCCGACATGGCTTGGAGCGACGTAATATCGTCTTCTGAAAACGCGTTGAGTTGGTTGCTTTGCACGGTCAACGCGCCCAGCGGAATCGCATCCACAATCAATGGAAGAGCCATTTCGGATTTTGTATCAGGCAAAAATGGATTCTTGAAGCGCGATTCTTCTCCTTCTACATCCAAAGCAATTTGAGCCTGCCCAGTTAAAATGGCTCTGCCAATCATAGATTTTTCATCCACAGGCAGGCGATATTTGGCTTCGAGCATTTTTCGCCCAGCCAGCGCATACCCGGCGCGCAGTTCTGCAAACTGTTTATCATCCGAAAGTAAGAAAATTCCCGAATAGTAAAAATTAAATTCGCTGCAAATGATATTGACGGTATGCTTGAGCAAATCGTCTAAATTTAAAATTGAAGTGACCATTTGCCCAACGCGCGCCGCCGTTTGCAAAAGTTTATGACGACGGTCTAACATGCTAAACATTTTTTCATTTTGCGAAAGCAAATGTTTATTTTTTTCCAGCGCGCTGCTTAACCGGCGGATATTGCCCTCAAGGCGCTCCACCAATTCTTGTTGGTAGGCTTGTAAATATCGCTCGGCGTGTTCCAGCGTTTCAACTTTGCCGTGAAAATATTCGTCCACTAATTGTTCAAAGTCATCGCCAATTGGTTTAGAAATAAAGCCCGCCGCCCCAGCCGCAAGCGCGCGTTCTCTTGCGCCTGGCGAGGTATCTGCCGAGACGATGATAATGGGCGTGTTGGGCAACATTTTTTTCAAGCGCGTCGCCGCTTCGCTGCCCGTCATGTGCGGCAAGTTATGGTCTAATAAAATTAAGTTTGGTTGGGTTTCTTCGGCAAGTTGCAAGCCGTCTAAGGGGTTAGAGGCTTCTAGCACAATGTATTTATTCGCAAGCAAACGCCGCACCAGCGCGCGAGATTCGTCGCTGTCTTCGATATATAAAACTTGCGGGAGTTTGCGAATGTCAGCCATTTCAATTTAATCTTTATGACTTTTGACTTTTGACTTGCGATTTACGGTTTTTGATTGACGTGGGTCTAACATTTGATGGGCTTCGAGCCTTTTTTGAACAATTTTACCAACCGCCTCCGCCGTAATAGGCGACTCGTTCATCACGCGCAGAAAGTCTGCTCGGGGGAGCAAAAGCGCTTCTACGGGTTGATTGCCCGCGCGCACATTGGCAATGGCTTTGCCGCCGCGCAATAATTCCATTTCGCCAAAAAATTCGTCTTTGCTTAATTTGGAGATGACGATGTCTTTCTTTTTATCTTGCAACACCACTTCCACTTCGCCTGAGCGAATCATAAAAAAATAATCCACATGTTCATCGCGCGAGAGAATGGTTGCATGAGGCTGATACGTTCTCGTCTGCGCTAATTTTGTAAACTCTAACATGTGGCGATGCCTGAGTTGCGGCAAGGCGCGTGAAATCGTCTCATTAATCAATTCGCCGTCTGAAATAATGATGTTGCGATGCGTGCGCGATGTTAAAGACGGGTCGTGCGTCACCATGACAATCGTTTTGCCTTGCGAAACAAAACGCTCAAATAAGCCAATAATCGTATCGGCAGATTTGGTGTCTAAATTGCCTGTCGGTTCGTCGGCGATTAATAAGGGAGGGTCGCACGCCATAGCGCGGGCGATTGCCGCTAATTGCTGTTGACCTGTGGAAACCAAAACGGGTAATTTATTGGCGAATTTTTCTAAACCGACTAATTTCAATAATTCCATTGCGCGTTGGGGGCGTTCGTCAAAATCGTACATGTTCACATAATCCATCGGAAGCATGACGTTTTCAAGCAAAGTTAACATGGGAAGCAATTGAAAAAACTGAAAGACAATGCCTAAGTTTTTTCCGCGCCATTTGGAGCGCGCGCTTTCATTAATTCCGTCATAAATATCCGTGCCATTGACAATCACCTGCCCTTCGGTGGGATGGTCAATGCCGGTAATCATGTTTAACAGCGTAGATTTTCCGCTGCCCGATTTACCAACGATGGAAACAAATTGCCCGCGATATATCGTTAAGTCAATTCCTTTTAATACGGTAAACTCCCCCGCCGCGTTGGAAAAGCGCTTCACCAACCCGCGCAGTTCAATCATAGGAGCGGTTGACGAAGCAGAATCAAGCATCCCCGAAGAACGAGGCGGCGTTTGAATCATTTGCGCCTCCGCATCATCGTTTTATCAAACGCGGGTTCAAGTTCCCCTTCCAATAATTCGCCGTCTTGTATCGTTAAACTGCGCGAAAACTTTCCCGTCAAACTCATATCGTGCGTTACCATAATAATCGTTTTGTTTTTTTCATAAACAAGTTTTGAAAATAAATCAAAAATCATTTCAGCGGTGACCGAATCTAAACTGCCGGTGGGTTCGTCGGCGACGATAATTTCAGGGTCGTTTGCCAGCGCGCGCGCAATGGCAACGCGCTGTTGTTGCCCGCCCGAAATAAAAGCGGGGAGTTTATTGGCATGTTCTTCTAACTCAACCATGCGCAACAATTCCAGCGCGCGTTCTTTTGATTCGCGCGGTTTGAAATTTTCCGCCAAATCCATAGGCAAGGTAACGTTTTCAATTAAAGTGAGCATGGGCAATAATTGAAACGATTGATACACCACGCCCATAGTTTTGCCGCGCCATTGCGCGCGTTCGTCTTCGGTCATCTTATGCACTGAAATATTTTTAACCAGCGCTTCGCCGCTGGTTAAAGTATCTACGCCGTTTATCATATTTAATAACGTAGATTTTCCAGCGCCCGATTTTCCGACAATGCCTAAAAACTCGCCCGCCTGCACTTTGAGGTTAATATTTTTTAACGCCACAAAATCCCCTGCGGCAGTGGAGTAAATTTTGCTAACGTTTCGTAACTCAACGATGGGTGAAGTCATATAAACGATTTTACCCCTGTTTGTGCATTTTGGCGCAAAGGTCTTATTTACAACTTACTTTCAGTTTACCGAAGTGCGCCGCGCCTTCAATTTTGCAAACAGGCAATCAAACTTTTCACAGCCCCTTGCGGCTCGGTTGAGGTCAGCGCCAAAACAGGGAAAACGCCCAGTGAATAAATTTCTTTTAGATTTGAATTTAGCCAACTTTTTGGAATAAACCCAACCGCATTGGGATTTTCTTCCAGCATACGCATCATGACGTTTGGATTTGGCGCGATGTTTGCAAAAGATGAGACGCTTCTTCCTTCCATTACAAATTGGTCAAACAACTTCTGCATGTGTTCCCCTTCGGCATACACCCAAACATGTTCTCCGCTTGCAAAGAGATTCTGCGCTTCGGTCAACGAAAGCGTTGGCAAAGCGTTTTGCGCGTTTGTAACAATGACAATCTCTTCTTCGCCGATTTGATAAGCCCCGCCTAAGGTTGCGTCTGGCTCGCCAATTTGAAAACGGATTTCAGGCTCTTGGTGTGTAATCTTCAAAACGATAGGCAAATCATGCGCGCAGGCATACGCTTCGGGCATTTGGGCTTCGAGAAATGGAGAATAGTTAATAGTCACAATTTGAGTTGGCGATGTTGGTTGGGTTGGAGAGCAAGAGATAACAAAAGAGAAAAGAAAAAAGAAAAAAAGAAATATAGCCCCTCTTCGGGGGTTGGTTGTTTTTTGAATTGCGGAGTTTATCGCCATTTCACTCCTGCGGAGTTTTTTCTTTTCCACGCGCCGCTTTCCACTTTCTAAACTTCTTTTTAATTTAGATATAAATTACCACTTTCTCAACAATTCAGAGATTAACTTAATTCTTTCATACAAACTATTTTCAAAAATATACTCTCGTTCCGAATGATACCCCTCGCCCACTGCGCCCATGCCGTCTAACACGGGAATGCCCAGCGGAGCGACAAAGTTGCCATCCGAGCCGCCGCCAGAGCCGCCTGCGTTTAAGTCTATGCCAATTTCTTTGGCGATTGCCCGCGCTTTTGCAAAGGTGGCTTTCATGGTTTCATCAAACGGCATGGGCGGGCGATTCAAGCCGCCCGTAATCTGAAGCGATGTTCCATCTAAAACAGGTTTCAACTTGTTCATTTCAGATTCAAGCCTCTCCCATTCGCCGGGTTGCATCACGCGCACATCTACTTGAACGCTACATTCTTCAGGCACCACATTAGAAACCGTGCCGCCTTGAATCACGCCAACGTTTAAGGTTGTTCCTTTTGAATAATCGGTTAACTTTTGAATCTTGATAATTTGATGCGCCATTTCTTCAATGGCATTACGTCCTTTTTCATGGTCGCCGCCCGCATGTGAGGCAATACCTTTTGTCTTCACCCAAAATTCACCAACGCCTTTGCGCCATGTTTTCAGCGAACCATCTACCAAAGCCGATTCCATCACCAGCGCCAATTCAGATTCTTTCGCAAGTGTTTCAATCACATCACGCGAGGTCAAACTTCCAATCTCCTCATCCGATGTGCATAATAAAGCGACGGAGCGCGTCATTCCGTTTTTCATCGCGTCTTCAATCGCGCCTAAAGCAATTACAATGCCCGCTTTCATATCTAACACGCCTGGTCCAAAAATTTTTCCGTCGGCTTCACGATACGGCATTTTATCAATTGCGCCTAACGGAAAGACCGTATCCAAATGACACAAAAATAAAATTGGATTTTTTCCGCCCCCCCATTTCGCTAAGACATGATTCCCCGCTTCGGCATTTTCTAGCGTTTCCACATGCCCGCCAAGTTTACGCGCCTCTTCCGCCACAATGAAAGCGACTCTATCCACTGCGGCTTTTTCATGCGATGGAGACTCTGTTTCCACAAGAAGTTTAAGGAGATGTTTTAAGTTCATAGGGAATAGGGAATGGTGAAAGGGAATAGGGAATAGGGAATAGTGAAAGGGAATAGGGAATAGGGAATAGGGTTATCGGATTAACAAAACAATGATACCAGTGACAAGGCAATAAATTGAAAAAAGATAAAGCGAATTGTTTCTTAAGTAATTCAATAACCACTTAATAGACATCCACCCGACGATTGCGGAGGTAATAAAACCTGTTAACAGAATGGGCATAAACTCGGTTGTATTGGGCAAGGCTATCACCTCAACCGCTTCATATATGCCTGCCGCCAGTAAAATCGGCGCAGACATGAGAAACGCAAACCGCGCCGCAGATGGGCGGTCAAAGCCGCGAAACATGGCGCCTGCCATCGTGGAACCAGAACGCGAAGCGCCTGGAAAAATAGATATGACTTGAAACAACCCAACCGTGAGCGCGTCTAACCATGTGGCAGATTTAAGCGTGCGATTCTTTTTATCAAAGTATTCTACAAAAGTAAGCAATACTGCTGTGAACAGCAAACGAATCCCAGCCCATAAGAGAGAATCCGCAGACATTTGTTTGACAAAATTTTGCAACAAAAACCCAGCAACCAAAGCGGGGACGGTGGCAATGACTATTAACCACCCCAGCCGAGCGTGAAAATCGTCAAACGGCTTTTTGTTTTTTATCCCCAACACAAACGCGCTTGCAATTTGCCAAATCTCTTTCCAAAAGAAAACCAGCATGGCAACCACCGTGCCAAGTTGAATGATGACGTTGAAAGCGAATAACCGTTCCTCATCAGGCACGCGCAATAACACGCTGGCAATAAATAAATGGGCGGTGGAAGAAACAGGGATAAATTCAGTTAAGCCTTGAACTATTCCTAGTATGATTGCTTGTAAAATGGTAATCGTATTCATTATGAACGATTGTAATAAAAGACTGTTAAGAATAAGATAACGAAGAATTAACAAATGAGGTTGCGCCGCGCAGGTAACGCGATATAAACAAAACGCCTGCGGGAAACAAAAATTTATAAAACGCCCCATTAAAATTTCGCTTATAACGCTTTACAAAAATTATGCTTCCGTTTTTAAGGGCTTATGAATAGTTTGATTTATATCCCACAACAAGTAAAGGGAAAAGAAAATGAGCAAGAAGGAATAATGGCTCTCTTTAATTTCTTGCACTGCTTGCGCAAACGGCACGTGAGGGTAAGCGTAAACCGAAACATAAATCAGCCGCGCCGCTTTGGCTAGCAAGTAATTAAACGTAAACAATATGCCAATAGACCAATGCATAATCGGAATGTATCGCTCAACCCACACTCTAAATTTTTTCCAAAATAAAGCAAGGAATGGAATTAACACGGTGGTAACCGCCCAAAACACGTTAAATAAATCGTCTACCGAAATTTCCGAAAAATAGGCGAGGTTATGGATGGTAATTTCTTCTTGTACATTCTTTTCCATTAGCGCTTCGGGCGTTTCAATACCCAAAATACGTTGCCCCCAACTAATTTCCTCTCCCGCGCCAAAGAAAAATAACAAAGCAAAGACTAGATAAACGCTCAGCTTTATCCAATGTATGCCTGTGTTATTTCGCGCTTGAAAGGCTTTCTTAAAAGCATAAAACATAATAGCGGAAGAAATGAATAACCATAACGCGCCTGAATATTCAAAATATCCGTCCTCACGAAAAAAAAACGGCATCCATTCTAAACTAAGCCCTAAGGTTAAGTAATCTAAAACAATAAGCAGAGCGATGAAACCGTAAATAACGGGGCGTAAGAACCATGGGGAAGTTTTTGTCATTTTATTTTCTCCTCAGCGCCGCAATAAGGCGCAGGGTATTATATCAAACATAACTATAAGCGGCATAAGTCCGCCTGATTAAGTATAATTTCCTTATGCCCCGCTCTATATTACACATTGACCTTGACGCTTTTTATTGCTCGGTGGAAGAAATTGAAAACCCTGAATTAAAAGGCAAGCCCTTTGCCGTTGGCGGAAAGCCCAACGAACGCGGCGTGGTGGCTTCGTGTTCGTATGCGGCGCGGGCAATGGGCGTGCGCAGCGCTATGCCTATGTCTAAGGCGGCGCAACTTTGCAGAGATTTAATTATTGTGAGCGGGCGGCATAAATTGTATGGCGAATATTCAGAGCGAGTGATGAATAAATTACGAACTTTAACGCCGCTTGTAGAGCAGATTTCGATTGACGAAGCCTTTCTCGATATTTCAAATTTAGATGAAGACCCAACCCGCCTCGCGCTTGACCTTCAAGCGGATATACGAGTGGAGTTTCAACTCCCCTCCAGCATTGGCATTGCGTCCAATAAACTCGTGGCGAAAATTGCCACCGAGGTTGGCAAAAAAAGCAACAAGATAAAAGATATGCCCCCCTTTGGGTTCACAATTGTCCCCGTAGGAAAAGAAGCGGAATTTTTATCTCCGCTTCCAGCGGATATGCTTTGGGGAGTCGGTCCAAAAACATACGCAAAGTTATCCGAGCTTGGGATTAAGACAATCGGCGATATTGCGCATTGGCCCCAAAAAGAATTAATTCATTTATTCGGCGAGCATGGAAAAGATTTATGGTTGCACGCGCAAGGCATTGACGAGCGCCCAATTGTGACGGAGTATGAAACAAAATCTGTGAGTCAAGAAACGACGTTCAATGTAGATATTAGCGATGAAAACGCTTTAGAGAAAACTTTGCGCCAACAGGCGTTTGACGTGGCAAAACAATTAAAAAGAAGCTCTTTGGCGGGTAAAACGGTCAAAATAAAAATTCGCCTGCCAGACTTTACGACATTTACAAGGCAAATCACTTTACCGACAGCAACCAACGACGGCGATGAAATTTTTCAAGCGGCGGTAAAATTGATGAAAGCCGTGCGAAAGCCAAATCAGGCGGTGAGGTTAATTGGCGTGGGCGTAAGCGGAATAGGCGCGCCAATTCGCCAGTTGGGGTTGTGGGATATTGGGGAGTAGGGGATAGGGGATAGGGAATAGGGGATAGGGAATAGGGGATAGGGAATAGAAAGTAGAAAGATAGGCAAGGAAAGAGGAAAGAATGAATTGTTTTTATCATGTTGAAAAATCAGCCATTGGGATTTGTAAATATTGCAACCGCGGACTATGCTCAGAGTGCGCTACTGTGATTGACGATGTGATTGCTTGTAAAAATCGGCATGAAAGTGAAGTTCATCAATTAGAACAACTGACTGCGCGCAATTTATTTCAAAGCAAACGAGTCGGCTCGAATTATATGAGGAACGCCGTCTTTTATGGTTTGGTCAGTTTCGCTTTTATCGGCTTCGGCTGGTGGACGTTGCAATGGCTTGGTCTGCAAGCGGCGTTGTTCATTGCGCTTGGCGTCTTTCTTTTATACGCGGCGGGCGCTAATTATTTTGAGGGAAGAAAGTATAAATAAAGTATGTTGAAGGCGCGCGGCGACTATCGCGCCAAAGATAAAAACACATCTTCGAGAGTCGCCTCGCCCCTTTCAATTTTTTCGACTTGTATCTTCTTACCGCTTAATAAACTTTCTATCGCTTCTTTTTTGACCTGAGAACTGATAACTCTCAAATGGTCGCCTGCCAGCCCCACTCTTTCGACTCCGTCTATACCATGCAGAATATCTAATCCGTGCTCGAGCGGATGAGCGTACACTTCCCACACATCACCTATGATAATTTTTTGCTTTAGATTCGTGGGGGTGTCCATTGCCAACAATTTTCCGTCACGCATTACGCCAACTCTTTCGCAATATTCCGCTTCGTCCATGTAATGTGTGGTGACTAAGATTGTCACGCCGTTTTCTGCAAGGCTATAAATTAAATCCCAAAATGCACGGCGGGCTGTTGGGTCAACGCCTGAGGTGGGTTCATCGAGAAATAATAATTTTGGTTCATGGACTAACGCAATCGCTAAAGATAATCTCTGCCGCCAACCTGTGGAAAGAGACTTCGTCAGCGTATGCTCATGCCCGCTAAGACCAACCAAGTTGAGGGTATGGTTGATGCGTTCTTTGTCATGGATACCGTACACGCCCGCATAAAACGTCAAATTTTCGAGCGTGGTTAAGTCATCATAAATTGCAAACTTTTGAGACATGTACCCCACGCGCAAACGAATCTCTTCGCTTTGTTTAGAAATGTCATAACCCAAAACGGTCGCTTTGCCGTCAGACGGTTTTAACAAACCGAGCAACATGCGAATGGTTGTGGTTTTACCAGAGCCGTTCGGACCAAGATAACCGACGATTTCGCCAGCATGAACGTCAAAGTTGATGTGGTCAACGGCGATAAAGTCGCCAAAGCGGCGAGTTAAATTTTGAACGGAGATGACAGGCTCATTCATAGTAAAAAAATCCAGTATGTTAGTGATGACGTAAAACAATTCATTTACGCTTATGACCGCTGACCGCCGCGACCGTGTCTATCGTTGGCGGTCAGCGGTCATAAATCTTGTTCATTAATTTTCAAACTCAGTTAGTAAAATAAAAACATCTTCCAATGTCGGGGGAACAGCTCTTAAACTATTTACTTTTACCTTTTGCGATTCAATTTGTTTATGTAATCTCGCCATCACAGTTTGCGAAGTTCCGTCTTTGACGCGTAAATGCAATTTATCGCCAAAAGCGGCGACTTCTTCAACGTCGTTATCTTTCATAGCAAGGCGTTTCAATTCATGCAAAGGTTCGCCGCGCAATTCAAGAATTCGGTCATTGAGACGCTTACGCAAATTAGACGGCGTATCTTCGGCAATAATTTTTCCCGCTTTCATAAATCCGACTCGGTGGCAACGCGAGGCTTCGTCCATGTAAGGGGTGGAGATGATTACGGAGACGCCTTGAGATTCGTCAGTCGTATTTCGTGATTCGTAATTGGTAATTGGTTGTGAGACAAGTTTGATAACAAGTTGCCAAAAATCTTGACGCGTGACAGGGTCAACGCCTGTGGTGGGTTCATCGAGCAATAACAAACGCGGGCGAGTGACCAATGCAGAAGCAAGCCCAAGTTTTTGTTTCATGCCGCCAGAAAGTTGACCCGCTCTTCTATTTTTGAATCTGTCTAAACCGACAAATTCTAAAATTTCCATCGAACGAGGTAACCATTCAGCGGATGAAAGTCCGCGAATTTCGGCGAAGAAGCGAATGTTTTCTAACACTGTTAAATCTTCATACAAAGAAAATCTTTGAGATAAATAACCGATGTTTGAACGAGCCAATTCAACTTGTTTCAAAACATCATAACCACACACATTGATAGAGCCTTCTGTTGGCAACAACGCCCCAACTAACATACGCATGGTTGTGGTTTTGCCTGCGCCATCTGAACCGACAAGTCCATAAATTTCGCCAGGCTTAATCTTCAATGTCACATCATTTACTGCATGAACATCATTAAATGATTTATGTAAATTATTTGCTGTTACTAAATAGTCATTCATAGTGTTGTCACAGGTCAAAGGTCAAAGGTCAAAGGTCAAAGGTCGCAGGTCACAGGTCGCAGGTCGCAGGTCGCAGGTCAAAGGTCGCAGGTCGGTTAAGCATTGTATTCAGCCGAGTCATCAGAGATTCTTTTAGGTCTAGGATTTGCTTCCAGATACTTTATAAAATTTGTAATTTGCCTTGAACAAGTTTGCGCAAGTTGAAAGGCATTATCAAATTGTTCGTGAGAAATATATTTTTGGTCTAAAGCAATATAGAGTTGAGAGCGAACTTCACCAGCAGAAGCGCGAGCCATGCCTAGAAAATTTATAAACTGTGTGTCAGTTCGGCTCTCAAAACCTTCTGCAACATTACTCATAATAGAAATACATGCACGACGAATTTGGTCGCGCAATCCAAAATCGCGATTGAAACCATCTTGGTTAGTAAAAGCATAAACTTTATTTGTTAATTCTCGTGCAGATTTCCAAGATTCAATTTCTTCAAAACGAGTAATATTAGCCATGCTATTCTCCTTTTGACCTTCGCGGCTTGTGACCTATGACTCTTCAACCTACTCAAAAATAACATCCGCAGGCATACCAATTTTCAATTTGCCATCTACATTTTCAACGCTCAACTTGATGGCATAAAACGTAGCGCTGCGTCCTTCCACCGTTTGCACATTGCGCGGCGTAAATTCGGCTTGGTCTGAAATCCAAATCACAGCGGCGTTGAAAGTTTCATTGGGAAAAGAATCAACTTTCACGCTTGCGGTTTGCCCCAAAGAAATTTGCCCATAAAGATTTTCAGGCACATACACCGTAATCGTAATTTGATTCAAATCCGCCATTGTCAGCGCCGTTCCGCCTGTTTGGATAAATTCACCAGGTTCGACATTGCGGGTTAGGATGACTCCATCTATTGGAGCGAGGATATTTAATTTTGACATTTGCGCTTCAATTAAGTGGAGGCTTGCTTCCGCTTGTTCGACATTTTTCTTGGCTTGATTCAACGCCTGCGCGGCAGAGACGACCGCTGGAGAATATTCGCCTGTTTGCAGAGTTAATAGACGAGCATAAGCGGCGTCGTATCTTTGTTGAGCCACGAGAACTTGTCCGCGAGCGTATTCAATATCGTCGGCGGCGTCCGTATCTAATAAATCATTGTATGCTTCTTGTGCGGCTTCGAGTTCGTCTAAAGCGTCTTCATAATAATCGTTTGCCGCGTCAGATAATCCCCCGCTTTGCGAGGCTCTATCCGCTTGGGTCTTAACATCTTTTGCAATCAAAAATGCGGCGCGGGCTTCGGCGAGTCTTTGCTCGGCGTTTACATATTCCGCGTTATTCACATTGTTAATCGCCTCAGTCAGCGCTTGGTTTGCCGTCTCGATACTTGCTTTGGCGTTTTCTAATTCCGTTTGCGCCGCGGCGATTTGATTGGCTTGGTCTATATACCAATTGGCTTGGTCAAATTGGCTGGGGGCAGAAGTTTGCCACTCTTTTGCGCGTTGAGCGGCTTGCGCGGCAAGCGCGGCTTCAAGCGTTTGGTCATATTTCAGTTGGGCGGCTTCAAGCGCGGCGGCGGCAGAGTCAAATTGGGCTTTGGCAACTGCATACTGCGCGGTCAACAGGCTGGGGTCAAGAGAGAGAAGCGGTTGGTCTTTTTTTATCTCATCGCCTTCTTGGGCGTTCACTTCCATTACTTTGCCGGCAATTTCAGGCGAGACGTTTACAATCACCGCTTCAATCGAACCAGAGGCGGTAATCGCATCCGATTCATTTTGATTGAGCGAGCGAAATCCGAAAAAGACGAGCGCGCCAATAATGACGAGAATTAAGATACGAACAGGAATGGGTGGAAGTTTGTGTTGCATTTTATATCTCCGTTAATCTAATCTTTTTCTAAAACGTAATGCGGCAAGAGCCATAATGACCAAACCGAACATTGTGAGTGCGATGACTTCACCTTGAATGGCTTCAATGCCGACGCCTTTCAAAAGCAAGGAACGAATGACGACAAGAAAATATCGAAGCGGAATAGCATAAGAAACAAGTTGTAATACTTGCGGCATGGCTTCAAGCGGAAAGAAAAAGCCCGAAAGAAAAATGCTCGGCAGGTTATACATCATCACGGTCAGCATGGCTTCTTGTTGCGTATTGGCGACGGTGGAAGCGAGCAACCCAATGCCTAAACTTGACATAATGAAAATGCCCGATGTTAAAACGATGAGGCTTAAACTTCCGCGAATGGGAACGCCAAACCAAAAATGCCCAATAATGAGCACTTCAAACGTTTCAACAAAAGCGATGATGACGTAAGGCAAAATTTTTCCTAGCACTAACTCCCACGAGCGAATCGGCGTGACGATGAGTTGTTCAATTGTGCCGCGTTCACGCTCACGGACAATGGCGGTGGCGGTGAGAATGGTGGTGATGAATGAAAGAATCATGCCTATCACGCCGGGAATCATGAAGTAGGCGGAGTTCAAATCGGGGTTGTACCAAACTTGCGTGCGAACTTCGACAGGCGGATTCAGCGCCGACCTTCCGCTTTGTTGCGTCAGTATTTTTGTTCCAAAAGATTGCCCCACTAATCTTGCGGTTGATAACGCCGTTCCGCCAATGCTGGCGTCTGAGCCGTCTAAAATCATCAATACTTTTGCGTTGCCATCGAATAATCTTTGAGCATAATCAGGCGGAATCACCAAAGCGACTCTTGCATCGCCCGATTCAAGCAAGGCTTGATATTCATCGGTAGAATTGACGAAATAGTTAATGGTGAAATAACTAGAGGCTTGAAACGCCTGTAATAGCTGGCGCGATTCGGTGGTTTTGCTTTGGTCCCACACGGCAAGCGATACATTTCTCACATCCGAGGTTGCGGCGTAGCCTAAAAGAAATAATTGCACAATTGGAATCACAACCGCTAAGGCAAGCGTGCGTGGGTCTCGAAAGAGTTGCACAAATTCTTTACGGACAATGGAAAGGATACGAGAATTAAGCATAGTTAACCTTTTTGGTAATTGAGAAATCTTTTGACCGCAAACGAAAGGCGGCGGAAGGCAAGCGGCGGTTTACGGTCAATCTTTTAGAATGCCGTGCAGATAAATATTCACATAACTCTCCATAGCGTTTTTTGGCATTAGTTTTTGGAGAATTGAGTTGGAAATAATAATTTCAGTAATCATGTAAGAAAGAATCATGCCGACAAAAGACCGAAACAGGATAGCCGGGTGCGTAACGCGCAGGTTCTTTCTTGTTTTGACGATTTTTTCGAAAATAGGCAAAGCCTTTGGCGCAATTTCTTTAATGAGCATTGAGCCGTGCTTACCGTTAAATTCCACAATT
The DNA here is from genome assembly GCA_034434495.1 of Anaerolineales bacterium. Classification (GTDB taxonomy): domain Bacteria; phylum Chloroflexota; class Anaerolineae; order Anaerolineales; family Villigracilaceae; genus Villigracilis. The sequence goes on from DAOTZE010000004.1 coordinate 118,936, forward strand.
TCAATCAACATCAGTTTGATGTAATAAGGCTGCGACTTAAGTTCTTTAATCACAATCTGGGCGGCGTTATGAAGAAATTTTTCCACCGTCTCCCCTTCTGCCGCTATGATGGCAGGGAATAATTTTTTATAGGGGTGTTTGTCTAAAATAATCGCTTCAAAAATTTCTTCTTTGCTAGAAAAGTGGTTGTAAATTCCGCCCAGCGCCAATTCGGCGCGGTCGGCAATCTGCCGCATAGACGTAGCGTGATAGCCCTGCTCCATAAACAGTTCAATCGCCGCATCTTCAATGGCTATGCGGGTGGCTTCGCCTTTGGTTGTTTTTTCTTCCGTCATCTTCGCGTCTCCGTTAAAATGAACGAACGTTCGTTTTTTTATTTTACGCGGTTCAAGAATTCTGTCAAGGGTTGAAATGGTAGAATCTTTTCATGCTCACCCATTTAGAAAAGGAAATTCGCCAACACTTAAAGCACAATGTCATTGTAAACTTAGCCGACGGCTCGCTCTTCGGCGCGGCATTAGGGTTTGCTTCTTTCAGCGCCATCCTTCCCTTATTTGTAAATTCAATGACCGACTCAACTACATTGATTGGTCTCGTTCCCGCCATTCATTCTGCGGGCTGGTTATTGCCGCAATTATTTACCGCTAGTTATGTATCGCGTTTGCGGCGATATAAAAATAGCGTCTTAATGATGACCGTTCACGAGCGCGTTCCGTTTTTAGGGTTTGCGATTGTGGCATTATTCATTCCAATCATTGGCGCGCAAAATGCGTTGGCGCTCACGTTCATTTTGTTAATTTGGCAAGGCTTAGGCGGCGGGCTTGCCGCTAACCCATGGACCAGCATGATTTCAAAAATCATCCCTGCCGATTCGCGCGGCACATTTTTTGGAATGCAAGGCGGTTTGGTAAATTTATTCATCAGCGTCTCGGCGGTCGGAGCGGGTTACTTATTAGACGCGCTCGCCTCCCCACTAGACTTTGCGGCTTGTTTCTTCATCGCCAGCATTTTCTTAACCCTATCTTGGTTTGCGCTTGCCTCTACCCGCGAACCATTAGACGAAGAAAAAATTATCCCTGAAGAAAAAACTCACTTTTGGGACGATGCGAAAAAAATTCTAAAAAAAGATAAAAACTTTACTTGGTTCTTAATCGCCCGCACGCTCGCGCAATTCGCCAGCATGGGGTTTTCCTTTTATATTATTTATGCGTTGCGAGAATTCAACATGACCGAAATTGTGGCGGGTTATCTCACGGCGACATTAACAATTTCATCTACAATTGCCAATATAAGCATGGGCTGGTTAGGAGATAAATTCGGTCATCGTTCAATGGTCATTCTCGGCGCGTTTGCCATCTTCCTTAGTTCATTACTAGCGTGGGCTGCTACGTCTATCTATTGGTTTTACCCAATCTTTGCGCTAGCGGGCGTTGCCAATGTTTCCATTTGGACAATTGGTATGACCATGACCGTAGATTTTGCAAACGCTGAGACGGAACGCCCCATGTATATCGGCTTATCGCAAACATTAACCGCCCCATCCACCATCATTGCCCCAATCATTGGCGGGTTTCTCGCCGATGCGGCTGGCTTTGAATCAACGTTTATTGTCTCAACGATTTTAGCGGCGGCGATGCTAGGCATTTTGATATTTATTGTGAAAGAACCGAGAGCGCTCAACAAAACGGCGTTAATGAAATAAACATCTCGAAGCCCTTTTTATCTTCGAGATGTTTTCCGCAATTACAATATAGCCCGCTATGTCGCGGTAAAATTTAGGCAGGAGACATTTATGACCACGATTGACCTAACAATCCATCACGATAGACGCAAACGCGCCATTCAACGCGCCAAAGAAAAAAATATCATCATCCCAACTTATGCACAAATGAAAGACCCCAGCAAAATTCCGGCAAAGGTAAAAGAGGAATTAACCAAAATCGGGTTATGGGATATTCATCCGCGCAATTTATTTAGAATCAATTGGCATAACCAACCCACCGCTTCAGGCGGGACATTTGGCGGAGTGAACTACCTCGAACTTCCCTCATCGTTGACAGGCGTAAAAGCAAGAATCATCGCCATTGTCGGCAAGTGGTTTCCAACCGGAGCGCATAAAGTTGGCGCGGCGTTTTCTTGCTTAGTTCCGCGTTTGGTTACAGGGCAATTTGACCCAACGACTCAAAAAGCAGTTTGGCCCTCCACTGGAAATTACTGCCGAGGCGGCGCGTATGATTCGGCTTTGCTTGGATGTGAATCCATTGCGATTTTGCCCGAAGGTATGTCGAAAGAAAGATTTGAATGGTTAGCCAAAGTGGCGGGTGAAACGATTAAAACTCCGGGGTCCGAATCGAACGTGAAAGAAATTTTTGATAAATGCAAAGAATTGGCAAACTCCGGTCAAGACTTAATGATTTTCAATCAATTTGAAGAGTTTGGAAATTATCTGTGGCATTTTGAAGTGACAGGGCACGCAATGGAAGAAGTCTTCAAACACGCGGCTGGCAAGCGCGGGCGCTATCGCGGCATGGCGTCTGCTACAGGTTCGGCTGGGACAATTGCCAGCGGCGATTATATGAAAAAGTTATTTCCCGATTCTAAAATTGTGGCTAGTGAAGCCCTACAATGCCCAACCCTTTTAGAAAATGGATTTGGGTCGCATCGTATTGAAGGCATTGGCGATAAACACGTCCCTTGGGTGCATAACGTAAAAAATACGGATGTGGTCGTTGCAATTGACGACCACGCCGTTGTAAATATCGCCCGCTTGTTTAATGAAGAAAGCGGACGCGCGTTCTTAGCGGAAAAAGGCGTGCCAGAAAATATAATCGCAAATTTAGATTTATTAGGCTTTTCGGGCATTTCCAACGTCTTATCTTGCATCAAAACCGCAAAATATTATGAAATGGACGAGAACGACATGATGATTACCGTCCTCACCGATTCGATGGAGCTGTACCGTTCACGCTTGCATGAAATGCGCATGGAGTTTGGCGAATATTCCGAACGCGACGCCGCCGCAGATTTTGCCAGATATTTACACGGACAGTCCACAGATAATATGCTTGAACTGCGCTACACAGACAAACGCCGCATACACAACCTCAAATATTACACATGGGTTGAACAACAAGGCAAAACATACGAAGAAATCCAAGCGCAATGGTATGAACCCAATTATTGGACCGACGTTCAAAAACAAGCCGATGAGATTGATGAGTTGATTGCGGAGTTTAATAAAGAAGTTGGAATCATATAGCGCGTGGAAATTTCACTTTCCGCTTGCTTCTCGTCTCATGCCTTTAACTAATACCTCTCTCGTCCTCGTTTGCTTAATCAAAACCCCGCGCGATTTGGAAATTGCGCGCCTCCTCGGGTGGTATCGCATTCCCTTAAGAACGGCGCCAAAAATCATCAGCGTAGATTATGTCGCCTTTTACCAACCCAGCTCCTTTGGAGAAAGAGGCGGTCAAATCGAATACATGGCTCAAGTCAAAGGGCATGAGTTAACTACACGAGCAGAACTTCTCAAAGATGAGGCGAATCACCCACGCGCGCATGAGGAATATTACAAAATCCAATTAGGAAATTTAGAGAAGTTAAAAGAACCAATCAAAGCCGACAAATGGAAACGACTGACGTTTTTATATTCGACTGGCGAATATGTATTAAACGCAAAAACGCTCAACGATTTGGTCGTAGAAGGCGAAGAACGAAATGTATTATGGAAAAGCCTACGCGAGCGCGCCGAAAACGAGCAATTGTATAAAGTAGATTTGCCCCCCGCCGATTTACCGCCTGAAGCGTTGATTGCCTTGTTAGGATTTAAGAGCAACGAGCAATAAGAAACGAGGAACAACAAAAACCCTTATAACTCGCCGCCTACTTAACCTTACAAAAAACATAGGATAGCCCCAAAAGCCTCCTTGATTCGCCATCTTTTCAGTGATACACTTTAAGAAATGCCAGCAGATTTATTGTTCGTCACCCCTTCTGCCGTGTACGGAGAAAGCGTCCGCCGCGCATTAGAAGACACTAACTTCTACCGTGTCCATGTTGTTAACAACAAGGCTTCTGCCATTGTGCGGGCAGACGAAGTAGGCATACCGCTCGCCATGCTCGATATAGCGCTAGGAGAAGACTGGGTGCATGAAATCGGCGTTGCCTTACGAACCGTTCGCCCAAGCATTAACCTCGCCATATTGTGCGAAGAACAAGGCGACCCGCCCGCATTCGACGCATTGCGCCCATGGATTATGGTGCGTAAACCGTTTCGAATGGCAGATTTTATGAACGCCATTAGCAAGCCGCAACCTTCTCCAAGCCCCTCCACCCCACAACCCTCATTATCAAACACACAAATGATGATGCCCTGGCTAAGCGACCCCAACAAAGCCGCGCAACATCTCACCCGCATCACGCTTGAATCGTCTGCTCAAGCGGCGCTCATCACCCGCAAAAACGATTTATGGGCATACGCAGGCGGTCTCTCGCAACAAGCCGCAAAAGAAGTCGCCCAAACCGTCACACGCAATTGGGATGGGCAAAAAGGCTCGGACCTTTTACGCTTCATTCGGCTTGAAAGCACCAAAGCCGAACACATGCTGTACGCCACCCGCCTTGCAACGGATACCGTCCTCGCGCTTGTGTTTGACGCAGAAACGCCATTTAGCACCATTCGCACACAAGCCAGTCAACTGATGAGCGGTATCAACGACTCAGGCGTTGGCGCTAAAGAACCGCCTCAAAACCGCCTTACACAAGAACAAGAAGAAGAAGATGTCGAAGTCCCTAACATCTCCAACATCCTTTCAGATATTCCCGACCCCGAACCCGCTTCAACGCCTAACCTCAACCTGCCTCGCCCGCGTGAGCCGTTTGACCCCAACCAAACCCGCGTCTCCGAATCATTATCAAACGCCTCACTATTCAGCCGCGAGCCGTCTCCATCTAAGCAAAGAAACCAAATCTCCATAGCAGAAACCTCCAAAAGCATAAGAAGAAGCGAAACGCAAACCGTATTTGACGAAGTTCAAGTCACCGCCCCCTCACGCCCAAAAACTCCCATCCAACCCAACGAAACCGACGTAACGCGCGAAAGCCCATCCACCGAAGCGGCAAAGAAATTAACCGTTGAACCGATTACCGCAGGTTTATATCATCTAACCTATGCTTGCTTATTAATACCGCGTTTTGCATCGCACTACCTCACCGGCGATTTATCTGAACGCTTAAGCGAATGGTTGCCAAACATTTGCATCGCATTCGGCTGGCGCTTAGAATACCTAGCCATTCGCCCAGAATACTTGCAATGGGTCGCCAATGTGCAACCCAGCACCTCGCCGGGCTATCTCATGCGCATTATGCGCCAGCAAACCTCTGAAAAAATATTTAGCGAATTCTCGCGCTTAAAAAAAGAAAACCCCTCAGGCGATTTTTGGGCGCCAGGCTACTTAATTATGGGCGGAACGCAACCGCACCCGCCCCAACTTGTGCGCGATTATATTAATCAGACGCGCAACCGTCAGGGGCAAGATTCGCAGCCTTTACCGAGAAAATAACCACAAGCGTCTCTCGTTTAGCGAAAAACGCAGAGTATAATTTGCTCTGCGTTTTTATTTTACCCTCACCCTACCGCTCTCTCAAAAGAAAAAGCGGATATTAGGAAAACTATGCCCCCTACACTTTACTTAATTGATGGACACGCGCTTGCATATCGAATGTACTTTGCCCTCACCGCCGGCGGAAGCGGGCAGCGTTGGCAAAATTCAAAAGGCGAACCCACCGCTGGCGTGTATGGTTTTGCACGCGAATTAGTTCGGGTGTTAGAACAAGAAAAACCCGAATATCTTGCCGTCGCTTTTGACGTTGGTAAAACCTTTCGCGACAAAATCTTCCCCGACTATAAAGCCACACGCGAAAAAATGCCCGACGACCTGCGCCCGCAAATTGCGCGCATTCGTGAAATGGTGGACGCTTTTCATATCCCACGCTTAGAAATGGACGGCTACGAAGCCGATGATGTGCTAGGCTCGGTGGCAAAAATTGCGGCGGAACAAGGCTTGGGCGTAAAAATCATCACAGGCGATAGAGACCTGCTGCAACTGGTGAATGAGCGAACGGCGGTGTACCTCGCAGGCGACGATGCAACCTATATCACCGATGAAGACGTGAAGAAAAAATTGGGCGTGAAGCCAAGTCAGGTGGTGGATTACAAAGCGATTGTCGGCGATACATCCGATAATATTCCAGGCATTAAAGGCGTGGGCGAAAAAACAGCCGTTGCATTAATCGAAAAATTCGGCACGCTGGACGCCATTTACGAAAACCTAGAACAAATTGAAAAACGCTGGCGAACAAAGTTTGAAGAACATAAAGAAGCGGCTTACATGAGCCGCGATTTAGCGCGAATTGAAACAAACCTCAAATTGAAATTTAATATAGAAGACGCAAAAGTTAAACCGTTTGACGGAACAAAGCTAGAAGCGTTCTTCAAAGAGATGGACTTCAAAAGTTTATTGAACAAAATTCCAGTCATTAGCGGCGGCGCGCCTCAAAATCAAGCCAGCCTTACGCCAAAGCCTTCCAAAACCAAAAGCGGGCAAATGACCATGTTCGCCCATGAGCCGCAAGTCGTGAACGTAGAAACCCCATCGCAAATCGAAGTCATTATCGTTGATACGGAAGACAAGTTAAAAAACCTTGCCAAAGCATTAAACGCCGCCAAAACGATTGCCTTCGATACGGAAACTACCGGCACAGAAGAAATGAAAGCGGAACTGGTGGGCATATCCTTATCCATTAAAGAAGGACAAGGATATTACATTCCTATCGGTCATTCGGCTGGAAATAATTTAGAAATAAAAAAAGTCGTTAAAGCGCTCGCCCCTGCTATGACCAACCCGCAAATTGGCAAAGTGGCGCACAACGCCAAATATGATTACATCTTACTAAAACGATACGGTTTAGACGTTTCGCCATTAACGTTTGACACCATGCTGGCTGAATTTATCGTTGACCCATCTTCAAACCGCTTAGGGCTGAAAAACCTTGCCTCAGCCCGCTTGGGCGAGACGATGACCCATATTGAAGAATTAATTGGCAAAGGCAAAAAGCAAATTAGCATGGCAGAAGTGGCGATTGAATCGGTTGCAAATTACGCCGCGGCAGACGCTGAAAACACTTTACGCCTCCTGCCGATTATGGAAAAAGAACTCGATAGAGTGAACGGCAGAAAAATTTTAGACGAAATTGATTTGCCGCTTACGCCCGTGCTGGCAGAAATGGAAATGACAGGCGCGTTAATTGACGTTGAGTTTTTCAGTTCTATGTCTAAAGAGTTATCAAAACGCTTGGCTGAAATTGAAAAAGAAATTTACGGTCATGCGGGCAAGCCGTTTAACATCAATTCGCCGCAACAACTTTCGGACGTGCTATTTAATCAATTGCGCCTCGAACCGCCAGATAAAGGACGCAAAACTGCCACAGGCTTTTATTCCACTTCGGCAGATGTGCTAGAAATGATGCGCGACAAACACCCCATTTTAGAGTGGATTTTGGAACATCGTGAATTAGCGAAAATTAAATCAACCTATGTAGACGCCTTACCCGCCGCAATTAACCCACAAACTGGAAGAGTGCATACATCTTACAGCCAAATCGGCGCGGTGACAGGACGCCTCTCTTCTAACAACCCCAATTTACAAAACATCCCCATCCGAAGCGAAATCGGGCGCAAAGTGCGCCATGGGTTTATTGCCGATACAGGCAATCTTTTACTTTCCGTTGATTATTCGCAAATTGAATTACGCATTGTGGCGCACATGGCAGGCGATGAAGCCATGTTGGCGGCGTTCCGCGCTGGCGAAGATATTCACGCCACCACCGCCGCCGCCATTTACGATATTCCGCTTGACCAAGTGACCAAAGAAATGCGCCGCCATGCCAAAGCGATTAACTTTGGTTTGATTTACGGCATGTCGGCGTTTGGATTAACGCGCTCCACCGATTTAACGCTCGCCGAAGCGGAAAATTTTGTAAAAGCCTATTTCCAAAAATTCCCCGGCGTAAAAAAATATTTAGACGGCGTTCGTCGCCAAGCCGCAGAGATAGGATATGTGGAAACCCTGCTGGGGCGAAGGAGATATTTCCCCGCGCTGCAAAGCAAACAAAACGTGCAAATGAAGAACCGCGAAGAGCGCGAAGCCATCAACGCCCCCATTCAAGGCACAGCGGCAGATATCATGAAAATCGCCATGATAAAAATTCTGCCCGCATTAAAATCGAAAGGCTTGAAAGCCAAAATGCTGTTACAAGTGCATGATGAGTTAGTGCTGGAAGTTCCCCAATCAGAAATTGATGAGACCGCCAAAGTAACGCAAGAAACAATGGCAAGCGCGTATGAAATGAGCATCCCGCTGGAAACAGAAGCGCGCGCAGGAAAAAACTGGGGAGAGATGGAAGTGATGAAATAAAATAACCCTTCAATTTCATTACGAAATTTTGTAAGTATCTCAGTTTACATTTACAAGGTTATAATTAACACATGCCCGCACGAGAAGATATTTTCCAAAAAGCGATGAATGAAGGACACTCTGCCGCGTGGGACCAAGAATGGCAGAAAGCGGCGAGCGCGTATCGCCGCGCCTTAGAAGAATTCCCCGACCATGCCAAAGCCCTCAATAGCTTAGGTTTGGCGTTGTATCAATTAAATCAAGTAGATGAAGCCTTGCAAATTTACAAACGCGCGGTGGAAATTTCTCCAGACGACCCTGTTTCGATGGAAAAAGTGGCGCAACTTTCGGAACGCGTGGGCGACTTGAAAGCCGCCATGGATTTTAGAATTAAAGCGGGCGATTTATACCTCAAACAACGCGACACAGAAAAAGCGCTAGAAAATTGGGTGCACGTCACCAGCATTAACCCCGAAAACGCCATTGCCCATTCACGCCTAGCCCAAGTGCATGAGCGTTTAGGGCACGCGCAACAAGCGGTGACAGAATACCTCGCCATTGCCAGCATCATTCAACGCGCAGGCAACATGGAAAAAACGCAAGAAATGGTAAACAAAGCCCAATCGCTTTTACCCAATAGCCCCGAAGTAAAACAAGCGCAAACATTACTCAAAAACGGGCAACTGCTCCCCAAGCCAATTCGCGGCAAAGGCGGCACGGGACCCATTCGCATGGCGCAAGTAATGCAATTGCAAAAGCCGCAAAAAGCCGCTTCAGGGTTAGACCCCATCGCCGAAGCGCGTCAAAAAGCATTAACCCAACTTGCCGAATTGCTCTTTGAATATTCAGACGAATCCCCCGCCGCCCAAGAACGACGCGGGCTTTCCGCCATTATGAAAGGCACAGGCGGAGTTTCGCTGCAAAACGCAGAGCAAACCAAAGTGATTCTGCACTTAGGGCAAGCCATCGACTCACAATCAAAAGGCAACGAAGCCCAAGCCGCAGAAGAAATGGAAGGCGCATTAAGCGCCGGCTTTAAACACCCCGCCTTATTTTTCAATTTAGGTTTACTGCGCTTCAAAGGCGAGCGCTACGAAACCGCGCAACGCTTTTTACAAAACGCCGTCAAACACAACGATTACGCGCTTGGCTCGCGCTTGTTGCTTGGGCAAATTTTGATGAAAAAATCAAACCCCAAAGAAGCCGCGCTAGAATATTTAGAAGCCCTCAAACTAGCAGACGCTCAAACCGCCCCGCCACACTCTGCCGACGACATCAGCCAACAATACGAACCATTGATTGAATCGCTGCAAAATCAAAAAGACGAAACCGCCCTGCGAAAAATCTGCGACAACGTGCATGGGCTATTATTGCGCCCCGATTGGCGCGAGCAACTGCACAAAACCCGCGAACAAATGCCAAAACAAGAAGGCAATTACCAAGCCCCGCTGGCAGAAGTCATCTTACAAGCCCAATCGAGCTCGGTTTTAGAAGCGATGAATCGCATCAACCAACTAGCCCGCATGGGAAGTTTACGCTCGGCAATGGATGAAGCCTACGAAGCGATTCAATCTGCGCCCACATACCTACCGCTACATACCTTGATGGGCGATTTACTCGTGCAAGAAGGACGCAACGCCGACGCCATCACAAAATTTAGCGTAGTGGCGCAATCCTACAGCGTGCGCGGCGAAGTGCAACAAGCCGCAAAATTATTACGCCGCATTATTCAAATTTCGCCCATGGATTTAGGCGCCAGAACCCGCCTCATAGACCAATTAGTAGCGCGCGGACAATTAGACGACGCCATTCAAGAATACCTCGAACTCGCTGGCATTTATTACCGCTTGGCTGAACTAGACATGGCGCGAAAAACATACACCACCGCATTGCGTTTGGTGCAACAAGGCAACGCCAGCCGCGAATGGAACGTTCACATTTTGCAACGCATGGCAGATATTGACATGCAACGCCTCGACTGGAAACAAGCCGTGCGCGTATATGAACAAATTCGCACGCTGACCCCCGACGACGACGCCGCCCGCAAACAATTAATTGAACTAAACCTACGCATGGGGCAAGCCGACAAAGCCCTCATTGAATTAGATAGTTACATTTCACATTTAGAAACCCAAAACAAAAGCGAACTAGCGCTGGGCTTCTTAGAAGAACTTACGCGCGAACACAGCGAACAACCTATGCTCAAACGCACCCTTGCCGCGCTTTTACACCGCATGGGAAGAACCAACGAAGCCGTGCCAATGTTAGACGCGCTGGGCGAAACCCTACTCGAAAAAGGCGACAAACAAGGCGCAATAGAGGTCATCAACCAAATTGTATTGATGAACCCGCCCAATGCCGAAGACTATCGCGCCTTACTCAATCAAATGCGTAACGGATAACACGCCTCTCCCCTACGGGGAAACTTGATTCTGTCCCCTGCGCATTCCCCTCGCCCCAACAGACCTCGCAGATTGTAAAAATCTACGAGGTCTTAAATTTTCTAACGCATGATTAATTCCATTAGAATACAATCCGCTTATCCTTCGCTTCGGAGATAACCATCTATGCCACAAACCCAAAACAAAACTGTGATGAACTGGCTGTTCATCTTCTGCTTCATTGTCGCTTTCCTCGTCTCCTTCGGCGGATTCACCCGCCTCACCCGCGCTGGGCTATCCATCACCGAATGGAATCCCATTAGCGGTTCTGTGCCGCCCATGGGAAACCACGATTGGCAAGCCGAATTTGAAAAATACCAACAAACGCCCGAATACCAATTAATCAATAAAGGCATGACGCTGGAAGAGTATAAATACATCTTTTGGATTGAATGGACGCACCGCATGATTGCCCGCTTAGCGGGATTATTTTATGCCATTCCCGTCTTTTACTTTTTATTCAAAAAAATCATTCCACTTAAGGAATTTGGCGTTTATTTTGTGATGGGCTTGTTATTCGTCTCGCAAGCCTTTGCCGGGTGGGTGATGGTCGCCAGCGGGCTGGTAGAGCGTCCCTCCGTCAGCCATTTCAATTTGACCATTCATCTACTGCTGGCGCTGACTTTGTTTTGCATCGCTTTATGGACGGCGCTCGGTCATAAGTATGGGTTTCACGCACACAAAGCAAAATGGTCTTTGCCTTCTAAATTATCTTTGCTTTCTTTCGGTTTGCTAATCATTCAAATTACCTACGGCGGTTTCACTGCAGGCTTAAAAGCGGGGCATGTTTCTGACACTTGGCCCCTCATGTTTGGGAAATTAATTCCTCCCAATTTGTTTAATTCGTGGGTTAACCTCATCGAATCGCCGCAGACGATTGTTTTCATTCACCGTTGGTTTGGGTTCACCATCCTGATTCTCGTTCCCATTTTGTATTTCATCGTCAAAAAACAAAACTACCCCGCCGACATTCAAAACGGAATGAAATGGCTTATAGGCGTTATCGTCTTGCAAATGATTTTGGGCATATTCACCGTTTTATCGTATGTTCATATTGCCATAGCGTTGTTGCATCAAGCCAATGCGGTAATTTTGCTTGGGCTTTCGGTGTATTTTCTGCACAGGTTCAGAGCGTTAGATAGAAAAGCGTAAGCCAACCGTCCCGAAGGTTTCTTCTCCTCCGGGACGGTTATTATTTATTGCCTCTATTCATCCATGCAAAGCCGACCATGCCTAAAGCAAGCCCTAACGTAGAAATGCCCCAAGATAAAAAATTTAGAAAAAAAGTGGATTCAAGAATTTGAATCGTCATCAAGAAGGGTAGCAAAATGCCGCCCAGCATCAGAATCAAGCCGAAAGATAGTAAGAAGCGCGGGTTTTTCATGGTTGATATAACCAACAAGAGACAAAATGATTCGGTTCAGGTTCAAACTCAATCGGTTCTTTCACATCGCATAAGCCTTGAATCATTTTGGCGCAACGTGGGTGAAAGCGGCATCCTTTAGGCGGGTTGACCAAACTAGGCGGTTCGCCGGGCGGGGCTTCTTTGAGCGTTTCAGCGTTTGCCGCATCAGGGTCTGAGGTTGCCGCAAGCAACGCATGGGTGTAAGGATGTAAGGGGTTTTCAAGCAGGCGGCGCGTTTCCGATTTTTCAATTAAGGCGCCGGCATACATTACAAAAATTCTAGCGGAAAAATATTTCACGGTAGATAGGTCGTGCGTAATGTAAATGACAGTGAGTTTATGTTGTTCTTGTAAGGCGCGCAATAATTTTAAGATTTCAACGCGCACAGAAGCGTCTAGCATTGAAACGGGTTCGTCTGCCACAATCATTTTTGGACCCAGAATCATCGCGCGAGCAATTGCCACCCGCTGTTGCTGCCCGCCGCTTAACATGTGCGGGAATTTATGAATAAAATCATCTACGGGGTGAAGTTTCACCTCCGCCATCATGTGATAGATTTTATCCAAACGCTTTTCTTTATCGCGCATGCCGCTGATGATGAGCGGTTCTTCTAAAATTTGTTTCACGGTCATAAACGGCGGCAGGGCGGCGTATGGGTCTTGTTGCACATATCCGATTTCAAAACGATATTTTCTTAATTCATTTTTTTTCAGGGTTGCTAAGTTTTTTCCTTCAAAAATCAATTCGCCTGCGGTAGGCGTATTGATGCCAAGAATGGCTTTCATCAAGCTCGATTTACCGCATCCGCTTTCGCCGACTACCGCAACCGCTTCGCCTTGTTCTAATTCAAAACTTACGCCGTCCACCGCTTTGACGTATCCAGCGCGCCCAAACCCAAAACGACGTAATTCATACCAAACGCGCAATTTACGAACCGATAATAACGCTTCTTTTTGCTCTTCCATGTGGATAGACATCCTCTTTACTTCTTGAATTTCCGTCATCATTGCCATAAGATAGATTTCGCCGCCCCGCGAGTGTTGCAAATAGGTTTAATCAAATCGGCGGGGCGTTTTTTTATAATTGATGCAACCAACACTTCACTTTTCGATTTGCTTTTTGAATCACAGGCGGTTCTTCTTCGCATTTTTCAAAACGGAACGGGCAACGCGGCGCAAAGCGGCATCCTTTAGGCGGGTTCATCAAACTAGGGGGCTGACCTGTGATAAAAATCGGGTCTGAGTCGCTTCGCAAACGCGGCACGCTTGCCATTAACATTTGGGAATACGGGTGAAGCGGCGCGGGGAAGAAATCTTTCGCTTCGCCTGTTTCTATAATTTGCCCGGCATACATAATCGCCACTTCATCGGCTAATTCGCTGGAGGTGGCAATATCGTGCGTAATCAAAATAAATGAAGTTCCTAATTCGCGTTTGATGCGTTTGAGGACGTTCATAATGTTGGCTTGAGTTAATAAATCTAAAGCCGAGGTGGGCTCGTCTAACACAATTAAATTAGGCGAAGTGACCAACGCCATGGCAATCGCCACCCGCTGGCGCATTCCGCCGCTCAACTCAAAAGGGTAGCGATTGACAAAATCTGCAGGCACGCCCACATGCTGAAACATTTTATATACCAAGTTCAACGCTTCGTGCTTGCTCAAGCCTAAATGAATGATGGCCGGCTCGGCAACTTGTTCGCCGACTTTGATAACGGGATTGAGGGAATTCATTGCCGCCTGCGGCACAAGCGAAATGCCCACCCAGCGCACATTTTGGCGATACTCCTCGTCGGTTAACGTCATGACGTCGGAGCCGTTTAATAAAACTTTGCCTGAGTATTTCTCCACATTGCGCGGCAAAAGACGAAGTAAGGCTTTGGATAAAGAAGTTTTTCCGCAACCTGATTCGCCTAAAATGACAACCGCGCGATTTGCGCTTAGTTCAAAATCTATGCCGTCCACCGCCTGAACGACGCCTTTCGTGGTTTTGAAATGTAAAACTAAGTTTTCAATTTTCAATAGCTCGTCCGTTTTCACAACGCTCATACATCCCTCAGTCTTGGGTTAAAAATTCTATCTAAGGCAAAACCTAATATGGCAAAGGCTAAGCCAGTAATCATTAATAACGCGGCAGGTTCTAATACCCAGTAGTAATATCCCTTGTATAGCGCGCCGTTTGAGTTCGCGTCTTGAATAATTTTTCCCCATGTGGGCAATACGGGGTCGCCTAACCCAATCACCGCTAGAGAGGCTTCGAGGAACACAAAAGACGGCACAGATTGAACAAGCCCTGGAATTAATAGCGGAATCATGCGCGGAATTAAGTATTTGAAAATAATACGCATATCGCTTGCGCCGTACGCCTTTGCGGCTTCGATATACATAGATTGTTTCACTTGCAAAAACACGGCGCGAAACCCAAGAACGCCGCCCGTAAAAATGCTCAACAAAATTGTAGCGGAAAGAATGACCCAAATACTGCGCGAATAAAATGTGCCAATCATGATGAGCAAGGCGAAGAACGGCAAAACCAAATTAATTTCGGTAATGCGCTGAATTAATTCATCTACCCAGCCGCCATACCAGGTGCCAATCGCCGCAATCATCATAGTCAGAACCGATGTGCCAATGGCGGCTAGTAAGCCAAACGCCAACGCCACCGGCACGCCCCACAACAACGGCAACGTTAAGTCGCGGCGGGCATGGTCGGTGCCTGCCCAGCCAAACACTTGCCCATGAAAAACAAATTCGGCGTCAATGTCTGAATTGGGTTCAAAGGTTGAGCCTGTAATCGCAAGTTTATAAATTCCCTTAAGGGGCGTGTCGCTTTCAGGTAAAGAGAATAAAGCCGCAATCACGTCATCGGCGCGAAGTTTGGCGCGCAATTTATCGTCTTGGGCAAAACGGTAGGTATGCTCGGCGCTTGTGAGCGCAAAGTTTGCAATTCGGATGGTTCTTTCGTCTGGCGTGATTAATTCAATGGAGACAAACGGCTGTTTTTCTTGAAAGGTTGAATCAAAATATAAGATTAAATCTTGCGGATATATATCGGCGGAAAATTCAAACTCATAAACAATTTCTATTGTCGAAACGCCTCTTTCACCGGGGGTGATTGTTTTTTGCATTTCGGCATTCGCTGTGCTGACGGCGAATGATTCGGCGTATTTTTGGGTTGAGAAATAATTAATCCACGCTGGCTGAGCAAATTTGGGGTTCTGATACCAAACCTCTTCTCCGCCGCGCCATAAGGCAATGGCTTCGCGGTACGGAATGGCAATCATTGTGTAAATAGCCACCGCAACCAAAATTAAAATAACGGTAATACCGATAACGGCAGAAGGATAAGCGAATAATTTTTGAAAAGAAGCGCGCAAGTTATATAGCATATTATTCACCTATCTTCACGCGCGGGTCCACCAAAGCATAGACAAAGTTTAGAATAAACACCGTCATCGCCAGCAAATAAGCGTAAATAATGGTTGAGCCGACAATAATCGGCGTATCATATTGCCCAATGGCTTGGAATAACGTTCTCCCTAAGCCGGGCCACAAGAAAACCGTTTCGGTAAATAGCGCGCCCGTCCACAAACTGATAATAAGCAAAGCAAAATTGGTAATAATATTTGGCAAGGTTGGGCGCAAAATATAACGACGTTCAATAGCTTTAGCGCTTAAGCCTTTGGCGCGCGCCATTTCTACATAATCTTCGCTGGAGTAAATCAAAAAGAAGGTGCGGTAGTTGTAAACGCTTAAGAAGAAAGAACTGATGACGAGCGAAAAGCCGGGCAAAATTAAATGTTTGAGGACGCTGAGAGCATAATCAAGTTTGTTAGGAGGCGGAGGGGCTTCCACCATGCCGCCAAAGGGCAAAATCTTTAGCCCTGAAGCGAATATCAAAATTAAAAAGATTCCATAAAACCAAGGCGGCGCCGCCGAAGAAGGCGAAAGGGCAATAATCAATTTATCCCAAAACGCGCCGTAATTTCTGGAAAGGCTTAAGGCAATAAAAACGCTCGAAAAGAAAAGGAACAATTGCGAAGTTCCCATTAATAACAAAGTAGGAGGCAAACGCTCTAACAAAATGAGGCGCACTTGTTTCGAGCCGCTGTCGCTGGTCATGTTAATAGCGCGTCCGAGGTCTAACTTGAGTGCGCTTATTAAGTAACGCGCGTTGCGAATGGCGATAGGCGTATCTAACCCGCGCCGCTTTTCTTCTAGGGCAATGCGCTCTTCAATTAATTGTTTTCGCAGTTCAGGGTCCATTTGCATATAGGTTTGGTTATTAGCGATAGACTGGGTAACGCTATCGCGGATTTGACCTTTGATAATTTGGTCTACAAAACCGCCCATATTGGCGATTAAAATAGTCAGATATACGCCGATTACCACCGTAATAAACAAAGTGAATAAGCGGACGGCGCTATAACGCAATACGCGCGCCAAAGCGCTATTTGACCACGATGTTTTGGCGGCATTCGTTTCTGGAACATGCGCAACGACAGACATAACAACCTCACACTCAATAGAAATTGTTTCGCTCCCGCCGCCTAAAAACGGCGGGAGCGAAAATTAACTTACCAGCAAGCCTTCGCTATTGAACGACGAAATCTAACGAAGTAAAAGCGGGAATCGCCACAGGAATCGGCACAACCGCCACTTCTAATTTAGCGGCGCCAATCTCAAGTTGAGAGGTAACGCTCGCGTCTAATGTAACTTGGAACTGTCCCTCGCCTACGGCTTCGGCATTGCCCACAGCCACCACCGCGCCGGTCGCGTCATATAAAATATATTTCACTTGCTTAATGTCCGCGTTGGCGTATGGTTCATCATTGAAATTGACGATGACGTCAAACACGGCTTCGCTGCCAGCAGAAACTTGACCAGGCCCATCGAGCGCCACGGTAGCGCGCTTTGGTTCGCTAAAAGCAGACCAGCGGTCGGCAAAATCAACAAAGTTTTCGTTGTTTTTCAAAACCAGCGATTTTTCTGTGGTGAATACTTGGTCTAAGTAGTAAGGACCAGTTCCAACCCAGAAGTGTCCATGCTCATCATACCAATTGGAGAGGTTTTCGTAACGCAAGGCGACTTCTTCAGGGGTGAGGAATTGGCTCATGGTGGCTTCATACGGAATGAAACCTTCGGCTTGCGCTTGGTCTAAGTACTTTTTGAGAATTTCAAGGCTGGGTCCGCCTACCCAACTCATTTGCTCAATTTCTTCCACATCGGCTTTATCTGCCGAGTAAGCCAATTCGCCTGCGGCTTCGGCAAGGTTTGAAACCGCCAGTATTTGCCAACTATTTTCGCCAGAAAGCCCTGTGGGCGAGCTGGGCCACAAAGGCAAAATGTTTAATTCAGCGTCGGCATTGTATGAGTCGGAGTAGTATTCAAT
This sequence comes from Anaerolineales bacterium, assembly GCA_034434495.1. GTDB lineage: Bacteria > Chloroflexota > Anaerolineae > Anaerolineales > Villigracilaceae > Villigracilis. The sequence goes on from DAOTZE010000004.1 coordinate 136,624, forward strand.
GGTCAAAGGTTGCGTGGAGGTAATACGCCAGCCTTTGAACGAAGGCAAGAATCCTTCCAAAGCAGGCACAGCGGCTTCGTCATAAACGGGGCTTTCTGGTTTGGCTCGGTCAAAGAAGATGATGAACGCCATGACAAAATCTGCCGCAGAAATGGGGCTGCCATCGTGCCAAGTGACCGTTTCATATAAATCATCAGGGAAGACAACCGTGCTTTTGGTTTTGGCGTTAATCCCTTCGGGGAATTTTTCGCCTGCGGTAATGAAAGTTTGTGAAGCGGCGTCCCAATCTACCCAGGCGTCCGCCGGCACTTGAATCTCATCCACCGCTTGAACGGTTAACCAATCTAAGTTTTGGGTAATGGGCAAACCAGTTTGATATTCCAAAGTGGCGCTGGCAATTCGTTGGGGCCAGGCTAAGCCGGTATAGGGGTCTCCCATTAAGCCTGCGCCGCCGGTAATGCCGCTGGCGCCCATGCTGGTTGCGCGCATAATATTAGAATCCCAAACCCAGTTACTACCCGCAATTGTATTCCATGGTTGGGTAAATAAATCGTTCGTGCCAACGCGCATCGTGCCGCCTTCTTGGTCAACGAAGCGTAGGTTGTAATTGCCCATAAATGCCGATTCATAGCCCGCCGCCAAATCGTAAGTGACGGAAACGTTAGGGTTGAAGGGGGCGTAAACTAATTGGTCTACCACCCAAACAAAAAGGGAGTCTTGAAGCGCAAGTTCTAGGGCTTCCGCCATCATCGCGTCGCGTTCTTCTTTGGTATTGAAGTTGCCGAGCGCTAAGGCATCGCCAATTTCTTGCAGGGCTGGGTCTGGCATGTTAGAGAGGAACGGTTGCGAAGCCTGCACGCTAGAAGGCAGATAATATTGTTGAATATTTCCGCGTTCATCGCGAGTTAAGCCAGAGGGTAAATACCCAGCGGTATATAAATGCCATTGACCATCGGCAGGGTCGGAGCCAATCCAAATTGGGAAGGCTTCTGACGAGGTTTTATATTGTCGGTCAACGGTGAAGCCTACCGCTTCTAATTGATTAGATACATAATCGCCCATCGGTTGGCGGGTGCCGTCGCCATCAGAGCGAATTAAGAAAATCAACGTAACTGGCGCGCCATTGTATTGCCATTTACCGTCTTCGCCCAGCGTTGCGCCCATGCCTTCCATTTCAGCGGCAATGACGGCTTGGGCTTGTTCAAAGTTATAAGCGTACTTCGTTTCAAGCGCGCGGGCGGTTTCAATCAAATTGGTATATTCCACCAATTGCGTGGTGATGGGCAAAAGTTTGGGCAAAGAACCGCCGCCATAAATTTCTTGGTTGATGTAGTTACGGTCAATTAACCAATTTAGCGCTTCGCGAATTTTACGATTTGAAAATGGGTTTAACACATTCGAATCGTTAAATACCGCTGGGTTCAAACTAATGCCATAATTCCCGCCATACGAAGCGGTGTAACCTAACCCTGCATCTTTAATATCTTGCAATGTATTGGATGAAAGGTTAAACGAATAAAAATCAATCGCCCCAGCCTGTAATTGAGAAACGGCAGAATCAGAAGAGACCGCCGAAAACACAATCTCATCTAACCAGCCGCCTTTGCGTGTGGTGGCTGGGGTTTCTTCTGTAGCGGCAGGCGCTTCTTCGGTTACGGGTTCGTCTGTTGCAACAGGCGCTTCCTCAGTGACCGCTGGGGTTGCTGGCGCGCACGCCGCAAGCGCCATACTAAAAATGACCAGCAAACTAAAGAGCGCATATATATTTTTTAATTTCATTCTCTTTTCTCCTAAATAAAATTTACATCAATAAAAAACGTTCCACGCTTACCGGTCATCACCTCCTGACATTATTAAACAGAAGGCGGAAGACCAGCCCACATGCCGGCGCTCCGCCTTAAACATATAATGCGTTTCATCTTCTTGGAGGAAAAATCGTCCGCATAGACTTGCATCATACAAAACCCAAGCGCAAATGTCATGCGCCTACGCAATAGGATTCACCCACACTGCCGAATTGTTTAAGAGCCAAACAATACGCAAAATAATTCGCCCAAAACAAACAAGAAAAACCACCCTAAAGAAGGGGAAACGAAACCCTACCAGAGAATTACCCTCTTCAAAACGCATCTCATCTTAATTGCTTATAATTATCCAAATGTTTAAGAAAGCTTCGCTTTCCATTATTTTGACTACATTCCTTCTCACTGCTTGCAGCGAGAGCATTTCCCCTGCCCCTTCTAATTTTGAAGACCGCCCCACCGCCTCCCCCACCAACCTTCAATCTGATACACAACTCAACAGTGCTTTCATCCCCTACGGAACAAACATCCGCTTTGAACAAATTAGCCTAGAAGAAGGACTATCGCAAAGCGTGGTCAACGCCATCCTGCAAGACCGTCAGGGTTTTTTATGGGTCGGCACAGACGATGGGTTAAACCGTTACGACGGTTACCAGTTCAAAATTTACAAACCCGATATCAACGACCCAAACAGTATCAGTGCGCGCTCTATTACCGCCATCGTTGAAGACCAACAAGGCTATCTATGGATTGGCACACATTCTGGAGGGCTAAATCGCTACGACCCTGTCAGCGGTAAATTTACGCACTACCTTAACGACCCAACCGATAACGCCAGCATCGCCAGCAATAACGTGTTGGCTCTCTGCTTAGACGAAAACGGCTTGTGGATTGGCACAGATGAAGGATTAGACTTTTTATCTTTTACCAGCAACGCCTTCACCCATTTTCGCACCCCATTAGAAACCCCCCCCGACGCTAAAAGCCTGAGCAGCAACGTCATCACCGCTTTACTAAAAAGCTCAAACGGAATTTTATGGATAGGCACCGCAAACGCGGGAATTAGCTTATATAACAAAACCAATCAAACCTTTATCAGCTACAAACATAACGCAAACGACCCCACCAGCTTAAGCAGTAACCGTATCAACAGCATTGTAGAAAGCAAAACTGGAGAAATATGGGTTGGCACAATCAATGGGTTAAACCAATATAATGCGGCAGGCAAATTTTTCAGACGATATAAAAACTCGGCTAGCAACCCGCACAGTTTGGCGGGAAACGCAATCTTCTCGCTTTACATAGATAGCTGGAACACGCTTTGGATAGGCACAAACAACGGCTTAGACCGTTATGACCCAACTAGCAGAAAATTTATTCACCACCAAAATCAGCCTAGTTTTTCAAATAGTTTAAGTAATAACAAAGTGTATTCTATCTACGAAGACGCCAGCGGAGTTTTGTGGATTGGCACCTACGGCGGCGGCTTAAACAAATATAACCGTCGGCAAGATCACTTTGCCTATTACCGTAACGACCCTAACAATCCAAACAGCCTCAGCAGCAATTTCATCTTTCCCATTTTAGTAACCCCAAACAACGACGTATGGATTGGCACCGACGGCGGCGGCTTAAACTACTTCGACCCCTCCAAAGGAACATTTGCAAGATATTTGCACACCGCCGAAAACCCCGCCAGCCTTAGCAGTAACAGCGTTTTCGCATTACATATTGATAAAACGGGAAACTTATGGGTTGGCACCACTCGCGGGTTAGACCGCTTTGACCCCTTCACGCAAACTTTTACCCATTACCAACCCGCCGAATTGGAAGAAGAAACCTTAGGCGTTACCGTTTTTGCCATCTATGAAGACTCAAGAAATACGCTTTGGGTAGGCACGAATCGTGGGTTATTTACTTTTAACCGCGCTACAGGCGCATTTACCGCCTACAATACCCAGCCCGACACCCCCAACACAGTCAACGCCGAACAAATTAGCGTTATCCAAGAAGATACCAACCACAACTTATGGATTGGCTCTTCTGGCAATGGGCTGATACGCATTAATTTAGAAACCAATTCGCTAACGCGCTATACTTATAACCCTACTGACAAAAGTTCAATCAACAGTAACATCATCTTAAGCGTTTATCAAGCGTCAAACGGCGTTGTTTGGGTCGGCACGCATGGCGGCGGAATCAGCCGCTATAACCCCGCCACAGATTCTTTTACGCATTTTACCGAAAATGAAGGCTTACCGAATAACGTCATTTATGGAATTTTAGAAGATGAAGAAGGGAATTTATGGCTTAGCGCCAACTTTGGGCTTTCAAAATTTAACCCAACCAAGCAAACCTTCCGCAATTTCACTGCCAGCGACGGGCTGCAAAGCAACGAATTTAACCAATATGCTTTTGCCAAAAGCCAAGACGGCATTATGTATTTTGGCGGCATTAATGGGTTAAACGTTTTCAAGCCTAGCGAAATTGTAGAGAATCGCTTCCAGCCGAACATTTTGTTAACTTCTTTCACGCTATCTGGCGCGCCGTTTGTTGAAGAAAATATAACAACGGAATATTTTCAAACCATTACGCTTACATGGCCCCAAGATTCGTTTGAATTTGAATTTACCGCCCTCGCCTTTGAACAGCCTTCAAAAAACCAATATGCCTACATGCTAGAAGGTTTTGACAGCGATTGGATTCAAGCGGGCAACCAACGCAACGGACGCTACACCAACTTGCCCGGCGGAACTTATACCTTGCGCCTGCGCGGCACAAACAGCGACGGCGTTTGGAGCGATAAAATTCAATCCGTTCAAATTGTGGTCGTGCCGCCCTATTGGGAAACTTGGTGGTTCCGCAGTTTGCTTGCGGTCTTTTTTGCAATTAGCCTCGCAGGAGCATTACGGTGGCGCTTAAAAAGTATCGAAAGTAAAAATCAAGAACTTGAACGATTGGTAAGAAAACGCACTGCAGATTTAGAAAAACGTACGCTTGAAATCGAGGCGTTGTATCAGGCGGATGAAAAAATTTTACGCAGCGTCACTTTGAATCAGATTTTTCAGGCGCTGGTAGATGTATCCGTCTCGCTCCTCAACGCCGACCGCAGCGTGGTGTTCACTTGGAATGAGGCGCAAAGAAAAATTATGCCTCGCGTTAGCCGCGGCTTTCTGCCAGAAACATTATCTACTTTTAAGTTTAACCGCGACGAAGGAATGATTGGAATCGCTATGACCACGAGCGCGGCGTTTATCGTGTCGGACTTAAAATCGAACGCGCTGCGCCCCGATATTCAAGCCGCGCTTCAAAAAGAAGGCATTGAGTCGTTTGCGCACTTCCCAATTGTTGTGGATGGAAAAGTGGTGGCGATTTTCAACGTCGCCTACACCCGCGCAAACGCCCTCACCAGAGATTCAATCCGTTTGTTTACGGCGCTGGTCAATCGCGCTTCTTTATCTATCGCCAATATGGATTTATTTGAGCAAACCAAAGATTTAGCCGTGATGGAAGAACGCAACCGCCTCGCGCGCGACTTGCATGATAGCGCCAAACAAAAAGCCTTTGCCGCGTTAGCGCAGTTAGGCACCGTCAACGGCATGGTCAAAGCGGATGCCGCGCAAGAATTTGCGCCCCACATCAGCGAGGCGGAAACGCTCATTTATGAAGTCATTCAAGAATTAAATTTCCTAATTCAAGAAATTTACCCAATTGCCCTACAAGAAAAAGGCTTAGAAACCACGCTTAGAGAATATGTATTTGAATGGGAAAACCGCAACGATGCAATTGTCCATTTGCAAATTATGAATGGGCGCGAACTTCCGCTGGATATGGAGCAAGCGGTCTATCGCGTTATCCAAGAAGCGTTGGCGAATATCGCCCGGCATAGCGGAGCAAAACGCGCCGATATTTCTCTCATTTATACTTCCGAAGTTTTACAAGTCGTCATTTCAGACAATGGCCGCGGGTTTGATATGAATCAACGCGCCAAAGGCATGGGGTTTCGTTCTATGCGTGAAAGAATTAATAGTTTTCGAGGCAGTTTACAAGTGCAAAGCGCGCCAGGGCAAGGGACGCGCCTAATTATTCAAATTCCTCTTATGCAAACTTTAGGAGAGTGACGCCATGAAATACCAACGTACAAGCATATTCATTGTGGACGACCACGAGGTGGTGCGAAACGGCATTCGTTCTTACCTTGAAAAAATTTCCGATTTTCATGTAGTTGGCGAAGCCGCCTCGGGCGAAGAAGCTTTAACCATCATTGGAGAACTCATCCCCGATATTGTGTTGTTAGATTTAATTATGCCCGGCTTAGACGGCATTGAAACAACGCGCCGCATTCGCCAAATTAGCCCGCGCACAAAGGTTGTAGTGCTAACCTCGTATCATGAAGACGTGCATATCTTCCCCGCTTTGAAGGCGGGCGCCATTTCTTACATCCTGAAAGATATGAAAATGGAAAAGTTAGTAGAGGCTTTGCATCGCGCTATGCAAGGCGAAGTCACTTTACATCCGCGCGTTGCTTCAAGAGTGTTGCAAAACATTCGCGGCGAAAATACAGAAGACCAGCCGCTTTTTACCGAGTTAACCGACCGCGAAACCGACGTATTGAAATTAATTGCCAATGGACTCACCAACAGCCAAATTGCCGAAAAACTGGTTATTAGCGAAAACACCGTCAAAGGGCATGTAAGCAATATCTTAAGCAAACTGCATTTGGCAGATAGAACGCAAGCCGCAGTTTACGCTTGGGAGCAAGGCATTGTAAGCAGGCAAAATTAACAAACCGTCCCGAAGGTTTCTTCTCCTTCGGGACGGCGATTATTAAGTGGATTTATTGGTTCATCTCGGCGAGCGCGGCTTCAATTTCTTGCACAAATACATCGTAAGGCTGCGCGCCCTGAATAGTTTTGGTTTTAGTTTCGCCATTCACAACATACGTCATGATAAAAGACGGCGTAGATTCTGCGCCTACCGCCATAGCGTCTTCTACATTTTGGGCGACTAAATCGGCATATTTATTGGAGTTGTAACATGCGTTATATTCATCCATGTTCAAGCCCACTTGTTCGGCATAGGCGGCAAAGCGGCGTTCGCTTAATGCCTCTAAGCCTTGATTTGTAAAAATAGTGGCTTGCATTTCCCAAAATTTATTTTGGTCGCCGGCGCAATATGCGGCTTCGGCGGCTTCTCCCGAAGCGACGCCTAAATAATCCACCGCTTTGAAAACAAAATATACCGTTCCATTGGCGATGTAATTATCCATCAACAATTTTTCCGTATTGCGAAAGAATGTGCCGCAATGCGGGCATTGAAAATCGGCATATTCTTCAATTTTGATGGGCGCAGCGGGGTCGCCCACCGCATTAAATTCCGCGTTGGGGTAAGCGATCTCTGGCGCGGGCAACACTTGTCCAATTGGTTTAAGGCTGGGCCAAATAAACAAGAAAGCCAAAAACAAAACGCCTGCTGAAATAAGACCAATTGACAATAAACGCGAGCGCATCTCCTTTCGGCGCATTTGTTCTTTACGCAGTTGTCTTTTACTTACTTCTTTATCGTTCATGCTTCCTAACTCCTCGAGTGTTTTTATTACGCGGCGCGAATTTTCCCACGCCCGTATGATTTTGTCTAGCAATGGCTGAGAAAGTTCTTAACTAAACGCTTCATCAGTCTTCGGTCCACACGCGCTAGCCTTTCTTTCGACGCGTTACCTAAACTCGCTAATTGTTATTCTCTTTCAACCGTGCGTCCATCCACAACGTCATCGTTTTGAATACTTCGTCTTTTTCAGGTTCATTGTGTAATTCATGCAAGCCGTCATCCCATAAAACCAATGTGCATTTTTCTCCCAACGGCTCGGAAAATTCAACGCTGCTTGAGACGAATGCAATCGGGTCTTTTTTGCCATGCAACAATAATAACGGGAGCGGAAAGTTTTTAGCGTTTTCCAACGTCCATTTGGTTACCCCAAGCATTATTTTGCCAAACCCTAGCGATACTTTATTATGCACCAACGGGTCGTTTTTATAGGCTTGCACCACAGTTTCATCGCGTGAAATGCCGTTTGGGTCTAACCCGCTGGCAAGCGCAGTGGATGGCATGATAGCCCCTAATATTTTTGCCAACAAAACTTTTACGGGTTGTTTTTCCAGCGCAGTGTGTAAGCCTGAACTGGTGGCAATGACGCCCTTAACATTCGGCTTGCGAAGTAAGGCATAGTGCAAAACTAAAATGCCGCCCAAACTATGACCATACAAGAACAAAGGCAACCCTGCATAACGAGCGCGGGCTTGTTCTAATAAGATATCAATATCGCCCATAAAATCTTCAATCGAGTTAATATGCCCACGCGCCCCGCCCGATTTTCCATGCCCGCGCGAATCTGACGTAAACAAAATAATGCCTTGTTTGTTCAGGGCTTCGGCTACATGCGCATAACGCGATGAATGCTCGCCTAGCCCATGCACTAAGCAAGCCGCCGCTTTGGGCTGAACGACATCTGGCTCCCAAGCCTGAGCGTATATATCTAACCCGTCTTTCGATTTCCATTTTGTTTCGATGCGCGCCATACTATCCTCCAATGGTAATTTTGAATTCGCATTGCCTTGCGCCCAGCGCTTTGCAAGCGCGTTCTTCAATATCGTGTTCTTCGCCGACCGCCCAAAATAAACATTCACGAATTAAGCCAAGCGTCACAAAACATATAGGCTCATCGTCGGTTTGATTCAAAGCGGTAGGCGAGGTCAAATCTACGAGAAGCAGGTCGAGGTCAAGGGTATGAGTCGTTATATCGCCGCGTTTGGCGGTTAAGATTTTTGCTAGCAATTCCAACGCTTGTTTGCGGCGTAAAGATTTTGGAAGGCTACGAATTAAAGTCGCTTGGGTTTTAATGCCAAACGATGAGTCGTCTAATAAGCGCCCCCAAAGTTTTGAGCCAATGCGCAATAAAATGCCGCGCGCGCCGCGCCCGTAATACGCGCGAAGCGCCGATTGCAACCGCGCATAAGCCAACGCCGATTGTTCATTGTTTAAGTTGGCAAAATTATCGTCATGCAGCCATTCTTTGGGCAAGCCCGTTTTTTTGATGACCGCCGTGGCGGTATTATGCCCTAATTCGTCCGATAGGGTTTCTACAAATTTTCTTAATACAGGCAGTGGAAATTGAACTTGTGTCATAAGCCTCTATTGTAAATCAACACGGGAAAATGTTCGCCTGTTTTAGCGAAACCTATTTTCTGATACAGGGCTAACGAGGCGGCGTTATCTTCTTGCGTGTTGACCGAAAGCGCGTCAATTTGATTTGAATCTAAATATTCGATGAGGTTGCTGACCAAAGCCGAAGCCGCTCCCTGCCCTTGCGCTTCTGGGGCGACCGCCAACCTAGCAAGGTGCGCCCCATATTGACTGCCTGTGCTGAGTTGATAACCTATGATTTCGTTCGTTGGGTTTTCGGCTACCGTAGCAAAAATAGATTGTGCATACGCAAATCGAATGGAGTCAAGCGGGTTATGCCAAAACGAACCGAAGGCTTTAAAATCCACCTCGGCGACGGAGGGCAAGTCTGATTCTTTCATACGGCGAATGCGAATGTGTTGTGAGAGAGGAGGCGGTTTGAAATTTTCACATTGCAAGCGCAATACAACAAGTCTTTGCGTTTGCTCAAAGCCGCTTTGTAAAAGAATCTCTTGAAACCAAGGCTTTAAGGCAATGGCTGAAACTTTGGCGTTGGGGTTGTTGTAAAAAATTTCGGCTTGGGCATGTTGCCACAATGCAGACCATGCCGCCCGTAGGTCGAGATGCGGATGGTAAGTAAAGAGGCGAATCCATGCCACATCGGTAGGGTCTTCGGGGCAGGCAAGCGCGGCGGAGATAAATCCATGTTCGTCGAGCGTCCAAAAATTTTTAGCGCCAAGCCAATCGAAAACAGACCGCCAATCAAGATGGCGGTGTGTGTGCGATTCATGGAAAAGCAAATTTGCAATTTGATAATGGTCTTGTGCGGCGGCGCGGCGAACTTTGGCGTTGAAGGCGATCATTTCATTTGATAAAGCGCATGAAAAATCTTAAGATGCGTTCAAAAAAGTTTGGGTTATCTTTTGCGTCTAATGACCCCATCATTTTGAACGCCGAGTCGGTGATTTTTCCCGTTTTTAGTTTAATGGCGGCGGCGGATTTCATTACCATTGCGCGTAAATCGCCTTCGTTGATTTGGGCGAATAGCTCGGCGGATTGTTCGTATTTTTGTATCGCTTCATCATAACGGGATAGGGCTTCTAGCGCGGCGGCTTGGTTGCCCAGCGCCATAGCTTGTCGTTTTGTATCGTTTGCGTTTGCAAAAATTTCATCGGTGTTCCATGCGGCTTTGAGCGCTTCTTCGGCTTTGCCGGCTTGCAATAAAGCCACGCTGGCGTTGTTCATCATTTCGGCGGCTTGTAAACCCGCTCGCCCGGCAGTGTAACTTTGCGCCGCTTGTTGAAAGAAATCGGCGGCTTGAATAAAGTTTTTATGCTCAAAGGCTTGTTTGCCTTGCGCTTCAAGTTGGGCGGGGTCGGCGGTTGTCATGGTTTTTTCTTTAAGCCAAAAGAGTTTTGAAACCCTTTTTTAGGGTTATAACGTAATATCTAACAAGCCTTCGGCAACCGAGCGAAGTTTTTCACGCGACATGCTGCTCAATTTCATTGCCAGTTCTAAATAGGGGCGGTTGACGGGTTGGCAGACAAAGTTTTGTATCTCTTCTGGCAGTTCGTTGAATTTTTGTAAGGCGCGTTGGCTGTTTAGCCATTGCCCCACCGGTCCGCTTTGGTCAAATAAGTTTTCAATCGGCACGCCGATAACGGATAATATCATTTCTAGTTCTGGCACAGAAATTGGTTTTTCGCCCAGTTCATAGGCTTTCAGGCGAGATTGTGAAATGCCCGTATCTGCCGCCACTTGGCGAATGGAAATGTTTTTGTTGGTGCGTTCTTGACGAATGAGCGCGCCAATCATGCGTTGACGCAAGCCAATGAGGCGGGCGACGTCTTCTTTTTCTATGGGCGGGGGCGCGTCGGATATGGTTTCATTGCCCCAAAATTGAAAGATAGAAATTTTCAAAAAATAAACCAGCGCTTCTAATTCTGGTAAAGAGGGGGCGCGCCGCCCTTCTTCATAGGCGCGAAACAAACCTGGTTTTACGCCAATCGCGTCGGCGCATTCTTTAATGCTGCGGCGCTCTGCCATTCGCGCGTCACGAATGAGCAAGCCAAGTTTTTTTTCACGAATGGTGATTTGGGCGTTGGTCATGTTTCCTCATTAATACTTTGAATGGCTAAATTATAGCAGACAGTTTAGCGACGCGGCGGCAAGTCGGGCTGCTTGCTGGTCATAAATATTTCTGCGCCGAGTTTATACCCAGCCGCTTCAAGGCGTGGGGTAAATAGGGGACGAATGCCCGTAGGTTTTAACTCGCCTAACACTTTTCCTTCAGGCGAAACGCCTGTTTGATTAAATTTGAAAATATCGGTCAGCACGACAATATCGCCTTCCATGCCCGCCACTTCGGTAATGGCGGTCACTTTTCGTTGACCGTCTTTCAGGCGGCTTTGTTGCACAATTAAATCTATAGCTGAAGATATTTGTTGGCGAACGACTTTGAGGGGTAAATCCATACCTGCCATTAACACTAAGGTTTCCATACGCGAGATGGCGTCGCGCGGGCTGTTGGCATGGACTGTGGTTAGCGAGCCGTCGTGTCCGGTATTCATGGCTTGTAACATATCTAGCGCTTCGCCGCCGCGCACCTCGCCCACTACAATTCTATCGGGGCGCATACGCAAAGAGTTTTTGACTAAATCTCTTATCGTCACGGCGTGCAAGCCGTCGGCATTGGGGGCTTTGGTTTCCATGCGCATAACATGGTCTTGTTGCAGTTGTAATTCAGCGGCGTCTTCAATGGTGATGATGCGCTCGTTTTCAGGAATAAAACTAGAAAGCACATTGAGCAAAGTTGTTTTTCCGGAGCCTGTTCCGCCAGAGATGACGATATTAAAGTGCGCTTTCACGCAAGCCTCTAAAAAGCTTGCCATTTGTTGGGTCAGCGAGCCGAAGTTTATTAAGTCGGCAACTTGCAGGCGGTCTTTGCGGAATTTGCGGATGGTGATAGAAGGTCCATCAATCGCCACAGGGCGCACTACTGCGTTAACGCGCGAGCCGTCTGGCAGGCGCGCGTCCACCGTAGGAGAGTCGTAATCTACGCGCCTGCCTAACGGCAAGATGATGCGGTCAATGATTCGCACTACATGGTCGTCGTCGTCAAATGAAATGTTGGCGCGGCTCAGTTGTCCTTTTTTTTCAATGAACACTTTTTTCGGTCCATTGACCATGATTTCGGTAATCTCGGGGTCGTCTAATAAGGGTTGAAGCGGACCGAAGCCGAGCAAGTCATTTAGGACTTGTTTGAAGATTTCTTTTTTTACGTCTTCAGGAAGTTTGACCTGCGTTTGTTCAAAAATTTTGGCGATGTTTTGTTGGGCAAAGGTAGCCCGTTGCGAGGCTGGCACGCTTTCCATTTCTAGCGCGCGCATGAGGTTATCGGAAAGATATTTTTTTAACCGAATTAAGTCTTGGCTAGTAAGTCGTTGAGGCGCCCCAGTCGCGTTCATCCAACTTCTCCTGATTTGTTTTCTTCAGAGGGCATAATCCAAACAATTTGTGATTTTTGCACCGCCAAAAACGGGCTGGAATAGGCTACATTGCCATTGGCGTCATACACATTTGCATCGGTCACTGCCAGATAGTTTTCATCGTTTTCGAGTTCATCTTTTAAGCGCTCCCCCTGACGGACATGCACCATGCCGCGAATTAAGTGCGTGGCGGTTTGTAAGATTGAGGAAACTGCGATTTTTGAAATTACGTTGGTGTAGTACTTGCCTTTTTCATCATATTCAATGCTCATGGTTTCTCTCCAATCGTAAGGCTTATGTTTTAAGCGCGTGTTTTTTCCACAATGGCTACCATTTCTTTTGCGATGTCTTGAAAAATCAGCGCCGTCATGTCGTTAGGGAATTTTAACGTAAAAGGCTGATGGTGTGTGTTCGCAAATGTTAAATTGGAGCTTAGGTATGGTATGGAGGCGTTAATTTTTATTTCCAGCGCTTTTTCTGCCTCGGCTTTACTTAACCCCTCTAGGCTAGCCGCCCGGTTTAGAATGGAATAAACTGCATCCGAGTTAATATTTTTATTTTTTAGATAATCAAGCAAGGTTTTAGTAAGCGGCAAGGCGCTAGCGTCTGTGCCAATTAATAAGGTCACTAAATCGGCATGTTGAATTAATGGCAGGGCGATTCGTGAAAGCGATCGCCCAATATCTATAAACACATAGTCGTAGGTCATTTTTAATGAGGCGACAATATCCCAAATGCGTTCTACTTTTAATTGATTGCTTAGTTCAGGGTCTGGCGAGCCTGCTAATAAATGGAATTTCCAATTTTGCATTTCGGGCAGGTGATTTTTGAAAAAGTCTGGCGAGGTGACGTCGTGCGACATATCTGCCACGTTGACGATGTTCACGCTTCCTTCGTAACCTACAATGGAAGCGATAGACCCAATGGGTAAGACTAAATCTACCACCGCTAAGTTGGCATTGGGTTGATGTGCGGCAATATTCCTCGCCAAATTGGCGCAAAGAGAAGACGTTCCCGTTCCGCCCTTAGCGCTTAAGAATACAATTAACTTTCCGCCCTGTTTCATCGCGTCGCCGTTCAATTCTAATAAACGGCGAATCGCGTCTGTAAGCATGGGAATTGCCTGCCCCGATTTGGTGATGTATTCATTGAACCCCGCCCCCAAACAAGATTTGATACGCTCTGAACTTGAATCGCTGCTCAGGGCAATGAGCGGAACTTGCGAGGTGCGAGAATCTTGCTTGAGTTTGGCGGCAAATTCTTCCCCTTTGAGGTCTGTCATGGTTGGGTCGGCTATGATTAAATCAGGATGGTCGCGCCAAGCGGAGATTAAACCCTCTTTGCCGGAACCCGCTTGTAACACTTCATGGTTTTGACCCAGTAATTTTTGTGCGATGAAATTTCGACTGGCAACATCTGCATCAACAACTAAAATTTTATTGGGCATACGCCTTTCATTACCATTCTCACGTTTCAATCGGCGGCATAAGATACCCTAAACCTGAACGTGTAACTATATGCTTAGGGTTATGCGCGTCTTTCTCCAATTTCTGGCGCAGACGGGCAATGCTCACCCAGAGAATTTCTTTATCGTTTTTATACTCAATTCCCCATACATTACTCAATAATTCTTCAGATGTGAGAATTTTTCCGATATTGTGAGCAAAATGCAATAAAAGGCGGTATTCGGTAGCCGAAAGCGATACAGGTTCTTCGCCGCGCCATACTTCTGCCCGCGCAAAATCAATTTTCAAATCGTCATGGATAAAGAAGCGCACTTGATTCGCCGCTTCGCCCGGCGGTTGAGCGCGGCGTAGCACGGCGCGCACGCGCGCCAGTAATTCGGTTGCAGAAAATGGCTTAACCAAGTAATCGTCTGCGCCTAAATCCAATCCGCGCACACGGTCTTGTTCTTCGCCGCGCGCGGTGAGAATGACAATTGGCACGTTAGAAAACTCTCGAATGCGTTGGCAAGTCTGAAAGCCGTCTAAGCGCGGCATCATCACGTCTAATAAAACCAAGTCTATGGGCTGGGCTGAAAAAACATCTAAGGCTTGCATGCCATCTTGCGCAGTAGATACTTCATATCCTTCAGTGCGTAAGTTGGCTTCTAAAAGCCGTAAGTAACGCGGTTCATCATCCACAATTAAAATGCGTTTTGCCATAACGGTTTCTCCTGAATTGCGAAAATGAAGGCGGTCAGGCGGTTGGGTCGGTGGGGAGTTCAATATAAAAAGTTGTGCCGACGTCTAATTCTGACTCTACCCAAATCTTACCATGATGCGCCATGATTATTTGTTTGCAAATGTATAGCCCTAGCCCTGTGCCTGTGACGGTACGCTCGCCCGGCACTCGATAAAAACGCTCAAATAAAAACGGCAAATAATCTTCAGGGATTCCTTCGCCTTGGTCGGCAAATGAAATGAGGACGGATTTTTCTAAGGCTTTGGTTGAAATGGCAATGGGCGAGCCTGGGGCGTATTTAATTGCATTGCTGAATAAATTTTCAAACACTTGCGAAAGGCGCACGCCGTCTCCATAAACGGAGGGCAAAGGCTGAAGGTCGTAATCAATTTTCAAGTTAGGGTGATGCGTGTTGACGCGAGTGGCAACGTCGCGGATTAGGGCGTCTAAACGAATGGGGGCAAATTTGAATTGTAAGGTCTTACTTTGCAAACGGGCTGATTCAAGCATATCTTCAATCAAGCGTGTGAGCCTATCGGCTTCTTCGTCAATAATGGTAAGGAATTCGCGTTGCGTTTCATGGTCCCACGTTGTATCTTGACGTAACAAACTAGTGCTATATCCTTTGATAAACCCCAACGGCGTGCGTAACTCGTGCGAAATCGTCGAGACGAAATCGTCTTGCAAGCGCATTTGGCGCTGCACCGAATCTAACTCGGCGCGCGCGTCTTGTAATTCTTTTCGTTCAATTAAAGCGGCAGACCAAAAGGCTTGTAAAGACGCTAGATGAATATGCAATTCAGAATAAGCCGGACCGCCAAAACGCACAAACAACAACGCGCCTCTGGTTTTTGAATTGATACGCAAGGGTATGCCGAGCAAATAGTCTTGCGACATTCTATCCATGCCTTGAAGCGCTTGCCCCGGCTCGCGCATCATTAAGCGGTTGGTTTTTATCACTTCGGCGGCAATGGCTTCGCCCCAAGCGGCGTCGGCTTCGGCGGTTTTACCGCGCCCCATCGCGCGGGCATATAACACGTCTAAACTTTTATCGCGCGGGTCTTCTAAATAAATGGCGACGTTATCAAACACAAACGAATTCCGCATAGATAAAATTAAAGCGTCTAAGGCGGATTTCAAATCGGGCTTTTTTTGCATTTCTTGAAAAATAAAATGCAGTTGTGAAAGAGTTTCAATATCCATACGTTTATGTCGCTCGCGCCGTGTTTGGCGGCGCTTTTATTCTCTTACCGCTAATAACGGAAATTTAAACGTTGTGCCTTTGCCTTCGATTGATTTTACGTCTAACAATGAACCATGCGCTTCGATAATTTGACGAACCAGCGCTAAGCCTAAGCCTGTTCCGCCGTAATGCCGCGTAGAGGAGCCGTCTAACTGATGAAACGGCTCAAAAATTTCTTGCATTCGATGTTGCGGAATGCCGATGCCTGTGTCTATGACTGCGACATTGACTAAATTTGCGCCTTCTTCTTTAAGCGACACCGTTACGCTTCCGCCCGACGGCGTGAACTTGATTGCGTTATCCAACAGTTGATTCACTACCCAGCCGATTTTTTCCGGGTCGGCTTGTACGAATGGAACAGAATCTACAAATTGCGCTTGCAGTGTAACGCCGCGGTCTTGCGCTTTATTGGTTGCCGATTTCACCGCCAGCGAAACTAAGCGGCGAATATCTACTGAATCTAGTTTCATGCTTAATTCGCCGCGCGAAGCCAAAGAGAACATGATTAAATCTTCTATCATGTCTTCTAGTTTTGAAGTTGCCCGTTGGCTGACGGACAAAGCATGGCGTTGCTCTTCGTTGATTTTGCCCAGCGATTCTGAAATTAATAACTCAATGTATCCTTTAACGTGCGTTAATGGGGTTCGCAATTCGTGCGAAATATTCGACACAAAGTTGGCTTTCATTTGATTAAGTTCCGAAAGCCTACGCAAGGCTTCGTTCAAATCTGCCGTACGGTCTTGCACGCGCTGCTCTAAATTTCGGTTGGCGGCTTGCAACGCAGAGCGCAATTGAATAATTTGCTCGGTGATTGCCTGGTCTAGCTCTTCGCGCGTGAGCAGGTTCAAATCCATTAGGGCTTGCCCCAATAAATAATGATTGCCCTTAGCGGTTTGCTCTTGCTGTAACGCCAACGCGCGTTGTAAATTTTGCTCGGTGATTATCCCCTTTTGCACAAGGTATTCCCCCATTCTAGGGATGAGCATTTCAGGCGTGAGTTTTGGCGTGTATTGAGACATATTTCATCCTACTACGATGGCACAACCCATTCGCCGTTAATCATTACGGCGCTCGGCTTCATCTTCAATAAGTCGTTTGGTTGAACTTGGAATGGGTCTTCATCTAACACAATTAAATCGGCTACATAATGTTCGGCAAGTTTGCCAAGTCTGTTTTCTGCATTGGCGGCGTATGCCGCGCCGTAAGTGTAAGCGGATAATGCTTCACTTAAAGATAATTTTTCTTCGGGGTACCAGCCCTCCCCTGAGGGAGAACCGTCTGCGCGTCTTCGAGTAATGGCGGCATATAATCCTAAAAATGGATTTGGCGATTCCACCGGCGCATCTGAACCAAAGGCAAGCAACGCGCCATGATTCAATTGTGTGCGCCAGCCATACGAAAATTTCGCGCGTTTGCCCCATAGTTTATCTGCCGCAAACATATCAGACGTCGCGTGAATCGGTTGCATCGAAGCGATAACGTTTAATTTTGCAAGTCGCGGCGCATCGTTGGGATGAATAATTTGCACATGCTCAATGCGGTGCCGCAAATGGGGTAAATGATTTTTCTTTTCATAGTCGCGCAATTGTTCGTAAGCGTTTAATACTTCGTGATTGGCTTTATCGCCAATCGCATGAACCGTCATACTCAAACCAACATCTGCGGCTTTGCGGGCATGTTCAAACAATTCTTCGCCATCCATATTCAAAATGCCTTTGTTGTTCGGTTCATGTTCATACGGCTCAAGCATTGCCGCCGTGCGCGGACCTAACGCGCCGTCCATAAACGCTTTGACGGAGCCTATCCACAACCATTCATTGCCAAATCCTGTTCGTAAGCCAAGCGCATTCGCTTCTTCCACGCTTTCGACGGGGATATTTTTACACACACGCAATCTTAATTTATTTTTCAATTGTAAAGATTGCAAAGCCATAAACGATGCGCGCCTATCAAAATCATGAACGCCCGTGATGCCCATGCTCCACAAAACGGATTGCGCCCTTTCAATCGCTTCTTCAATTTCGGGGATGGTTGGTTCTGGAATTCGACTTGAGACTAGCCCCATCGCGCTTTCTAATAAAATGCCCGTCGCTTTTCCGCTGGCGTCTCTTTCAATCGCCCCATCTTTTGGGTTTGGCGTCTCGTTGGTGATATTGGCTAATTTCAGCGCGGCTGTATTTGCCCACGCCGCATGTAAAGATTTGGCTGTTAAATAAACTGGGTTATTTGGAGCAATTGCATCTAATTCTTCTTTTGTCGGAAAAATTCCATCCCATTCATTTTGAGTCCACCCGTGACCTAACACCCATTCATTTGGTTTTGTATTTTTAACTTTTTCAGCGACTCTTCTTAAGCATTCGGCTTTTGTTTTTGTTTCACAATCAATTTTTGTTAATCCCAACGCATAATGCTGAATGTGAATATGCGCGTCGGTGAGGCCGGGCAAAATGGTTTTGCCTTTCATATCTATTTTTTCTACTTTGCCATGAGCAATCGCTTCGAGCGTTTCTTTCTCTCCCGCCGCAAGAATGCGCCCTCGTGCAATTAGAATCGCTTTCGCCTTTGGGTTGGCTGAATTAAGCGTGTGAATGTTCGCGTTGTAAAGCAGTTTCATATCACGTCAGCTTATCTAATAACGCATCTAACTCTTCATCGGAATAATAATAAATTGTCACCGTGCCGCCTTTTTTGCCATGTTTCAATGCGACTTTCGTGCCTAAACTTTTCTGTAATCGTTTCTCAACGTCGGTAAGGTTGGCGTTGTGAAACGGCTTTTTGGCTTTAATCGGTTTTTGACCTGTGAGTTTTCTCATCAATTCTTCGGCTTGGCGAACGTTCAAAGATAAATTAATGATGGTTTGTAATGCAGAAGCCTGCGCTTTTTGCGTGGATAACATCAACAAAGCGCGGGCATGACCTTCTGTAATGATTCCATCTACTAGCGCTTGCTTTGCCGCATCTGCCAAATTTATTAAGCGCATTGTATTTGTCACTGCCACGCGGCTTTTGCCTACTCGTTTGGCAATCATCTCATGCGAGAGACCAAAATCATCCGCCAAATGACGATAGGCTTCGGCTTCTTCCATTGGGTTCAAATCTGCGCGCTGCACGTTTTCAATCAACGCCAGTTCAAGCAGTTCTTGGTTATTGGCTTGGCGCGGAATGACAGGCACAGTCCGCAAGCCGGCGCGAATAGAGGCTTGTAAACGGCGCTCGCCGGCAATTAAGACAAAAGAGCCGTCGGCGTTAGGAGAAACAATCAGCGGTTGAATCACGCCGTGTTCACGAATCGAAGCGGCAAGTTCATTTAATTCTTCTTCATTAAACTTCAAACGCGGCTGACGCGGGTTTCGCTTAATCAACTCCACAGGCGCTTGCTGCACGCCAGCAGAACCGCCAAATGCAACAGCGGCGGGCTTCTCCCCGGGTATAAGCGCATCTAATCCTTTACCAAGACCTTTTCGTTGAGCCATAGTTTCTACCTTTTCAAACACAAAGTGTCGCAAAGTATCGCAAAGGAAAACGTTTAGAACCTTTGTGATACTTTGTGCGCCTGCGTATTGAGTTATTTATCGCCTTTCAACAATTCTTTCGCTAACGCCTCATAGGCAATTGCGCCAACCGATGTGGGCGCGTATTCTGAAATGGGCAAGCCATACGACGGCGCTTCCGCTAAACGAATGTTGCGCGGAATAATGCTCTTGAACACTTGATTTGGAAAATGCTTGCTGACTTCTTTCACCACATCGCTTGCCAAATTTGTGCGGTTATCGTACATGGTTAAAATCACGCCGCGAACTTTCAATTCGGGGAATAATGCGGAACGAACGCGTTCTATGGTTTGCGTTAGTTGCCCTAACCCTTCTAGCGCCAAATATTCACATTGCACAGGCACAATCACGCCGTCCATCGCCGCCATCAATCCATTTACGGTTAACAACCCCAGCGAAGGCGGGCAATCAATAAAAATATATTGATAACGGTCGGAGATTTGCGTAAGCGCCTTGCGTAAACGAGTTTCGCGCGCGAGTTCATCCACCAATTCAATTTCGGCGCCAGCCAAAGCGGGCGAGGCGGGCAATAAAGATAAATTCAATCGTTCATTTAACAAAATATAACGAAAAATATTTTCATCGCCCAGCAGGGCTTCATAAGTGCCGCCTGCTACGCTTAATTTATCCACGCCTAAACATGAGGTGGCGTTGGCTTGTGGGTCTAAATCTACCACTAAAACTTTCTGCCCCAATTTTGCTAAATACGCCGCTAAGTTAATGGTGGACGTCGTTTTGCCCACGCCGCCTTTTTGATTCACTAAGGTATAAATTTTTTTCAAAATAAAACCTCCATCTTGCAATATTCAATTTCTTCCACAGTAGGCGCGCCTTTTAACCCCTCGCGCGTCACTGAATACGCCGCCACATTGGTTGCAAATCGCGCCGCTTCCCATGCGTCTTTGGTTTGATGCAAACGCGCAAAAAACGCCGCCGCAAAAATATCGCCTGCGCCTGTCGCATCCACTTCTTCCACTTTCGGCGGGCGAAACCTTCTTCTATCCCCATTCCAATATAAAACGCATCCTTGTTCGCCTTCTGTGAGACAAAGAAGGTTGGCATGACTCGCCATCCATTCGATTTTTTCTACGTCTCGATTCACATCTTCAAGACTCAACACCGCGCCTCCCACCTGACCTAAAACCTGTTCGCTGTTTTCCCAATCTTTGGCATACACCCGACCGTTTTCGTCCCACGCCCGCATCCACCCCTGCGGGGTGACTCCGATAAACGATTTGTCGAAATATTTTATTAAATCAAAATCAACTTCTTGCGCAATCGGCGCAAGATGGACAATGGGGGCGCGCTTCCATTCTTCTGGAATATGGCTCGCTTTAATGTTTTCCGCTTGATGGTGTAAGGTTTGTTTTCGTCCGTTTTCTGTTTTTACATTTTCAAACATTGTGCTTTGCGCGGTTGGGATATTCACAATTTGAATCCCATGCAAAATTTCCAAATTTGCATCTTCCCCCGCCGAAGTGACTATGCCCACCCGTAACCCCATTGCCTTAGCAGTCAATGCCGCATACGATACAGAACCGCCTAGTTGTTTTCCGTTTGGCGTTAAATCCACCGCCACATGACCAATGAGAAGATAATCTACGGGTTGCATGGTTGAATTATACCTTGACGACCATAGACAGCGCACGATAAACCGAGAGGAAAACCGCATCAGAGGAAGCGGTTGTAAATTACAAAAACTATGTCGCTTTCATCCCATTTGTATAACAAAAGACCGCAAACTGTGCGGTCTGCGGTCTTGTTTCTTTTAGGCGCTTTATTCTTTGGGCAAAATGACCACTTTGCGATAGGGTTCTTCGCCTATGCTTTCGGTGGTGACGGCGGGATGTCCGCGCAGTTCAATGTGAACAATGCGGCGTTCGGTGGAGGGCATTGGCTCCATGGTGACTTTTTTGCCCGTTTTGGTCACTTGGTCTGCCATGCGGTTGGCGAGTTGGCGAATTTGTTTTTCGCGGCGGGCGCGATAGCCTTCTACATCTACAATTAATTGCACGTATTGTTCGGTTTGTTTGCCGACAATTAAAGAGGCAATGTGTTGAAACGCGGTTAATGTTTCGGCATGGCGACCAATGAGGGCGCTTAAATCATCGCCGCGCACGTCTACATAAATCACGCGGCGGTCATCGGCGCTGGTTTCGTCGTAATGCGCCGAGACTTGGGCTTTAAGTCCCATGTGGTGAATCAATTTTGAAACCACGTCTTCAGTCGTGTCAATGATTGCGTCATGCGGTAGGATGTCGGTTTTTTGATTTGCAAGGGGTTCGGGTTTCTTTTGGGGGCGCGGTTTGGGTTCTTTTGGTTTGGGCGTAGAGTCTGTTGGTTTTGTTGAAGCGGGTTGAGGGTCGGCAATAGAAGCGGTTTCTTGCGGCGCGCCGACAGTCAATAAGACGCGCACTTGTCTGCCGCCGAGTCCAAATAGTCCTTTTGAACCTGAATCTAACACTTCTACTGAAACTTGGTCGGCGGTTAAGCCGAGTTGCGTTAAGCCTTGTTGAATGGCTTCTTCAACCGTTGGAGCAATGACTTCAAGCGTAGTTCGCTCGTTCATAGCGCCCTCCTATTTTTTTGCTGGGGATGTTTGTTTATTGCCGCCCGGCAATAAGTTGCGCCAATTTGCGCGCCCTGTGGCGGCATATTGAATAATGCCGAGAATGTTGCTGACGATGAAGTAAACGGAAATGCCTGAGGCAAATGTGAGCGAAAACCAACCGAGCATGAGCGGCATGTAAACGCTCATCATGCGGGTCATTTGCGCGGTTTGGTCGTTTGGGTTTGTAGAGGCAGGCATGGTGAGTTTGGTTTGTAACCAAGTGGTAAACGCTACGATAATTGCCAGCGTGGGTAAGCCAAAACCTAAAATTTGAATCGATTCGGGTCTGCCTAAATCCATCCATAAAAAGGCGCTGTTGAGCGGGATGATGTTTTCGACGTTTTGAAAGGGATAAACCGTGCGCGCTAATTTCAGCATGTCTAACGGGGTGGCAGATAAGGCGCGAATGATGGCTTGGTATAAGCCGATGATGATGGGGAATTGAATGAGGGTTGGTAAACAAGAAGCAAATGGGTTAATGCCCCTTTCGCGGTAAATGCGCATTTGTTCTTGAGCAAGTTTTTCGCGGTCTTTGGCGTATTTTTTTTGAATGTCTTGCCATTCTTTATCGTTTTGTAGTTCTTGCATGGCTTGTGCGCCTTTTACTTGTGAGGCGTTGAGGGGCCAGGTTAGAAGTTTAATCAACACGGTAAATAAGATGATGGCAAGCCCAAACATGTGTGGACCTGCGCCAAGCGCGTCGTAAATCCACAATAATAAGTTGGTTAGCGGTTGAACAATGATTAGTTCCCACATAGGTTGGTTTCCTTAGTTATCGGGGGTAAAAGTCCAGGCTTGTTTGCCTTCGGCGTCATAGGCGGCGAGGGCAAAGTCTGCTTGGTAAGGGGCAACGAGAATTAGGTCGTTGGCGAGGACGGGGGTGGTGTAAATTTTTCCGCCGGGCGTTTTTTCCCAGACGATTTTTCCATCACGGTCTAAGGCGATAAAAGAACCCGCTTCTGTGGCAATGTATATCTGGTCGCCCACGACGAGCGGGCTTGCGGTGATGGGACCGTCTGGTTGTAGTGAATCCCAGTTTTGGCGGTTGTTTGTCAAGTCGAGCGAAAAGATGTTTCCGCTTAAGTCGGCGTAGTATAAAGTTTCGTTATCTAAAGCGGGAGTTCCCCAAATCCAATCGGATGCGGAGGCGATGATTTGGCTTTTGCCGTTGGGGGTGATAAATTTTATGTCGGATGAAAATGAGCCGGTATATACGCCGCCGTTGCCAATGGTGGGGCTGCCGGGCGCTGCGCCGCCTAGGTTAATGGGTTCGACAAGTTCGCCTGCGTTTAAGTCTAAGATGTGCAGGTGATGGTCAAGCGAGTTGATGTAGATGTACGTTCCGTCGGTCACTGGGGCAGACCATAACGCGCCGCCTAATTCAATCGGTTCGGCGATTTGATTTCCATTTAAGTCTAAGATGTAAAGAAAGCCGTCGGTATTGGGGGC
This sequence comes from Anaerolineales bacterium, assembly GCA_034434495.1. GTDB lineage: Bacteria > Chloroflexota > Anaerolineae > Anaerolineales > Villigracilaceae > Villigracilis. The sequence goes on from DAOTZE010000004.1 coordinate 160,131, forward strand.
GTAAATGGTTTGGTTCAACACAAGGGGAGAGGCTATCCATGCGCCTTTTGCGCCGGTAAATGGTTGCGCCCATTTTTCTTGACCTGTGGCAGGGTCTAAACTAATGAATGCATGGTTTACGCCAGCGCTGCCGATGAGCAATTGACCGTCTTCAGTGAGAACTGGGTTGGCGTAGTATAAAAAATCGCTGTCGGCAGATTCTGGGTAACGCCAGATTTCGCTTCCTGTTTGCACATCTACTGCGTAGATAAATGAGCCGGTGGAAATGTAAGCGCGTTCGCTATCTGCCGCAAGACCTGGAAAATTGTTTGTGAGGGGTTGCCCAGTGCAAGCGCTGATGATTAACGCGCCAATTACGAGCAGAAAAAATAAGGTCAGTTTTTTGGTGTTCAATTCTTTATTACTCCTAAAGTTACCCTCATCTCGCCCCTGCTCTTAATGGGAGAAGGAAGTCGCGCCTCCTTTCAGAGTAGAGGGCTTAGGGTGAGGGGAATAATGTTTTTATTTTACGGGGTCGTATCCGCCGGGGTTGAATGGGTTACAGCGCAGCACTCTCCAAATTGCCATGAGAGAGCCTTTCAGCGCGCCATGTTTGTAAATGGCTTGGTATCCGTAATGCGAGCAGGATGGATAAAAACGGCAGGTGTTGGCGGGTAAACCAGGGGAAACGACCATTTGATATAAACGAATAAGCGCCAGCAAAGCAATGCGCGGGGCGTTCATGAGCGTGCGAGGCATATCTCGCAGGCGCGGTTCGTTTGAATAATCGTGTAGGTGGAAATGCCCTTCGGTTTCAGGATTCATGTATGGGAAGAAGTATGCTGGCGCGTTGGAAGAGGTTGATTAACGCGGAGCGGGTTTCTGTTAAAGTGGAAGTGACAAGTTTGGGTCGGGCAATCAGGATGAGGTCGAAGCCTGAAGCGATGTTTGGGATTAATGGCCGCATGGCTTCGCGTAAAAGTCGCTTGGCTCGGTTGCGATGAACGGCTGTGCCTATAGTTTTGCCGGCGGTTACGCCAACTCGTAGTTTATCTTTTGATTCATTGGCTTTGATTACTAACACAACAAGCGGATGAGCAAAGGACTTGCCTGTTTGCCGCACCCGCTTGAAATCTTCCGCTCGGGAGAGTCGAAACCGTCTCTGCACCCGCGCCTCTTCATAGTATGTTTACCAACGCACTTTTTTGACGTGTTCGTTGGAGCGGACGGTTAATTTATGTCGTCCCTTGAGGCGGCGACGTTTGAGGACAGCCCGCCCATCGGCGGTTGCCATGCGTTTGCGAAAACCATGCACGCGCACGCGGCGGCGGATTTTTGGTTGATAAGTTCGTTTGGTCATTCTTAAGTTTTCCTTCTATTGCTTCACAAGTTTTACACAATCCCCAAATGGGAATGAGTTTTTGGGTTTAAGTAGCGCATTATTTTACCCTAAGGGTTGCGAATTGGTCAATTTGAATTTTGTTGGACATTCGAGAGCGGGGTGCGCCGCGCTTAATGACGAAAAGGGATTTCCCAAACAAATTTATCTGACGCATAATAATCTTTACCAAAATTAAGCAAAATATTTATTCCAAATTTTTTGTTTTTTAGCGTCTTCAATAAACGAAGCCTCAAAAGCAAAACGATTGCAAGTTTTAATGTCTTCTAAACTCATGCCCAACACTTCGTGCGCGATTCGATATTCGTTATTGAGGTTCGTTTCTAACACTTCGGGGTCGTCTGAATTAATGGTGACTTTGACTCCTAAGTCGAACAATTTCTTGAGCGGGTGCGCTTCAATCGTCGGGACAGAGTTGGTCAAATAATTCGACCATGGATTCACTTCTAGCGTTATTCCTTTTTCGATGAGCATTTCCACAGCCTTCATATCTTCTATGCTATGGATGCCATGCCCGATTCTATCGGGCTTGAAATTTTTTATGGTTTCAATTACGTATTCGGCGGGCGTATCTTCGCCAGAGTGGATGGTCACCTTCAAACCGGCGTCTTTGGCTTTGAGAATCGGCTTAATAAAATCTTTGGCGGGGAAAATCTTTTCGCCATCGGCTAAATCTACGGCTTGAATATGTTTTTGATGTTTAATCGCCCAATCTACCGTTTTGACGCACGATTCGCCGCCCATGCTCCTGGAGGTGATGGCGATGATACCAATCGCCATATCAAATTCTTTTTCCGCTTTTTCAATAGCGCGGAGTAAGCCATCTAAACAAGCGTCCCAATCAAGTTGATGTCCGTGAAATGCCCAATCGGGCGAAAAGCGCACTTCAAATAATTTTATATTTTGCTTGGCGCAATCTTCAAATAATTCCCATGCAATTCTTTCAAACGCCTGTGGCGATGTAATGCTTCGTTGAAAAATATCAAAAGCGTCTAACACGGCTTGCAAATCTTTCATTTGGTCTAACACTTTGACGTGTGTATCTAACTCTGCCGTTTCATAACTTGGCAATTTAATGTTGTATGCTTTGGCAATATCAATGATGGTTTGAGTGCGTATTGCCCCTTCAAGGTGGCAGTGAATTTCAGTTTTAGGAATGTTGTTATATTTCGGGTCAAAATTTTTCATGAAATTTAATCCTTAGGGCAGGGTCATGGTGGGCGTACGCTACAATCATACTCATTAAACAAAAAGGAGTCGAGTTCGCTCGACTCCTTTTGTTAGGAGAGGGTGTTTATTTTGTTTTGATGCTGATAATTTTCGGTTTGACTTCTTCCGCTTTGGGAAGGGTGACCGTGAGCACGCCGTTTTCAAATTCGGCTTTGGCTTTATCCGCCACAACTTGGGTCGGCAGGGCGATAGAGCGTTCAAATGCGCCCCAGCGTTGTTCACGAATGTGATAGGCTTTTTCTTTCTTTTCTTCTTCTTGTTTGGTTTCGCCTTTGATGGTGAGCAATTCGCCAGTGACGTTAATTTGAACTTCGTCAGCCTTTACGCCCGGTAAGGCGGCTTTGACGACCACTTCGTTGTCGGTTTGGTACATATCCACAGCAGGGACAGACCAGTTGCCGTTGCCGAAGCTGAGCGGGCGTGTGAACGCATCGTCAAAGAGACGGTCCATCGCCTCACGCAAGGTCATCATTTCACGAGCGGGTTCCCAACGAATTAAGCTAGACATAAGCGCCTCCTTTTGCTACTTGTTTGGTTTGAACTTATGCTCTTAATGTAAAACGCTCGCGTTAAAAAAACGCAAGCGTTTTATATAAATTTTGTAAAAAGTTTTTGAGCGGTTCTTTTGGGTAATTTATTCTTTGTTTTCTTTGTTGCGTTTGAAATCTACAAAGCGGTAGCCAACGCCGCGCTCGGTGAGGATGTATTGCGGGTTGGCGGGGTCTTTTTCCAGTTTCTCACGCAGGTAGTTGATGTAAAGGCGGACGTAATGCGGCTCGTCGCGGTATTCGTAGCCCCATACTTTTTGGAGCAATTGGTCATGTGAAACCACCCAGCCTGCGTTTTGCACGAGGTGGTATAGCAGGCGGTATTCGGTTGGGCGAAGTTTGACGAGTTTGCCTTCGAGCCAAATTTCGCGGCGGTCAAAGTCTATTTTGAGGCGTTTGTCAATTTCTAACAGCCCGTGCATAGAGCCTGTGGCGCCTTCGGTTCTGCGTAAGACGGCTTTGATGCGGCTGGTGAGTTCGCGCGGGCTGAATGGTTTGGTGATGTAATCGTCGGCGCCGCCTTCCAGTCCGCGCACGCGGTCGTCTTCTTCGCCTTTGGCGGTGAGCATAATGACAGGCACGTTGCTGAAATCGCGGATGGTTTCTAATACTTCAAAGCCGTCAATGTCGGGCATCATTACGTCTAATAAGATGACGTCGGGGGTGAAGTCTCGAATTTTTTGGATGGCTTGTTTGCCGTTAAAGGCTTCAGCCACTTGAAAGCCGTCATGCTCTAAGTTCATGCGGATGAAGCGCACCATGCGTTCTTCATCGTCAACTACTAAAATACGTCTTCTTTCTAAATCGGCAGGCATAGTTAATCTTTCATTGTGGTGGGTCGCTTCATAGGGCAATTTGGCTGAAGCGATTTATGGGATGATATGTTTTAATCTTATTCTCTCACAAAACCGATAATCTTTTCGTCTTGCGAATCGCCAAGGACTTCGATGAAGCTGATTTTGGCGAGGGGCCAAATCACTTTGACGGCGCTATTATCTATGTAGTGTAAATCTTTGCCGTCTTTGGTGCGTGGGTTTAATACGACGATGATGTTATCGGCAGGTTTGGGAAGTTCCTCTACCTCGCCTGCGATGGATTGTTCGCCTGGGATATGTAAGATAACTGAATACGCCACTGTGACTCGCTTTCTTTATAGATGATTCACTAAAATTTGCATTTTTAATTTTCCGAGCGCGACAATATCGCCATGTTGAAGGGAATGCTCTACATTTGGAGTAAGGCGTTTCCCGTTGATGTAGGTGCCGTTGGCGGAGCCAAGGTCCATGAAGATAATTTGTAAGCCTTGTTTTTTTATGACGGCGTGCAAGCGAGAAACGCCTGCCGCATAGGCTTGATAAGGCGATAAGTCAATATCGGGCATGATGGGTTGCCCTTCGCTGATGCGCCCCATGGTAAATTCGTTGCGTGAAGAGAGCGGGAGGACTTGTCCTGTATCTAGCAGGTGCAAACTTGCCCAAGCGTCTGTGCCGCTCAGGGAACCGGTGAGCGAGCCTGTGGGTTTTTTGCCGATGTTTTTGAGGTTATCGGTGGCAGAAATATTTTGGGTGACAAGTTCGTTCGTGCCGACAAGTTGTGCGCCGCATTCGGCGCAAAACATTGCGCCTGCCATGTTTTTATGTTTGCAGTTTGCACAAACAATCATTTTGATTTCTCCTTCTTGCCGCTGCCAAGCAATAACGCTCGCGTTTGGTATTTAATATCTTTGCTGCCGCTGGCGCTCCAAGCGTGCATTCGTTCTAGCGAATCCGCTTCAAATAAAGCGGTTTTGGCAAGCCCATGTTCGCCTTGAGATAGTAAATGCGTGGCAAGGTTTTGTAGGTGACGAACGGCTGAGTCTATTTGCCCGGCGTCCACAGCGGCTTGGGCGCGCTCTTGCATTCGATATAAGGTGAGCCGTGAAAGCGCTTTGAGAATGCGCGTGGGGGGAAGGTCTGCTGAGGGTTGAGGTTGCAGGTCGCGCGTTAGAGTGAGGCGGATGGGCGGGGCGGGCATCGGGTTAGCTGTGATGGATACTTTCAATATTCCATTTAATACGGTTATGACGTTACTTTCATTAAATGCGGTTGGGCTGACGACAAATTCTAATAATACATGCAAAGGGGCGTCTCGTAGGATAGGTCCGAGCCGCATGGGGTTTTCAATTTCGATAGCGCCGCCTTCGGGTTGTAGGCGAAAGGCGTAGTTGATGCGGATGTTTTCGATTGGTTTGTACTCTAGCAATACTTCATCGGCAAAGGTGCTGGCAAGGGCTTTGAATTTATCTAATAAAATTTTTTCAATATCTTTGGGTTTTGAAATGTAAGCCGATGAGCCGCCCGTTTTGCTGGCAAGCGCGTCGAGGAAGATGTCGTTCCATTCGTGACCAAGCCCCATGCCTGTGATGCCGATGTTTTGGGCGGCGGCTTGTTCGGCAAGTTCGAGGCAGGCTTGTTCGTCGCCATAGGTGTTGCCGTCGGTGAGTAAGATGAGGTGGTTGACGCGGGAGGGGTCGTGTGTGCGGCGCAGTTCGTTTAATCCCGCTTCAAGCCCGTAATAAATTTCGGTTGCGCCGGAGGCTTGCATCATTTGGATGCGCCCTTCTTGTTTCTTTTTATCTAGGCTGATGGAAGCGGGGACGATTACTTCTGCTCTATCGCTAAAGGCGACAATGCTAAGCACGTCTTGCGGGCGCAGGCTTCGCAGGAGTTGGATAGCGGTGGCTTTGAGGATGTCCATTTTTTCGCCTTGCATGGAGGTCGAACGGTCTAATACAAGGCAAATGTTTAAGGGTGGAGCGGGAAGGCTTTCTGTTTTTTCTTCGCGTGGAGAAATTTCGAGCAGGGCGTAGAGCAGTTGTTCTTCGCTCATACGCACGAGGCTAGGTCTGCTAAAGTGTATTTCGTGGCGAACGAGTTTATTGAGGTTTTCTTCCGGCGGAAGGGTGGCGTCGTATTGTTTACGACGAGTTGGGTTAGAAAGGGTTTCGTAGGCTTGTTGTACTTCGAGGAATAATTCGGTTTCGCCAGCGGCAACGTTTTTATCGGGGTGCAATCGTTGGGCAGACGCTAAGTAAGCGCGCTTAATTTCCTCCTGTGTAGCGTCTCGAAACACTCCCAGTATGGCGTAGTAATCCGGCTTGCTAGGGGGCATAGTTATCCAATAAGTTGGGCAAGGATGACGGTGATGTTATCGGGTCCGCCGGCGGTGTTGGCGGCTTCTACTAAACTTTGGCAGGCGCGATGTAGGTTGGGGGCTTCTGAAATAATGCGGAAAATATCTTTTTCGTTGACTACGCCCCATAAGCCGTCTGAGCAGACCATTAAAGTTCCATTTTGCGGGAATGGGATGGTGAAAATATCGGCTTCTAGCGATTCGCCTTGACCGAGGGCTTTAATTAATACGTTACGGTGAGGGAAATTTTCAACTTCATCGCTGTTAAGATGCCCAAGTTCTTCTAAACGTTTGACGAGGGAGTGGTCGCGGGTAAGCGGTTGCATTCTGCCATCGGGATAAATGGCGTAAGCGCGGCTATCGCCCACATGCCCAATGGTCACTTGTTGCCCTAAGACTAAAGCGGCGGTTACGGTTGTGCCGCTGCCGGGCGCTTCGCGTTGGACGTATTGATGGGCTTCCATGATGGAGGCTTCCATGACTTCTTGAAGAGAGTCTTGTAATTGTTGGGTGGGCATGTTGTAAAGAAAAGAATGAAATTTTTTGGTAATGCTTCCGCCAATGAGGCGAATGGCGGCGTTGCTGGCAACTTCGCCAAACTGATGCCCGCCCATTCCATCGGCGACGATGTATAAGCCGAAGGGGATATTTTCGGAACTGCCAGAAATGGTGGAGGTGAGCGCCATGACGCTGTCTTCGTTATGGTCGCGTTGTTTGCCGACCGATTGCCCTACCCCAGCCACCAATTGTTTAATTTCGTATTTTGGCAATTGGCTGGAGATGATGGAACTAATTTGCTGGTCGCTCAGCGGCGCCGTGGTGGCGTTATCGAGCGCTTTCGGTTTGGTGGGGGTTTCTTTCGAACCAAATAGTTTCTTGAAAAAATCAGCCACAAAAACTCCTTTTAGGCAAACAAGGCATAGACGTGATGGTCTGTTGAGCCAAAGTAAACAATATCATCAAACACCACGGGCGAGCCAGTGATGGGACCTTTGGTTTCAAATTTCCAGCGCAGGCGCCCGGTGCGATATTCAAGGCAGTACATGTTGTTATCTACTGAACCGCAGTAGAGCGAATCTTTGAAGATGGCGGGAGAACTGCTCACTTGGTTATCGGTCTTAAAGCGCCAAACTTCTTTGGCGGTGCGGGTATCTATACAATAAATAAATCCGTCTGAAGCGCCGACGAAGATGTAGTCGTCTGCTAAGGCGGGTGAAGAAATTGACCCTTTGCCGAGGCGGAATTTCCAAATTGCCCAACCGCTTTTTGCGTCTAAGGCGTATAGCGTTCCGTCTAAAGATGCGAAATAAACCGCTTGCCCTTTGATGGTTGGCGAAGAGGTAATGCCGCGCTTGGCAGAGAAACGCCATTTTAACGCGCCGCGAAAATCAAGCGCATAGAAAGAGCCAGACTCTGTGCCGAAATATATCATTTCGTTGTAAATTAGTGGAGAGGAGTAAATAGGCGCATCGGTGGAGAATTTCCAAGCGGCACGCCCACTGGTTGCATTGACAGCGTGTAGGTCTTGGTCTTCTGAGCCAAAAAAGATGTGACCGTCGGCAATTCTAGGAGACGAGTAAATTTTTCCTTCGGTGTAGTACGTCCACACGACTTTACCAGTGCGCGCGCTGACGACATGCAGGCGTTGGTCTTCGGAGCAAAAATAAATATTGCCGTCATGCACAATGGGGCGCGAGACGATGCCGCCGTCGGTTGGGTATTTCCATTGGAATTTTCCATCGGCGGCGCTGATAGCGTATAAGTTGTTATCGTAACAACCGACATACACAACGCCTTGATGAATGGCCGGCGTGCCGCGAACCTCGTCTTCGCATTTGAAGTCCCACAAGGGTTTGATGCCGCCGCTGGCAATAGGCAATACCGAAGTGATTTTGGAAAGCGTGCCTGTTTTGCGGGCAACGTTCATCAACGCTTCTTTCATGGCTTCGGCATTGGGGAAGCGGTCGTGCGGGTTGTATTGCAAAGCGGTGTTAATCACCGCTTCTAACTCAACCGAAACGTTTTGGTTGATTTTGCGGATGGGTCGTTCGGCAAAAGAGAATGGCGGTTCTAAGCGGGGGTCGCGTCGGGTAATGGCATGATGAAGCGTCGCGCCTAAAGAGTAAATGTCGGCGAGAGGCGTTGCTTCTCCGCGATATTGCTCGGGAGGAGAATATCCTTCGGTGCCAATCATCGTTCCTTTTTGCCCTGTTTGAAAGATTTTGGCAATGCCAAAATCTACCAGCATCACATCGCCATTATGATTAATCATCACATTGGCGGGTTTCATATCGCGGAAGATAATCGCGTCGGGTTTTTGACTGTGCAAATACGCCAGCACATCGCACAGTTGTATCGCCCAACTGATGACTTGGTCTTCGGGTAAAAAGCCGTTGGCTTCGTTGATGACGGCTTCAAGGTCTTTGCCGTGAATAAATTCTAAAACTAAATATGAGCGGTCGTCGTGTGAAAAATAATCATAAATGCGCGGAATGGCGGGGTGGTTTAATGTGGCTAATAAATTCGCTTCGCGCTCAAAATTTTGGACAATGGTCTGACGCACAAGCGGGTCTGGCGCCATGTTAATCATTTCTTTGACGGCGACTAACTTAACGACGTTTGGGAAGTGCAAGTCTCGCGCGCGGTAAACCGACCCCATGCCGCCTACGCCGATTACGTCTTGTATGCTATAACGATTAACAAGGGTAGCGCCGGAGGTCAATTGCTGACGAGGCTTGCCAGAGCCTTTATCGCCGTCTCCAAAAGGGGTAGTGATGTGTTTTGTCTCCATCCGCGTTCATTCCGAATTAATAATGAATTATAAGGTGCATAAGGGGGAATTGCAAATACCGAAATGTTGCAAATTGATGCGGAATCGCCTTGCGTGGATAGGCGTTCTACGGCACAATTTGGCTTGTGAAGATTTTGGCAGTCAGCGACCAAGTGATAGAGCGAATGTATGCCCTTGCGCCCGCAGGGCAATTCAAAGACGTAGAATTAATCATCGGGTGCGGCGATTTACCTTATACCTACCTCGAATATCTTGTTACCATGCTTTGCACCCCGCTATACTATGTGCCGGGCAATCACGACCCGAAATTTAACCCCGAAGAAGCGCGCGCAAAAGCGGAAGGAGGGCTTAATTTAGACCTGAAAACCGCTCAGTATAAAAACCTTCTCATTGGCGGGTTGGGCGGCTCGATTCGCTACCGCCCCGACGGCGTGAATCAATATACGCAAGCCGAAGCGTATCGCAGGGCGTTTCGGCTCTTGCCTAAGTTGTTAGCAAATCGGATTAAGTATCGAAGAGCGATAGATATTCTTATCAGTCATTCGCCGCCGTTTGGCATTCACGACGACACAGACCAGGCGCATCAGGGCTTTAAAGCCTTAAATTGGTTAATCAAAATCGCCAAACCGCGTTATATGTTGCATGGGCATACGCATTTTTATCGCAACAACATTTCCGAATCTGAAAGCGTGTACGATAAAACAAAGATTATCAATGTGTACCCCTATAAAGTGATTGACGTGGCTTAATATCGCCCAAATGGGTAAGCGCTTAAAGCGGGCGCTTAAAATAAAATAAGTTAATCAAATCTTATTAACCTGTAAACTTTGTTTTTCATCACTTGTGAGAAAATACAGCCCTTTGTTTAGAGAGAAAGAATTAAAGCGAGTTAACCATGACTTCTGAAGAAATACTCAACGAGCGCGTCAAAGCGGACTTCAATCGCGCGCGTTTCAAATCGTTCATCAACCAAGTCTTTTCTATCATTTCAGGAAAGAAAAACAATCTGCTTTCTTATGATGAAGTGAAAGAAAAATTACGCATTGGCGGTCCGATTTATCGCGGAGTGAAAACCGTGCGCGTGGACCAAATCATCGGCAGTTTGAATCGCTATCATGAATTTGACCGCGCCTTCTTACCCAAAGAAGACCAACTTGCCAATCGCTGGCAAAAGGTTGACCGCGCCTTTTATGAAGACGTGCATTTACCGCCCGTCGTTTTATACAAAGTCGGCGAAGTATATTTCGTCGTAGACGGTCACCATCGCGTTTCGGTGGCGCGCGAACAAGGGCAAGAATTTATCGAAGCCGAAGTGCGCGAATGCGCCACGCGCATCAACATCACGCCCGATATTAAACCCGAAGATTTACAAATCCTCGGTTCAAAAATTGATTTTCTTGAAAGAACCAAACTAGATAAAATACGCCCCGAAGCCAACATCTACCTCAATATTCCAGACGGCTTTGAACGTATGCTCGAACATATTGCCGTGCATCGCTACTTTATGGGCATAGATTTTCAACGCGATATTTCAGAAGAAGAAGCCGTCGCTCATTGGTACGATACGGTTTACATGCCCATCATCGAAGTCATTCGCAAAAGCAATGTGTTAAAAGATTTCCCCAACAAAAGCGAAAGCGATTTATATTTGTGGGTTCTCGACCATCAACATTATCTAACCGAAGCGTTTGGGCAACCCCTCTTGCCCCCGCAAGAAGCCGCTAAAAAATTTTTCAAAATAAAAAGCAAAAAGAAAACAAAAAAATAATTGTTCGCGCTTGCGCCGCCGCGGGCGGCTTGAGCGCCTTATTTAGGAAACGGATTATGACAAACCTTCACCCATTGGCTGGAATCTACGCCGCGGCAGTGACGCCCATCAAACAAAACGCCTCAAGCATGGACTTCGAGTCGGTCGCCAAGTTTTTACATTTTCTTCACGGACGCGGATGCCACGGCGCATTATTGTTCGGAACGACAGGCGAAGGACCTTCCTTTTCGCCAAAAGAAAGAGAAGCCTACTTGCGAGCGGTGCGCGTGATTCGCCAGCAAATTCGCGGCTTCAAATTATTAGCAGGCACAGGCACGCCCAGTTTATCCGAAACGATTGAGTTAACCAAACTCGCCTTTGACTTAAATTATGACGGCGTTGTGGTCTTACCTCCGTACTATTTCCGCAAAGTAAGCGACGACGGTTTATTTACATGGTTTAGCGAAGTAATTGATAACGCCGTGCCAAAAAATAAATACTTACTCGGTTATCACATTCCTCCTATGACGGGCATCGGCTTTTCGTTAGAGTTGCTCGAAAGGCTAAAAAAGAAATATCCCGTTCAATTTGCAGGCATCAAAGATTCATCACATGATAAAGAATTTGCCACAGCAGTCGGTCAAAAATTCGGCAAAGATTTATTAGTCTTAAACGGCACAGACGCTTATCTTCATCATGCATTACAAAATAACGCGCAAGGAGCCATCACTGCGCCCGCTAATTTAATTTCAGATAACTTACGAAACATTTGGGATTTATTTCAAGAAAACAAAGACCCAACCGAAATTCAAAACAAAGTGAATGCACAAAGGCTTTTTCTTGAAAAGTATTCTCCGATTGCGCCTGTGCTCAAAGGCTTGCTTCATAAGATTCATGGACTGCCTCAATGGAGCGTGCGCTCTCCGCTGGAAGATGCAAGCCAAAACGTAGTCGAAGAAGCGGCGCAAGAATTTTTGAAAATATAACTGTAGGGTCATCTCGCCTAATTAGGCGAGATAACCTCGCCCCTACGAATCATTATGTCCATTTGGCGATTAATCAAAACTCCCCCATCCACTGGCGCATGGAATATGGCAGTGGATGAAGCGATTCTTGAGCATATCTATCGTGGTGAAGCAAAACCGACATTGCGTTTGTATGCGTGGACTCCACCGTGTTTATCTTTAGGACATGCACAACCGTTTAAAGATGTAAATGTGGAAAGACTCAAATTGCATGGCTGGGAAGTGGTGCGACGCGTAACAGGCGGACGTGCAATTTTACATACAGATGAATTAACGTATTCAGTCACTGGAAGCGAACATGAAGAAATTTTATCGGGCGGAGTTTTAGAATCTTATAATCGTTTATCAAAAGCATTGTTATATGCAGTTCAATCTTTGAGTTTGCCTGTGAAAGTGCAAGAAGAAAAAAATACGCCTGCTTCAAAAAATTTAAATCCCGTTTGTTTTGAAGTGCCTTCGAGTTATGAAATCACAGTGGATGGAAAAAAGTTAATCGGCTCGGCACAAGCGCGGAAAAAAGAAGGCGTGCTTCAACATGGCTCGCTTCCTTTAACAGGTGACTTGACTCGCATTTGCGATGCGTTGGTTTTTGAAAATGAATCAGCAAGGCAAGAAGCGAAAGAGAGATTGCTCTTGCGAGCAACAACCGTTGAATCTGTTTTAGGTGTAATTATTTCTTGGGATACTGCCGCGAATGCACTTGTGCAAGGATTTGAAAAAGAATTAGGAATTGAATTTCAAAATGGGGAGTTATCTCAATCTGAATTGGGGCGAGCAGAAGAGTTGGTCAAGGAGAAGTATGGGAATGATGAGTGGGTAAAACAAAAGTAGTTTTATAAAATAAAGTTGGTTTATACTTAAGTAATAATTTTCATTATACAAGCTATAGGTAAAGGATATGAACGAAAACAAACAACTATTTAACCTAGATACTAATGCCTTTGAAGACTTAAAATCTGCTCAAGCAGAAGCGTTTAAGTTAAAGAAAAATATTCTTGTAGAATTAGGCGCAGATTGGTGCGTTTGGTGTCACCGCTTAGAAAGTTTCATTGCATCTCATTCAGAATTATATCTATTGCGTTCTCAATTTTTTGTGCATGTTCGTGTTTATACAGGAGACGGGAGAAAACGTACAGAAATTTGCAACCACCTTCCTCCTTTTGATGGAATACCTCATTTTTTTGTATATAATCCAGACGGCAAATTAATCCATTCACAACACACATCTGAACTCGAGGAAGGGGAAACTTACAACTATGAAAAAGTTTGGAACTTTCTTTCATCTTGGTCAACCTCACATATTAAGGGTGATTTACAATAAGGATTTAGGTTTTTATTATTATAAAACTCCCTGCAAACTTTCTCACTGTTTCAACAGGCGTTTGACTACTTCCAATCGTCCGCACACAAACAGTTTCAACAACGACTTATTTGGTATAAATCTGAGTCAACTCATAATGCTCAACCGTTGGGAATGGGTCATAGAAATGATGCAACAATTTTTTCCACTCTTGATATTGTTCCGAGCCACGAAAGCCAATTGTATGGTCTTCTAACTTTTCCCAATTCACTAACAAAATATAACGGTTTTGTTTCTCAACACATCTTTGTAATTGATGTGAAATATATCCTGACATACTAGAGATAATACTAGATGCTTTTGCAAATGAGGATTCAAAGTCTTTTTCTTGATTCAGTATTACATCCAAAATAACAACTTCGAGAATCATTTTTTGACATCCTTTAGTGCATTTCTAAATTGACCAGCAAACTGTTTCGCTGTTTCAACAGGCGTTTCACTACTTCCAATCGTTCGCACGCAAGCAGTTCCCACAATCACACCATCCGCCATTTGACCAACTTCTTTGGCTTGTTCAGGAGTCCCGATTCCAAACCCAACGCACACAGGCACGGATGTATGCTCTCGTACACTAGAAATCAAATCACCTAATCCTTCTGCAATTGATTTTCTTTCGCCTGTAATACCAGTCACTGAAACCAAATAAATAAATCCTTTTGCATTTCGTGCAATTTTTTCCATTCGGTCTGATGATGAAGTTGGCGCAATCATTCGAATCAAAGGTAAGGGCGAGTCATGACTCGCCCCTACGAGTACATTTTCAAATTCATCAGATTCTTCTATTGGCAAATCAGGAACAATAAACCCATCCGCTCCTGCCTCTTTCGCATCACGGACAAACTTCTCAAGCCCATAAGCCAGCATCGGGTTGTAATATCCCATCAAAATTAATGGAATCTCTACGCCGCGTTTTCTTAATTCTTTCACGGCTTCCAAAGACTTTTTGATTGTGATTCCATTTTCCAAAGCCACTTGAGTCGCCTGCTGAATTACTGGACCATCCGCAAGCGGGTCAGAAAAAGATAAACCTACTTCGATTAAGTCCGCGCCGTTTTTGGCGAGGGATTCAATCACATCAATGGATGTAGGCAAGTTTGGATAACCCAATGGAAAATAAGGCATGAAGATTGGTTTGTTTTTGAAAGCATTTTCGATTCGGTTCATAAGACCTCGTTATTCGATATTCGGGAATCGGGCTTCGGAAACCAATTCCCAACTCCCGATTCCCGTTTTCCTGTTCTCTACTCTCTGTTCTCTTTCATCTCATTAATCACTGTATTTAAATCCTTATCCCCTCGACCAGATAAATTAACTAAAATCACTTGATCTTTCTTCATTGTAGGAGCACGCTTAATAACTTCTGCTATTGCATGAGATGATTCCAACGCGGGGATAATTCCTTCTGTATGACATAAAGTATGAAATCCATTTAATGCCTCTGCATCTGTTGCTGATGTATAAAATGCTCTTTCGTTATCTCGCATCATCGCATGTTCGGGACCAACTGCCGCATAATCCAAGCCTGCGGATACAGAATGCGTTTCTGCAATCTGTCCATCTTCATCTTGCAACACATACGTTCGCGTTCCATGAATAACGCCCACACGCGCTTTGGTCGCATCGCCAAATCGTGCCGCATGTTTACCCGATTCAATTCCGCTTCCGCCCGCTTCCACGCCAATTAACTCAACGCCCTCATCATCTACAAATCCGCTAAACACGCCAATTGCATTAGAGCCGCCGCCTACACATGCAATCACAGTGTCGGGCAATCTTCCAACTTCCAATAAAATTTGTTCGCGCGCTTCCGTTCCAATCACCGATTGAAACTCGCGCACAATCGTCGGGTATGGATGTGGACCCAACGCCGACCCCAATAAATAATGCGTATCGCGCACATTCGTCACCCAATCTCGAATCGCTTCGTTGATTGCGTCTTTCAAAGTTTTTGTTCCAGAGTTAACAGGTCTTACTTCCGCGCCTAATAACTTCATACGAAATACATTGGGTTCTTGGCGGGCAATATCCACCGACCCCATATACACAACGCATTCCAACCCTAACAACGCCGCCGCAGTTGCCGATGCCACGCCATGTTGACCCGCTCCCGTTTCCGCAACGATGCGTTTCTTCCCCATTCGTTTTACTAATAAGGCTTGTCCCAATGCGTTGTTGATTTTATGCGCGCCCGTGTGCGCCAAATCTTCGCGCTTCAAATAAATTTGCGCGCCGCCTAATTTTTCAGATAATCGTTTGGCATACGTTAATGGCGTCGGTCGCCCAACAAAAGACGCCATCAATTTGTTAAATTCTTTTTGAAATTCAACATCGCTTCTCGAAGCGACAAACGCTTCTTCCAATTCAATCAAAGCGGGCATTAATGTCTCTGGCACAAACTGTCCGCCATAATTACCAAACTTTGGATTCAATAATGTCATAAATTCCTCAATTCAAAATCGAGATTAGAGACTGGGCATTCGACTAGTCTCTAATCTCTAGACTCTTCGCTTTTTTCACAAACGCAATCATCTTCGCTTCATCTTTCACGCCTAGGCTTGCTTCAACGCCCGAAGCCACATCCACCCCCCAAGGCTTCACTCTGCTAACCGCACCCCCAACATTTTCTGGAGTGAGACCGCCCGCTAATAAAAAATTATATTGCTTGGCTAACTTGCTCGCCGCATTCCAATCCGCTTGAACTCCGCTTCCGCCATATACATCTTTGACTTGCGCATCAATCAAAAACGCGGGCGCAAAATCCGTTACCATCCGCTTATCCGTTTCCCAATCCGTTACCCCACGAAAGACTTTGAACGCTTTACCTCTTAATTCATTCAACATTTCAAGCGTTTCATCTCCGTGCAATTGAGCCAAATCTAACGAGCAGGTTTGCAAAATATCTTTAATTTCATCAACCGCCGAATTGACAAACACGCCGACAAGTTTAATCTGCGGGTACTCCTTCTTCAAAACCGAGGTGATTGCGGCGCACATATCTTTTTCAATGTATCTTGGGCTTTTCGGGTAAAAATTAAATCCCAACATATCTGCGCCTGCATTTATCGCAGCTCTTGCGTCATATATCGTTTTGATTCCGCAGATTTTTATCTTAGTCATGTTTTCCAGATAATTCTCTTACTTTCGTTGGAATATCATCCGCAGTGACTAAAGCCTCGCCAACTAAAATCGCATCTACATTTGCTTTAGATAATCGTTGGACATCTTGAGCGGTAAAAATTCCGCTTTCGGCGACAACCGTAATATCCGGCGGAATCAGCGGGCGCAGTTTTTCTGTCGTTTCAAGCGACACTTCAAACGTAGCCAGATTACGATTATTAACGCCGATGAACTTCACATCTTTTAATTTCAAAGCCCGTTCCGTTTCCGCTTCATCATGCACCTCAACTAAGGGGGTTAATCCCAATTCCAAAGCGCAGGCGTGTAAATCGGCAAATAATTTGTCGTCGGTTAATGCGGCGGCAATTAAGAGAATCGCATCTGCCCCATTGACTCGCGCTTCGTAGAGTTGCGCTTCATCAATGATGAAATCTTTTCTTAATAAAGGCGCTTTTATTTTTTTATTAAAGCGTAAATCATAAAGCGTTTCAAGTTTGCCCATAAAAAATTTTTCATCAGTTAATACTGAAATGGCAGCGGCGCCATTTTCAATATAAATATCCGCTACTTGAAACAAATCTAATTGCGGGGCGAGAATGCCTTTTGAGGGAGACGCCCGCTTGAGTTCGGCAATCAAGCTGGGGTGAGTGGCGAGGCGGCGGCGCGTGATGTGAGCAAGAAAATCTCGAGGCGTTGGGCTGCGTTCGGCGGAGCGTCTTAAGGCTGGGGCGTTGAGCGCCGCAATTTCAATCTTTTTTTGTTCGATAATTTTTTCAAGAATGTTCATTGCGTAAAACTTTGCGAATATTCAATGAGCGCGTTGAGTTTTTTCAACGCCTGCCCGCTATCTATCGAAGCGGCGACTTCATCTAAAGCGGTTTTGAAATCGCCCGTTTCGGCGGCGAGCGCGGCGGCGGCGTTTAATAAAATTGCGTCGCGGCGCGCGCCTTGTAATTTATTGGAAAGTATCGCTTTCATCATCACCGCAGATTCATCGGGAGCGCCGCCGCGTAAATCTGCAACGGTTGCAGGCGTAAAACCTAAATCGTTTGGATTCAATTCATACACGCGCACTTCGCCGTCTTTAAGATGCGCGATTTTGTTTATGCCGGTTGTGTTTAATTCATCGAGATGATTCGCGCCGTGAATCACCATGGCGGCTTTTGAGCCAAGTTCTTTTAACACTTGCGCTATCGGTTCGGCGAGCGTTGCGTCAAACACGCCTGTTAATTGAACGTTTGCGCCGGCGGGGTTGGTGAGCGGACCTAAGATGTTGAAAATTGTTCGTTGACCTATTTCTTTACGCGGACCCACCGCATGTTTCATGGCGGGGTGAAATTTTGCGGCAAACATAAATCCAATTCCAATTTCTTCAATGGCTTTGGCAATTTGTTCGGGAGTCAATTCAAGGCTGACGCCCAAAGCCGAAAGCACATCGGCAGAGCCGCAGTGAGAAGAAGCGGCGCGGTTTCCATGCTTGGCGACTTTTCTTCCAGTTCCCGCCAAGACAAACGCCGCCGCAGTGGAAATGTTGAATGTATGCGCGCCGTCGCCGCCTGTGCCGACAATATCGTAAATCGATTCATTGGTATTCAATTTAACTTTTACAGAATTAGCGCGCATGGCAAGCGCCGAGCCTGTAATTTCTTCAATCGTTTCGCCTTTCATGCGCAGCGCAGTTAAATAAGCCCCAATTTGCGCGGGCGTGGCGTTGCCCGCCATAATAATATTCATGGCTTCTTCGGCTTCGCCCGACGAAAGATTTATGCGGTTAATGGTTTTAGCAATAAAAGGTTTCAACATATCTTCTTCTCGCTTCGCTGGCGCGGGGTTCAAATCTAAAAAATTTTTGAGAATTTGTTTGCCGTGTTCGGTCAAAATAGATTCGGGGTGAAATTGCACGCCGTAGGTATGATGCTGTTTATGTTTCAAGCCCATAATTTCTTCTTCGGGCGTAAAGGCGGTCGCTTCTAACTCATTGGGGATTGGGTCGTACACTACCAACGAGTGATAGCGCATCGCCTCAAACGGAGAGGGGATGTTTTTGAAAATGCCTTCGCCGTTGTGATGCACTTTCGACGTTTTTCCATGCATAAGCCGTTGGGCGCGCTTCACTTCTCCGCCAAACACTGCGCCTAAACATTGATGACCTAAACAAACGCCTAGCACCGGAATTTTGCCCGTGAAATATTTAATCGCTTCGGATGAAATACCGTCGTCTTTGATTGGCTCGCCCGGACCTGGCGAAATCACCAAATGCGTGGGATTCAATCGCTTCAATTCTTCGATGGAGACTTGGTCGTTGCGGTACACTTTTACCTCAGCCCCTAGTTCGCCAAAGTATTGAACAAGGTTGTATGTGAAAGAGTCATAATTGTCTATAAGCGCCAACATAATTGTTTCCTTTACTCAATGACCATAGACCGTTGACCGTGAACGATGAAAACGGTCAATTGTCTGTTAATCGTACTCGCCGAAAATATCCACTTCATCTACGAACAGTTCTAATGAATACGATAAACCCGTCTTCTCGCGGACAATCTCCATAGTGGTTTTGGCTTCGGTTTGCATTCGCTTGATTCCATCGGCAAGCACGTCGCGCGGAATGGTGGGGTGCGCCAAAAAGTAATTTCGCTTTTCACGAATCGGTTCAAGAAAGTCATTAATCGCTTTGGCGAGTTTTTGTTTCACTTCCACATCGCCCACGTTGCCTTTTCTATATCTTTCTTTCAAATCGTCCACCTCCGCTTTGGAGGCGTTAAACGCATCGTGATATACAAACACGGGGTTGCCTTCTACTGTGCCGGGGTCGGTGGCTTTGAGGCGTTTCGGGTCGGTATACATATTCATTACTTTTTCTTCCACAGTCTTCGCATCGTCGGATAAATAAATGGCATTATTCAAAGACTTGCTCATTTTGCTTTGACCGTCTGTCCCTACCAACAACGGCACATCGCCAATGATGGCGTCCGGCTCTGGAAACGTTTCGCCATACAAGTTATTGAAGCGCCTTGCCATTTCACGCGCAAGTTCCACATGCGATTGATTATCGCGCCCAACGGGAACAACCTGCGCGCGGGGCAATAAAATATCCACCGCTTGCAAAACGGGATAGCCCAACAAACCAAACGGCATGGTCTCCATATTTGCATCACGCGCCATATCTTTGAGAGACGGGATTCTCTCCAAACGCGGGACAGTCACTAGCATTTCAAACAAAAGATTTAATTGATAAGTTTCTGGAATCGCCGATTGCACAAAAATCACGCTGACATTTGGGTCAATGCCGACGGCAAGATAATCCAAAACCGTTTCTTTGATAAAAACTGGAATTTCTTTGATGAAATTCGGTTCGGGCTTTGTAGTTAGCGTATGCAAATCGGCAATGATGAAAAAAGATTCGTATTGATTCTGCAAACGCACACGATTGGCAAGCGAGCCGACATAATGACCGAGATGCAACTTGCCTGTGGGTCTGTCGCCTGTGAGAAGTCGGGGTTTTGAGTTTGTCATTTTTTTCCTTTCTTGGTAATTGGTAAACGGTAATTTGCGGTTGGAGAATTAGAGATTAGAGATTGCGTAATTTGTATCTTATATCTCGCAATTCATTTTTTTCATCATTCATAACCCATCATTGGTTTTTCTCCGCCATATCAATGGCGCGCAACATTGCGCTTGCCTTATTCACCGTCTCTTGAAATTCAGTCGTTGGGTTTGAATCTGCCACAATGCCCGCGCCCGCCTGAACGCTAAAAAGATTGCCGTGAGCCACCATCGTCCTTAAAGCAAGGCATGTATCCATGTTACCGTCAAACCCAAAATAACCAATCATGCCTGCGTAAATGTTTCGCGCATCGGGTTCTAAATCAGAGATGATTTCCAAAGCGCGGACTTTCGGCGCGCCGCTAACCGTGCCTGCCGGAAACGCCGCGCGGACTAAATCAAATGCGGTTAAATCATTTTTTAATTTTCCTTCCACATGCGAAACGATGTGCATGACGTGAGAATATTTTTCAATTGTGAAAAAATCCGAAACTTTGACTGTGCCATATTCACACACGCGTCCTAAATCATTGCGCCCTAAATCCACCAACATCACATGCTCGGCGCGTTCTTTTTCATCGGCAAGCAATTCTTGCGCCAGCGCTGCGTCGGCGTTGGCGTCCGCTCCACGCGGGCGAGTCCCAGCAATGGGGCGGAGCGAGGCGGTTCTTCCTTCCAAGCGCACAAACATTTCTGGCGATGAACCGACAACAAAAAGCGGCTCATTATCCACAAGCCCAAAATCAAAAAAGAACATGTAAGGCGATGGATTCAAACGCCGCACGGCGCGATAGACGTCAAACGGCTCGACGTTACTTTCGCGCGTGAAGCGTTGCGAAAGCACCGCTTGAAAAATATCTCCTGCGGCAATATGTTCTTTGGCGTCGCGCGCCATGTCTTCAAATTTTCCTTGCGTCATGTTTGATTTTGTTTTTGAATTTTTTATTTCACGCTTTTGCGCAGGCGGAATAGAGTGTTGAATGAGCGATTCGATTTCATCAAGTTTGCGATTTGCAGAGTCAACATCGCCATCTAAAGCATTTGCGATTAAAGATAAACTGCGGCGCGCATGGTCAAACGCGATGACCGTATCTGCCAATAAATAAATTCCATCTGGAAGAGAACCCCGCTTCATCTTTGACTTGAGAGTTGGTTCAAAAAACCGAACAGATTCATAGCCTAAATATCCCACCAACCCGCCGATGAAGCGCGGCATACCTGTTTGTTGTTTGAAGCGATAACGGTTCATTTCTTGTTGCAGAAACTGAGTTGGGTCGCCATCGTAATGCGCGATGCGTGAAACGTGATTTTCGATAACTTCAATTTGATTATCGCGAATCAGGTATTGCGCTTTGGGTTTGATGCCGATAAACGAATAACGCGCAATACGTTCCCCGCCTTCGACAGACTCTAACAAAAACGATGGAGCGTGTCCGCGCAGTTTCATATACACGCTGATGGGCGTTTCTAAATCGGCGGAAATTTCACGGACAATGGTTTGCGTAGCGGTTTCGAGTAACATATTGCTCCTTGTTATTTATTGTAGGGGCGACCCGCCATGATTTATTATGGTTTTCAACGAACTTGACGGGTCGCCCCTACACACTTGATTAAATTAAATACCTCTCCGTCCGTTGGGACGAGAGAGGTCTCGTGGTGCCACCCAAGTTCAACGCTTGCCGATTAATCAAAAACTCCCTGTGTGATGCAACAGGGAGAAAAAAGCCAGCGTCACTCTTGTAGTTTGCTAGTTCGATAGTTTTTAGTTTATTCGTTGACTAGGTATCTAGTCTCTAATTATCTAAGCGCTATCTCACTAAGAAACTCTGCGGTGATAACGGGTGCAGTTCCCGACTTGGTTACTTATCTTTTCAGATGTTCGCCTTGCAACTCGGAGGTCCATTCGGTTTCTGCGCTTTTGCCTCGTTTTCAGAACTTACTACTCGGCTCTCTGGAAATCGCTTTGAAACGTACTCGTCCTCGTCAGCGTTTTTGTTATTTGATTGGGCGCGATTGTATGACTAAGATGGAGATGTGTCAAGAGGGAGATTATCCGTCAAAATTATCCCGATAATCTTCATCATCCAACACACTGCCATAGGGGTAAACGGGTCTTTCTTTTTTTGCGCCGCCAAAAATCCCAGAGAATAACGGATGAACGCACAATTCATCTTCGTGACTCAAAACCAATTCGTGGGCGACTGTATATTCAAAATTGCCTTTAATATATAAATCTGTTTCTTTGCCTGGAATGACGCGCCCAATCGCGCCGATTTCAAGCAACATTCGTTGAAAGTCAAATAAACTGTCGCTGCCGAAGGCGGCTTTGCCATGACGGGTAAAGACGCGATGCAAATCGCCCATTGTAAATTTATGCCCCAATTCAGGCAAACAGCGCTTGCAAGTTTCTTCGGCGGTGGGGTAAATCAATTTGAAAGCGACAAAAATTTCGCTCACGATGTATCCTTCCACTTGACGAATGCCGTTGATAATCCTTTCTTGGCTAATGGGAAATGGATTTAATCTTTGGGTTGTTCCCGACGATTTGAATATTGAATTGAGTAACATAAGAAAATGGCGCGGCAACAATTGCGTATGACGCAAAATATAAGAAATCGTTTCTTCTTGAAACCCCGCTCCGTTTGTGATTTTTTCAGGAAGCACAGCGTGAAACAGTTTTAGAGCGTCGGCGCGTTTGGTTGTGTCTAATGGAAAGATTTTTCGGATGAAATCTTCGTAGAACAAAGTCAAATACAAAGTCAGGCGATGCGCGCCAATGAACACTAATTCTGTCGCCGACCATTGTAATTTGAGCGAGCGCTTAAAATCTTTGTTGGCATTTGATGAAATCTTTACAAAGCGCGGGTACACTTCGCTTGGCAAGCAGAAACGAATATCAACACGGTCGCGCGGTTTATTCATTGAGCCGACTAATTTCAACAGCCCTTTCAATGCGCGCGCAACCGAATCAAACTCTAGTTGAAAATCCTCAAGCGAATCCATGAGGATGACAAATTTTTTATCCGCCTTTTCCAAATTGTTGATGACGATTTGCTTGGCGTCTTCAAAGGTCACGCCGTTTGTGCCGCGCAAAATTTCTGAAATTAAGATAGAGGCGTTTGTCTTTGCTTTTGAATTGAGCATGGTGGCGAGATTCCATAAAACGCCTTCCGCATCAGCGTCTTCTTCAACGCCTACGCTTTCAAGGTACACGTCAATCGCGTTCAGTTCTTGCCATGAAAAAACCGCTTGCTTGCGTAGTTCGCCGAAGACGCTAATCCACAAAATCATTTCCCACAAATCGGCGACCGACTCTGTAAAAACCGCATCGTCTATCATTTGTTGCACAACTTGAGTAATATGGCTCAACACGCGCGGCGTGCGAATTTCTACATAATAGTTATAGCCTTTTTCAAAATAAACGCTTCGCAGGTAATGCGTCTTTCCTGCGCCTCTGCGCCCCATGATAATAGAAGGGCGATGGCGCAGGTTTTTATAAATTCGGTTATGGCTTTCAAATAAAAGTTGAATTGCTTTTACGTCGCTGGATTCAATATCTATCGAATCAATCGGACCAAACGGTTCGTCTTTTGTAATGTAAGGGCGGATACTGTTCAACATTGTTATTTCCTCACCGGTTGACAGATTAAATTTTAGCGAAAACACGCCAAAGATATGAATGAAACATAAAAACCTTTGGGGCGGCATTCACCGCTTTATCCATTATACAACCAATCGTTTTTATAAGGTAACATAAAATTGGCGGCGGTGAGTTTGTCCTAATTCCTTGACACATTCGCCTCTCTCACATAGAATACCGCCCAATTATGCGCAGTCACATCGCTTATACCAAGCACGGCTTGGGTACCATGACCACTACTACCTCTCGGCTTTCCGTGAGGAATTTTGCGCTTGGATGATGTGACCAAATTTTAGGTTAAGCCAAAACGCACAACGCCTCGCGGAACACGCGGGGCGTTTTTGTTTATCTCAGTACCGACGATAGACTATTGACCGCAAACAGTAACTATCGTCTATGGTCTAACAAAAGGAGAAAAGTATGCAAAAAACATTAGTGATGAAATTTGGAGGAACGTCTGTTGGTTCAGCCGCGGCGTTGACAAACGTCGTGCGAATTGTTCGCGAAGCGCAACAAGATTGGAAGCGCATTGTCGTGGTAACTTCCGCCATGGCAGGCGTGACCAATTTGTTATTAGACTCTGCAATGCAAGTAGGGGCAAGGCATGCTTCGCTCCTACAAGAAGCGGAAAATAAATTGCGAGAAAAACATTTTTCCGCCGCAGAAGCGTTGATAAAAAATCAGCCCGCGCTTGAAGAAACAAAAATAGAAATCAACAAATTAATTGAGGTTTTTGTCAATTTATGCAGGGCAATTCAAGTCCTCGGCGAGGCAACCCCGCGCGCGTTAGACGCAGTGGCTTCGCTCGGCGAAAGAATGAGTTTGAGATTATTAACAGCCGTCATCAACGAAGCGGGTATTCAAGCCAAAGGAATTGAAGCGACTGAATTTATCGTCACCAATTCTAATTTTCAAAACGCGCATCCCGATTTTCACGCCACAAAAGAAAAAACGCAATCGGCGCTAAACCCAACGCTAGACGAAGGCAAAATTGTTGTGACCACTGGCTTTATCGGAGCGAATGCAGAGGGAACAGTCACCACTTTAGGGCGAGGAGGAAGCGATTATTCCGCCGCCATTATCGGCTCAGTGTTGCCGGCGCACGAAGTTTGGATTTGGACAGACGTGGACGGCGTGATGACGACAGACCCGCGTATGGTATCGTCTGCAAAAACGTTATCGGAAATTAGTTATAGCGAAATCGCCGAGTTGGCGTATTATGGCGCAAAAGTGCTGCACCCAAAAACGATTCGCCCTGTGGTCGAAGCGGGAATCGGTTTAAGAATCTGCAACACATTTAACCCAACTCATGCAGGCACACGATTAACCGCAAACGCCAAAAAGAATGGGCATGTCATCAAAGCGGTGACGGCGATACAAAAACAAAGGTTAGTGACCATTGAAGGACGCGGCATGTTGGGCGTGCCGGGCGTGGCGGCGCGCGCGTTTGGCGCTGTGGCTTCTACCAAAACCAGCGTGCCGTTAATTACGCAAGCCTCATCCGAACAATCAATCTGTTTTGCTGTTCCCGCTGAAGCGGCGGAACACGTTTTGAACGCGCTTGAAAAAACCTTTGAAAAAGAAATTGAAAACGACGACATTGACCGCGTTTGGTCAACGGGCGACGTTTCTATTGTGACAGTCGTTGGCGCGGGCATGCGGCACACCCCCGGCGTGGCGGGTAAAGTGTTTAGCCAGCTCGGAAATCATCATGTGAATGTGCTTGCCATCGCGCAGGGTTCATCTGAAGTTTCCATTAGTTTAGTGGTGGACGCAAAAGATACGGAACTTGCCGTGAAAACATTGCACGAGTTAATTGTGCAGTAGTTATTCGCAGGTCGCAAGTTAAGCGACTTACGACACAAAATAAACATACATCATTCAAGGAGTTCATTATGCAAAAAATTCCCGTAGCCATTCTTGGCGCAACAGGTTCGGTCGGTCAGAGATTTATTTCGTTGTTAGAAAATCATCCATGGTTTAAGGTGGTTGCCGTAGCCGCGTCTGATAAATCGGCGGGGCAAAAATATTCGCAAGCCGCACGCTGGGTGTTAGATTCGCCTATGCCCGATTATGTAAAAGATATGGTCATTGCGCCTGCCACAACCGAAGCCGTGCAAGCAAAAATTGTTTTCTCGGCATTACATAATGAAGTCGCCAAAGACCTTGAACCACAATTTGCAAAAGCAGGTTTAGCGGTTTGTTCAAACGCTTCGTCGTATCGGCGCGGCGAAGATGTGCCATTGCTACTGCCAGAGGTCAATGCGAATCATATTCACCTTGTCAAAGAACAAAGAAAAAATAAAAATTGGAGCGGATGCATTATCACCAATCCGAATTGCACCAGCACAGGTTTAACCATCGCGCTCAAAGCATTGGATGATGCCTTTGGCGTGAAAAAAGTTTTTGCCGTTTCGTTGCAAGCGCTTTCAGGCGCGGGCTACCCGGGCGTTTCTTCTATGGATATTATGGATAACATCATTCCAAACATTAATGGCGAAGAAGAAAAAGTGGAATGGGAACCGCGCAAGATGCTTGGGAAATTAAATCAAAACAAAATTGATTTAGCGGAGATAAAATTTTCAGCGCATACCAATCGCGTGGCAGTCTTAGACGGTCATACCGTATGCGCCAGCGTGGAACTTAATTCGCCTCCATCTGACCTTCAAACTGTTTTGCAAACCCTCCGCAGTTATCAAGCCCCTGCCGAGGCGAAAGATTTACCCTCCGCGCCCAAACCAGTTATCAGCGTAAGAGAAGAAGCGGATAGACCTCAACCAAGATTAGATCGGTTAACAGGGAAAGGCATGTCCACTGTGGTAGGACGCGTGAGAAAAGATTCAATTTTAGATATTAAGTTTGTCGTGTTATCGCATAACACAATTCGCGGCGCGGCTGGGGGTTCTATCTACAACGCAGAGTTATTAGTGAATGAAGGTTTGTTATAAAAGATTACCCGTTTAGGTATTGACATAATCGCAAGCGCCGTGATATAAACCGCGCAATTAAATACTCGCTCTTATCCAGAGAGGCGGAGGGACCGACCCTGCGAAGCCTCGGCAACCAGACGATTGTTATGGTGCCAATTTCGGCAAATAAGAATAGCGTACGCTATTTATTATCTGGAAGATGAGAGGATGGTATAGACGTATGCCTCTTCTTGTACTTTCAGAAGAGGTTATTTTTTTGCGCGCAAAAGATAACTCTTCTGAAGGGCGGGTAAATTTTATTCACAAGAGGAGTATATCCAATGGCTATTGCAATTCAAGAACGTGAATGGGGTTTCGCAACCCGTCAGTTACACGCGGGCTATTCGCCCGAAGCGACCACCGGCAGTCGCGCTGTGCCGCTGTATCAAACAACGAGTTATCAATTCAAAAGCACAGAACACGCCGCCAATTTATTTGCGCTAAAAGAGTTGGGGAATATTTACACGCGCATTATGAACCCCACCACAGACGTTCTCGAGCGGCGCATTGCTTCGCTGGAAGGCGGCGTGGCAGGGTTGGCGACGAGTTCAGGTCATGCGGCGCAAGCCCAAGCGCTGTTTACGCTGCTGCATGCAGGCGACCATATTGTGTCGTCTTCGCGCTTATATGGCGGCACATACAATCAATTTAAGTACACCTTGCCGAAGTTGGGAATCGAAGTGACGTTTGTAGACCCAACCAACCCGAAGAACTTTGAAGCGGCCATTCAACCCAACACAAAAGTTTTATATGGCGAAACGTTAGGAAATCCTGATATTGCCGTCTTCCCGTTTGAAGAAGTCGCTGAGATTGCCAAGAAACGCCAATTAATTTTGTTAATTGACAATACCTTAGCAACGCCGTATCTCTTCCGCCCGTTTGAGTGGGGCGCGCATATCATTGTGCATTCCACCACCAAATTTATTGGCGGGCATGGCACTTCGATTGGCGGAGTGATTGTGGATGGCGGCAATTATGATTGGAGCAACGGCAAGTTTGAAAACTTCAACACGCCCGACCCTTCGTATCACGGTTTGGTATATTCCACCTTAAGCGAAGCGGGGCTGCCGCCATTCGCCATCAAAGCGCGGGTGCATGTGCTGCGCGATATTGGCGCGTGCCAAGCGCCGTTCAATTCATGGCAAACCATTCAAGGGTTAGAAACGCTCAGTTTACGCATGGAACGCCACGTGCAAAACGCGCAAGCGGTGGCGGAATATTTGGAAAAACATCCAAAGGTTGCTTGGGTGACATACCCCGGATTAAAAAGCCACCCTGATTATGAACGCGCCAAACGATATTTACCAAAAGGCGCCGGCGCAATTTTAGGGTTTGGCATTAAGGGCGGTTTAGAAGCGGGCAAAAAATTTATTGATAGTTTGCAACTGTTTAGTCACCTTGCCAATGTGGGCGATGCCAAAAGCCTTGCTATTCACCCCGCCACCACAACGCATAGTCAATTGACGGAAGAACAGCAAATAAGCGCCGGCGTAAGACCTGATTTCATCCGCTTGAGCGTTGGTCTCGAAGATATTGACGATATTCTTTGGGATTTAGAACAAGCCTTAGCCTAACCCTCCCCCCTTATCCCCTCTCCCAAATTGGGAGAGGGGAACAACACACTATGCCTGTAAAAATTCCAAACACATTACCCGCGCGTTTCATTCTTGAACGCGAAAATATTTTTGTGATGGATGAAGAGCGCGCCTCTCATCAAGATATTCGGGCGTTGCGCGTTGCGATTCTAAATTTGATGCCCACAAAGGTTATCACCGAAACGCAGTTGCTGCGCCTGCTTTCCAATTCCGCTTTGCAAGTGGATGTGACGTTAATACACACCGCCACGCACCAAGCCAAACACACATCGGCTGAGCATTTGCTAAAACATTACGTCACGTTTGATGAAATTAAGAGAGAAAAATTTGACGGGCTCATCGTCACCGGCGCGCCTGTGGAGCAAATGCCCTTTGAGCAAGTGGATTATTGGAAAGAACTGACGCAAATTTTTGATTGGGCTGAAACGCACGTCGAATCTACTTTTAATATTTGTTGGGGAGCGCAAGCCGCGTTATATCATAAATACAACATTCCAAAATATGATTTGCCCCGAAAAATGTTTGGCGTGTATGAGCATCGCCTCTTAAACCCAACCTCAAACTTAGTGCGCGGCTTTGACGATATTTTCTTAGCCCCACATTCACGTCATACTGAAATTCGCGCCGAAGATATTTTTCAGACGGACGAGTTGGAAGTTGTATCTGTATCCGACGAAGCGGGCGTTTACATCGTCGCCTCAAAAGACGGCAGACACATTTTTGTCACAGGTCATTCTGAATATGACCCATTGACTCTCAAAGCCGAATATGACCGCGACGTGAATAAAGGTTTGCCGATTCATATTCCGAAAAATTATTATCCAAACGACGACCCCGCTCAAACGCCTCAAGTCCGTTGGCGCGGACACGCCAATTTGTTATTCTCCAATTGGCTCAATTATTACGTTTATCAAGTCACGCCGTATGATGTGAATGAAATTCCTTAAATCAACCTTAGGGCGATAGACCGCGCAGTATGATGGGTTATCGCCCTACCTCCACTTTTTCACCCGTTCCAAAATTCTTTCCTCGCGCAATTCTTTGCACACTTGCTCTAATTTGGAAGTCGCGCCCTTCCATTCCAAATCGTTCAAACTTTCTTTCAATGGCACATCCTGCCGAAGCGTGGATAATTCTCTAAACAATAAAGCGTCTTGATAATTTGCTTGGAGATTTTCCAACAATGTCGTTGCGCGCCCCAAACTGAACGGAAGTTTTTTCGGGTCTTTGGGAATCGCCTCAATATGCTTAAACTTCGCCAACACAGCGGAGGCGGAAGCCGCGCCCCAGCCTTTAATACCGGGGTAGCCGTCTGCTGAATCCCCTACTAATGCAAGATAATCTGGAATTGATTCTGGTTTCACGCCGAATTTTTCAACCACGCCTTTTTCATCCAAAAGGATTTCACGCCGCCTATCCCAACAAATCACTTTTTTGCCGTCCACCATTTGAGTCAAATCTTTATCCACAGAGCAGATGACGACTTGCTCGACCGATTTTTCTTTTTTGAATTTTGCCGCCGCCGTTGCAATCGCATCATCCGCTTCAAACTTGACCATAGACCAAACAGGCACGCCCAAAGCGGCGACCGCTTTTTCGGCAATTTCAAATTGATTTAAGATAATCGGGTCAACGCCTTCGCTGGTTTTGTAGCCTGCATACATCTTATTGCGAAACGATTCAATCACATGGTCAAACGCCGCCGCCACATGCGTCACGCCTTCGGTTTGCAACAACATCAACAAACTGCGAATGAGCCCAAGCGTTGCGCCCACCTCTTGCCCGCTTAAAGATTTTTTCGGCGGCGCGCCAAAATGCGCGCGAAATAATTCGTATGTCCCGTCAATCAGGTGAACTTTCATTTTATACATTCCTTTCCGCCGCTCCGAAAGTTTTTCAAAAACCTTCGAGGCAGTTTACTTCTTCTGCAACTTAATTAAATCTTTCAACGCTTTCACCAAAGCGGCTTGTTTGGCTTTGATGTCGTTCATATCCGCAAAATACGCCATACGCCTATCTTTATAATCGCCCTCCAGCAAAGCGCTTTTCACTTTGGCTATCATCGGGTTATGAAACACAAGATGGATTCGTTTTGTATCGCGCAGATTAAACGTCGCCAAGTATTCGCCTTTGTAATTGAACGACGGCGCTTTCCATTTTATTTCTTCATTGATATGTTTATCCGCGCTTTTGATGATAGACCGCAACGCTTCCACCTCCGCTTTGAGCGGGTGACTCAACCCCAGCATAAACTCATCCACCGCGTCTGTGCGGCTGACGGTTGAGCCTTTCTTTCGTAACTTCTCCCCCGCTTTGGCTGGCTTAAACGATAAGCCTTTCGCTTTCAACGCTTCTTTCAAAATCCGCACGGCTTTCGGACCCACCCCGTGCATTTGCAACAATTCCGCCTCGCTGAGTTTGGTCAATTGCTTAAGTTGAGTATAGCCTTCAACCGCCAACGCGTTTGTGGCAGGCGAACCAATTTTTGGAAAATCAGATTTTTGTGCAGGCATGAAAATCTCTTTTTCCCTCATCCCCAGCCCTCGCGAAGCATCCCATTGGAGAAGGGAGGCGAGTCCCCTCTCCTTTTGGGAGAGGGGTAGGTTGAGGGTTATGTTTACGCCAATTCCGCTTCAGGCAAGGTTTCGCTTTCTCCATACATATATCTATCGGATAATAATTTGTAGTATTTGGTGTTCATAGCATAGACGGTGAGAATTAAACCAATAATCCCCGTGACTGTGAATACCAATGCAATGCCTCTATCGGGTCCTGTGCCAAACCACGAGCCGATTAAGCCAACGCCCGCGCCGGTGGTCATAAAGGGGATGAAAAATGCCTCCGCGATTGGACCAATGAGAAACGTCGTCAGAGGCGAAGCGGATTGTTCCACGCTGTGAGCGAATCCAAACACTCTGCCTTGTCTTTCATGCGGCACCACTTTTTGTAAAATCGTTTGTTCGGCGGCTTCGATAAACGGCACAACGCTGATGTAAATAAACATTCCGACAGATAGTAACACAATGGAAGGTTGAATGGTAAAAACGGCGGAGATAATCCAAATAATGATGTTGGCGGAGAACATGGCAACCAATGGGTTTTTGCCTAACCCATATTTTGAAATGAATAAACCGCCGACGATGAAGCCGCAACTGATAACGGCAAAAAGCAAGCCCCACACTTCCACCGAAACAAGCGATAAGCCGTAGGCGTCCATCAGCCCCATGAATGCGCCGCCTAAAAAGTTGTTGATGGTGGTGAAGAGGATTAACGCCAATAAGCCGGGAATAGCGGCGACCACTTTATACGTCCCGCGCAAATCCACTTTGCCTTGTTGATGTTCGAGATGCACAATTTCTTTTTCGGGAATTGGCAAAAGCCAAATATGCGTGATGGAAATTATCATCATGCCAATTCCGAGAATCAGCACATAAAACATGCCGCCCGCGCCCACTAAAACGCCGCTGATGGCGGAACAAATTAAAAACGCAATGCCAAAGGCTGTGCCGACCAAACCGTTGGCTTGAGCGCGTTCGTCTTCGGGGATTAAAATCGTCACTAAGGTCGGCACGGCAATGGAGCGAAGATTCCCCGCAATCACGCCTACTAATAGAAGGATATTAAAAACCCAGAGTGTGACGCTGGTTGGGTTCTTCCATGTTTCGGCAGGAAGAGCAAGATACATTCCAAAGCCGATGATATAAATAATCAATGAAATTAAACCCGAAAGAATCATGACGTTCTTTTTCTTGTTATGGTCCACGATGCTTCCGAACCAAATGCCTAAGCTAGCGGTCAGCACAAGATAAATACCCGAAACAATCGAAGTGGCGGTGACAGATTTCGTTTCAAGATAAATGAAAAACACCATCGCAAACCAAACCGTCATGTTGGTGACGTTGGCTAAAACGGTATTGCCTAAAATTTGATAAAAAGTTTTCACATATTCTCCTCATGTCATTGCGAGGAGTGGCAAAGTCACGAAGAAGCAATCTCATTATTAAGTTGAAGATTGCTTCGTCGCAACAAATGCGGCTCGCAATGACATATACTATTTGATATATTGACTCGTCAACGAACGCTTCGCGCTTAACAACTGTTTGGGCGTGCCAGTGAAAATCACTTCTCCGCCTTTGCTGCCGCCTTCGGGACCCATGTCAATAATCCAATCTGCGTTTTTGATGATGTGTAGATTATGCTCAATCACGATGACCGTGTTGCCCGTATCCACGAGGCGGTTTATCACTTCCAGCAAATGCCCAATATCCGACATGTGCAACCCAGTGGTGGGTTCATCCATGACGTAAACGCTCCCCTTTTTGTGCAGTTCGCTCGCCAATTTAATTCTTTGGCATTCGCCGCCAGAAAGCGTACTCAGCGGTTGACCTAAACTCAAATAATCCAGCCCAAC
>DAOTZE010000005.1:0-27303 GCA_034434495.1 Anaerolineales bacterium
GCAAGCGTTACTGGCTTGCGCCCGCTTCGCCTGTCCTATCTTGCGCCTCTGTGGGCGCAAGTCCAGTGCACGCGATGTTAGGTGCGTGCCAATAATTCAAGTTGCCCGCTTTCCAACTTGCGCTTATGGCGAGTTGTTGCGGCATTGAGAGCATGATGTTTTGCGTCATAGGTCAAGTGGCAACGCTGACATAATGCCTTCAAGTTTTCATCGGCGCAATTTTGCCGATTGTGGTCAAGATGTGCCACAGTCAAAACAACTTTAGAGCCTGTGACTGGATGCGGTTTGTAATTCTCTGCGCCGCAAAACTCACACTTACCACCAGCACGCGCCCGAATACGCAGGCTTATTTCTTTCCAATTCGCGGGGTATCTCTCTTTTTGGAATGGCATGAAGCACCTAACGGTTTGCGTTAGCCGCGTGTGGGTGGGATGAGATTCTACTCGGAAGCAGAAAAATATCCAAGCCAGAAAAATACTTGAAAATCGAGCAGAATCCCACACGTCGGCTGCACGCTTTGTTAGGCAACCTGCTCGCTTACCAAAACGATGGCTAAAGAAAGACACCACCGTTAAACTGACAAAATTATTGCATATGATTCGATCTTTGGCAACTACCAAAAACATGACTTGTCTATGATGAAATTTTCTCAAATACTTTGCTCTCGTTTATTCATGTCGTCAGAATAAGCAAAGCCTTTGCGTTCAAGCCATGCGATAGCAATTTCTTTGTAGGCTTCATCACGAAATTTGAACCAATCTTTTTCAATCCCATAACGATAAATCGTATCTTTGAATCTGCGAAACGCCCCAGAACCACGAATTTTACTTAAAAGTATATCGCTGATTTTTTCATCTGAAATGGAAAGACAAAATCTTTCCATAATCTCATACTCATCAATATCAAACTTGCTTGGGAGTTTCAGATAATCGTCATCTAGCAATAAAACGTTTTTTACATCTTGGAAAAACTCTGTCTCTAAATCTGAATATTCACTCGAATTGTCGGTAATTTCACCGTCATCTTCTTCCGCATTTCTTACCATCGCAAAATCATCATCTGTAATTGAAATAACTTTGCCAGTGACTTTATTCAAATAGACATGACTCTCGTCTGAGAGTGTTTGTAATTCATCAACCAAATCTCGAAGGGAAACGATAACAGCCATAAGCAAATTATAACCTTTGCCGAAGAAGGGGTTGCCTAACGGTTTGCGTTACCCGCGCTGGGGCGGGCGGCGGGACGCCGTCCGACTGGGAAAATGCTGAGGCGTAGAAAAAGGCTTGGAATCGCGCCAGAATCCCCAGCGTCGGGTGCACGCTTTGTTAGCCACCTTTTTGTTTTCACAGACTCAAATGATTGGTAATAGCCATGCCACCACGACTTGAAGGTGATAAATGAGCCGAACGGGTTTCGCCACCTTCATAAGTAATAATATTTTTCTGTTTGGGCAGTTGCCAATTTTTAACACCACGAGTAGCAATGATGATAACTTTACCGTCTTTTGCCTTCGGAATCAAGACTTCATGGACAAAACTTTGCATGACTTTAACTGAAGGTAATACTTTGAGCAATGACCCAGAACCAAAAGACTTTGAATGATAGGGAAGTAACTCCAAACACGCCAAATTTTTAGCCAAAACGCTCATTGCTTCTTGATAAGTTGTTCCTGATTGAATCGCCAATTTCTCGATAACTGCGCCAAATTTCTTGTGCCAATAACCAAAGCCAGGATGCCAAGCAAATTGTGGGTTTAGAAAAACAAACGGATATTTAATGCTTCCATTTTCCTGTCGCAAGTTTTGAATTTGTGCATTTCTAAACTCTGGCTGTTGTTCTGCAAAATAATCACCTGCTGAAAGCCCAGGATTTAGCATGAGAACAAAAATTGATGCTTTTTCAAGATTGCCAACATAAGGAATTGGTAATAATCCAGTGTGTAACTTTGTTTCGGGAGATAATCCAAACTCTTCACTTGAAACATATTCATTAAACGATTGAAAAATTTTGAAATTACCGCTGGTCATGTGCGGTACATCATCGGGAAACAAATATGGCTTCGATTCTAAATCGCAATTTTGCCAACCTGAAACTAATTTATGGGATAAGGTCATTTGTCTTTGCTCTTAACCTTGATATGGAAGGGGGTGGCTAACTATGTGCTCGGTTGATCTCCTCATCATAATAGTCTATGGATTGAATCTTTCAAGAATAGTGTAAAATTTATGCAGCCTTCAGCCTAAATCGCAAGAACAGCCAACTATCGTTTTTGTTATAATACTGAATCCATCCCCAAGTCAAGCGCCTATGGCAAAAAAACTCCTCGACCAAATGCGCGACGCCCTGCGCTCCCAGCATTACTCCTACCGCACGGAGGAAACCTACCTGGATTGGGCACGGCGTTACATACTCTTCCACAAGAAACGTCACCCAAACGAAATGGGCGCTCCTGAAATCCAAGCCTTCCTCATTTACCTCGCTTCTGAACGTTCCGTCGCCGCCTCCACCCAAAACCAGGCGCTCTCTGCCATCCTTTTCCTTTACCGTGAAGTTCTGCACAAGGAAATCGAACCCATCCTCCTTTCTGCCGCAAAACGCCCCGAACGCCTCCCCACCGTCCTCAGCCGCGAAGAAATCCTCCGCATCATCAGCCTCATGAACGGAATTCACAAACTCATGGCGCAATTGCTCTACGGCTCCGGCTTGCGCCTGATGGAATGCGTCCGCTTGCGTGTCAAGGATGTTGACTTTGAGTACAAATGCATCACGGTGCGCGATGGCAAAGGCGAAAAAGACCGCATCGTCCCCCTGCCCGGCATCGTCGTCCCCGACCTGAAGCGTCAGATCGAACGTGTTCGCCTCCTCCACGAAGAAGACCTCGCTGCCGGCTGCGGCGAAGTCTACCTCCCCTATGCCCTCGAAACAAAATACCCCAATACCGGCCGCGAACTCGCCTGGCAATACCTCTTTCCCGCGCCCAAACGCTCCTCCGACCCCCGCAGCGGGAAGGAACGCCGCCACCATCTCGACCCCTCCGGCTTGCAGCGAACGATCAAAGAAGCGGCGCAAAAAGCCGACATTCAGAAACGCGTCAGCCCCCACACCTTCCGGCATTCCTTTGCGACCCACTTATTGCAAAGCGGATACGATATTAGAACCGTCCAGGAACTCCTG
This sequence comes from Anaerolineales bacterium, assembly GCA_034434495.1. Lineage (GTDB taxonomy): Bacteria > Chloroflexota > Anaerolineae > Anaerolineales > Villigracilaceae > Villigracilis. The sequence goes on from DAOTZE010000005.1 coordinate 3,175, forward strand.
GGCCACAAAGATGTCCGCACCACCATGATCTACACCCACGTCCTTCAGCGCGGCGGCCTCGCCGTCAAATCCCCGCTCGATAACTAATTACTAACCCCCCCACTCCCTATTCCCTATTCCCTATCCCCTATTCCCTATTCACCATCCCCCATCCCCTATCCCCTATTCCCTATTCCCCATCCCCTATTCCCTATTCACCATCCCCCACCCCCCATCCCCCTCACTGGACAAACCTCATGCAACCACTAAACGGAATCCGAATCCTAGACATGACCCGCGCCCTCGCAGGTCCCTACTGCACCATGATGCTCGGCGACCTCGGCGCAGACGTCATAAAAATTGAACGCCCAGAAGTGGGCGACGAAACGCGCGGATGGGGACCGCCGTTTGTAGGCAAACCCTATGGAAATTACCCCGGCGAATCCGCCTACTTCATTGCCGCCAATCGAAACAAAAGAAGCGTCACAGTCAACATCCAAAGCGAAGAAGGGCAAGCGATAATCAAAAAACTGGCTGGCGAATGCGACGTGTTCGTAGAAAACTATCGCACAGGCGATTTAGATAAACTAGGTTTAGGCTACACCCACTTGCATAAACTTCACCCCAAGTTAATTTACTGCTCAGTCAGCGGCTATGGTCGCACAGGTCCGTATGCCGAACGCCCAGGTTACGACGCCGTCCTTCAAGCCGAAGGCGGCATGATGAGCATTACAGGCCCCGCCGATGGCGCGTTATCTCGCGTTGGCATTCCCATCATTGATATTACATCTGGTATGTTCGCCTCCACCGCCATCCTCGCCGCATTACGTGCGCGCGATATAACAGGCGAAGGTCAACTTGTTGACATATCCCTTTTCGACTCACATCTCGCCTTACTGACCAATGTCGCCTCAAATTATTTAGTCGGTCAAAAAACGCCAACCCGTTTAGGCAACGCCCATCCGAATCTGGTCCCGTATGATTCCTTTCGCGCGCGCGATACTTGGTTTATTCTCGGCGTTGCCAACGAAAAACAATGGAGCATTTTGTGCGATGTATTAAATCGCCCCGAATGGAAAACCGACCCCCAATTCAGAAGCAACCGTCAACGAGTTGAAAATCGCGCCGCCTTAGTAAATGAATTAAATCAAATATTTTCAACTCAAGACGCAGCCCATTGGCTCGAACAACTCCAAAAAGCGGGTTTACCATGTGGAAGAATTAACACCGTGCCAGAAGTATTTGCTCTTGAACACGCTCGCGCGCGGGAAATGATTCTTGAAACCCAACACGCCTCCGCCGGGACATTGAAACTGGTCGGCTTTCCCTATAAATTATCCAACACCCCAGCCGACGTGCGCAAACCCCCGCCCATGCTTGGCGAACATACAGACGAAGTATTGACGCGCTTATTAAATTATTCAAATGAAGATTTGAAACAATTGCGAGAGAAAAAAGTAATTTGATGTCGTTGCCAGGAGCAAGGGCAACTCAGTCTGAGTGCGTCTTGCCATTGTTAATTGACCACAGACCTCCTTCAGCCGTCTGTGGTCAATGTTGTTAGAAACCCCATCAACGCATCCGACCCCGAAGTTTCGCCCACCGAAAGAATGTGACTCATTGGCAAATAGATATTTTCATTTTTAATTAACGCATCAAAAAACTCATGCCATAATTCTCCCGCTTCACCCTTCGCCGCCGACCTCAACCACGCGCCCGAAAGAGAAGTTGTTAATGGCGTTGCCGCATTTGCAATTTCTTCCGTAATCTTTTTTGCAACCTCTTGCGGGTGCATCATCCAAGCCGCATACATAGCCCCCATCAAATAATCATCCCCAGCAGGGGTGAGCCCCATTCCCAAACCAGCAAGTTTAGATGAAATGTTTTTTGTAGTAGAAATATCCACGCCTCTAATCGCTTTAGAAAGAGGGAATGCAAACTGGAGAAACGCCTCGTTTTCATAGTCAATTTGTAGTAAAGATAACCGATGAATAATTTCATCTTTACCCTTTCTTAATTCTGCCCAATTCGGCGCTGGGCTCCATTCTTGCGCGTAGGCAAACGAGACAATTAAATCTTCAATCAAAATTTGATTTTCTTTAATCAAAACCTTTGCCCCCAAATCAAAATGCCTTGTAAACATAATAGCCTCTTCAAGGACGAAATTGAACGGTCCATTTCCAACCTCAGGCGAGACGATAGATAGAACTTCTTGTTTGCCATTGATTAAGTTACAAACCTCATCAAACACATGCAAAATTTTTAACTGGTTGTCGCTCAACAACCGCTTCTGTGCGTGAACAGGGGTGGAGATGATGCGAACTAAATTCATATTTTCAAAAGTGTAACACAATCAAATAGAGCAATATTGTGCAAGACCTTTCCGCTTGTTTTGTGATACAAAACGCCTATCATTAAGATGAACAAAGAATGGACGCGTCTAACGCCATCATTCACCATTAAACATGAACAGCCTACACGCTAAATTTACAAATCACGCCTATCCGCGTCATAGTCACCAATATTATGTCCTCAGCGTAATTGCCAACGGCAGACAATCCTTTATGCACCAGGGCGCGCGCTATAAAACTTCTGCCGGCGGCGTAATCTTCATTAATCCCGATATAGTGCATACAGGCGAGACTGTAGATGAACATGGCTTTGAATTGATTTCCATATATCCAACAGTCGCTAATCTCGAAACAATTCTTTTCGATTTAACCGGGCGGCATCGGTCTGCGCCATATTTCAAAGAAGTCCAAGTCAATTCTATTTCGGCGGCGCGGAATATCTTGTTTTTGCATCAAACCCTTTCGGCTAACGCGCCAGCCTTAGAAACGGAAACTTACTTTTTGCAAGCGTTTAATCAACTACTCAAACAATATACCGATGCCTCTTTTCGGGAACAAAAAATTGGCAATGAAACGCAGGCTATTCAAAAAGCGCGCCAATATATTGAGGAACGCTTTCGCCTACAAGTGAGTCTGAAAGAACTAGCCCTGCATGTAGGGTTTAGCCCATACTACCTTTTGCGAGCGTTTCGAAACGAAGTGGGAATGCCGCCGCATGAATATTTAGAAAACATTCGGATTCGTCACGCGCAAAAATTTATCGAATCTGGCGCCTCCCTAGCCCAAACGGCGGCGGAAATTGGGTTTAGCAGCCAAAGCCACCTAACGCGCAGATTTAAGAAAATCATTGGCATAACGCCCGGTCAATATGCCGCACAATTTCAAAGCAAGCAAAAAACAAAATAAAAATGACAATCAATTTCTTCGCGGTAATTTCTTACGCGCTTATTTCAATTTTTACGCCAGGTCCGAGCAATATTTCCGCCGCTTCTATGGCGGTGGTATATGGTTATAAACGCACCATACATTATCAGGCGGGTTTAGCGATTGGCTTCTTTTGCGTCATGTTGTTAAGCGGCTGGTTTTCCGCAGCCTTATTAAGCCGCTTGCCTTTTATCGAACCAATACTTCGCTATGTCGGCGCTGGGTATATTTTATATCTTGCCGTCTCCATCCTAAAAGCCAGTTATCGTTATTCTGCGGCTGAAGACATCCCCGAACCCCTAAAACTAAGAGACGGCATTACGCTTCAATTACTTAACCCCAAATTGATTATTTTTACCCTGACTTTATTTTCTGGCTTCTTAAGCTCCGCCGTTTCAAATCAGTTTTTGTTATTGTTGTTTAGTCTAGGGTTTGCGGCGCTTTCGTTTTGTTCCACTTCTATTTGGGCGTTGTTTGGGGCAATTATACAAATATATTTACGTCAACGGCGCTATGCAATCGCTATTAACTTCGCTTTATTTCTTTCTTTAGTTTACATTGCTTTATCGTTCATTGGGTGGGTTTGAGCTCTGCGTATAGATTCCTGTTTGCAAATTTTTCTAACGGAGTCGGCTCCCTTTTCAAAACCCACTTCAACACATTTGGATTTCCAACCAATCCCCACTTATCATAATACTCAAACATCCTGACCAAATTTTCTAAAGCGTATTCGCTCAAACCTGAGACTTTCAATCTCCAGTCGCTAATCTCTTCTTTTTCCGCTTTTACTTCTCGCTTTAGAATTTTGCTGAATATTTCTGCCGCCTCAATATGCGACGTGGGCTCTGTTCCTGCCAACTCATAAATTGCGTTTTTATGATTGTCTTGAGTTAAAACAATTTTCACAACTTCGGCAAGGTCTTCAAGGTCAAGAAAACTGAATTTTGATTCAACAGAATATGGAACTTTCAATACCCCATTTTCAATAATGCTTTTCCAATTTGCTAACAAATTCTGCATGTAGGGGGCAGGTTGTAGAATCGTGAACGGAATTCCAGACTCAAAAATCATCTCTTCCACACGCATCTTTTGCCAGTGATGATTCATCGCTTCAATTTGCGGGTGTAATACAGAATGATATACAAAATGTTCAATGCCATTCTCTATTGCCGCCTCAATGACCAATTTACCAATTACTGATTCCTGAAAATTCATATTTGGGCAAATATGATAAATAGCTCGGATATTTTTTGCGGCAGAAAGCAGCGCCGATTTATTTTCTAAATCTCCAATATATACCTTTTCCGCGCCAAGAGATTTTAGAGAATCAACATGTTTTTCATCTCGAATAAAGGCGCATACACTTTCAATTTTTGAAAGTGATTTGATAACCGCTTTGCCTGTCTTTCCGCTTGCGCCTGTGACTAAAATCATTGGTTGTATAACCTTTTTGTAATTATCTCACGAACAAAGAGAATCTATGTTTTTGATTGAAAATTCTCTGCCTTATTGTTGTATTTTGCAAAACGAAAACTCTTGCCAAAATAGAATTAATGTTCTAAAATCAAACAGAAAGGATGTGACCCATGTTAAATCTAAATTCGGTAATGATTGGCACGACTCAACCGCAAGCGTTGGCGGCTTTTTATGAAAAAGTATTAGGCAAGCCAGCGGATATGGTTGACTCAGAAAATGGTTTTTGGGGTTGGCAAGTGGGCGGCGGTTTTTTGGGAATTTTGAATCACTCTGAAATGGGCGGCAAAACCAAAGACCCCGGACGCATTATGCTAAATTTTGAAACAGCGGATGTGCAAGCGGAATTTGCGCGGATTAAATCTGCTGGGGCTGTGGTGATTAAAGAACCTTATGACATGGGCGGCGGTTCTATTGCAACCTTGGCAGACCCTGATGGAAATTATTTTCAATTGATGAACCCGATGCCGTAAGCAGAGAGTAGAGGCTAGAGAGCAATTTCTAGTCCCTACTCTCTTTTCCAGAGATTCTTCTAACCTCTAAGAGAAAACCGCCAAAAGTATTCTCAATACAAAAAGGGGATGATGCGATAGGATGTTTTTATATATTCAGCATACTCTTTATGGAATTTCATTAACAACGTTTCTTCGTAAGACAATTTGAATATTAATGTGATAAATAAAATCATCCAAATGAATAATCGAAGCGCATTAAAGTAGTTGACGATTAACGGAAGCGTGATTAGAAGCAGCGCCGTGTACATAGGGTGGCGAATAAGTTCATACGGACCCGTAGTCACCAAGCGGCTTCCGCGTTTAACATCGGGCGTGATATTGAAGTTGAAAACTCCCATGCTCCACACCGCCCAAGCGCCAAGCGCAATGCCCGCCAATTCAAGGGCGAGCAGCCAAATATTGGAAGCCAGAAGCGGACCCGTGGCGGCGATTAAACCCAACGCGCCAAACTGTAAAACAACAAACAACCACGATTTCATGGGAATCTCCTTTGTTTACTTACGGACCGCTAACCACAGGATACCCCGCCGCCCGCCATTGCGATAACCCGCCCGCCAAACTGGTCGCTTGCGTAAAGCCTGCGTTGAGCAATATATCTCGCCCTTGTTGGCTTCGGTTTCCTGAACGACACACAACGACAATTTCTCGGTCACGGGGTAATTCGTTTACACGCGAGGCGAGCTCGCCAAGCGGAATTAAAGTGGAGCCTGGCACATGATATTCATTCCATTCTTCTGGCTGGCGCACATCAAGAATAAGCGCGCCCGCTTCTTGTTTGGCTATTGCTTCTTCCAGAGAAATTTCTAACGGGTATTCGCTGGCTGCTGAATTTGAACTGTTTCGCCATACGGCAAACCCTATTGCAAAAAGAATAACAATACCCCATACCCATACGTTATTTTGCCGTTTATGAAGTTTTGATTTATGTTTTGACATTGTATTGTCCTATGTATTTAACTTATGTTTTTTCAATTTCCAGCCCGCTATATATCCACGCGTTTGTGCCGCCAAGCACGTTATAAACTGTCTTAAACCCTTTTTGCCCAAGCAACCCCGCCGCAGACTGACTGCGCGACCCGCTGGCGCATATTACTGCCACAGGCTTTTCAGGATTTAATTCGTTTAACCTGCTTGCTAACTGACCTAACGGAATCAATTTTGCGTCCGGCACATGCCCCTGTTGATATTCCCACGCTTCTCTAACGTCCACTATAGTTGGGCAATCGCCGTTTGAGCAGTTCTTTAGCATTTGGCTTAACTCTGCTGGTTCTACGTCAATAATATACCCGGCGGTTAATGGCAAGCCTGCATGTTGCCAGGCTTGTAAACTTTCAGCTAGATAGCCGAGCGTATTTTCATAACCTACTCGTGCCAGCGCATAAACAATTTCTTTATATTGTGAAGCGTCTTCAAGCAATAAGACAATCGGCGCATCGGATGGAAGCATGAAACCAATGCGGTTGCTCAATTGAGAATCAAATTCAATATGAACCGAACCAGGAATGTGCGCTTTGCTAAACTCGTCTTTTGAGCGCATATCTAATAACGCCGCGCCTTTTTGAAAAATTTCAACGGCTTGTTGAACGCTCAGCGGCTTTGGGGGAATATCTCCTAGCGGTTTTGGACCCTTACGATTGATTGTCTTAATTCGCGTGTGATTTGCAGGTTGATTCGGAAGCTCGCTGGTTGCAAACGCCACAAACTCTTCTTGCGAGCGCGGTTGTAAGGCAGGGTTATATTTACGTTCAAACCCAAGCGTGGAAGATTTCATAGCGCCGATGGATTTTCCGCACAATGAGCCAGCCCCATGACCCGGGTAAATTAACAAACTATCGTTTAACGGCAAAATCTTATCAAACACGCTTCGGTACATTTCTTTTGCTAAGCCTAATGCGGCTTGCGCGCCGACTAAATCGGGTCTGCCAATATCGTTTACAAATAATGTGTCGCCTGTTAATGCCAGCCAAGGTTCGTTGGCGCGAGTGGTATCTGAAACGAGCAACGTGATGCTCTCAGGCGTGTGACCCGGCGTATGAATAGCCTTGATTTGAATATTGCCTAATTGAATCGCATCATTGTGCTTTAATGTCTTATGCGCAAACTCGGCGCCGCTGGCTTCGTGCAAGTAAATATCTGCGCCTGTGCGCGCCGCCAACTCGGTATTGCCCGAAACATGGTCGGCGTGTAAATGCGTTTCGATGATGTGGGTAATTTGCAAGCCGCGTTCTTTGGCTGTATTTAGATATTTTTGCACGTCGCGGTCGGGGTCTATTACTGCCGCCGCCCCGCGCGATTCACATCCAATCAAGTAAGAGACGCATCCTAATCCTTCGATAAAATATTGTTGTAAATACATAATTTGATTTCCTTTCTAAAACAGTTTTGTTACATTGTCGTACAGTATGAAAAGCGCTAAAGCGATAACAAACGCCGCAAAAATTCTCTGTAATGAATAAGACGAAATGCGGCTGGAAAGTTTTACGCCTGCAAAACTGCCGATGAGCCCCGCAAAAACGAACGTCAATGTTAGAGTTGGGTCGAGCGAAATCATTTTAAGATGACCTAAAAACCCCGCCAAACTATTTGCCGCAATAATCGCTAAAGAAGTGCCTACCGCCGTGTGCATGGGCAAACCGACCAGCATGGTTAATGCGGGAACAATCAAAAACCCGCCGCCCACGCCGAGCAAGCCTGTCAGCGTGCCGACTATTATTCCGCCGCCAATGATGTGCGAAATTGATTTTGATTTTGTAATAAAGTTTTCTTTATTTTCTTTTTTTCGTAAAAGCGCTATTCCGATTATTAGCATCAGCAGCGCGAACAAAATCAATATAACAGCAGGCGAGAATGAAGCGGTTAAGCCAGCCGAAAGATAAGCCGCAACCATGCCCGCACCGCCAAATATCGCCGCTACTCGCCAATTTAATGTGCCTTGACGATGATGAAACATTGCGCCTGTGGCGCTATTCGCTCCAACGATGACCAGCGAAGCGGCGATTGCCGAATTAGGCGGTTGACCGACAAGGTACACCAGCGCAGGTACGGTTAAGATTGAACCGCCGCCGCCAAGCAACCCTAGCGAAAACCCAATTGCAACGCCTAATGCAAATTGCAATACCATCGTTATCCCTTTTTTACTGGCAAACGTGCGCTGCGCCACGCCAACATGCCGCCGCTTAAATTAACAGCGTTATACCCTGCATTGAGCAGTAGCTTTGTGGCAGACCCGCTTCTGTTGCCCGATTGGCATACGCACACAATTTCTCTGTTTTTGGGCAATTCATTTAAGCGTGAAGATAACTCGCTTAGCGGGATTAACTTTGCGCCGTCAATATGGATTTGATTATATTCTTGCGGTTGCCTCACATCTAACACAAACGGTTTTTTGCCGTTTTTCATTTTTTCACTTAATTCAGCGGGCGAAATTGCCGCGGCTTGTCTTCCAAATAACATTTCAAGTACATTCATATCTTATCTCCTTTTCTTGTTGAATTGCCCCATTGTAGGAGATAGCGCGTTTCTTGTCTGTGACAATGTCACATAGCCGTGCGGGATTTTAGCAGGTCAAAATTTATAATTTCAATGGTCCCGCGGCTTAGGCGGACGATGCCCGAATCGGAAAAGTCGTCCAAAATTCGGCTAATCACTTCTCTCGAACTGCCTAACTCGGCGGCAATTTCTTGATGAGTGATTTTGATAGGGTTTTCGTTTCGCGTGCGATTTAGCAATAAAGCCGCCACGCGAATATCCATGCGCCGAAAAGCCACTTCGTCCACAATCGTCATGACGCTGGCGAGCCTTTGCGAAAGTAAATTAAAAATAAACTCGCTCCAAATGGGGTAGCGATGAATCCACTCTCGAAACACGTTCGACGGAATCATAAGCGCTTCTGCATCTTGTTCTACGGTGGCAATGGCTGGAAACGACTTGTCGTTCAGAATGGCGCTGGCAGTGAGGATGCACCCTTCGCCTACGCCAAACCGATATAGGGTAATCTCTCGCCCTGTTTCGCCGATTTTATACACCCGCACCATGCCAGAAAGTAAAAGCCCAATGCCTTCTACACGGTCGCCTTCTATGAAGATGTCTTTGCCTTTCGGAATGGAAATGATAAAAGCAGACTTTTGAAACTCTTGCGCCATTTGCGGCTCGGCATTTTGCAAAATGGGCAACAGATTTTTGATTTGCTCAAATTTTTGTGAATCAATCATATTTCGGGTGGAAAAGCATGGCTAATCGCTTAATGCATTTTCTAAGATTTCTCGAAAAGCATTTTCATCTTCGTTGTTATAAAACGGCACGCCGACTAAACGATACTTTGATTCTTCGAGTTTCAAAACCTTGTTGCCAAATGCCTGCTTGATTTCTTTCAAAAACGCTTCTTTCCAGCGGTCTTTGTCGGTAAGGTGTTTGCCTTTTGGCTCGATAAACAGTTGATAGGTGAGTGACTTTCCGTTTTTCTCATGCAGGAAAAGAACAAAATCAGGCTGGAAAGTTGCGCCGTCTGAAAAGTTGTAGATGGCAAAATGCCCTTCGTTGCGGAGAAGATAAATACTTTCGTATTGCTCCTTTAGTTTTTCAATCTGCCTATCCAACATTCGCACGAAGGCTTTTTCTTCGCTTGTTCCATAAATCGTATTGAACGCAAACCAATCTTTTGTTTTGACTTCATGCTCAAACTGCGGGTCATCCTTGCCGCGTTCATTGTCTTTGGAAAATTTCAGCGTCTTGTCGTGGAAGATTTCATGAATGCGGGCGGGCGTGAATTCTTTTGAGCCTTCATAATCAGCGATTTGCGCCCGAATTTCCGTTTCAATTTGATTCAAGACGCCCAGCATGGCGGCAAGGTGTTCAGCGTAGTTTGCTTCCAAGCCGTATAAGTTGCCCTGAAAGGTAATTTCCAGCCCGCCAAGATACTCTTTGGAAGCGATAAAGTCTCTGATAGATGGAAGATTGGGAAAATACTTTTTGAGATTGGCAAAGGTGAAGAATGGATTGCGGGCAATGGCTGAGCGAACCACATGCGGGCTGATGTCTCTCACGGCAATATCTTTGGACTGATTATCTTTGATGACGGCGTTTTGCTTGCCGCCAGCGAGGACGGTTTCCGCGGCGCCGTGACCCGTGGCGATGATGTGAACGTAGTTTCTTTTCTTCACGCCTAAATCGGCAAACGATTGCACGCGCCGATAATCTTTTTCCACCGCGCGGTTGGTGTAAATCAAGCCGTATTTGTAAAACGGCGTTTTCTTGAACGAGTCTTTGAGTTTCAATTCTCTGGTGACTTCGTTTTCATCCATGATGCCCTGCTCCACCAACGCCTGCCGAATTTCGGCAATGTAGCGGGAGTCGTTGATGCTGTGATAGTGCAGTTCTTCAATCACGCGCAATTCGTGGGTCAGGTTGCCGTCAAATTTGCGGCGGAAGCGGTCGGGGTGGTCGGGAAGGGTAAAGGGAAAGTAACGCGCCCCGCGTCCGATTAACTGCGCTTCGGATAGGGTGGTTGTGCCGATTTTCGCCCTGCCTGTGTCGCGCGGTTCGTAACAGCGGACAATATCGAACAGGTTCAGCACGTCCCAGCCTTCGTTGAGTTTTTGCACAGCGAAGATGGCGCGGATGCGGTTGGCTTTATCTTCCAGCGTGTTGACCAGAATTTGATAATGTTCCTTTTCGGTTTCATCGTTCACCGAAAGGCAAAACTCTGCGGCAAATTCGCGCTTGAGCCGCTCGGCAAGGGCGGCGGAGGTAACGCCCTGAGCGGCGAAAAAGGCAAAGGCGCGGCGGACAATTTCAATGTTCGATTTGAGGCGGATGTTTTCAATGTCTTGGGCGGAGAGGCGGTCAATAATCTTGTGAAAGTTGGCTTTGTTTTCCTGCGATTGGGCAATGGTTTTCTGCGCCTTGAACAAAATGACAGGTTTCAGGTTGATGCGGTATTTGGCGGCGACTTCGCGCTTGTACTGGCTCAGAATGAGGGCTTGGATGATGCGCTCGTCCAAGTCAAAGTCGGAATAGACCAGTGTCACATCTTTTGAAAATCGGTCATTGCGGAATTCGGGCAGGTCGTAGCGGAAGATGACCTTGCGGCGGTATTTTTCCACCATGGCGGGGTGGGTGAAGTCGTGCGTGGCGGTGAATTCCAGCAGGAGATTTTCGGCGTTTTGCTCGAAGATGCGCTGGACGGTGTTTTCCCAACTCTCGAACATTTCCATTTCCGATTTGGTCGCCACGTTCATGTGATGCGCTTCATCGGCAATCAAAACCACCTTATGCTTGCGAAAATCTTCATAGGTGACGGCGTTTTCTTTTTGCGCCGTCAGGTCGGAATGAAGTTTTTGGATGGTGGTAAAGCAGATGTTGATTTCGTTCTGGTTCGCGCCTTCAAAGTTTTGGACGGGCGTGACGCGCACGCGGCGATTGGCAATGTTGAGTTCAGGCGCGAAGAGATACTTGATGGAGGCGGGATTGAGAAAATTATCTTTGGTCTTTTCGATGATGTTGGTGGAATTGACGAAGAACAGGAAGTTGCGATAGCCCTGCTCGTACAAATACAGAATCAGCCCCGCCATGATGAGCGTTTTGCCGCTGCCCGTCGCCATGTTGAACAGGTAATGCAGGGGGTAGGTTTTGCCTTCGTAGTCGTTTTTGAAGCAGTGGAAGAAACGCGCAAAGGCGCGGATTTGATAGTCGCGCAGTTCGTAAGCGGGGTTGAGATTCAGCCGCACGGAAGCGGGAATTTCTTTTTTGAGAAAGCCCATGCTTTCGACGGCGTTGAGGGTTTCGTAGAGGAAGGGTGCGCCAGAAGTCATGCTTGATAAATCCTATGAGTAGCGTGTTTTGTTCTCGTACATACCATCCACGAATATTTCACGAATAAACGAATGCCATTCGCGGATACATTCGCGCATTCGTGGCTATATTCGTGGACGGTCTCCTACTTTTTGATTGCATTATCTCTTCCAATCCTTTGAACGGGTTTCATATCCTTGCCGGGGAAGACACGCCGATATTCGAGCCTTCTGCGCCCAAAGTTGAACAATAAACCCACAGGCGCGCCAGTGGCTTTGAGATAATTGATGACCTGCGCCAATTCATCATTCGTTAGTTGATGGCTGAACGCTTTGATTTCGACAACAACCTGCTGGTTCGGAAACAAATCCAAATAAAAGGTTGCGACCCGCTCGCCTTCGTAATCTACAAAGACTTCAAATTGGCGGAACGGCTCGATGCCTGCATGATTGAGTTTGACTTCGTAAGCCTTTTCGTACACTTCTTCTTTGAAGCCATGACCAATTTCATTGTGGACTTCCATCGCCAAGCCAATAAGTTTGTAGGTCAAGTCATTGTTGGTTGCGTCAGTTACAAGAGGCATAGGTCTCTCCTACTCTTAAAGAACCATCCACGAATATTTCACGAATAAACGAATGCCATTCGCGGATACATTCGCGCCTTCGTGTCCTATTCGTGGACGGTCTCTCCCAAAACCCATCCACGAACCCTTCGGCAGGCTCAGGGCAAGTTTTTTCACGAATAAACGAATGCCAGCAACCCACCCATTCGTGTCCTATTCGCGGACGGTTACTCTCCATAAAACGCCTTGTTCAACGCCTTATCTTCCTTGCTGACCTTGAATTGCGCGTCGTCTATCTCGGAAAGATGGACGTATAACTGGTTTTTGTCCAGCAGTTCCGCCAGCAATTTCTTTTGTTTTTCAAGGTCGCCAATCGCTTCAAAATCCTTGATGGCTTCATCGGGCATTGCGGGGTTGACGTACCAATTCAAAAACGAACCTTCCGCCATCTCTTGCCAAATGTCCAGCAATTCTTCGCTGTCTTGCGCCGCCTGAATGCGTTCCATGAAGGCTTCGTTATATTTCATTAATTCACAGTAGATAAAATCGCCGCCGCCCTGCCAGTTGACGGCTTTGGAAATGCCGCCCTGCTCGCCCGCAATGACTTTTTTGAGCCGCTCAACGGGGATGCTTTCGATGTAATCCATTTGCTCAATGCCGATGTACTGCCGCCCCATTTTGTGCGCGACGGCGGCGGTGGTGCCTGAGCCGAGGAAGAAGTCGAGAACGATGTCGTTTGGCTGTGTGGAGACATGAATAATCCGTTCAAGCAATCGTTCAGGTTTTGGCGTTGAGAAAACCCGTTTTGTTTCAAACAATTTCATCAAATCTTTTGTGGCTTCAGTTGCTGTGCCAACATCATCCCAAATGGTAAAAGGGTTCGTTCCCCGCGCTTCTGCTTCAAATTTATAGCGTTTATATTGGGGACGCCCTTTGCCTGTTTTCCCAAAAATAATTCTACCTTCTGCAAGGGCTTCTTTAAATTTTTCTTTTGTGAAGCGCCAATGCCTACCTTCAGGTGGATAAAAAGACTCGCCCGTGTTTGGATTAACTATTTCATACATCAAGTTTTCACGAATAGCGGGAGCGTCCATCGGGTCAGCCACCCAATCACCTTTTGGGTCATTATCAGGATTGCTGAATTTTTCGTCATCAATTCCAAGTGGATTTAGCCTGAAATTTTGCCTATCTCTTGCATAGCACAAAATGTAATTGTGCGACAAAGATACATCAATGTCGTTCTGGCTCGATTTGCGGTGATTCCAAATAAAACAAGCAACAAAATTTTCTTGTCCAAATTCTTCGTCCATTATGATTTTCAAATAGGCTTGCTCGTTGTCGTCACAATTCACAAAAATAACGCCATCTGAACGCAATAAAATCTTGGCAATTTCCGTTCGATTTTTTATAAAAGTCAACCAAGATGAATGCCGAAAGTTGTCGTTGTATTTGAAATCATCGCTCCCCGTGTTATACGGCGGGTCAATGTAAATCAACTTCACCCGTCCGCGAAACTGGGTTTTGAGCGTATGCAGGGCAAGCAGGTTGTTGCCTTTGATGATTAAATTCTCGCGTATCACCCCGTTTTCATCGCGGCGGAAGCCCGTCACCTTCTCTTTGCCCTTTGCCGTGTAGCGCGTGAAGTTGGTCAATACTTTGGGGTCAAGCAGGCGGTTGATTTCATCCTGCGCCAGCGCTTCATTGAAGAAAATCTCCTTGCGCTTTTCTTCTTCCTTCGTCTGCCCGCCTTCCAGATAGCAGTCCTTGTAGGGCCAAACCAGCGCCACTTCGCCGCGCTCGCGCAAATACTTGCCGTCAATCGTCAAGCCGATGCGGTTGCGAAAGCGGGTGTAGGAATTATCCAGAAAGTTCTTTTGGGAGATGTATTCCAGAAAGGTGTTGACGTTGAAAATCCAGTGCCCGTCAATCTCATCGAAAAACTTGGCTTTGATTTCCTTGTTTGAAAGCAGGCGTTTGACGAGGGCATGGTCAATTTTCCAAGCCGCGTCCTGCACGGCGGCAAGCACGAGTTCGCCATCGTCATCCACAAAGCGCGGGTCGGTTTGAAGCAGGTCAAGCAGTTTGGAATGGAAGGACATGGAATCTCCACAATAAGCGTATTGACAAAATTATAGCATGGGAAAACTTGAAGCTAAACAAAAAGCCGAAGGTCAAGAATCAACCTTCGACTGAGAATGAAGCGAAGTAATTCTCTAATCTCTAATTTCTTTTATTTACAATCTCCCACAGCCGATTTGAATTAATCGGAATTTCCAAAATCTCAAAATCCACATCGTGCAGCGCGTCTTCCAGCGCTTGTGCAAATAAAGGTCCCACAGGAATTGCGCCCGCTTCGCCCGCGCCTTTCACGCCCATCGGGTTGAGCGGTGAGAGCGTTTCGCCGTGCGCGGTTTCAATGCGCGGCGCTTCCAAACTGGTGGGCAGGTGATAATCCATAAATGTACCGTTGAGCAGTTGCCCGTTTTCGTCATATTTGAGATGCTCGTAAAATGCGTTGCCAATTCCTTGCACCACGCCGCCGTGAATTTGACCGTCCAGAATGAGAGGGTTAATCACCTTGCCGCAGTCATGCACGACGAGATATTTTTGGATTTTGATTTGCATGGTCTCGGGGTCCACTTCGAGAATCATGGCATGGATGCCGCTGGCGGTTGCGCCTCTTTCTGGACCGAAATAGTTGGTCGCTTCTAACCCAGGCTCTGTGCCGGGCTTGACTGCGCCGCGCAGCGGATTCGCTTTGTTTGCCAACTCTCCCAGCGAAATGGACAGACGCGGCATATCCGCCACGCGCACTTCGCCGTCGGCGAGTTCGAGTTCGTCTTCGGGCGCGTTGAGATGTTCGGAGGCGAGTTTGAGAATTTTCTTGCGGACAACTTTCGCCGCTTCGTTGATGGCGTTGCCCGCCACCACTGCGCCGCGGCTGGCGAATGTGCCTGCGCCCCAATAAAATTGGTCTGTGTCGCCTGTCACCACGTCAATCTTATCCACGCTCACGCCAAGTTGTTCCGCCACAATTTGCGCGAAACTCGTGAAGTGACCTTGCCCTTGCGTGCCAACGCCCGTCACCACAGAGATGCGCCCACTGCTCATCACTTGCACTTTTGCGCCTTCATACGGTCCGATGCCTGTGCCTTCGACATACGCCACAATGCCACTGCCGCCATGCTTTCCTTCGGCGCGTAACTTTGGTTGTGTTTCGTTTATAAATTTGTGATAACCGATTTTTTCAAGCGTCATATCCAGCAGGGGTTCGTAATTTCCGCTGTCGTACACAATCGGCGCAAAGTCTTGATAGATAATTTCGTTGTTATATGGAAATTGCTCAGGCTTAATAAAATTGCGGCGGCGAATCTCGGCGCGGTCTATTTTCAATTCTTTTGCCGCAAGGTCTAATGCGCGTTCAATGACAAAGACGCCGTGCTGTCTGCCCGCTCCGCGATACGGCGTGACGATGGTTTTGTTTGTAAACACCGCCGTAAACTCGCTGTAATAATTCTTGATGTCGTACAAGCCTAAAATATTGGCTTGCGAGTTAAGCGGAACGGTTAATCCATACGGAGCGTACGCGCCAGTATCATGCAGGAAAACGTCATGCACGCCGAGAATGTGACCGTCTTTATCAAACGCAATTTCCGCGTCATGAATTTGTCCGCGTTCGTGCGTGGTGGCGACAAAATTTTCGGCGCGGTCTTCAATCCATTTGACGGGGCGGTTCAACTTCATCGCCGCCCAAGGGACTAACACTTCTTCTTGATAAAACATCATAATTTTGGGACCGAACCCGCCGCCGATGAACGGCGCGATGACTCGCACCTGCCGTTCCGACAGTCCAAGCATTCCCGCCAACCCGTTTCGAATCACGACTGGGGCTTGCGTGGTGTCCCAAACGGTTAACCTGCCTGCGCGTTTATCCCATTCCGCCACAATGCCGCGATTTTCCATCGCCGCGGCGCAGCCGTGGTCGTACTTGAATCTGCGCTTGATGACCAGCGCCGCATCTTTCTTCGCCGATTCGTAATCGCCTTTCCTTTGCACTACATGCGCGGCGACGTTCGAGCCAATCTCTTCGTGAATCAAAACGCTGTCGGGTTGCAGCGCTTTTTCCAAATCAACGACCGCTTCTAATGGCTCATAGTCCACTTGAATATCGGCCAGCGCATCTTCGGCGATGTAGCGGCTTTCGGCAACCACCATGACAATCGGCTCGCCCGCAAATTTAACTTTATCTTTCGCAAGCGGAACTTGCGTCTTTTGGTTGAAGACAATGTCTTTAACAGGCGGCGGCGAAACCAATAGCGGACCAGGCTTCCAGTAATCGCCTAAATCGTTTGCCGTATAAACGGCAACCACTCCTGCGCGTTGCAGCGCCTGCGAAACGTCAATGCCGTTTATCTTGGCATGAGCATACGGACTGCGTAAAAATGCCACATGCAGCATGTTAGGCAAATCCACATCGTCCACATACAAAGCCTGCCCCGTGAGCAGACGCGGGTCTTCGTTGCGTTTAATCCGTTCGCCGAAATATCGAGTGGTCATGAAGCCTCCAAGTCAATCACGAATCTCCAGTCTCCAGTCTCCAGTCTCTTTTTAACTCGATACTAGAGACTGGAGACTTTTCATTACGCCCAAGCCACCGCCCTGCAAAACGCCGCTTCGCCGCCTTTGAACTTCCACGGGAAGACGCCCAGCGTGATGCGTTTGTTGTGCAATTCCTTCAAGCCAATATCGCCGCCGAGGTTTTCAACGTGCATACAGTCATGTGGGAATAGGGCGTTGTGGGTTAATTGATAAGCCGAGTCGGGGAATAACTCGTCAATTTTATCTTTGCCGAACTTTTCTTCGGTCAATCTGCGGACTTTCTGCCAATGCTCCAACCCTCCCTTGCCAAGAAACCTGCCAATCGGCAGATTCATCGGGTGGTCGGTGGAAATCATATCCACGCCCCAAATGTGAATCTTTTTCTTCAGCAGCCAATCGCAAATGCTGTAATGTGGACCTGGATGACGGTGGATGTAGCGCTCTTCGTCTGCATCGGGGCTGAAGAACGAATACTTATGCCAACCTGTGTGAATGAACAAAATGTCGCCTTCGCGCACATCTGCGCGTTTTTCGATGTCTTCGGGCGTAAACATGCCGAGGTCGTCGAGCATATCGCTCAAATCCACAATCACGCCGGGTCCGTAGCACCATTCAATTGGAATCTGGTCAATGGTTTTGCCTTTGGTTACAAAATGCTTTGGCGCGTCCAAATGCGTTCCCATGTGATTCGAGGTCATAATATATTGCGCGTTCACGCCGTGTTCCGCTTTGCGCTTGATGTATTTCACCTCGAACGGCGGGTAAAAGGGCCAGAACGAAGCGTCGG
Organism: Anaerolineales bacterium; assembly: GCA_034434495.1. Classification (GTDB taxonomy): domain Bacteria; phylum Chloroflexota; class Anaerolineae; order Anaerolineales; family Villigracilaceae; genus Villigracilis. The sequence continues at coordinate 21,154 of DAOTZE010000005.1, forward strand.
CGTTGAGGTCTTGCGAGAGGTCGTAGATTTTCATGTTTTTCTCCTTGGTTGGTTTTGTTGCTTGATGAAGAGACTAGAGACTGGAGATTGTAGGCAATGTGGTTAGCCAGTCGAGTTCGGTATTGGTAAAAAGAGGTATTGAATCATCGAGCCAGTTGTCAACGATGTATTCTGCGTCTAACTCACGAACAGATTTCGATTGGGGTTTGGCATCCTTTCGTTGGGATTTCAGGTTATTGGCAAAGGCGTTCAATTGACGCGCGACATCAGATAAACGAGATGCATATGCTTTCACTTCATCCGCTTTCATGAGTTCGCGGGCGAGCGCACGGTTCAACCAATATTTCGCTTCAAACAAACTGCCGCGTGAATAATATAAGAACTGCAACTTCTCACCAAAGTTAAACCGACCATACGATTCGGCGATATTTGCTCCAACTGAGTCAACGGCTCGCGTCATTTGCTTGCCAACCACATCTTTTGCGAATTCTTCCCATTGCACTACACGCTTCCAAACAGCATCAGCAATATTTTCGGCATTCTGCAAAATCTTCAAATCCTCAAGTTCTGTAGCCATCGTCCACCTCCATCAGTCTCCAGTCTCCAGTCTCCAGTCTCCAGTCTCCAGTCTCTAGTCTCTAGTCTCCAATTACTAATTACCAATTTACAGCCCATACTTCTCAGCATAAGCCAGTAACGCCTGCTCAAAGATAGCAAGCGGCGGTCTCACCAGCCCCGCGCCCACTTGACCAACGCCTGCGTTCTTATGGGCGATGCCCGTGTTAATGCGCGGCGTGATGCCCAACTCAACCACTTTGCGAATATCAATCCCCGTCGGCGTGCCGCGAAAATCAAGCGACGGCATAGTGAAATATTTGCTTTCGGCAAACGTAATTTCATACATTTCCAGCGTCGCGTTCATTGCATCCTTCGGCGTGCCGCCCACAAACGTCACAATCGCGGGCGCGGTTGCCATGGCAAAGCCGCCAATGCCTGCCGTCTCGGTAATCGCGCTGTCGCCAATGTCGGGATTGGCGTCGGCTTGAGAAAAGCCTGAGAAAAACAACCCCACTGGAATTTCAGCGGGAGCCGTGAACCATTGCTTTGCGTCAAGCCCGCTCACTCGAATTCCAAAATCAGTTCCATTACGCGCCATCGTGGTCACAATCGTCGAACCTTCCACGCCGTGCGCCGCGTCGGTCATTGCCTTGCACGCCGCCATCACAGGGTTCAAAACGCTCAAAGCGTTATCGCCCAAAAATTGCAAAACCTCAGACATGGCAGAAGAGTCTTTCATTGTCTTTGCAATCAACGGCGCAAGCAATTTCAAAAACAACAACGACCCCGCTTTGTTGCGGTTATGCCCTTCATCGCCCATGTGCAGCGCCTCAGCGATTAATGCACGCATATCAATTCCGCTGGAATTGGCAAGCGCATTTGCCAGCGCCTCGCCCAACACATCGTTCATCCAATGAAGTTTTTTCAATACCTCTTCGCTATACGCGCCATACCGTAAAACTTTTCCATAGCCTTCATTTAAATTGGAAAACGATTTATTCCCATGCTCGGCGTTTTCCACCACATAGACTTTCATCGAAGCGGATGTGACTCCCGCCATCGGACCGACCGCGCCGTGATGATGACACGAATCAAATTCGACCTCGCCTCTTTCTACCATTGAAACTGCCTCTGCTTCGGACGCCGCTATGCCCTCGAACAGCATCGCCCCAATAATCGCCCCCCGCAGTGGACCTGACATCCGCGCCCACTCAATCGGCGGACCCGCATGTAAAAACAAATTATCTTTCATGCCAGGGATGACATCTTTTGCAGTAGCCACACCTTTAAGGATAGGTCTTGCTTCCATCAGGCGGGTGATTGCGGTGGTATTTGCGTTATCTATGTCCATGATTCATCTCCGTGTGAGAATTCTCTAATTCTCTAATTTTCTTTCTTGCTCTTCATCTTCGCCAGCAGCGCCGCCATTTTCTCATTGCCTCCCGCTGGCGGTTTCCATTCCACATGCACGGCTTGCGCGCCTTGCGAAATCAGGCTTTCATAAAAAGACTCCAAGCCCACATTGATTCCAGCAAGCGGTTGCTTTAATTGTTCTAAATCCACAGGTGTAAATCCATTTTTCTTATTCGTATTAAATTTCAAACTAACATATTCCACCGCTTCAGCGGCGGTGTGAAAAACCTTCACGCCCGCTTCTTCCAATTGAGCGATTTGCGATTGGAGATTCTGCGGGTCATCCTCTGTGCCGATGACCACTGCCACAAACTCCAATTCTCCGCTTCTCTTTTCTCGTAACTCGTTTATCACAGGCGCCAACTCTCCAGCAGGGTCAAGGTGCGCGCCTTCGCCCAGAACCACATCAAACAAAATCATCCCTGTCTCTGGGTCGGCGGCTTCTTGTCTCATGCGGCGGATTCGTAAATCGTTATCAATCATCGGGTGCAAACGACCGACCATAAAAAACTCATCGCCCAAATCAATAATGGAATGAGATTCACTCTTAAGCGGGTCTTTTAGTAATTGGTTATTGGTAATTGGCGCATTTGAATAAATCGGCGAGAGACTTGCTTGCAAACCAACCATCATTTCATAAGCGAGAGTTCCGCCAGAGAACAGACCGCGAAGATAGAGACTAGAGATTGGAGACTGGGAATCTCTAGTCTCTAGTCTCTGTTCGCCAAGTTGCACTGCAATCTCAGCACATTCACTTAGGCTAATCGCAAACCGCAAATTGCCGATTCTTCTTGCAGGCGGGGGATAACCGATGAAATAAATCACAACAGGCTTGCCCGTAGATTGAGCCGCCGAAATTAATTGCGTGGCAACATCGGGCGCTGGCGGTTTGGAAATTAAGGCAATCACTTTTGTTTCATCATCGCGCGCCAACGCCTCAAGGGCTTGATGGGCGGTAATCGCGCCGACTTCCGATTTCAAATCTCGCCCGCCTGTGCCGATGGCGTGAGAAATACCCGCGCCGAGATGATGGATGTGCGCCGTCACCGCTTGTGTGCCTGTGCCAGAAGCGCCGACCACGCCAATCGCTCCGCGCCGAACACGATTCGCAAACCCCAAACCAATGCCGTTGATAATGGCTGTGCCGCAATCGGGTCCCATCACCAGCAGACCCTTTTCGCGCGCCGTTTTCTTCAAAGCCATTTCATCTTCTAAAGAAACGTTATCGCTATAAAGAAAAACATGTTTGCCAAGTTCAAGCGCTTCACGCGCCACGCCCGCCGCATAACGCCCTGGGACTGAAACCAAAACCCAATTCGCTTGCGGCAATTGTTTTACTGCGGCAGATAAACTTCGCGGGCGAAAATCTTGTGAAACAGAAGATGATTTTCTTTTTGCAAGTAATTCATCTACTTTGCTAATTGCGTCATCCGCTGAAGAATCGTCTTTGGCTTTTACCACGATTAATAAATCGTCTGGGTTTGCTGAAACATTTTCAGGTAACAAATTATTTGTTGCCAGCAAATCTTTATTTGCAGGCGTTGCCATCACCACGCCCGCATCCAGCACGCCGTTTAATTCTAAAAGCCCGCGTTGAAGTTGCATCAACACCACCGAATCGTAATACGCGCCTGCGCGCACATGCCATTTAATCGCTGTCATATCTTTCTCACAACCTTTTCAATTTCTTCTGCCCAAGTAAGTAACGATTCATCTGAATTCCATTTGCCGACGAGTTGCAAACCCATTGGCAAATTATCTTCATTTTTTGTTGTTGGAATATTGACGGCAGGAAAACCAATTTGAGTCCACGGCAAACACATCGCAGGGTCGCCAGTGGAATCTAACCCTTTCGGCGCGGGTCCAAGCGCTGGAGGACACACCCATAAATCAATTTGATTTTGCTTCATCGCTTCGTTGATTTGATTTCTAAACGCATCGCGCGCTTCGAGAAGAGACTGGAGATTAGAGATTGATTGTCCGCGGCGGATTAAATCGGAGAATTTGGAGGAATAGAGGGTTTCGTGTTTGGCGAACCATTCTTTATGAACCTGCGCCGCATCGTAAGACATAATCGCATCATGTCGCGATTTGATTTCATCAAAATCATCCATAACTTGCACGCGGCGAATTTCATACCCTGCTTGGGCGAGCACATGACACAAGTCGTTGAAACAGGCTAAAGCGTAGTCTGAAGCGGATTCAAGATAACGTCCAGTTGGAACTCCAAGAGTCGGCTTGCGAGTCGTGGTTTCCAATTCTCCAATCTTCCAATTCTCTATTAACACAGCCGCCGCTTGTTTTGCCGTTTCAACATTGGGCGTAAAAATCCCAACATGGTCAAACGTCGGCGACAATGGAATCACGCCTTCGCGCGAGATTCTTTCATAAGTCGGTTTGAAGCCCACCGCGCCGCAAAACGCGGCAGGGCGAATCACCGAGCCGATGGTCTGTGTGCCAAGCGCAATGGGACAAAGCCCCGCGCCCACCGCCGCCGCCGAACCGCTGCTCGAACCGCCCGGCGTGTGATTTGGATTATGCGGGTTGCGCGTGGGACCCGGCGTGAAATAAGCAAACTCGGTTGTCACCGTTTTACCGAGAATCAACGCGCCTGCGTTTTTTAATTTCGTCACGCTCGCGGCTTCATCCCCTTGAAGTGGTTCAGCGGGCAATTTGCTTCCCGCTTGCGTCACAAACCCGTTTACATGAAAAATATCTTTCACGCCGACCGTCATTCCAAATAACGGTGGGCGATTGTGGACATCGGGATATTTTTTTGCAAGTTCCTCCGCTTCTTTTTGTAAACGTTCAAAGCGATTGGGTTCAGGAATAAAAGATAAAACGGCAGGTTCAACTTTCTCAAATTGATTTTCAATTTGAGAAATGTAATTCGTAACTGACAATTCGCCAGCGCGAAAGGCTTGCGTTAATTCATCTAAGTTCATAATCTCAAATCTCTAATTCTCCAATTCACCAATTCTCCAATTCACCAATTCTCCAATTACTAATCACCTCATCTTCTCCGCCGCCAACTTCACCGCATCCACAATATGCTGATAGCCCGTGCAGCGGCAAAGATTGCCAGAAAGCGCGTGGCGGATTTCGTCTTCGGTTGGGTTTGGATTTTGTTTCAGAAACGGAATCATGCTCATCAAAATTCCGGGCGTGCAATAACCGCATTGCAAACCGTGCGCTTCCCAAAAAGCTTGTTGCAATGGATGAAGGCTATCTTTATCTGGGGTAAGCCCTTCAACCGTCATAATCTCATGCCCATCGGCTTGGACGGCAAACGTCAAACACGAGCGCGCCGATTCGCCGTCAAACAAAATGGTGCACGCGCCGCACACGCCATGCTCACAACCGACATGCGTGCCAGTTAACCCAAGTTCGTGACGTAAAAAATCACTTAATAACAAACGAGGCTCCACTTCGCGTGTGTATTCTTTCCCGTTGACTTTAAGCGTAATACTTTTTTTCATTGCGCATCCTCTTTATCACCTGCGACCAATTCTCCAATTCGCCAATTCTCTAATCCTCTAATCCTCTAATCCTCTAATCCTCTGTTACCGCTCGCCCCGCCGCAACCTTCAACGCCTTCTTTGTCAACACTTTTGCTAAATGCCTTTGAAAATCCGCTGAAGCGTGGATATTGCCAAATGGATTGATTTCTTTTTCGCTGGCGTATGAGGCGGCAGATTCAATCAATGTATCATTCAACACTTCGCCTTCCAAAAGTTTTTCCGCTTCAACCGCCTCCACAGGTCCATCGCCTGCATTCAAATAAACCAATTTTGCCGATGTGCATTTTTTATTTTTATCTAAAGTCACCAACGCGGCGACGCCCATCATCGCATAATCGCCCGAGCGCGGCGCAACTTCCATAAACGACCAGCCTGTATTTTTTTCGGCAAACGGTATTTCAATTTCAACCAAAGCTTCATCGGGTTCAAGCGCGGTGGTAAACATGCCCGCAAAAAAATCTTTGGCTTCAATCCAACGTTCAGAATTTTTGCTCTTCGCTTTCAGTCTCGCGTTCAACGCCAACATCAACACGGGCAATTCCGCCGCAGGGTCGGCATGGGCAATGCTCCCGCCAATCGTGCCGCGATTGCGAATTTGCGGATGCGCAATAAACGGCACGGCTTCATGCAGCAGCGGCGCATGTTTTTGAATCAAAGC
>DAOTZE010000006.1:0-253724 GCA_034434495.1 Anaerolineales bacterium
CCCGCGCAGTTTCAACGATTACGATGTGACGTTGGATAAAGCGGGCGTGCCGCAAGGCGTCACCCTGATTGAGATGCTGTAAGGTAATATGCGCAAGGTGACAGTCACTTTCAAAGTGACTGTCACCTCCCGAAGGCAATGACCAAATCCACCTACACCCCCGAAGACCTTCTGCCCCTCTCTGGCATTCAACACTTCCTGTTCTGCCGCAGGCAGTGGGCGCTGATTCACATTGAGCAACAATGGAAAGAAAACGCGCTCACTGCTGAGGGTAGAATCATGCACCAGCGCGCCGATGACCCGTTCATCACCGAAACGCGCAACGGCGTTATTACGGCGCGTTCTGTGCCAGTAGCATCCTACACGTTGGGGCTTTCGGGCGTGTGCGATGTAGTGGAGTTTACCCCCTCACCCCTCTTGCGTCCCCCCATTTCTGAAGTGCGAAATGGGGGGATTGAGGGGGGTAGGGGTGAAGGCATCCGCCTGCCCAACCGCGAAGGACTCTACCTTCCCGTACCCGTTGAATACAAACGCGGCAAGCCCAAGCGCGAACCAGTGGACGAAGCCCAACTGTGCGCCCAAGCCATCTGTTTGGAAGAAATGCTTTCTACGCAAATCCCGCGCGGATATTTATATTACGGTCAAACCCGCCACCGCGAAGAAGTGGAATTCACACCGCAATTAAGAACATTGGTGCAAGAAATGTCTGCCGAAATGCACAATTACTTTTCACGCGGCTACACGCCCAAAGTCAAAACCCACAAAGGCTGCCGCTCGTGTTCATTGGCAGATATTTGCCTGCCAGTGTTAAATGAGAAGGTTGTTGCGGCATCGAGATATATTAAGCAACAAATTGTAAACGATGGTTGAGCCGCCTCGCACGCTTTTCGCGGGATGTATCGAATCGAAATCAACAGTTAATAGAAGCGCCTTGGAATGACATGAAACATCTCGGAAACATCCTCTACATCACCACGCCCGAAGCGTATCTCACGTTAGACGGCGAAAACATCGTCATCAAAAAAGACGAGCAAACTTCCACGCGCCTGCCTTTGCACAATTTAGAAAATATCGTCTGTTTCAATTGGCAAGGGGCAAGCCCGGCGCTCATGGGCGCTTGCGCCGAGCGCAATATTGGGCTAACGTTCCTCTCGCCCAACGGGCGCTTTCAAGCGCGCATCACAGGTCGGGTGAAGGGAAATGTTCTACTACGGAAGAAACAGTTTGAAACGTCGGAAAAAGAAGCGCACTGCCTCCCCATCGCCGCGTCTTTTTTGATTGGGAAATTATCCAACTGTCGCAAAGTCCTCGAGCGCGCCATGCGCGACCATGCCTTGCTGATAAACGTTTCGGCATTAAACGGCACATCGGCTTGGTTAAAAGAAACCGTAAAAGCGTTGCCCACTTGCGCTTCGCTTGCCGATTTAATGGGCTTTGAAGGAAGCGCCGCAAAAGTGTATTTTGGCGTGTTTGACGAATTGATTCTGCATCAAAAAGAAGATTTCAAATTTACCGAACGCTCGCGCCGCCCGCCGTTAGATAACATCAACGCGCTTCTTTCTTTTCTTTATACCTTGTTGACAAACGAAGTCGCCTCTGCCTTGGAGACAGTTGGTCTTGACCCTTATATCGGATTCTTGCACCGCGACCGCCCCGGGCGTCCTTCGTTAGCCTTGGATTTAATGGAAGAGTTGCGCCCTGTGTTTGCCGACCGTTTGGCGCTTTCGCTAGTGAACCGAAAACAAATTACAGGCAAAGGGTTTACGCAAAAGGAAAGCGGCGGCATCTTAATGGATGACGACACTCGTAAAATTGTCTTGACGGCATGGCAAGAAAGAAAAAAAGAAGAAATCGTGCATCCATTTTTGAAAGAGAAAATTCCATTTGGTTTAATTCCGCATGTGCAAGCCTTGCTGCTTGCCCGCCATTTGCGCGGCGATTTAGACGCCTACCCGCCTTTTTTCTGGAGTTAAGGTCTATGCTTGTCTTAATTACCTACGACGTCAAAACAGAAACAGAATCTGGCAAACGGCGATTGCGCAAAGTCGCCAAAAAATGTCAGGACTACGGTCAGCGTGTGCAAAATTCTGTATTTGAATGCGTAATTGACTCGGCGCAGTTGCGGCATTTGCAAGCCGATTTGAATAAAATTATTGACCCCGAAGTGGATTCTTTACGCTTCTACTACTTAGGGGATAACTGGAAACGCCGTGTGGAGCATGTAGGCGCAAAACCGAGCATTGATATTGAAGGAACGCTTATCGCCTAGCAGTGATATTGTTCAATGCGAACCATAAGCGCACATAAATATAAGGGGAGGTTCGCAGGAAAATTTGCACCTTAACAATTGAATATTGGCTTAATTTTCAGAAAATATGTTATAAAGCAAACATGTAATACCAATATCTGGCGGTTAAAATATTTTTTTACCCAGATGTTGCGGTCGCTCCCTTCATTGGGAGCGTGGATTGAAACAAAATATTATTGCCAAACTTAGAGTTACTCTTAGGTCGCTCCCTTCATTGGGAGCGTGGATTGAAACGTTAGCAATGTATTCATTCGGTGCAAGGAAACAAGTCGCTCCCTTCATTGGGAGCGTGGATTGAAACCTTCTTGAAAGTAAATACCAGATAATTCAACTCTAGTCGCTCCCTTCATTGGGAGCGTGGATTGAAACGCAAATGAAAGCAGTCGCGAAGTTTGGGACAAGTAGGTCGCTCCCTTCATTGGGAGCGTGGATTGAAACCCTTGCAAACCATCAGCAATTTCAAAATCTGTATGTCGCTCCCTTCATTGGGAGCGTGGATTGAAACTCCCCAAATTGCGGAAAAGGCTCGTTATACCATGTCGCTCCCTTCATTGGGAGCGTGGATTGAAACAACCGCACAAAGTTTGTCAACTCGCGCACCTGAAGTCGCTCCCTTCATTGGGAGCGTGGATTGAAACAGATTTGCCATCCTCCCACACCTGCTCATAATGTCGCTCCCTTCATTGGGAGCGTGGATTGAAACACGCACGCCTGATGTAAAAGTGAAGTTGACTGGGCGTCGCTCCCTTCATTGGGAGCGTGGATTGAAACCACCAGGTGAAACCGCAGGGTTGCCACATAACGAAGTCGCTCCCTTCATTGGGAGCGTGGATTGAAACACCAACAAATCAATTACATACTTAATCTCATCCAGTCGCTCCCTTCATTGGGAGCGTGGATTGAAACAACGTCACTGCACTGTGTGCATTCACACCATCATGTCGCTCCCTTCATTGGGAGCGTGGATTGAAACACCCGCACGCGGAGCGAAGCGGAGCGTGTCGGGGTCGCTCCCTTCATTGGGAGCGTGGATTGAAACAACGAGTGCAACCACGATGACGATGACGGTGAGTCGCTCCCTTCATTGGGAGCGTGGATTGAAACGCCCGCCATGTCAATTGTGCTAGTCCGCAGTCGTCGCTCCCTTCATTGGGAGCGTGGATTGAAACAACGAGTGCAACCACGATGACGATGACGGTGATAGGTCGCTCCCTTCATTGGGAGCGTGGATTGAAACCGAAACACAAAACCATCACGAACGTAGAACGGGTCGCTCCCTTCATTGGGAGCGTGGATTGAAACCTCGCAGAGAGCCGACAGCATGGACACAAACGCTGTCGCTCCCTTCATTGGGAGCGTGGATTGAAACTAAATCTTGAATCGCATCATCTTTACTTTTGCCATGTCGCTCCCTTCATTGGGAGCGTGGATTGAAACTTATATGGCTTACGATTGTAAACTATGCTTGTCCGTCGCTCCCTTCATTGGGAGCGTGGATTGAAACTACCATAAATGCTGAAAAACCATCTTCAGCCAACGTCGCTCCCTTCATTGGGAGCGTGGATTGAAACACTGCACAATCTGCCACTTTTTCAGCGGTAACTCCGTCGCTCCCTTCATTGGGAGCGTGGATTGAAACATCGTCAAATGACTCAATATTCAAATTTAAGTCGCTCCCTTCATTGGGAGCGTGGATTGAAACTTGGCAATGCGGCGGGCGTCGTCAAAGCAGATAAGTCGCTCCCTTCATTGGGAGCGTGGATTGAAACTTACGATTCGGGCAAGTGTAGATTATGTGACTCCCGTCGCTCCCTTCATTGGGAGCGTGGATTGAAACAAATAAGCATCCCATATAATTTTGTTATATGATGTCGCTCCCTTCATTGGGAGCGTGGATTGAAACGTACTTATAACCCATATTATACATACAAAAGGATTGTCGCTCCCTTCATTGGGAGCGTGGATTGAAACAAATCTGAATTGCTTTTGTAAACGGGTATCACAAGTCGCTCCCTTCATTGGGAGCGTGGATTGAAACTGAAATCAGACTCGCAGTTGTAAAGCAAGATATAGTCGCTCCCTTCATTGGGAGCGTGGATTGAAACTGCCTCGAGAATATCTGAAGTGTTGATGATGTTGGTCGCTCCCTTCATTGGGAGCGTGGATTGAAACAATTTATACATGCCCGAATCGTAAAAATGCGGTGTCGCTCCCTTCATTGGGAGCGTGGATTGAAACTGAAAACTCACCAATATTTCAGCGTGTGCTATCTGTCGCTCCCTTCATTGGGAGCGTGGATTGAAACCATTTTGGCGGGTGAACGTTGGCAAAAGTAAATCGGTCGCTCCCTTCATTGGGAGCGTGGATTGAAACTGGCGCAACTTGGACAATAGATAATGGTGTTGGTCGCTCCCTTCATTGGGAGCGTGGATTGAAACTCCTTGTCTGGCTTGATGTTGCCAGATGGGTCCATGTCGCTCCCTTCATTGGGAGCGTGGATTGAAACAATCGCGGTGTTTTCACCCTTGCGAATCGCGTTGTCGCTCCCTTCATTGGGAGCGTGGATTGAAACACCTAAGATAATGTACCTATTTTGAACATCATTTGGTCGCTCCCTTCATTGGGAGCGTGGATTGAAACCGCCTATCCTTCCAAATTGGGCGGGATTCTCATGTCGCTCCCTTCATTGGGAGCGTGGATTGAAACTTGTAAGAAACAATTTGCCTCCGACAACGGAGGCAGGGTCGCTCCCTTCATTGGGAGCGTGGATTGAAACCATTAGCTAAAGTTTCCAATCTCACAAAGCGTGGTCGCTCCCTTCATTGGGAGCGTGGATTGAAACATCTGAGTGTGGCTTGCTTGTCATCTTAGATAAGTCGCTCCCTTCATTGGGAGCGTGGATTGAAACTATTAGAAGTATTGGAGCAAATTTGATTATGAAGTCGCTCCCTTCATTGGGAGCGTGGATTGAAACGCCCATTGAAAAGATTTTTTGCTCTTGCAAGTGCCGTCGCTCCCTTCATTGGGAGCGTGGATTGAAACTATCCGTTTTTAACAGGTTGTCAATGATTAAATGTCGCTCCCTTCATTGGGAGCGTGGATTGAAACGTACACGGGTCCGACGTTGATGTAGCGGTATTTTCGTCGCTCCCTTCATTGGGAGCGTGGATTGAAACTTGTGCCGTTGGACGAGGCTATAGAGCGAGAGCAGGTCGCTCCCTTCATTGGGAGCGTGGATTGAAACGTTTGATTCGCCAGAGAAGGAAAACCGAGGTTTTGAGTCGCTCCCTTCATTGGGAGCGTGGATTGAAACGTTGTCCAGCCCCAGCACCACCACGCGGCTCATAAGTCGCTCCCTTCATTGGGAGCGTGGATTGAAACGATAATCCTTATCTTGTGGTAAGTCACAACCTTGTCGCTCCCTTCATTGGGAGCGTGGATTGAAACCACATGGAGCAGGACTGATAGATATTTTTGCACGTCGCTCCCTTCATTGGGAGCGTGGATTGAAACTAATCGTTTGTGGGTGTTATATCACAAAGTCATTAAGTCGCTCCCTTCATTGGGAGCGTGGATTGAAACGATTTTGTTCAATTTTGAAAATTTTAAATTGAGACTGTCGCTCCCTTCATTGGGAGCGTGGATTGAAACTTGCTCCGTGTAAGAGAATATTAAGCCTCGTAAGGTCGCTCCCTTCATTGGGAGCGTGGATTGAAACAGCGATTAACTTATAATCTTTTTTTGACATTATGTCGCTCCCTTCATTGGGAGCGTGGATTGAAACAGTTTTGAAAATAAATTGAAAATACCATAATGACGTCGCTCCCTTCATTGGGAGCGTGGATTGAAACTAATTTTGGGTAAAAAATAGCCCTCTCAATTGAGTCGCTCCCTTCATTGGGAGCGTGGATTGAAACTTACATAACCCGACCAAACAGACCCTTCGGGATTTTGTCGCTCCCTTCATTGGGAGCGTGGATTGAAACAATTTATTTTCAAAATTGAAAAATTTTTGAAAATTGTCGCTCCCTTCATTGGGAGCGTGGATTGAAACCTGGTCGAGGCGGGCAATGCCACGCACTTCGGAGGTCGCTCCCTTCATTGGGAGCGTGGATTGAAACCAATGGGATTGATGGGTGCGGGGAGCCCTGCGGGTCGCTCCCTTCATTGGGAGCGTGGATTGAAACCGCCGTGACCGCCTCCACCTCCTCCAGCGATTCCGTCGCTCCCTTCATTGGGAGCGTGGATTGAAACCAATACGGCGGGCGGGTAAGGGCGAGATTCGCGGTCGCTCCCTTCATTGGGAGCGTGGATTGAAACGCAACCACATTAACGCACGAACGCCACCAAATCCGTCGCTCCCTTCATTGGGAGCGTGGATTGAAACCGTGACCATTGCGAGTCAACCATAAATCATACCCCGTCGCTCCCTTCATTGGGAGCGTGGATTGAAACTAGCTATGACTCAGGTTGGACGGTATACGTCTTTGAGTCGCTCCCTTCATTGGGAGCGTGGATTGAAACACCGCTCTCATCTTCGATGGTGATTGACTCTTGTGGTCGCTCCCTTCATTGGGAGCGTGGATTGAAACCTGAGGTCGTCAATGACGACCTCAGGAAGCCTTAGTCGCTCCCTTCATTGGGAGCGTGGATTGAAACGCTTGCCCCCTTTGGAGTATATCGATTGTCAAATAGTCGCTCCCTTCATTGGGAGCGTGGATTGAAACAGACCGGAGAATTCATACTTGCGGTACTTAAGCGTCGCTCCCTTCATTGGGAGCGTGGATTGAAACTATCAGATAAAACAACACGAGTCAAGCGATTTTAGTCGCTCCCTTCATTGGGAGCGTGGATTGAAACTTTGTTTGTTGAGACGAAAACCGGCTAAAGGAGTGTCGCTCCCTTCATTGGGAGCGTGGATTGAAACTCTTGATAATGTGACTTTGTGCGCCGTTTGGATGGTCGCTCCCTTCATTGGGAGCGTGGATTGAAACTGACAGTAAAATAAAATATTGTAATGAGTCTCTATGTCGCTCCCTTCATTGGGAGCGTGGATTGAAACTTTTATCCGCCTACCTTGCCCGCTAGGTATCCCGGTCGCTCCCTTCATTGGGAGCGTGGATTGAAACCGTGCCAGTAGCAAGGTCTACAATGCGCAGGTCGGTCGCTCCCTTCATTGGGAGCGTGGATTGAAACGTATAGTTTAATTAGAACAAAATAGAACAAATTGTGTCGCTCCCTTCATTGGGAGCGTGGATTGAAACACGGGGAGCGATAGAGAATGAATAGCCGTTAAGTCGCTCCCTTCATTGGGAGCGTGGATTGAAACTAGGACTGGCTGAGGGGTTGATCGTAGCCCTGCGTCGCTCCCTTCATTGGGAGCGTGGATTGAAACATTAAAGAAAATCAAACAAAAGAATCCTACAATGTCGCTCCCTTCATTGGGAGCGTGGATTGAAACAATGATTCGATTTTCACCTGAACCACTAGAATCATGTCGCTCCCTTCATTGGGAGCGTGGATTGAAACCCGAACATATGAAAACTCAAGATTTGTTTCAAAAAAGTCGCTCCCTTCATTGGGAGCGTGGATTGAAACATCATCTAATCGAAAATAGTATCCGATAATTTGGTCGCTCCCTTCATTGGGAGCGTGGATTGAAACGACCAATTTCGGGACGCGAGGATAGCCGCATAAGTCGCTCCCTTCATTGGGAGCGTGGATTGAAACAGTTTGTTTTTCAATTTTGAAAATTTTTGAAAATCTGTCGCTCCCTTCATTGGGAGCGTGGATTGAAACTTATATATAATAAAAATACTTACTACTTAGTAAGTCGCTCCCTTCATTGGGAGCGTGGATTGAAACACTGTCAAGCAGTTGGAGGATGGCGCCGATATTGGTCGCTCCCTTCATTGGGAGCGTGGATTGAAACAGCAGATATTGACCGATCGAGACGAGAATTTGAGTCGCTCCCTTCATTGGGAGCGTGGATTGAAACATTAGACACACTAGCCAAAGGCGAACCCCCAAAAGTCGCTCCCTTCATTGGGAGCGTGGATTGAAACGGCCTCGTTTAAAGCAACATCTATATTTTGAAAGCGTCGCTCCCTTCATTGGGAGCGTGGATTGAAACAAACTGCCATAGAAGCCAGTAAGTGGACTTATCGTCGCTCCCTTCATTGGGAGCGTGGATTGAAACAGCAATGACGGAAACAAATAACATGATGATTGATGTCGCTCCCTTCATTGGGAGCGTGGATTGAAACGTTATGGATACATCTACACCTACATTACTTCCTGTCGCTCCCTTCATTGGGAGCGTGGATTGAAACTCCCATGACTGCCAATACTGCTCCTCTAACAAATCGTCGCTCCCTTCATTGGGAGCGTGGATTGAAACAACTAATGGATGTTCCTGCTCCGAATTGCGGTCAGTCGCTCCCTTCATTGGGAGCGTGGATTGAAACAGACCTCTTTTATATAATCTCCGCCCCCCTATCAGGTCGCTCCCTTCATTGGGAGCGTGGATTGAAACTTCGGTGTCTATCCAGAACGATGATTCTTTTTCTGTCGCTCCCTTCATTGGGAGCGTGGATTGAAACCAACGCCACATCGAGGCATCACATTCGCCACATTTGTCGCTCCCTTCATTGGGAGCGTGGATTGAAACTTTTATCAAGGGGTAGTAGGAACTACTACTCACCGTCGCTCCCTTCATTGGGAGCGTGGATTGAAACCAATGGAAAATATAAAGATGTTAGATGTTATAGGTCGCTCCCTTCATTGGGAGCGTGGATTGAAACCTGTTTTCTTTCTAAAAAAACAGGTGTTACCTTCGTCGCTCCCTTCATTGGGAGCGTGGATTGAAACATTGGATTGATGATGCCTTTGTGCCTGCCTATGGTCGCTCCCTTCATTGGGAGCGTGGATTGAAACCAAACCATAGCGATATATATACAACACAGCATCACGTCGCTCCCTTCATTGGGAGCGTGGATTGAAACTAATGTACCTAACTTATTTGAGTTTGGTGGCGGTGTCGCTCCCTTCATTGGGAGCGTGGATTGAAACTTCCAATATTTGTTGTTTGGGTATTTGGCTACTGTCGCTCCCTTCATTGGGAGCGTGGATTGAAACAACAACACGGATGAGACTGCCAACATCCAACTGCGTCGCTCCCTTCATTGGGAGCGTGGATTGAAACTCGCACCCGCATTTTTCGGCAAACTGGCGATAGGCGTCGCTCCCTTCATTGGGAGCGTGGATTGAAACAGGGTAATCACTATCACCAGAGGCAACCACAACATGTCGCTCCCTTCATTGGGAGCGTGGATTGAAACCCGCAAATTGACTCACCGGCGCAAACTCCCCCCACGTCGCTCCCTTCATTGGGAGCGTGGATTGAAACAGATAGCAATGTTGTTAGCCTTGCAGACAGCGGAGTCGCTCCCTTCATTGGGAGCGTGGATTGAAACTTGATGGGGTCGTCAATCACCAGCAGGTCCGCCCCGTCGCTCCCTTCATTGGGAGCGTGGATTGAAACGACTTTTTGTTCCGTGATATGCCAGATGGCTTAAGTCGCTCCCTTCATTGGGAGCGTGGATTGAAACGGGGGCGGCTTGTGCCTTCCATTGTCACCCCTACGTCGCTCCCTTCATTGGGAGCGTGGATTGAAACGCGGTTGGAATTATGGCTTATCAAATTTAGTTATGTCGCTCCCTTCATTGGGAGCGTGGATTGAAACGCCATTCCAGCTCTTACTAATATAACCCTCTTGCTGTCGCTCCCTTCATTGGGAGCGTGGATTGAAACTGGGATCCTGTCGAGGTTGTTGATGTTATCTACCCGTCGCTCCCTTCATTGGGAGCGTGGATTACCCCACCTCTACCCTACACTCAAATAATCTTCCTTCTACTCTCAAACACCGGCGCATTCTCTAAAATTCTCTTAGGCGAAAAAATAGATAAATCAAGCGTCGGCGCTTTGCCTAACATCAACTCCGCAATATAACGTCCCACCGCATGGCACTGCTGAAACCCATGCCCCGAAAAACCGTTCGCCAAATAAAACCCCTTCAACTCAGGCATCTCCCCCAAAATCGCATTACTATCCAACGTATTCACCTCATACAAACCTGCCCAGCCGCGTAAAATCTTCAAACGGTCAAACGCAGGCAAATACTCCACCAACTCGGGCCACAACCTTTCCTCAAATACACCGCGTTCCCAAACAAAATCATCCGTCCCAACATAATCATCCGCAAAACATTTCCCAATCATAAACATCCCCTCCCCTTCATGAATGACATACAACCCCGAAGGAAGAAACAGCGCAGGCAAAACTTTTTCTGAATGAACATTCGCCTCCACAATCGTCACCTGACGCTTCGTCGGCTCTACGGGGATACTTATTCCTACGCTTTCAGCCAAATACTTCGCCCAAGCCCCCGCCGCATTCATCACAATATTGCTTTGCAAAATCTCTCCAGTTAACAACTTAACCCCACTTACCCGATTCCCCTCCCTCAGCGCCTGCCTCACCTCCGCATGGATATATTCCGCGCCCAATTGAATCGCCTTCCTCTTATACCCGTTCAACACCCCCATAGGCGACATCGTCCCATCTTTGAGTCCAAACGTCCCAGCCACACAATCCTTCAAGTTATAAAGCGGATAATATTTCCCCACCTCTTCAGGCGTCAGCCACTCCACGTCGCAGCCTAAATTTTTTTGCAACAAATATCCCTCATACGACTCATCTTTACTATTTTCATCCAATACAAACAAATTCCCCTGCTGACGAAACGCCGCATCAGGTTTCACGCCATCCACTTCAAATTCATCCGCAAAGCGTTGCATCGCTTCCAAGCCATATTGCGACATTTGAATATTTTCTTTGATATTAAACTGAATCCGCATATTCCCATCCGATAACGGAGTAGAAGCAAATTCATAACTTGGGTCTTTCTCAATAATCGCAACCTTCAAGTTTGAATCGAACTTCAAAAGATAATACGCAGTCGCACACCCCATCACCCCTCCGCCAACAATAACGACATCATAACTTTTCGAAGACATTTCCAATCTCTCCATATCATTTTTTATCGCAAGCGCGCAAACGCTATTATAAAAAAACCTTATTCATCGCTTCATTATACATTCAGCGCCTTTACTCAAGCAACATAACAAAGCGACGCCTAATGCGTTTTATTTTCAGTTTTACTTTCAAACCATCATAATCATTGAACGACGTTTTTTGATTCGCGAATCTTAAAATATTAAATATTATTCATTTAACTCTTGTAATTTAATTTATTATGACTATACTAATAAAAAAGTTTATAGCGTTGCAAGAAATAACGCTTATGCGACGACACATTACTAAACAGGAGAATCAAATATGTCAACCGCAATGGAAACGCTTGCAATCAAAACCGAAAACAAATTTAGAACATTGATTACAAAACAAGCCTACAAAAAAGGCGAGGTGATTTGCGCCATCCCCAGCGAAAATATTATGGACAAACCAAATCGCTTCACGGTGCAAATTGCGCGCAACAAACACACCCATGTCGGCAAACTTGCCGCGCTGAATCATTCCTGCATGCCCAACGTGATTCTCGACACAGAAAACATGCAAATGGTGGCTTGCCGCGATATTGAAAAAGGCGAAGAACTTTCATTCTTTTATCCCTCTACAGAATGGGAAATGAACGCGCCGTTTATTTGTCTATGCGGCGCATCGAATTGCATTCATGTTGTCGCGGGCGCGCGCTTTCTTCCGCTATCCACCCTCGAACATCACTACCTCAACCCCCACATCCGCGATTTAATGATTGAACTTCTCAAAAACACAAAGCAACATTTGAAGAACTTAAAGGGATAAATTTACAAAAAAGCAAAATAAAATAGCCCCTGAGCCATCTCAAGGGCTATTTTATTTATGACTATAATTTTTGATGCAGCGCCAACAATTGATAAGCGTTTGCCCACGGCGCGCCCAAGCGATGATTATCTGACACTTCAATTTTGTTAAACTTTTCGGCAATTTTCGGCATTAGCGTTGC
Source organism: Anaerolineales bacterium (assembly GCA_034434495.1). GTDB lineage: Bacteria > Chloroflexota > Anaerolineae > Anaerolineales > Villigracilaceae > Villigracilis. The sequence goes on from DAOTZE010000006.1 coordinate 12,375, forward strand.
AATGGTAGCCCAATCGTCAGAAAGCACAGCTTCTTTCATTTTTGCCGCATACTGCCCCGACCACATCCATTCCATGCGGAATTTATCGGCTTTTACCCAATAATCGCGTTTTTCCCATGCCGCCACCGAAGCGTCAATTCCATCCGCAATAGACTGTAAAGCCAAAGCGATAAACGCCGCCTGGTCTTTTGCCTCTTGCGTAATTTTTTGTTGTTTTGCTAATTCGCGAATGCACAATACAATCGCTTTCGATAAACGCGTGCGTTCTTTGCCTACAGAGTCGGTATTAATCAAACGGCTCAAAGTTAATGCTCCAATGTAAAATTTACAACCGCGCGATTATATTACAAGTTCAATAAATTTTCGGCTACAATATCGGAAGTGATTTTGCTCGCCCATTCCTCGCCTATTGGATAACATGATTATGTCTCTTCAACAAACAATGCTCGAAGCAATCGAAGTGGAATTAAAAAATCAAGTCGCTCGCTTAGACCAGCCGCATACAAAAAAATTTCATGAAATGCTCACCTATCACATGGGGTGGACAGGCGAGGGTGCAGGTCCCACCGCAACAGGCAAACGGATTCGCCCATTAGTTACGTTATTATCGCTTGCTTCTGTTGATAGTAAGAATAAGTTCGATAATAGCGTTGCCCCAAATTGGCTACACGCAGTTTCAGCCGCTAGCGCAATTGAACTCATTCATAACTTTTCACTGGTGCATGACGATATTCAAGATAATTCTGAACTGCGGCGCGGTAGAAAAACCGTTTGGGCAAAATGGGGTCAGCCGATGGCGATTAATGCCGGCGACGCCTTGTTTGTTATTGCTTACCAGTCTATTTTCGATTTATCCAAGCATTACCCTGCAGAGATTGTTTTGCAAGCGGGGAAAATCTTAAGTGAAGTTTGTTTGAAATTAACGCAAGGACAATATTTAGATATGGCTTATGAAAATCGGCACGACCTATCAATGGAAGATTACTGGCATGTAATTGGCGGTAAAACCGCCTCCCTGCTCTCTGCATGTACGCATATTGGCTCCCTTCTTGGCTATGCGAAACATGAGATTGTTGAAGCATATCGCTTGTTTGGCTACCATTTGGGGTTGGCTTTTCAGGTGCAAGACGACGTGCTAGGCATTTGGGGCGATGAAACTGTGACGGGCAAATCGGCGGCGAGCGATTTAGTGGAAGGCAAAAATTCCCTCCCCGTTTTGTTTGCCCTAGAAAAAAACGGCGCATTTGCGCAACGCTGGAAACAAGGCGCAATTCGCCAAGAAGAAGTGCATGATATGGCGCGCCTGCTAGAACAAGAAGGCGCAAAAGAATATGCTGAAAAAGTTTCCGCCGAGCAAACGCAAAAAGCCATGCAATACGCCGAGCAAGCCCAGCCGCACGGCGAAGCCGGGCAAACCCTGCTGGGGCTGGCAAATATGTTGCTGAAACGGAATCAGTAATCCCCGAAGCGAGAGGCGCGTTTTTATCCTACCCCTAATCATATATTCTTTATCGTATCAAAATCGCGTGATATAATTCACCCTGCGTTGTTAAACACCGTTGATGCGGGTGTAGTTCAGTGGTAGAACATGTGCTTCCCAAGCACAATACGCGGGTTCGATTCCCGCCACCCGCTCTGCAGCCGAGTTATGTGTACTCGGCTGTTTTTTGCAATACACTTGAAATTTTATTTGTAAGGTACCTGTTATGCGTGTATCTTGGCATTGAAAGTAAAATTCAATTCGGAGTTTTATTAGAAATGTCTAACTATAAAGGTACAGTTTTATATGTGGAAGATAATCCGGATAATCGAAATTTGATTCGGAGAGTCTTAAGCGCCGACGGCTACGACATGATTGAAGCCGCAAAAGCCGAACAAGCGATTGAAAAGCTAGAAACGGAAAAGATTGACTTAATCTTAATGGATATTAACATGCCCGATATGGACGGTTATACTTTAACTGCAAAAATTAAACGGATTGAAAAGTTTGCAAAGATTCCGATTGTTGCAGTAACTGCAAATGTGATGCGCGGAGACCGTGAGAAATCACTCGAAGCCGGGTGCGACGGATATATTCAAAAACCGATTGACATTGACACTCTCACCCAGCAAATTGAGCGCTTCATTATAAGGAGCACAAATGGCTGACAACGAACAAACCCCCGCAGTTTCAGACACGCAACCGATTCGCAAGCCAAATATCCCGAAAGATGCGGCTGTGCTAGTGGTCGAAGATAATGTCTCAAATTTTGTCTTAATTGCCCGCATGTTAGGGTACTTAGGCATTCACTGCGAATGGAAAACTTCAGGCTATGAAGTGGTTGAATATGCCGATACGCTGCCCCGCCTCGATTTAATTTTGATGGATATTCGTTTACCGTATGAAGACGGCTACGGCGCATTGAAAAAGATACGCGCGTCTGACCGTTTCAAATCTGTGCCGATTATCGCCGTCACCGCCGAAGCCAGTTTAGAGCAAATGAAAAAGGCTCAAGATTCTGGCTTTGATGGATTCTTAGGCAAGCCGCTTGACCCAGACCGATTCCCCGACCAAATTCGCCGCATTCTTAACGGGGAACCTGTTTGGGAATTTACCTAATTTTATCTACACCTCCACATGAGTCACTCAACACTGCCCGCCACGGATACGAAAGAGACGTCTCTCAACCTTACGAGCAAGATTGTAAGAATGCTATTTGTCGTCGCTTTCATTCCGTTTGCGGGTACGGCGTTGTTAATTTATTTTCGCACACGCGCCCTGTTGATTGAAACGAACGCGCCAGCGCTTTCGTCTCAGCTGACAGAATTAACCGTTTTCACCATTTTGCTTATCTTCGGCGGGGCAGGCATTTTATATGCCGCGTTAAATTGGGCGGCGGCAAAGGCGCTTGCTCCAATTCAAACGCTAACAAATGCCGCGCGCCGCTTTACAGAGGGCGATTGGACGCAACGCGTTGAGATTTCTACGAACGATGAAATTGGCACGATTGCCGGTTCGTTCAATCACATGGCGCATCAATTAGGCGAAGTGTATCAGTCGCTAGAAAAGAAAGTAGATGAACGCGCGCGACAAATTCGCACCGCGGCGGAAGTCGCTCAAAACGTTACGGCAACGCTTAATTTAGACGATATGCTCAATAAAACCACTGAACTATTAGTTCAAGAATTTGGGTTTTATCAAGCAAGCATATTCTTAATTGACCGCGGGGGAAAATATGCCGATTTCAAAGCCGGCAGCGGACCTGCCACCAAAGAATTACTTAACAAAAAATATAGGCTTGAAGTCGGCTCGGCTTCTATTATTGGTTGGGTGGCGGCAAAAAATCAGCCGCGCATTGCGTCTAACGTATCAGAAGACCCGCTTCACTTAAGAAATGAACTGCTCCCTGAAACCAAAGCCGAAGCCACTGTGCCAATTTCATTAGGGAATTTGGTTTTAGGCGTGTTGGATGTGCAAAGCGCACAGCCTGCCGAGTTTAGCCCCGATACGATTGTGATGTTCCAAACGTTGGCGAGTCAGATTGCGGCGGCGATTCAAACGAAAGGGTTAATTGAAGCGAGTCAAATTAACTTTCAAGAAGTGGAACGCCTATATCGTTCTAGCCGATTAATAGCCGAAGCGAACAGCGAATCTGAAATTTTGCATGTGGGCGGTCAAATTCTGCGCAATGCCCCTTACCCTATTGTCGTCTTCAAAGTTGAAACAGATTCGCTGCGCGTGATTACCTCGGCAGATACAACAAGAAACGTCGCTGAAATTGAAGGCTTGCCTAGCCTCCTACAAACAAACCTGCAAGAAATACAAGACTATTTATTACGCGGCGCGACTAGCGCCACACTCATTGATTCGAACACACCGAAGGTTTTCAAAGAGTTACTACATAACCTAGACTTAATGAGCGCTTTCTTTTTGCCGGTGAACAGGCGCAACGCCCTCGCCGCAATTATTATGATTGGGTCGCGCCAACAAACGCTTTCAAGCGCTTCTATTCAACCTTACGTCAATCTTGCCGACTTGATGTCGGTGGCGTTAGAAAGAGCCCATGCAGTTGCGGAAACAAACAAACACTTACAAGAAGTAGAGGCGCTGGCGTCTATCAATGACTTGATTTCTTCCGCAGGAGATATACAAAGCTTCTATCATGATTTGCTGGCAAAAATTAAACAAATTATTGGCGATTACAACTTAATCGTCGCCTTATACGACGAAAAAAGCAACTCGATTAGCATTCCGTTTAGTTATGAAAACGGGCAAGTCATTTCGATTGATTCGTTCCCGCTAGGCGAGGGCTTAACCTCAATTTTGATTCGCACGCGACAGCCCTTAATGATTGTAGAAAACACCGAAAAAAGATTAGCCCAACTCGGCGCAAAAATTGTCGGCAGACCCGCAAAATCTTGGATGGGCGCGCCAATGCTAGTGCATAATAACCCAATCGGCGCTTTGATTATTCAAGATTTAGATAGAGAGCAAGTTTTTACCGAGGACGATTTGAAGTTTTTTACCACGCTGGCCGGGCAAGTGGCTGGCGTGATATACAACGCCGCGCTGTTAGATGAAAGCCATCGCCGCGCGCTGCAACTTGAAACGGCGGCTGAAATTGCGCGCGATATTAGCGGCTCGCTTAATTTAGACGAATTGCTAGGAAAAGCCGTTGGATTAATTCGTGAGCGATTTAATTTTTATCACGCCGCTGTATTTTTATTAGATTTGCCCGGCGAGTTTGCAGTGATTCGAGAAGCCAGCGGAGAAGCGGGCGCGCAAATGAAACGAGCAGGGCACAAAATTGGCGTGGGGTCAAAATCCATAGTAGGTTTTGTGACTGGGCGAGGCGAGCCTTTGGTAGTCAATGACACCAGCAAAGACGCGACCTATTACGCTAACCCGCTATTGCCCGATACGCGCGCCGAAGCGGCAATTCCGCTTCGAGTCGGCGATAGGATTCTCGGCGCCTTAGACGTGCAAAGCACAAAACCTTATTCTTTTTCAGAAGATAACTTGCGTAGTTTACAAATTTTGGCGGACCAATTAGCGGTGGCAGTTGCCAACACCGAACTATTCGCCGAAACGCAAGAACATTTATCACAACATCGGTTATTACATCACATCACATCCACCGCCGCTTCTGGCACAACGCTTGAAGAAGCGCTGGAAAGCGCAGTGAAAGGCTTACAAGTCACTCTCGGCGGCGACCGTGTGACAATTCTGCTGGTTGACCGCGAAAAGAAAATTTTAGAAGTAAAGGCTTCGGTTGGGTACGCGGAAGACGTAACCGCGGCAAACGTAGAAATTGGCAAGGGGGTTACAGGCTGGGTTGCGGCGCACAGGCGCCCGTTAAGAATCAGAGACGTCAATGAAGACCCGCGCTACATCAGGTTCAGCCCAAACACAAGGTCTGAATTGGCTGTTCCTTTAATTTATCGAAATGAAGTGCTAGGCGTATTAAATGTGGAAAGCGAACAGGTGGACGCTTATACAGAAAATGACGAGGAAATGCTTGGCACATTAGGCGGAAGCCTTGCGGCGGTGATTGCCAACGCGCGCTTGCTCGAACAAATTCGCGCGCAATCGGAAAGAGAACGCTTGGTGTACGATGTGGCAGGGAAAATTCGCCGCTCCACCGATATACAATCTATTTTAATGACGACGGCTAGCGAAATTACAAGAATCACAGGCGCGCGGTTTACAAAAATTGAAATCAAGCCGTCAAAAAACGGCAAAGCGAAAGATATAAAATGAAGGATAACTTATTCAATAGATCTTTCTTGAGTCCACAAGACGTCACTCGCCAATTGTATGCAAATTGGCGAGAACGCTTCGCTCTACCGTTGCTCATTGGGATTTTGATATTTGGGCTGGGGGCTTTAATCCCAGCGGTTTTATCGTCCACCAATATCGTCTTAAACTCAATTTTTGTCGTCAGTTACCTACTCACCGCCGTTGTCACTATTATTCGGTTTTCTTACCCAATACGCATGACGGTATTTTTGTTAAGTATCTATGTATTAGGCATTAGCACATTAGTTACTTACAACGCGCTTGGCGTGGGTTTGTTTTACTTTTTAGCGCTAATTATTTTTGCGACCATGATGCTCTCGATTCGCGCGGGCATTATTGCTATTGCGCTTGACGTTCTCACCTATCTCTTGTTTGGGTGGTTGATGTTAAGCGAACGGTTGTTGCCGCTCAACCCGCTATCAACCCCTGCAAATCTTTTCGATTGGGTTAGCGTGGGAGCGGCGACGGTTATGTTCGGCATTGTGATTATTTTAGGCTTCCGCAGTTTAGAGCGGGAATTTTTTGAAGCGCAACAACAAATAGATAGCGCTTTAAGTACTCTTAAAGAAGAGCGCAGCACCCTTGAAAGCCGAGTGCAAGAACGCACCCAGCAATTGAGAAAAATCAATGAACTTGGACGAAACGTCATTGAAACTTTAGATACTGAAAAAATATTCTCACGCGCCTCCGCGTTTATTGAAGATGAGTTTAATTGCTATTACACTGCCTTTTATTTGGTTGACGCTTCAAACAAATGGGCAGAATTGCGCTATGCCAGCGGAGAAGCGGGCAAAGTGTTGAAAGAAAACAAACACCGTATTGATTTAGAAGGCAAAAACGGAGTTGCAAAAGCCATTCGCGCCAAAACAAGCCAAATTGCTTCTGAGATTAATCAAATCCGTCTTGAAAACCCACTTTTACCGTACACGCGCTCGCAATTGGTTTTACCCCTACTCATTGGCGACGCCGCGCTTGGCGCATTAGACATGCACTCTTCCAAAGAAAACGCCTTCTCGCCGCAAGATATAGACACATATCAAACTATGGCAAACGGAATCGCAATCGCCATTGAAAACTCACGGTTATTCCAAGAAGCGCAACAAAGTTTGGCTGAAATGCGAGCTACTCAACGCCAATATTTACAAAACGCATGGGATTCACTGACCGCAGACCGACCGCTTAAGTATGAATTAGGCGAAGTGGACTCGGAAAGTGAAAACGCTCTTCAAATTCCGCTGGTATTAAGAGACCAAGTGATTGGCGAAATTCAAATGGCGAACGCAACCGAATGGACGCCTGAACAGAAAAATTTGGTAGAAGCGATTGTAGCGCAAGCCACCTTAGCGCTTGAAAACGCCCGCTTGGTTGAAGAAAGCCAATCTGCCGCGACGCAGGAACGACTGACCAACGAAATTATCGCCAAAATTTGGGCTTCAACAAATATGGATACAATTCTCCAAACCACAGTGCGCGAACTAGGCAGAAGCCTAGAAGCCACCGAAGTAGAGATTGAAGTATCAATGGATGAGAACGATGATAAGTAGAAGCGCCTCCCCTGCCAATCACGAAGCGCAACCATTCGACTTTAATGAATGGCGCGAGGGGTTTATCCTAACCGTCTTACGGGTTGGATGTTTACTAGGCATTGCTTTAATTGGAGCGGCGTTCCCTAGCGCCACCAACAGCGACCGCGTTTTATTCATTGTCATCTACTTAGGGCTGCTGGCAATTACGCTCTTGCGTGTACCCTATTCGGCGCGCGCCTATACGCTGTTTTTAACGCCCTTTGTAATTGGAGTTAATGCCGTTTTAGCATGGGGTCCATGGGCAGACGGAAGTATTTTCCTTTTAGCCAGCGTAGCGCTTGGCGCATTGTTGTTTGATAAACGCTTCGACGTAACGATGGCTGGCATGAGCGTTTTATTTATGACAATTGTCGCCGTTTTGCAATGGCTGGGTATATATCAACTGAGCGCGCCTGCCGCGCCGCCAACCACCCTGCCGCATTGGGTAGTATATATCCTTGACTTCTCCATTATCGCCGCGGTGATTGTCGCCGCAATGGGACAATTCAAGAATGCGTTTATGCGCATCATTCAAGAAACGCAAAAAGCTCTTCGCGCAGTGGCGGTAGAACGCGAGCGCTTAGAAGAAAAAGTAATAGAACGCACTGAAGCGTTAGAAAGTCGAATGAATCAACTCCGTAATTCAGCCAGCGCCGCCCGCGCTATCGCCGAAATTCAAAACATTGTTGAGTTATTAGAAGTAACCGCAAAACTCATTTCGGAAAGATTCGGCTACTATCACACGGGTTTGTTTATTTTAGACGAACAAAAGAAAATCGCCTTCTTGCAAGCCGCATCCTCTGCGCGAGGAAAAGAACTAATTGGTCAAGTATTCAATGTGGAAATTGACCGAAAAAATTTATTGGCGACGGCGGTAGAACAAAACCGAGCCATTATCGCATCGGATATTGACCAAAAGAATTTTGTCGCCGACGAACATTTTCCGCTTACGCGCTCACGCATGGTATTGCCTTTAGCCGTGCGTGGAAATGTAATTGGCCTCTTAGATTTACATTCCGACCAGCCGCGCGCCTTTAATATCGAAGACGCTGAAGTGCTTCAAACGCTTGCGGATTTAATTGCCATCTCATTCGATAACGTCCGCCTCATTAATGAGACGCAAAACTTGGTTAGCCAATTAGAAGCGAACACTTCGATTCAAACCCAACGCACATGGCGTAAACTCACCAGCCGTCAAATGCCGGCTTATCAATATACGCCCGCTGGGGTGCGCCCCATATTCAACCGCGATAAAAGAAGCGATAACGTTGAAGATAAAAATAATCTGCTTGTGCCTCTTGTTTTATATGGTCAAACCATTGGCAATATCAAATTAAAAAGAAAAGCCAACCATGCCGATTGGACCGAAAGAGAAAAAGCGCTCGTTGCAAAAATTGCCGACCAAGTTACATTGGCGTTAGAAAACAGCCGTCTTGTAGAAGAAGCGCAAAAAAGCGCGGCGCGCGACCAAATGATTGCAAATATCTCAACGCGCATTCGAGAAACGCTCGATATTGATTCGGTTGCGCGCACTGCCGCCGCTGAACTTCGCCGCGTGTTTGATTTGAAAGAAGCCGAAATTGTAATCGGCTCTATTCAAGATGGAAAATCTTAATTAATGAATCAATTACCCGCTTCCCTAACCGTTCAACATGATTGGCGCGAAAGATTTTTACGCGCCACGCTTCTCCTTGCCTGCATATTTGGCTTGGCGGCGTTAATATCCTCTTACTTTAGCAGCGGACTAATTTATTTCGTAATCTATTGCGTTATCTATATTATTGTTTTATCTATCACCGTTTTACCCGCAACATATAACTTAAGAGCCGTCACCCTTGTGGGGCTACTCATTGGTCTATCTATTTCTGGATTAACCGAAACAGGCTTAATCGGCGATGCGCGCATCTTTATGCTAACCGCAATTACGATGGCGTCTTTGCTGTTTTCATGGAGAGTTGGGGCGTATCTCACTCTATTCGCTATGATTTTATACGCCGCGTTCGGTTGGTTAATTCTGGGCGGCGCCTTAACAATTTCAAACCCAACAATTGACCCTGGAAATCTCGTGATGTGGATTACACGCGCGCTCGTTTTATTACTAGTGGCGGTTCTTGTCGTAAACGCCATCCGCTTAAATCAAACGGAATTTACTAAATCGGAAGAGCGCACGCAAAACTTATTAAGCGATTTACAAGAAGAGAAAAAGTCACAAGAAGAGCGCATTCAAGAGAGAACGCAACTCCTTGATAAACGCACCCTGCAACTGCGCGCAGTGGCAGATGTCGGAAAATCCATTACATCATATAGAAACTTATCTGAATTATTACAACAAACAACCCGCCTTATTAACGAAAACTTTGGCTTTTATCATGTCGGCATTTTTCTACTTGATGAACGAAAGCAATTCGCCGTGTTAACCGCAACGAACAGCGAAGGCGGAAAACGCATGTTAGAGAGAGGGCATCAATTAAAAGTGGGTGAAACAGGCATTGTCGGCTATGTCGCCGAAACAATTAAAGCGCGCATCGCTTTAGACGTAGGCGAAGACGCCGTCTTTTTCAATAACCCAGACTTGCCCAACACCCGTTCCGAAATGGCGCTTCCATTAGTAGTGGGCGGGCAAATTCTCGGCGTGCTAGACGTGCAAAGCGTTGAACCAAATGCGTTTACCGAAGAAGACGTGGAAACGCTTCAAATTTTGGCGGAGCAATTAGCGGTTGCCATTCAGAACGCCAAATTGTTTGACGAAATTGAAAAAGCGCTAGAAACCTCGCGCATTGCGTATGGCGAAATTAGCCGCGAAGCATGGATCAAAATTTTACGCAGCCGCCCAACCATCGGCTACATTGCCACCCCACCCGGCATTTCTGAAGTGAAAACAGATACCGTTGAGCCAAGCATCGCCAAAGCAATAGACACTGGCGACCTAATCCTTGGAAGCGACGGCTTAACAATTAGCGTGCCAATCAAAATTCGCGGGCAAGCCATTGGCGCAATTCGCCTGAAAAAATCTGAAATTGCAGAAGCCTGGACGCAAGAAGAAACAAACCTAGCGGTCACCTTATCGGACCAATTAAGCAGCGCATTAGAAAGCGCGCGCTTATATCAAGATTCGCAACAACGCGCCGCGCGCGAATCCTTAGTGTCAGATATTTCCGCCCGCTTAAGCGCCGTGAGTCAAATGGACTTAATTATTCGAGAAACCGTACAAGAACTTGGCGAAGCCCTCGGCAACGCCTCCGTTACCTTCCAATTGTTAGACCTATCGAACGGCAACAACCCAATGGAAGGTCGAGAAAACGGGCGCGGAAAGGCAGGCGAATAAGATATGAATCAAGCGCCGTCTATCCTCACACGCCTCCGCAACGCCCTACAAAAGTTAACCGCGCCCCACCCATCCATAACAAACTTTCGTGAAAAACGAAGAGCGCAGTTACTTTCCATCCTCGCTTTCATTTTAACTGTCTTACTGCTAGTAGGCTTACTATCTCGACCGCAAAGCTACAACGTGTTCTTAATTTTAGGCGGCATTAGTCTTATATCTTTCTTACTAAGCCGAAGCGTCTATTATCAAATTGGAATTTATATCTTTACATACGCGTTTACCGCCATAGGCTATTACACAATTTACGCCGGAAGCGCCTCATCCATTGAAGCGGCAATTTCAAGCACAGTCCACGTCGCCATTGTGTTCTCTAGCGTATTGCTATCAAGAAGAGGCTTTTTAGGGCTAGTCTTTGCTTCTACCCTTGCCGCCTTTAGCGTGCCGCTGTACACAAACGTCCCCATCACCGCCGCCGATAGCATTGTGCGAACCGCTGGCATCGTGATGGTCATCGGAATTGTGCTATACGGCATTAACGCCTTTCGAGAAGATATAGAAAAAACTCAAATCGAAGAAATTACAGAAGCTAACCGCAAGCTAGAAGAGTTAACTTCCACCCTCGAAGAGCGCATCCAAAGCCGCACGCAAGAGTTAGAACAAGTTACGCTACAAACAGAACAACGCGCCGCCCGCTTACAAGCCATTTCAGATATTTCACAAGAAATTGTCGCAAGCATTACGCAAAAACCTGACGAAGCGCTAGGGCGAATTACCCAAATTATCAGCAAAAAACTCGGCTATTATCACGTCGGCATTTTCTTAATAGATAAAGATGGAGAATATGCAACGCTACGCGCCGCCAACAGTCGCGGCGGGCAAAAGATGTTAGCCCGACGACATCAACTCAAAGTCGGCGGCACAGGCATTGTGGGGTATGTGGCGCAAAGCGGTCGCCCGCGCGTTGCATTAGATACCGCCACAGACGTCGTCTTCTTCAACAACCCCGATTTGCCCGAAACCCGTTCCGAAATTTCACTGCCGCTCAAATACGGCAATAAGATTCTTGGCGTATTAGACGTGCAAAGTTCATTGCCCAACGCTTTCAAAGATGAAGATATAGATACCTTTATCGCCTTAGCCAGCCAAATCGCCATTGTGATTAAAGATATTCAAAGTTCTGAAGAATTAAAATACAGCGCCGCCAGCCGCACAATTAAATTTTCACGAAGAGACACAAGACAAGGATACGCTTTCCAACCTGACGGCAGCATCATAACAACCGTCTTACCTGAACAAAACCCCGCTTTAGAAAAAGCCATCGCTTCAGGCGAAACGGTCATCCTGAGTGCGCCGCCTTCAAAAGACTCTCAGCCTACAATTGCCCTCCCCGTCAAATTCCGCGACCAACTTATTGGCGTAATCCACATTGAGGCGAGCGAAAAGAACCGCAAATGGAGCGAAGATGAAATCGCCCTTGTGCAAGCCATAGCCGACCGCGCCGCCCTAGCCTTAGAAAACGCCCGCCTGTTAGAAGATAGCCAACGCCGCGCCGCCAAAGAACAAGCGATTGGAGAAATTGCAACCAAAATTGGCGCAACGGCAGATATTGAATCTATTTTACGCACCGCCGTCCGCGAGTTAGGCGCTCAAATCAGCGGCGCTCAAGTGACCGTTGAAATTGGAGGCGGCAACAAGTAACTGCCGAAAATATATGAACGTATTCTCATCGCTTCCTTTATCTAAAACTGTAGAAGAACGCCATTACAAAAACGCCTCTACAATTACGATTGCCTTCATTGTCACCGCCGTTGCGGCAATCGCCTTTTTTGGTTATTTTGCCTACACCGAAAACGCGCCTCAGTTATACATCATCATTGGGCTGTTAGTCCTAACCATAGCCATTAACTTTTACCCGCTAGCGTTGATTCGTAATAAACGCAACAACTTAGCCATGTTAATTGTGGGCGGCGTATATTTGCTTGACGTCATCGCCGTTGAATTTATTGTGCAAGGGTTAGGTTTAATCATTGCATTTACAACAATTATTCTATTGCTGTTTATTGCCGGCTTAGCAATGTCGGCGGACTATTCCATTCCTGGAACCGCAATTGCCTTGCTGGCAGGCACGCTTACGTTCGCTTTAGACCTAGCGCTACCCGCCGGGCGCGCTCGCATTCCGCTCTTAGAACAATATGCCCCTTATATTGCGCTGGGAATTATCGCCCCCGCAACGTTTGTCATGTTGCGTGAGTTTAACAACTTTAACTTACAATCAAAAATAACGCTTGGCATTATCCTCACAGGAAGTTTTACCGTCGCCACAGTCGCTTATTTTGGTATAAACCGCGCTGGCGCCATTGTCAATTCGCTTTCGGAAAAATTTGAAACCAGCGTCGCAGAACAAACAGAAACGGAAATTTTACGCCGTGTCGAAGCCGAAGCCAGCGCCGCTGATTTATTATTTTCCACCGTTGAAAACAGTCTTACAGATATTGCCGAGTATCGCGCCAGCCTTGAAACTCAGAAAAACCTTTTCGCCAGCGGCGCATATTGGAATTCGCTGGAACGCGTCTTCCGCCTCGCGGGCGGTCAATATGGCAATGCCGGCACAGAAACCGCTTCTATCTTCATTCCCAGCACGGCGCTCATCACAGAAGAAATGCTGGCAGATATTAACGCCAGCGTTTATTTAGACTTTGTAGGACCTGATTTTCTAAAAGCAAATCCGCAAACAGTCGCCACATACTACATTAGTTCTCTAGGCTATACCGTTTATTACCCCAATATCAGCCTCGCGCAAAACCTCCCGCCAGACTTTGACCCACGCAGCGAGTTATCTTATACCACTGCCACGCCAGAAAGAAACCCAGACCGCCTCCCTCGCTGGACCGACCCCTACAAAGACCCAGCAGGCACAGGAGATATTATCACCTTGTCCGTGCCAGTATATTCAGAAAGCGGCGAATTCAAAGGCGTAATGGGCGCAGACGTAAAACTTTCTAGCATTGCAGAATTGGTTGCAGGCATTCAATTAAGCGCAAGCGATTTCGCGTTTATCATTGATAAAAACGGATTCATTATATACATGCCAGAAAGCGGTTACGAAGCCTTTGGCATACAACCACGAGAAACCAGCGGCAGTTTATTAACAAGGCAATCAATATTTGATACAGAAATCCCTAACCTAGAATTTGCCGCGCAACGCATCGTCTTCAATCAAGCCAACTTAGTAGAAGTGCCCATTGGCGGCATCAGCACCTATGTCGCCAGCGCCACTTTACCCTCCACGCAATATAAACTTGTGTTTTTCGCCCCAGCCAACGAATTAAACGCCGCTATTCTGGCTTCGCGCCAAGAAGTGCAAAACGAAATTCAAGCGGCAGTGCAAAATGCCGGGCTGATTTTAATTGGCTTATTTATTGGCGCATTAATCCTTAGCCTATTAATTGGGCAATTAATCACACAACCTGTGAAAAAATTGACCGACACAGTGCAACAAGTGACCAGCGGAAATTTAACTGCCCGCGCAGACATTATCTCGCAAGACGAAGCGGGCATACTAGCGCGGTCCTTTAATGAAATGGCAGAACGATTGAGCGCCACCCTGCAAGGATTAGAAGAAAAAGTCGCCGAACGCACCAAAGAACTTGAAATTATCAGCCAGAGCAACGCCAAACGCGCCGCGCAATTTGAATCGATTGCGCGTATTTCGCGCATCATCAGCTCCACACAAACGCTTGATAGGCTATTGCCGCAAATTACCCAAACTATTTCAGAGGAATTCGGTTTTTATCACGTCGGTATTTTCTTGCTCGATGCGCATAAAGAGTTTGCCGTCCTCGTTGCCGCCAATAGCGAAGGCGGAAAAAAAATGCTGGAGCGGAATCATCGGCTGCGAGTTGGCGAAACAGGCATCGTGGGGTTTGTGACGCGGGCAGGTCAACCGCGCATCGCGCTGGACGTGGGCGCGGATGCGGTGTTCTTCAACAACCCCGACCTCCCAGAAACCCGCTCTGAAATCGCTTTGCCGCTTAGAGTAGAAGCCGAAGTTTTTGGCGCGCTTGATGTGCAAAGCGCCGAAACGAATGCGTTTTCAGAAGAAGACATTAACATTCTTTCTGTATTAGCCGACCAAGTGAGCATTGCAATTCAAAACGCGCGCTCCTACCAACAAAGCCGCGAAGCGCTAGAGCAAGCCGAAATTACAGCCGCGCAAATGATTGAACAACAATGGAATCAATTCTTGAGCCGCCAAAATATTACCCAATATCATTTTGACGGCGTAGAAGCGCGCCCAACGGCGAACGTTATAGATAAACAAACGCCCAACCTTGCCATTCCGCTCATTTTACGCGGCGCGCAAATTGGCACGCTCAAACTGAGCGCGACAGACCCCAATAAAATATGGGATGAAGATGAAATTGCCATTGCGCAAGCCATCGCTGAAAGAACCGCCTTAGCGGTTGAAAACGCGCGCCTACTCCAAGAAGCGCAAAAACGCGCCGCGAAAGAAAAAACCATTGCCGACGTTTCCGCTAAAATTAGCAACTTAATTAGTCTGGAAAACATCCTCAAAACCACAATTCAAGAACTAGGCAACACCCTGCCAGACGCCGAGGTTGCCATTCAATTTACTCATTTACCAGAGCAAAAGTAGGCGAACATGTTTACAAAGTTTCTCAATTATTTTAAGAGCGAAGAAGATAAAGACCCCGCTTTCATTCGCTTAACGCGAAACATTTTATTGTTTGTTATTTTTGTAAACCTTGCGCTCTTACCGCTGGTGACTGGAATAGTTGGCGGGGAAAACGCCCGAAACCCCGTCGCCTTTGCCGTCCTTTCAATCACGCTCGCTCTTGAAGTGGCTTCTCTGTTTTTTGTTTACAGAGAAAGCTTAACCATGGCAAAACTGATTGTGCCGCTTGCCTTAATCCTAGCCGTAGGGTTTATTTCTTCAGAGAGAAATGGACTTAAAAATACCGCAATTGTCAGCTTGCCTATCATCTTAATTATTTCAGCTATTTTATTAGGCAAACGTTCGCTTTTCTTAACAACGCCTATCGCCATCTTATGCGTTCTTTTTGTCGCATATATGGATTTAAGCGGCAGGTCTGAGTTTACGCCCGCTGGCGCAGACGATGCGGTTATTATTCCGTTGCTATTAATCAGCGCGGCGGGCATCATCAATTTACTGATTATGCGCTTGAACGAAAATATTGAAAGGGCGCGCGCCAGCGAAGAAATTCAACGGCGCGAAAACGCTCAATTAAACGAGTTACAAGCCTCGCTTGAACGTCGTGTAAGCGAGAGAACCGCCGAGTTACAGCAAGCAAATCAAATCAATGAAAGACGCGCGCGTCAATTTCAGGCAGTGGCAGAAGTGACAAAAACTATTTCGTCCATTCAAAATATTGAAACGCTTTTGCCGCGCATTACCGAAGTGATTAGCGAACAATTTAACGTTTACCATACGGGCATTTTTTTGTTAGACGCAAAAAAAGAATACGCCGTCCTGCGCGCGGCTAACAGCGCTGGCGGAAAAAAGATGCTAGAACGCGGACATAAATTGCCGATTGGGCAAACGGGCATCGTCGGCTTTGTCGCCGCTACTGGGCAACCGCGCATCGCGCTAGACGTGGGAGCGGATGCGGTGTTCTTCAACAACCCCGACCTCCCAAACACCCGCTCCGAAATGGCGCTTCCGCTGCGATATGCCGGCGAAGTCATCGGCGCGTTAGATGTGCAAAGCGAAAAACCCAACGCTTTTAATCAAGACGATGTGGATGTTTTGATTACCCTAGCAGACCAAGTGGCAGTGGCAATTAACAATGCCAAAACCATTGAAGAAGCGCAACAAGCCCTTGCAGAAGCGCAAATTGCCATTCGCAAATCTACATTGGATGCGTGGCAAGTGTTACGCCCAAGAGACTTAAGAATCGGTATGGAATTACGAGAGTCAAACGTGAAGCCGTTACAAAACCCGCTACAAGGCGAGCATATTCAAGAAGCGCTTCAAAAAGGAAAAACCAGCGCGGTTTTGAATGGAAACCAAACCAACCTTGCCATTCCAATTCGCTTGCGCGGGCAGGTAGTGGGCGTGGTGAATATTGGCGTGCGCCAGAGCAGAGCCTTGAGCCAAGACGATATTGAAATCGCCGAGGCAATCGCCGAACGGTTATCGCTAGCAATTGAAAACGCCACATTGATTCAAGCCGCGCAATACCGCGCAGATTTAGAGCGCGTGACCGCTGATATTACCAGCCGCATTAGCGCCTCTACCCGTTTTGAGACGATACTACAAACCGCCGCGCAAGAATTAAGTAAAGCCTTAGGCGGCTCTGATGTGTTGGTGCAAATTGAACCTGTAGCGCTAGAACTGAGCGCCGGCAATGAATAAGATAAATCGCCCTATAGGAATGAGACGGCTTTGGAGTTTGTATGACAGAGTTTAAGCAAGAGACAGAGATTGTTGAGTCGCAGCGCCGCGCAGCCCAAACGGTTACATTAATATTATTTGTATTAATGTCTTTAGTTTCTATTTATACGATATTTTTTATATCAAGCGAAGACAAGACAATCATTGATAATTTTATGATGCCCTGTGTGGCTATAAGCGCAGGGTATGGGTATTATCTCTCGCGCAAAGGCAACTACATGCGCGGCATTTATATACTTTTAGCGGTCATTTCCATTGCATCGCTTTTATACCCTCTCGCGGCAGATAATGTCGGATGGCAAACCGCCATTGTTATGGCATTAATCACTACAGCGATTGCCAACAGCACATTGCCGTCTCAATCCGCTATCCGAATTTCAATTGGCGCTTTTGGCTTTGCAATCGTAATTGTACTTATCGAATTATTAGCGCCTGGCGTTGCAAACATTCCCACCACGTCGGCGTCAATTGTCGTTACGGTTATTTTAGCGATTATTTATTTCGGAATTATCACTTACCGCTTCCGCCAGTACGCGCTGCAAACAAAACTGATTATTACATTTATTGTATTAAGCGTTTTATCGGTTAGCGTGGCGGCGTTTGCCATTAATCGTTTGGTTTTGAACGAATTAACGCTTAGGGCAAACGAGCGGCTTACCGATACTGCCCAAACTGCGGCGGCTTCTATCAACAAAGAATTAACTTCGCAAGTTAATCTAATTCAAACCCTGGCAATAGACGCTTCTTTAGAAACCGCCTTACTAGAAAGGGTCGCGGTTAACGACATAAGCGAATTAGAAAGCCGCGACCAAGCATGGAGAGAAGCCGTGAATGCGAATAACACAAATGCGCTCATGCGCTCTGTATTGCAACACGAAATCTCCCCCGCTTTGCTTGAATTTAAGTCAAAATTCCCGGCGCATGTAGAAGTTTTTGTCACAGACATATATGGCGCTAATGTAGCCTCAACGGATATTACGTCGGATTACTATCAAGCCGATGAAGAATGGTGGCAAAAAGCCTACAACAACGGGCGAGGCGCGGTGTTTATTAGCCAGCCGATATTTGATAGAAGTTCTGAAACCTTGTCGCTGCAAATGGCTGTGCCGATTTTTGATTCGCAAAACGCCAATATCATTGGTATTCTCAGAACGACCGTCAGTTTAGAAATTCTCACCCAAATTTTGGAATTAGGCAGACCGGGTAAAACAGGGGTCACTGAAATTTACCTACCCGATGGCAGGGAACTAGAACTTCACTTAGAAGAAGACAAATTTGAAATTGAAGTGGAAGACGCCCCGCTAGATATTATTGAGGTCCTCAAGCAAAATCAACCGTTTATGGACACAATACACGACGGCGAACAAGTGTTGGTAAGTCAGGCGCAACTCGTAACAGATATTGACCGCGAAAACGAAATAGAAACAGCCGTGCAAAACCTGAATTGGCGGGTAGTCGCTTTACAAAACCGCGATGATGCGCTAGAAACGGTAGCAAACGTATCGCGCGTTTCGCAGTTAATTGGTCTCGCCGCTATTGCGTTGGCAAGCGCGTTAGCGGTCATTATGACGCAATACCTCACCAAACCCATTGCGCGGCTTACGCAAGTCGCCGAAGCAATCTCATCGGGCAATTTACAAGCCCGCGCCGAAATTGAATCGCCAGATGAAATTGGAACGTTAGCGGCTTCTCTTAATCGCATGACCAGCCAAATAAGCGAAATTTTGCTAAACCTTGAAAAGCGCGTTGCCGAAAGAACCGCCGACTTAGAAATCGCCCGCCGCCAAAGCGAAAAACGCGCCAACCAACTTTTAGCGGTAGGCGAAATTTCCAAATTCATCACCAGCGAACAAAACATAGAAGTCCTGCTTTCATTAACCGCGCGCTTAGTAAGCGAACGATTTGGGTTTTATCACACTGGCATTTTCTTGCTAGATAGCGCCAAACAATACGCCATCTTACAAGCCGCAAACAGCGAAGGCGGAAAAGCCATGCTCCAACGCGGGCACAAACTCAAGGTCGGCGAAAGCGGAATTGTTGGGGATGTTGCCCAAGTCGGCAAGCCGCGCATCGCGCTAGACGTGGGGCTTGATGCGGTGTACTTCAACAACCCCGACCTTCCAGCCACCCGCTCCGAAATGGCGCTTCCACTTAAACTGCGAGATGAAGTTATCGGCGTGTTAGACGTGCAAAGCGAAAAACCCGGCGCCTTTACAGAAGACGACGCTAATACCTTAAGCATTCTTGCAGACCAAATTGCCATCGCCATTGAAAACGCCCGTCTGTTCTCGCAAACCCAAACCACCTTAAGCGAAGTGCAAGCGCTATATCGCCAAAACTTGCAAGAAAGTTGGAAAACCTTTAGCCGCGAAGAAGGAGCGGTAGGATTTATGCAAAGCCTGAGCGGAAGCAAAAAACTTACCGAACCTATTGGCTCGGCGGAAATTCAACAGGCTCTCAATCGTGGAGAAACGATGGTCATTCAGCCAAACGGAAAATCTGCAGAGCCTACCATCATAGCCCCAATCAAACTTCGCGGTCAGGTCATTGGCGTTATCCGCATTAAAGCGCCAGACCAAGATAAACAATGGACAACCAACGAAATCAACCTTTCAGAAGCAGTGTCAGAGCGCCTATCGCTTGCGCTTGAAAACGCCCGCCTCATCCAAGACTCGCAACGTCAAGTCATCAAAGAGCAAGCCATTAGCGAAATTACAAGCAAAATCGGTTCATCTATTAACTTAGAAAATGTATTGCAAACCGCAGTGGAAGAGTTAGGTCGCTCTATTCCCGGTTCAGAGGTGATTATTAAATTGAAAGAAGATAACGCGAATGGAGGCTCAGGATAACATGAAACTTTCCCGCTTCCATTTTTTTGACTGGCTAGAAAATACCGCATTTGGGCGCCTCAACCTACGCTCAAAATTGACTCTCAGCAACATGCTGATTACTTTATTCGTCATTTTGAGTCTTGGGGCGTATGTATATTACCGCACCCAACAAGCGAGCGACCAACTCACCTCTCAACTTGAAAGCAACATCCGCAACCGCGTGGAAGAAAGTTTAATATCCACCAGCAGCGAACAAGCCGCGCTCCTCAATAACTTCTTTGCAGAATTAAGCGGCGATACAGCCATTATCGGCTCAACCATAAAAGATATGCTGGATAAACGCTCTAGCCTTGATAACGGCATGTATTGGAATGCAAGCGCCTCGCTTACGCAAATTGAAGGCGGCAGTTGGGATAACCCCAACGAAGAGACATCTTCCATTTTTATCCCAGCCGATGTGCCAATCACCGAAACGCTAACGCGCCGATTAAACACGCTCAAACATACCGAATTAATGATTCCATCGTTCTTAGAAGACAACCCAGACATTGTGGCAATTTATTTTGGCGGCATATTAAAAGAAACCATTTATTACCCCAATATTGATTTAGCGAACATTGTGCCTCCCGATTTTGACGTGACAGGGCGCGTTTGGTATGTGGACGCCTCGCCCCAAAACAACCCAGAGAAAAAAGTCGTTTGGTCAACGCCATATCAAGACGCCGCATTAAACGGCTTAGTCATTACCACTAGCGTACCCGTGTTTGACGCGCAAGATAGATTCCAAGGCGTTGCCGCTATGGATGTGCAATTGACTCAAATTACCGATGTCGTCTCAAGCATTCGAGTAGGCGAAACAGGCTATGCATTTTTGATAGATAGCGAAAACCGCTTAATGGCGCTGCCCCAACAAGGCTACGGCGACTTTGGCGTTATTGACCCTACCCAAAATTTTGGGCAAATAATGGATACAAACACCTTGCCCGCCGCCCCCGCCGAATTGTTTGAAATTTTGAATCAAGTGGCGGCTGGAGAAAAAGGCGTGTTTAATATCACGCTCAACGGAAACGAACGATTTGTCGCCTTTCAACAAATTCCAGAAGTAAACTACAAACTCGTCATCGTCGTCCCATCGAGCGAAATGCTCACTGAAATAGGCATTGTCAACAATCAGATTCAACAAGAAACGCGCAACACCATTGCGATTAGCCTGTTGCTTATTGCCGGTATTTTCATTTTCGCGTCTATCGCCTCGCTGGCTATCGGAAATCGTTTAACCGCCCCCCTGCAATCATTAACGCGCGTAGCAAATGAAATTATTGCCGGCAACTTCGACGCGAAAGCGCAAGTGGAAACAAAAGACGAAATCGGCGCGCTCGCAAACACATTAAACGCCATGACCGCAACCATTAAAGATATGGTGCTATCTTTGGAACAGCGCGTGAAAGAACGAACCGCCGCCTTACAAGAATCTTTAGAAAAGAACGAACGGCGCGGCAAACAATACGAAGCCATAGCAAAAGTATCGCAAGCCATTAATGCCACGCAAAATTTACAAGAATTATTGCCGCAAATTTCACGAGTGATTAGCCAGCAATTTGGTTTTTACCATGTCGGCATCTTCTTAAACGACGCGGGCAACCAATATGCGGTGCTAACCGCCGCAAACAGCGAAGGCGGCAAACGCATGTTAAAACGCGGCCACCAATTAAGAATCGGCGAACAAGGCATTGTCGGTTATGTAACAGGAACAGGCAAAGCGCGCATCGCGCTAGACGTTGGTAAAGACGCGATTTACTTCAACAACCCCGACCTGCCAGAAACACGCTCTGAAGTAGCGCTGCCTTTAATCATCTCAAATCAAATCATCGGCGCGTTAGACGTGCAAAGCGTGGAAGCGAATGCCTTTACCGATGACGACGTAGAAGTATTAACAACTCTCGCCGAACAAGTAAGCATCGCCATTCAAAACGCCCGCTTATACGAACAAACGCAAAAATCGCTCGCCGAAGCCGAAGCGGTTTCGCGCCAATACTTTACCGAAACATGGAAAAAACTTTCGCAAGAAAGCCGAATTGCCGGCTATCGTTACACGCCCGCTGGCGCTATTCCTATTGCAGACGATAACCTGCCCGAAATTGTAAATACCGACCGAAAAAGCATTACCGTGCCAATCATCATTCGCGGGCAAACGGTAGGCGAACTTTCCGTGCTTGTGCCAAAACAAGAACATATCAAAGCGGACCAAATGGACTTAATCCACGCCGTAGCCGACCGCGTCGGCATCTTCGCTGAAAATGCCAGACTGTTCGACGAAACATCGCGCCGCGCAGAACGCGAACACCTCGTTTCGGACATAACCGCAAAAATTCGCTCAACCAACGACCCCCGCGAAATGCTAGAAACCGCCATTCAAGAACTACGAAAAGCCCTCAACGTTTCACGCATCGAAATCGTACCGCAAAAAGTATCTGCGCCCGATAAATAATCGCCGCGGGCAAGAAGACTGAAATCAAGAGGAACTATGTTAAAAACAATTGCAGTATCAAACGAAAAAGGCGGCGTGGCAAAAACCACCACCACCCTATCCCTTGGCGCCGCGCTGGCAGAACTAGGCAACCGCGTCTTACTCATTGACTTAGACGCACAAGCCAACCTCACCTTAGGCATGGGCTTTGAACCGGGCGAAGCCGAATTAACCTCCAGCCATATCATGTTAGATAACACGCCCATCCTCAGCGTGCGCCGCAAAACTGAAATTGAAAACTTAGACCTAATCCCTTCCAGCTCGCGCATTGAAACCTCAGAACAATTTTTACCCGTGCGCACCAACTACACAACCATTTTACAAAGAGCCATTAAAGGAACGCCCCTACCGTACGACTACATCTTATTAGATTGCCCCCCCGCCTTAGGCGCAATCACCCGCAACGCGCTCGCCGCCGCAGATTTACTGCTCATTCCAACACAGGCAGAATACTTCTCTGCTTATGCCTTACGCAACATGATGGGCTTAATTCGCCGCACCCGCGAAGCCGATAACCCCAACCTCGCCTACCGCATCTTAGTCACCATGCTAGATAGAAGAAACAAAACCCATCGCAATATCCACGAACAACTCAGAAGCACCTTTGGCTCAGGCGTATTAAGCGCCGTCATCGAACTGGACACCAAATTACGCGAAAGCCCCATCGCAGGCTTACCCATTACGCAATACAAATCGGGCGCGCGCGGCTCCACACAATACCGCGTGTTGGCGCAGGAGTTAATGGAATATGTCAAAGAAACAGAAAACAAACAAGCGGCTTGATAAACTCTTTCAGGATATTCAACCCGAAGTAAATGATTCGGGAAAGAAGAGCAAGCCGCCCGTTAAGAAAGAAGCGGCGGCAACGCCTCCGCCTCAACCTACGGTGAAGCCTGCTTCCAAACCTGAAAGCGTTTCCTCCGCCCCAACCAAATTGCCCGCCATCAAACAAACCGGCAAACTAACCTTGCCAGAAATTGTCGCCCCACTGCCAGATATAAACGGCGGCTCAATTTACGCTACAAACTTTCAAATTGGAGAAACCGACTGGGCAACCCTGCGCCTGATAGACGAAAGCGGAAACCGCGCTTGGACTACAGAAGAACAATTATTAATCAAACAAGTTACCGACCAACTTTCTCTTGCTTTAGAAAACGCGCGCCTCTTTCAAGAAACGCAAAGGCGCGCGCAAGAACTAACGGTTGTTAACCAAATCGTTTCGTCTGTTTCCGCTTCGCTAGATTTGAAAAGCACGTTACAAACGATTGCCGATAGTTTAGCTCAATTGCTTTCGGCTGGGCATGTGGGCATTGCTTTGATGAACGAAGATAAAACAAGGCTTGTGCTTACCGCCGACGCCAGCGGAAATTTTGAACGCTCCAACGACATTGGCATCTCTATTCCTACCAAAGGAAGCCTCGCCACCGAAGAAGTGATGCGCTCGCGGAAACCGTTGTTTGTGAAAGATGTTGAAAACAACCCGCTCACCGCAAACATAAAAGATATTCTCAAACAACGCGGCACAAAAAACTTACTCATATTGCCCTTGCTGGCGGAAGATGAAGTGATTGGAACAATCGGCGTAGATTTTTACGAATCAGAGCGCATCGTCTCACAAGATGAAGTTCGCATTCTTGAAACCATCGTCCTCCAAACCGCAACCGCCATACAAAAAAGTAGTTTATTTGAACGCATTGAACGCTCGGAACAAAACTTACGCGCTTTGTTTTCGGCAATGGAAGACGTGGTCTTGGTCATTTCAAAAGAAGGGCGTTATGAACAAATTGCCCCTACCAACCCTTCGCTATTAATCCGCACTCCTGAAGAATTGCTCGGCAAAACGTTTCACGAAGTTCTGCCACAAGCGACCGCCGATTTCTTCTTAGAAAAAGTCAGCGAAGCGCTAAGCGGCGGCAAAAAAGTTCAATTTGAATATAACTTAATGCTAGAGGGTCAGCTATTTTGGTTTTTAGCAACGCTAACAAAACTAGACCCAAATAAAGTCTTCTGGGTAGCAAGAGACATCACCGAACGCAAACAGGCAGAAGAAGCCATTCAACGCCGCAACCAATACTTAGCGGTGTCGGCAGAAATTGGAAAAATCGTCACCTCTACGTTAGACTTGAACACCATTTTTGCCAAAACGGTAAACCTCATTACCGAACGCTTCGGCTTTTACCATGCCGCTATTTTTATCGCGGAAGAAACGGGCTTCAACGCCGTCTTACGCGAAGCCACAGGCGAAGCGGGCGCAGAAATGAAAAAAGCGGGTCACTCATTGGCGATTGACAATAAATCTATCGTGGGCAAAGTATCGTCCACAGGCAAGCCCATTGTCGTCAACGATACAACGCAAGAGCCGCTTCATAAATTTAATCCATTACTGCCAGAAACTCGCGCCGAGGCGGCAATTCCCTTACGCATTGGCGCGCGCATTATCGGTGTGATTGACATTCAATCGAAAAGCGCCAATGCGTTTTCGGAAGATGAAATTTCGGTTCTGCAAACATTAGCCGACCAAGTGGCGGTGGCGATTGACAACGCCCGCTCATTTGAATTATCGCAACAAGCGGTAATGGAAATGCGCGAAATTGACCGGCTCAAGAGTCAATTTCTTGCCAACATGAGCCACGAATTACGCACGCCGCTCAACTCCATCATCGGTTTTTCGCGCGTCATCCTCAAAGGCATAGATGGTCCCGTCACCGAATTAATGCAACAAGACCTAACGGCAATTTACAACTCAGGCCAACATTTGCTCGGTCTCATCAATGATATTCTTGACCTTGCCAAAATTGAAGCAGGCAAAATGGAATTGGCGTTTGACGAAGTCAATATCGCCGATTTGACCAACAGCGTTTTATCCACCATGAGCGGTTTAATCAAAGATAAACCGATTCAAATGAAACGAAACATCGAACCCAACTTGCCTCCCGTCAAAGCCGATGCGATTCGCGTGCGCCAAGTGATGATTAACCTGCTTTCTAACGCGGCAAAATTCACCGAAGAGGGCGAAATCGCCGTTGACGTTGGCTTATATAAAAATAACGGGCGCAATGAAATCAGAGTAAGCGTCATAGACACAGGCGCAGGCATCTCCAAAGCCGACCAAGAAAAGCTCTTTCAACCCTTTTCGCAAGTGGACGCTTCGCCCACGCGCAAGACTGGCGGCACAGGGTTAGGGCTATCCATTTGTAAGCAATTAATTAACATGCACGGCGGCGAAATTTGGGTTGAATCGGAAGAGGGCAAAGGCAGTAAATTCCACTTCACCTTGCCCATTTACCCCAAAGAAGGCGAAAGCCATGCGGGAGATAAAATCATCTTAGCCATTGACGACGACATGCAAGTCATCAGCCTATACGAGAGATATTTGCACCCGCAGGGCTATCAAGTCGTCCCGTTGACCGATGCGACTCAAGCGGTCGAACGAGTTAAGAAACTTAAACCGTTTGCCATCACGCTCGATATTATGATGCCCGGCATTGAAGGTTGGACTGTGCTAGACGCGCTAAAAAGCGACCCCGACACGCGCCACTACCCCGTCATTATTTGCAGCATCATCGAAGATTTAGAAAAGGGCTTCAGTCTCGGCGCGGCAGATTATTTAGTGAAGCCTATCTTAGAAGAAGATATCGTTCACGCATTAGATAAATTAAATACCGACGGCTCGATTCGGGAAGTGTTAATTATTGACGACAACCCCAACGACTTGCGCCTGATTGGAAAAATGCTCACCGACGACGGAAGATATAAACCCATTTTGGCTGATAGCGGACAAAGCGGATGGAACATT
Source organism: Anaerolineales bacterium (assembly GCA_034434495.1). Classification (GTDB taxonomy): domain Bacteria; phylum Chloroflexota; class Anaerolineae; order Anaerolineales; family Villigracilaceae; genus Villigracilis. Next base: position 38,634 of record DAOTZE010000006.1, read on the forward strand.
ATCTCTTCGGGCAACCCGCCTCACGCCATTATCCTTGATTTGTTCATGCCAGACCTCGACGGCTTCCAACTGCTTGAAAAATTACAAGCCGATAAAAAATTACGCGATATTCCAACCATTGTCATCAGCGGCATGGAAGTCACAATAGAACAAAAGAATCAACTCAAGGAATTCGGTCGGCGTTTACTCACCAAAGGTTCGTTTAACGAAAAAGAATTGCTCGCATCCATTCAAAAATCGCTAGAGAGGATACAAAACTCAAGATAAGTGTTATGATTTGTTTCGCCGCCGCAAACGGCGGCGAAACAAATCATCAGGAGACTTAACAAAACGTGTCGTTTATTATCAAATGCCTAGATTGTGGGCATAATGCGCCATACTACCCAACCTCTACCACTTGCCCAAAATGTAATAGCCAATGGCGCGAAGCGGAATATGATTATGAATTAATCGGCAAAACGCTGCTCGCCAAATTAAGCGGCAGAAGCTCAGATTTATGGCGGTATAAAGAATTATTACCCGTACGCAACCCAAATGTCAGTTTATCGCTAGGCGAAGGCAACACGCCATTAATTCGCGCCGTAAATTTAGGGATGATGCTCGGTTGCCCCAATATTTACATCAAAGACGAACGCCAAGGACCAACCGCCTCTTTCAAAGACCGTCAAGCGGCGGTGACGATTGCGGCGTTAAAAGAAGCGGGCATTACCGAACTTGTCGCCGCTTCAACGGGCAACGTGGCAATCGCTTATTCGGCGTATGCTTCTCGCGCAGGGATGAAACTGTGGGCGTTTGTCACCAGCCTGGTGCCAGGGGTGAAGATGCGCGAAATCGCGCTATATGGCAGTCAGGTCATCAAAATCACTGGTTCGTATGACCAATGCAAACAAGTGGCGGCAGAGTTTGCCCGCCAACGAAAATTATATTTAGATATGGGCGCTAGAACCATCACTTCTATTGAAGCGATGAAAACCATTGCCTTTGAAATTGCAGAACAACTCACCGCCATTCAAGGCGCAGGCGAACATACCCCATGGCGCACGCCCGATTGGTACGTGCAAGCCATTAGCGGCGGCATGGGTCCCATTGGCGTATATAAAGGGTTTCGTGAAATGAAACAAATGGGTTGGACGGATAAAATCCCCGCCTTTGCGCCTATTCAAACTGAAGGCTGCGCGCCAATGGTGAACAGTTGGAAAAAAGGATTAGAAAAAGCAGAGCCTGTGCTAACCCCAAAAACCAGAATTGAAACCTTAGCCACAGGAGACCCCGGCCGAGCGTATGAATTTTTACGCGCCCATGTGAATAACACGCGCGGCGTATTTGAAAGCGTAAGCGATGAAGACGCCCATCGCGCCATGCACGTTTTAGCAAAAATGGAAGGCATTTCCGCCGAGCCTGCCGCAGGCGTGGCGTTTGCCGGGCTATTCAAATTGATTCGCGCAGGAGTTATCAAACCAAGCGATACAGTCGTAGTCAATTGCACAGGCCACACCTTGCCTGCCGAACCGATAGTATTAGGCGATAACTGGTCGCGCGATGTTAAATTCCCATCCACCGATACGCCGCAAGAAGGGTTGCTATCTGCGCTGACAGAAGTCGCCCCAGAACGATTCCCCAAAATCGTCGTCATCGAAGATACAACCGAAGCCCGCCGCTTAATTCGGCGCATTTTACAATCGCAAGGCAATTTCACTATTTTAGAAGCCGCTAACGGGCGCGAGGGGCTTGAATTAGCGCAAAGCGAACTGCCCGACTTAGTTGTGATTGACTTAATGATGCCCGAAATGGACGGATTTACCGTCATTGAAGAACTGCGTAAAAAACAAGAAACTTCCGCCATCCCCGTCATTGTAGTAACCGCCAAAGAATTAACCGCTGATGAAAAAAGCCGCTTGAGCGGGCATATTCAAGCCTTATTGCAAAAAGGCGACTTTTTGAACGATGAATTCCTTGAAGAAGTAAAATCGCTGATTAAATAACTCGCCTTACGCGAGACGCTCCGAAGGAACTCGTAAAGCAACCTTCTTTTTTTCAAACAAACCTTAGGAGCGATGCACAACATCGGTTCACTAACCTAATGAATACAACCTCCCCACAGGTTGTGTTCATCCACAGAGGTTGGAGCTATTGTTAAATAAACAAACTGCCGGAATAACCGCGGCTTTTAGCTCGGCGTTTTTTTTAGGAATGGCGCCCGTCTTTGGGAAACTCGCCATCACTTATGGTTTCTCGCCGCTAGAAGTGGTAGCGCTGCGCACAGGTTTGGCGGCAATCTTCTTATTTCTAGGGATATACATTTTCTATCGCCAATACCTATACATCTTTCCAATTGGTTTAGTAGGCTGCATTTTGGCAGGAGCAATTAATGGGCTTGGCTCTATATTTTATTACCTCGCTTTAGAACGGTTAGACGCCAGCGTCGGTCAATTGCTATATTCGTTATACCCTTTTTTCGTCGCCATTTGGCTCGCGTTAGACCACCAACCCCCAAGCCGATTAACCGTTTTCAGAATTATCCTTGCCGCCATTGCCGTATTACTGCTTACCAGCCTGCCAGATAAAAAAGCCGATACGCTTGGCGTCATCATGATGTTAATTGGCGCGATGTTATACGCTTTACACTTACCCATCAACCAACGTGTGCTATATGAAGTCCCTGCCCCCACTGTGGCGTTATACACCTTAATATCAATGAGCGCCATCGTCATTCCCGCCTATCTTATTTTTGACCGCACGCCTCCCGTCGCAGATATTTCTTGGCTACCCATTGCAGGGCTTACATTTGTTACGGTTTTTTCACGCATTGCCCTATTTCTCGGAGTAAAAAAAATCGGCGGAATGCAAACCGCCTTATTAGGGCTTGCCGAATTACTCATTGCCATTTTATTCAGCAACCTACTGTTGGAGGAAATCCTATCATTTTCACAATGGCTCGGCGCACTCGCCCTTAGCGTCAGCCTCATCCTTGTTATGTATGAAAAACCCGCCCCCCCGCCGCATGGCGGAAAAACAGGTTGGTTCTCATGGATTCGCCCGCCCAGCCTGCCCAAAGAAACGTTTGGACCGTATGAATAAAAAAACCGCCTCATGCTTGAGGCGGTTTTCGCTTCTTTCTTAGGGATATTTGATTCTGTCTCTTCGGCTTTTAGCTTATCCTAAAGCCTGTTTCGCCGCGGCAATCACCTCATCGTAATTGGGTTCATCGCCTAAGGCTGGCAAATAATTGACGTAGGTTAACTTACCGTCGCGCCCAACGATAAAAACGGAACGGCGCAAGTAACGGCGCTCTTTAATCAAAACGCCGTATTTGATTCCAAACTCCGCGTCCACTACATCCGAAACAACTTTAACCTTATCAACGCCCGCCGCGCCGCACCAACGCTTTTGCGCCATCGGAAAATCGCAACTGATGGTGTAAATGACAATATCATCGCTTAGTTTTGAGGCTTCTTCGTTGAAGCGACGAGTTTCGCGGTCGCATACATCTGTGTCCAGCGAAGGCACAGCCGACAAAATAATCACCTTGCCTTTATCGTCTTGCAGGGGGCTCACTTTTGCCCAACCTGCAACCACACAGGTAAATTCAGGCGCAGCGTCGCCAACTTTTACCTCATCGCCCAACAAGGTGACAAAATTATCGCCAATTTTGAAAACATTATCTCGAATAGTAGTCATTTTATTTGCTCCGTTTCTAAATTGATTTTGTTAATTACTTCCAAAATAATTCCACCATGGCGTATTTAATTCAAACGAAATATATTGAATCAACGTAATGACGAAGAAAAATAAAATCGCCCACTGGGTAGATTTTTGAAATTTAATATCGTCAAAAATTTGTTCAAGGCGAACGGTGAGGTACGCCCCAAAGACATTAGAAAGCAACGAAAAAGATAACTCAATAGGGCGAATAGGCTCCGCGCCGCCATTTAATGCAGAGCCTGTCATCCAAAAGGTGAGCGCAAACCAAGGGTATATCACAGCGCTCAATAAGCGCGTCGCCCAAAATTGGGTTGTGTCTGAAATCTTTTTACGAAAGATGAAAAACTCGCCAATCGTGACGAACAAATACGTCCAGAAGTTCATTTTGGAATGGCTAAAAATACTTTCAAACCCTTCTCTTTCTCCAAAAAACGCAAAGACTGGGTTTGGGAAGGCGTCATTTGCATAATGCAAAAATGCAAATACAACCCAAATAACGATAACTTTCCAAACAACGGATTTGGCAGTGGTGTACATATATTTGTTCTCCTCATTTGGTTAAATTATTTTCCAGCAACGCCAACAACAGACTTGCCGCAAAATACGTCAAACGTTTCGAGTGTACCCTCTTCTCCAAAACCGCTCAAGCCCCAAGCGGGTCGCGGCGCATCTACGTTTAATTCTAACAAACTTACGCCGTTCACTTTAACTCCGCCGGTGTTCATTTTTCTAGCGATTTCCATCGCATGAGATTCATCGCTTGAATAAACATATCCGCCTAAGCCATAAGGCGTTTGATTAGCAAGTTGAATCGCTTCCGCGTCCGTTTTGAACGTATGAACCGTAGCCACGGGACCGAAAATTTCTTCAAGCGCTTCTTCGGGCGCAACGCCAGTGACCAATGTAGGAGAAAAGTAGAAGCCGGCAGAATCAGGCATCCCCGTAGTTTGATGCGCGCGTCCGCCCTTTTTCTTCAACGCTTCTACGGCTTCCGCAATTCTTTGTTTATGCGCTTCATTTGCCAAAGGTCCAAGTTGCGAATCGCTAAGCATTGCATCGCCAATTTTGATTTGCTTGAACTTCTCCAACGCGGCGTTGAGGACTTGCTCTTGAATCGATTCATGCACAATCAACCGCCCCAACGCGCGGCACCACTGCCCATTGAGCGTGGTCATGCCTGCCACAATTCCATCGGCGACTTTATCCATATCGGCATCTGGCAACACGACCATCGCATTGTTGCCGCCAAGTTCAAGCTGCAGAGATTTGAAATCATGAGCGCACGCCGCGGCGACCGCACGCCCGCCCTGCAAGCCGCCCGTGAATGAAACGGCGCGCACGCGTTTATCGCCGACAAGTTTTGCGCCGACATCCGCTCCGCCATTTACAATTTGAAATAAGCCCTTGGGCAAACCTGCGGCTTCGAGTCCATCAACGAGAAGCAAACATGAATAGGGCGCCCATTCAGTTGGTTTGAGAATAACAGGGCAACCTGCCGCCAGCGCGTTGGCGACTTTATGCGCGGCAAGCGCTGCAGGGGAATTCCACGGCACAATGGCAACCGCAACGCCTAATGGTTTTCGTAAAATTTCCACATCGCCATGCGGACCAGGAACTTTTGTAACGGTATATCCGCTTTTCAAAACGCCAGCGGCGGCTTTGAACGCTAACCACACAATGGCATTGACAAAACTTGTAGTATTGAACACAATGCCTGTGTTATATGATTCAACAGCGGCAATCATCGGGACAAGTCCCATCAGATGATTAGCGGCGTTATCAAGAATCTCGGCGCGTTTTTCGGGCGATGTATTTGCCCATTCGCCTAATTCATGCAAACGCTGCGCCGTTTGCAAAGCGCGTTCAATATTTTCAGCGCTGGTCGCCATTTGTGGGGCAATCTTTTCGCCCGTGTTGGGGTTATGCACAAAGGCTTGCATATCCACAGTTGGTGAGATGCGTTCACCGTCAATATAATCAAATAGTTTGAAATGTTTTTTTACATCTTCAATCGGGGGCATTTTTATTTCAGGGAATGACATAGTAAATCTCCTTTGGGATTTGACCGCGGACGGAAGACCGCCAACCGAGTCTTATGATTTTGGTCTTATCGTCCGCCGTCGTCGGTCTGCAGTCGTTTTTTATGATGAAACCGTAAACGATTTCGTCTCTGCGCCGTCAGTAATAGACTTCGCCGCTTCGAGTCTTCCTCTTTCAGCAGGGAAAGCCATGACCAAACTCATCGCAATATCGCGCAACATGCGGGCGATGACGCCTTTGTTGGCTGTGCCGCTGGTGCCGGTCATTTTGAGGGCAAGCTGCGCCACTTCAAAACACGCTTCAGACGCGGCGCCTTTTGCCATGCGCCAGTGTTGCACTACTTCGGTTTTTGAGGCAATGGGCGGTTCAATCGTTTCCAAATCAATTTGTCTTCTTAACCATAATCTTGCGGTTTCCAGTTCAACGGTCATTTTGCCAATCAGTTCTTGATGAAACGGGCTGGTGGCAATCGGCTTGCCTGTGTCTTCAAATTTCATGCTCATTGTTTTTTCGAGCGCGTAATCATACGCCGCTTTTGCCGCGCCGAGATAAATGGTTGAAATGGCAGGTTGATTTCCCATCAATGAGCCGCGGCTGGCTTGCATAAATTTGACAAACGCGCCGGGAATCGCCAGCGCTTCCGAGTCAGGCACAAAAACATTTTCTAAGATGATTCCATGCGACGCGGTGGCGCGCATCCCAAGCGCATCCCATTGCGGGCGCTCTTTCACGCCCTCCGCCTCACGCGGGACAAAGAACATGCTCAAGCCTTCGGCAGTGTCATAACCTTTGAGTTTTGCCGCTACCAAATACGCATCCGCCACGCCTGTGTTACACCCAAAAGATTTGACTCCGTTTAATTTCCAGCCGCCTTCAACTTTTTCCGCTTCGGTGGTGATATGCACCGCGCTTTGCGATGACTTTGCCGACTCGCTGGCAAAATTGCCGAGCAATTGTTTTTTCGTTCCCATTCTGTGCAAAACATTTTCGGCAAACGCTTTTACAACGGGAATTTCATCGGCATTAAATTTGCCTTCTTCAATGGCGTCTAGCCCCAGTAACCCGCGAGATGATGTGGAGCAATGAAAGAAATACGCCAGCGCCGTAGAGGGGCAAGCCGTTCCCATGACGAAGGTTGCGGCGGCAAGGTCGCGCAAATTGCCGCCCAGCCCGCCATACGATTCGGGAATCACCAGCCCCAGCAAACCCGCTTTGCTTAACGTCTCGCGGTGCGGCGCGTAAAACTTTCCGCTGGCATCGGCTTCTTCGGCATGGGCGCGCAGTTCAGGCAAAATCGCTTCGACTCGTTCCGCGCGTTCTTTTTCGGCGGGGGTTAAATCATCAAATAAAAATTCGGCGGTTAGTTTTTGCGGCATGGTTTGGTTTCCTATCTTTGGTTCAGGTTTTAGATTAATTTCTTGCAAATCTTGAGACCACGGACGATAGACCGCCGGCCGCGCTTTGTAGCCAGCGGTCGGTCGTCCGCCGTCAGTGCTTGAAATTCTCTTTCAATTCCGTCAACAACTCCAGCGACTCCACGTCGTTTTGATAAATGCTGCAAATCAACATTTGCACGCCAGCATTTTGATATTGATTAAATAATTCTTTTGCTGTTTCAATTGTCAAACCGCGACCTTTGAATAAAGTCGCTTTTTCTAGTTTAGATTTCAAACTTGATTCATCTTTGGCTATCAGTAGATTGCATAAAACGGTTCTTTCGATTTCGGCGTAATCGCGTCTTTCTTTGACGCAATGCTGGTTCAACACTTCAAATTTTTTCTTCACCTCATCAGGCGAGCCGATGAAGTTGCACATGTTCCCCACTCTGGCGACAGTGCGCAACGTTAGTTGTTCTCCCGCGCCGCCAATTAAAATGGGCGGGTGCGGTTTTTGAATCGGCTTGGGTTCGAGAATGGCATTTTCTACCTGAAAATATTTTCCATGATAAGTCGCTCGTTCTTGAGTCCACATTTCTTTAATTAATTTCACGGCTTCTTCTAAGCGATAAAGCCGCTCGGCGGGCTTGGGTAAAAATTCAAAACCATATTGTTTATATTCATCTTCATACCAACCTGCGCCGATGCCTAACGTGATTCGTCCCTTGCTAATCAAATCTAAGTTGGCAGCCATTTTTGCTAGTAAAGCAGGGTTGCGGTAGGAAGTGGATGTCACAAGCGTAGATAAACGTATCCGCGTTGTAACAACCGCAAGGGCAGAGAGAAGCGTCCAAGATTCCATAAAAGGTTCGTCAGGCAATCCATGTACCGGAATCTGAATCAAATGGTCCATCACAGAAAACCAATCAAAGCCATGTTCTTCAATCCAGATGATTTTTTTCTTGACGCCATCGAAAATGTTTGGTTCTTTATAAATGAAAGAAGGAGAGTGAATGCCGAATTTCATAATAAATGACCGCAGACGGCTGACCGTTTAATTTGCGGTCTGCGGTCGGTCGTCTGCCGTCGCTCCTTTTTGATTCAAATTTACAAATGCATAGACCAACACAATTGCCATCACCACCGAACCCATGATGCCAGGCGTAGATGTTCCATACGCGCCGAGTAAATAACTTGCCAGCGCAGGCATGACGATGCGCGTGGCGCTTTCGAGACCTGAGCCAAAACCTAACATGCCTCCCACTTCGTCTTTTTGCACGGCTTTGCTAATAGCGGAATTAATTAACGCGTTGAACGAACCTGCGCCAATCGCCATTGGCAACATAAAAATTAAAAGCGCAGTGAGCGTTTGTGAAATTGCCCAACCTACCATACCGATGAATGAAAAACCTAAAAATACAATCAGCAATGCTGATTCTTTGAATCGCGCCGAAAGCGGACCAATTGCCCCGCCTTGCATAATCACTAAAACAATTCCAATGTACGCAAGGATGTAACCTGTTTGTTGCGCGTTCAAACCAAATTTATTTAACAAATAAAGCGGAAAGACGGTTTGAAAAGCATTGAAGGCGATTGCAAAACCAAACCGCACCCACAACAACGGACCTACGAGCGGGCGTTGTAATGCAACCCACAAGGTTTTGAGAGAAATATCCACTTTCTTTTGAGTTGCTAATTCAGCGCGGCGTTCTTCCGTTAATGACTCTGGCAGCCAGAAATAAACGGTTAATAAATTTATAAAAGTTAAACCTGCCGACACAAAGGCTGGCACGGCAAAGCCAAACTGACTCAACATGCCGCCCAATGCAGGACCTAAAATAAACCCAATGCCAAACGCCGCGCCAAACATACCCATGCCCCGCGCGCGATTCTTTTCATCAGTGACATCTGCAATATAGGCTTGTGCCACAGAAATATTTCCTGCTGTTAATCCTGAAAGAATGCGACTGGCAAACAACCACCATAATGAATTCGCAAATCCGAGAATTAAAAATCCAATGAATGTGCCGGCAATGCTGATTAGGAAAACAGGTCGGCGGCCATATTTATCGGATAACCTGCCTAATATCGGCGCGCCAATCATTTGCATGGCGGCATAAGATGACACCAATAAGCCCGTTTGAAAAGCCGTTGCGCCGAACGAATCGGCAAAGAATGTCAGCAATGGCACAATGAGCGCAAAGCCGAGCATGTCTATTAATACAATTAATCCTACGTTTAATAAGCGTTTGTTCATGAATTTCCTTATATATGTTGCTTAAAAATTTGACTGCAGACCGCGGACGGCAAACTAAAAAAACAGTCTGCAGTCTGTCGTCTGCTGTCAGTTTTGCACCGTCGGTCTTCTCAAATACTTTCCTTTTGCTTCACCGATAATTTTTCCGTTTTCAAACACTTTATTGCCGCGCACAAAAGTCGCTTTGACCCTGCCCGTGAGTTCATGCCCTTCAAACGGCGTATAGCCCTGCCCCGATTCGGACTCCGCCGCGCGCACAACAAAAGATTCATTGGGGTCAAACAACACAATATCGGCATCGTATCCTTCGGCAATATCACCCTTAGACAACAAGCCATAGCGTTGCGCGGGATTCCATGAAACCAATTCCGCCATGCGATTCAGCGAAAGCCCGCGTTTTACGCCTTCGCTGTGCAAGCCGCTCAACATATATTCCGTGCCGCCAAAGCCCGACTTTGCCATCCAAATATCGTCGGGATGTTCGGCGTTGTATTTCATTTCCGTTGAACAGCAGGCATGGTCGCTGACCACCCAATCCACATCGCCGCTTAACACTTTTTCCCACAAAAATTCCACGTCCGCGCGCGGGCGAATCGGCGGGTTCACTTTTGCCAATACGCCATTGGGTTCATCAACATCTAATAACAAATGTCCAATCGTCACTTCGCGCCTGAAGTTGATATGCGGGAATAAATCGCGCATCATCAACGCGGCTTCGAGCGCTTTGCGTGATGTAAGGTGTAATAAATTGATATTCGCGCAACGAGTTTCATGCGCGAGATACGAAGCGATAAACACCGCCAAGCCTTCGCTGTGCGGCGGGCGCGCCGCATTGTACGCATGTAAACCTTTTAACTTTCCTTCTTTTTGCACAATCGAAGTGTAGGCGTTCAAAATATCCGCCACTTCGCAATGCAGACTCAAACTCAAATACGGCGCGTGTTGTGGGTTCGCTTCCATCATCTCGCTCAATTTACGCATGATGAATTCAAAATGAGCGAAGTCGTATTTTTCGTCATGCTCTAATTTCAAAAAATTATGTTGTTGGTCAGATTTTCCATGAAGCCCATGCCCGCCGTAAAACATAAAAATCTTGAACGACGAAACGCCGAAATCGCTCATCAGCATCGGCATTTCGTCAATGTGAATTTTATTAATCGGCGCGAGATGATAAGCATAATCCACCCAATATTTTCCGTTTGAAATTTCTAACACTTCGGGATAAAAATTTTTATACGCGCCGCCTTTGTTCAAATAATATTCGCCCGTGCGAAAGTAGGTGAGCGCCGTTGTCACGCCGCCCATCGCCGCCGCTTTTGATTCGGTGACGGCATCCTGTTCCAGCGGGGAATAGATGCCGACGTGCATGTGTGCGTCCACCAGACCTGGAAACGCCAGCAGACCTTTGCCATCATAGACTTCTTTCGCTTCACTCGCAGGGATATTTGATTCTGCTTTTTGAATTTTCCCTTCGCGGATAGCAATATCTGCCAATTCAACGTTTGCGTGATTGGGCCGCACTAGTTTTATGTTTTTGATTATTAGGTCGTACATGAATAAGTTCTCCTGAATGTTTATGTTTCGCAATTACAGACCGCAGACCGCGGACGGTAGACCGTTTATCAAGTGCGGTCTGCGGTCTTCCGTCTACGGCCAATCTTTATCCAGCAACAATACCTTCGCTCATTAATTTTTCAATCTCATCATTCTCAATGCCAATGCCAGCCAACACTTCTCTTGAATGCTCGCCTATCTTCGGCGGATTCCGTTCAAGGGTTATGCCTTCGTCATTTAACAAAATCGGCAGGCGCGGAAGGTGAGTTTTTATTCCATTGGGTAAAACGGTTTCTAATAAACTATTTCCTTGCGTTAATTGCTCGTCTGTGAAAAGATGTTCGGGTTTGGCGACAGGCGAGAAAGGTAAGTCTGCCTGCTCACATTTGGATAGGACATCTTTCAATGAATATCTTGCAATCATCTCTTCCACTTGCGGAAGCAACCACTCGCGTTGGTCAATGCGACCGTTATTGGTAGAGAGCCTTTCATCTTTCAACCAATCTTGCCGTTCAAACGTTTCGCAAAAGCGAACCCATTGTTTATCGCTCGTGACCCCAATGAAAACCAGTTCGTTATCCAATGTTTTGAAGGTGCGGTAAATTGCCCAAGCGCTGACTCGGGCTGGCATAGGCGGCACAGGTTCTTGAGTAAGCGCCGAGTAAGCCATGTGATGTCCCATCATAAAGGCGGCGGTTTCAAATAAAGCGCTTTTTACAAATTGACCTTTGCCTGTTTGGTCTCTTTCACGCAGAGCGGCAAGAATGGCTAACGCGCCCATCATGCCTGTTGTAATATCAATGACCGATGCGCCCATGCGAAGCGGCTGACCGACGGGTCCCGTCATGTAAGCCAATCCGCTCATCATCTGAACGACTTCATCGAGCGCAAGGCGGTTTGCGTACGGTCCGGGGAAGAATCCTTTGAGGGAACAGTACACAAGTCGAGGGTAGAGAGAAGCGAGAGCGTCATATCCAAACCCGAGTCGCGTCATTGTATCGGGCGCGAAGTTTTCAATCAAAATATCAGTTGATTCTAAAAGTTTGAAAACAATTTCTTTGCCATGCTTCGATTTAATATCAAGCGCTAAACTTTTTTTGTTGCGATTAAAAAACGGATAATAGCCCGTGCCAAAACCTTTGAGTTTGCGGGTTGGGTCGCCGTCAATGGGTTCAATGCGAATGACTTCTGCGCCGAGGTCGGCAAGAATTAAACCGCAAGCAGGACCCAGCACGGCATGGCTGAATTCGAGAACGCGGAGGGAGGAGAGAGTGTGGAGGGTCATAAAAGATTTTGACGGCAGACTAAAGACCGCTGACCACAAGTGTTGGCGGTCTGTCGTCCGTGGTCGGCGGTCGGTTTTCGTTTATACATAATCACCATGCTTCACCAAATAATTCACCAAACCGCCCGCATTGAGAATGTCAATCATTTGTTGTGGCATTTTTGTGGCTTGATAGGTTTCGTTTTTTGTATGATTGGTGACGATGCCGTTTTCTAAATCCACTGAAATGGAATCGCCCGATTGAATGTTGTGATGTTCCACTTCAATGACGGGCAAGCCGATGTTGATAGCATTGCGATAAAAAATTCTGGCGAATGTTTTTGCAACGACAACCGAAACGCCAGCGGCTTTGATGGCAATGGGCGCTTGCTCGCGCGATGAACCGCAGCCGAAATTATTTCCCGCCACGAGGATATCGCCTTGCTGAACTTTTTTAGAAAACTCAGGGTCAAGGTCTTCGAGAACATGCGAGGCAAGGGCAGACATATCCAAAGTTTTTGTATATTTGCCGGGGATGATTCTGTCGGTATCTATATTGTCTATTGGGTAAACGTGAGCGGTAGGGTGAGTCATAGTTTTATTGTTTTCCAAGTTTTGACCGCAGACCACAGACGGCAAACGGCGGTCGGTTGTCTGCGGTCATCATTCTGGCTCCACAATCTCACCTGCCAAAGCGGATGCCGCCACCACAGCGGGCGAAGCCAAATACACCAAAGCGTTTGGGTTGCCCATACGACCTTTGAAATTTCGGTTGGCAGATGAAATGACCGTTTCGCCGTCACTAGGGATGCCGAGATGCGAACCGACACACGGACCGCAACCTGAAGTAATAAATGTGGCGCCTGCGTTGGATAAAATTTCTATCGTGCCGTCTTTTAGCGCTTCATTGAAAACTTTTTTAGAGGCGGGCGCAATCACCAAACGCACCCGATTACAAATTTTTTTTCCTTTCAAAACGTTTGCGGCGGAATGTAAATCTTCAAGTCTGGTATTTGTGCAGGAGCCGATAAACGCATAATGAATTTTTGTGCCTAGCGTTTCGTCAATAGGAACGACATTTTCAGGCGAGTGCGGTTTTGCAATTTGCGGTCGAAGTTTTGAAACATCAAAACTAAATTCACGCGCATACTCTGCATTTTTATCTGGGGTAATGGCTTCAAACGGATACCAAAGTTCCAAACCGCTTGTATCTACCAAGCCAGTCTTTGCGCCCATTTCTGAGCTCATGTTAGCGAGTACCATGCGGCTGGCAAGCGTCATCTCTTTTATTGTCTCGCCAGTAAATTCCACTGCTTGATAATTCGCGCCTTCTGAACCCAATTGTTTGACTAAAAATAAAATCAAATCTTTAGCGGTTACATTTTTTCCTAATTCGCCGTTCAAAATAATTTTTATAGTCTTCGGAACTTTCAACCAAGTTTTGCCTGTGAGCATAGTGGCGGCTAAATCAGTTGAGCCGACGCCAATGCCAAACGCATTAATCGCGCCGTAGGTTGGCGTGTGCGAATCTGCGCCGAGAAATAAATCATTCGGCTTGACATGCTCGTTTTCAATCATCAACTGGTGACAAATCCCTTCGCCGATGTCGTAGAGTTTGCATCCCATTTCGGATGAAAAATCACGCATCAACTTATGCAGATTCGCCACCGCTTCATTGGGCGCAGGGGAGGCATGGTCAATGATGAGGGAAACTTTTTCCTTGTCCCAAACTTTTTTGCCGCCCATTGCGCGAAAGGCTTTAATAGCAAACGGCGCGGTGGCGTCGGTCGCCATCACTCCATCCACTTTAACAATGGCAATATCGCCTGCTTTTACAGGTTTGCCTGCATGGTGGGAGATGATTTTTTCGCTAATCGTTTGTTTCATAAGTTCCTTGAACGCCGACCGCAGACAACAGACAGCAACTATAATCAGCGGTCTGCGGTTAGTCATCTGCCGTCAAATCAATTTGTGCATCTTCGCGGGCAACTCTTTACCTAAAAATGCTTCCATCTTTCTTGATAACGCGGAGACTTTTTCGATATTGATTCCAGTTTCAATGCCCATTTCATGGAGCATGTACGCTGTGTCTTCGGTGGCGATGTTGCCCTTGGCGGTTTGGATAAATGGGCAACCGCCCAGCCCGCCAAAAGACGTATCAAATGCGGTGATTCCAGATTTCAGAGCGGATAATAAATTTGCTAAACCTTGTCCGCGCGTGTCGTGCAGGTGAAGCACAACTGGCACATTCCCCGCTAAAGGCAATATTTCTTGCACAATGCGCCGAACAAGTTGCGGGTTGCCCAGCCCAGCGGAATCAGCCAGGGATAACTCGTCAATACCCATAGATAAAAACCTTTTGGACATGTTAATTACTTTACTGACTTCAATTTTTCCTTCATAGGCGCAACCAAAAGCCACCTGCACGCCAGCGCGAACTTTCATATTATGCTCGCGCGCTTTTTTGACCATTGCCTCCATTTCTTTCATGCCGTCTTCGATGCTGGTGTTGGCGTTTTTCTTTGCCAGCGTTTCAGAAGCAGGCACGCCCATATCCACTTTTTTGATGCCCGCTTCGGCGGCGCGCTCTAAGCCTTTGAGATTAAGCACAAGCGCGGAAAATGTCACAGTGTCAGAAACAGGCAGAAGCGAAGAGAGAAGCGCGGCGTCCGCCATTTGCGGAACAATTTTAGGGTTCACAAACGAGGTGACTTGTATCTCTTTCAAGCCTGCGTCTATCAAGCCTTTGATATATTCAAGTTTTATTTCGGTCGGGATAAATTTTTCTTCGCGTTGAATGCCGTCGCGCAAACCCACTTCAATTAAATTCACTTGGCTCGGAACAGTGGGAACTTGAAGCGACTCGCTGCGCCGCCATAAACGGTTGTGATACAACAACGGCGTATCCAATTCGGATACGGAAATATCTTTTACTTCGCCGACAAAAATAGTATGGTCGCCGCCGTCGTACATATTCCAAACTTTGCAATCAATCCACGCCAATGAATCGGGCAACAATGGACTGCCCGTTACAGCCGTGTGCGTTTGCAACCCTTCAAAACGATTTTTAATTTCAGGTTTCATACCTGCAAAACGCATTCCAATTTCAAGTTGGCGCGCAGACAAAACATTGACGGCAAAAAAACCGCTTTCGGCAATCACATTGTGGGTGAACAATTTTTTATCCAGGCTCACTAACACCAGCGGCGGGTTCAAACTTAAACTTGAAAACGAACTGGCGGTTACGCCAATCGGCGCGTCGCCGTGTTTTGTGGTAACAACGGTTACGCCCGATGCGAATTGTCCCATAGCGCGTTTGAAAGTGTTGAGGTCGAAAGTCATTAATCTTTCCTATTCGTCAAACAAATTTCTCTTATTAAATCCTGCCGTCATAAAGCGCACAAAAACTTTTGGCGTAGTAAGCCAGGCGACCTTTTTGCCGTCTTTGTTTTCTAAAATTTTTTCGGCTAAATATGGCGTAACCGTTTCAACCTTATCGCCAAGAATGTTGAAAAACTTTTTTGCGCGTTCAAACTTTTCTGGCATGCCTTCATAATCCTTAATCAATAAATCTGTGACCACAATGCCCGGGCTTAATAAACAAACTTGCACAGGCGTATTTTTTGTTTCAAGCTGCAAACTTTTGGTGAAATAATTCAAAGCGCGCTTTGTGCTTCCATACACGGCAAGCCCATCGGCAATGCGCCCATCGCTGCCTAACCCTTCCATGTTATACAGTTGCCCGCCGCCTTGTTTGAGCATTTCATTAATCACAATGTGCGATGAATACATCACGCCTAATAAATTCGTTTCCGCCACTTCTTTGATTCGCTCCACAGGTTGTTCCCAAAACATTTTGCGAATCATGCTCAAACCAGCGTTATTAATCCAAATATCCACTCGCCCAAATTTTGATTTTGCAAAATCAAAAAGTTTTTGATT
Organism: Anaerolineales bacterium; assembly: GCA_034434495.1. Lineage (GTDB taxonomy): Bacteria > Chloroflexota > Anaerolineae > Anaerolineales > Villigracilaceae > Villigracilis. The sequence goes on from DAOTZE010000006.1 coordinate 54,769, forward strand.
ATCTTCATATTTTGATACATCGCACGCGAAGCCTGCAACTTGTTCTTTTGAATATTTAGACGCAAACTCCGCCTCCGCTTTCTGAACGTCGGCTTGTTTTCTGCTATTGATAACGACTCTACACCCACGCTTGAGAAATTCCTCCGCCAGCCCGTAACCGATGCCTTTGGTTGAGCCTGTGATGACGATGGTTTTATTTGTGTTCATGCGATTATCCTGTATGACCGCCGACCGCTGACAGAAACCATGCCAGTTGGCGGTCAGCGGTTAGTCGTCTGTCGTCTTTATTTTTCTTTCCAATTCAAAACGCCGAACGTTGTATATTGCAATTTATCTGATTTATAAAACTGCCAAACAACGCTCATGGTGAAGTTATCGTCAATTAAAAATTCGCGCCCTTTTATCTTCAACGCTTCGCCGTAAAAGTGCTGCGACGTGTATAAAGCGCGTCCGTAGCCGAAACTGTTGCCGAACAAATCGGGTCCTTCAAAGAAATGGCGGTTTGCATTGCGATAACGATTGAACGTATATTTTTTCTCAAACGCCCCGCTGACGCTGACTTGCATTTCAGCGCGTAATAAATCAAGCGGCTTGTAATCAATCACTACTTGATTAACGCCAATCTTTTCTTGGTCAGCGCCATAGACGAGCATTTCGCCTGCCCATACGCCAGATTTTTTGGAAGGGAGGATGTGCGGGTTGCGCCCATTGACTCGCTCCGTCTCGCAGAAGGCGTCAATGCGGGCTTTCGTTTCGGGGTTGTCGTGATAATCAAAAGCGACTTTGTAAATGCCGTTGAAGACGGTGCAAATTTTGGGTCCGTCATAAATTAAAGATGAATACACTTGAGTTTGCATATCAGGCAAAATATGAACCATTGTGCGCAAGTCACCCGTCCAGCCCGGGGAGTAGTAATGAGCGTCCACCAACGTTCCATACGGATGCCCCGCGCCGATAAAATCAGGTCCGAGATAAATTCTGTCCTTATCCGAATCAATTACGCCGAATGCAAAAATGTCAGACACTTCAAACCGCCCCACCAGCGGACCCGATGAATCTTGCAAATGGGTATTCATGTAATAAGTCGTTGAGCCTTTGTCTTTGTCAAAGACGGAGGAACGATAAACTTTGTTATAGCCAATGTGATTGCCTTCAGCGTCGAAAATAGAAGGCAATCCGTGCCATTCGCCTTCGATGCTCTTCTGCCAATTAGAGGGTTGGTTTGTCATGTGTTGTTTCCTGTTATTGTTCATTGATTGCGATAATGACCGCAGACGGACGACCGCGTTGTTTTGTGGTCAGCGGTCGGTCGTCAGTCGTCACTTAAAACGGACATTCTCCGTCATTTGAAAACACTTCATATAACGCCTGTTCTTCCTTAACATATTTATCAGGCGCAATTGCCTTTCGCATGGCTTGAAGTTTTGCAAACAAAATTTCAGAATGTTTGTACGGCTTGCGAAGCAATTCAGGGTCTTTCAAATATTTTCTGCGATGAACATGATGCAAACAAGCGACCGTTTCAATCAACGAACGAATGGCATATCCAAGAAATTTTGCCTGCTCTGGGTCGCTTTGACCAGTTGAACCTTCAGCAATATTCAACGAGATGGATGTTACGGCTCTATCCATTGAGAACTCAAATTAAAGTTTTCTTTCTTTGGCAATTTTTCAATCACTGCTAATATCAAATCTGCATAATCCATTGCTAATTGCCAAACTTCGAGTTTTTCAAATTTATAGGACATGGTTGCTCCTTCGCGGTCAGTGGTCAGTCGGCAGCGGTCTATTTCTCTACGTCCTGATTTCTTAGAATTCCACGCATTTTCTCGCTTGTCTCTTCCCCCACCAGCCGCGAAACTTGCGCCCAAACTTTATCCACTTCAGGGTCGAAGATGGCGTTACGATTCAATTGGTCGCGCTTGGCAAAGTCGCCCGATGGCATGGCATCGGCGGGGATTCCGTTTTCGACAAGGTGAAACCAATGTTCCAAATATCCATTGACTGGGGTTTGAATCTGCTCAAATGCCGATTCATTGGCGCGATAGGCTAACATCCATGGCGACATGAGCGCGTATTGCTTGGGTCCGAGTTGGGCGGGGGTTAAGCCTTCAATCTTTTTTGCTTCTTCAAAAATAGGAGTTAAGCTATCAAAAACCGCATTCATGTACTTGAGGTTTGCGCCCAAATCGGCGCGGGGAATTAAATCCAAGTGAAAGGCAAAGTACGGCCCAGCCATCACCGAGTCAAGCGTGAAATGTGGAATACAACTTTCGGGCTTGGTGAAGGCAAAAATCATGTGCGAATCTAAACCAATCGGCGGAACAACCAGCCCGATATACACCATTTTGTGGATTTCATTTCCGCTAAACAAGCGTAACGAACCCACAGGTGCGGGGCTCATGGGAGATGTCAGGCTGAGGTATGGCGAACCTATCTCCCGAAGTCCGAAGCGGGTTTTTATCTTCTCTAATGTGTTGAGCGAAAGTTGTTGAGGCAGGGACATGTGTTGTTCTCCGATAAAGTTGAAATCCTGACCGACCGCAGACCGCTGACCACATTGAATAGCGGTCTGCGGTCGGTCGTCGGCGGTCAATCATTATTCATGACTGTTTTTCATATTAGTCGTCGGCACTTCCTTCAACACCCATGCTTTGGCGAGTTCGGGAATTTCGCGCCGCGCAGGAGACGGAATCACAACCGCATGTTGACGACCGTATTCTTTTTTGATTCGGTGAACGTCAATTTGCCAGCCCATATCAATATATTTTTGGCGCATTTTGCGATAAGCAATTTGAATGCCGTCAGATTTGACTGAAAGTTCTGCGCCAATATCATACGGAAGCAATTCGGGGCGCTGCGATAACACAATGGGATAATCTTGATTGAAAATTTTCAACACGCGCTTAAGCGCGTCGCCGTCTGCCCAATTGCCTTTGAAGAATGTTCGCAATTGAGTCCATTTGGTAATCGTTTTATATTCATTGACTGGCACATGAAAATTAAATAACACCATTAAACCCATCGGCAGGGTCACTTCAAGCAAGGTGACGCATGGCATCCAAAATGCGGCGCGCGTTTTTACGCCGGGGCGTTCTTTTTTATATAAGAAACTCCACAAGCCTTTGATATTGCGCTTCGGCGGTTTGAGCGTTACGGTCATATCGGCGCCAAGCGTATGCGGAATGACTTCGTAATCTGGAATATCTGGCTCTTCACGGTTTCCAAACGAGCCGCCATGCACAAACGGAGCGTGAGCCGCGTCTAAACTATTTTCTAACGCGCGTTCATAATAAACATCCCATTCAAATGTGCCGCGAATCACTTTGAATTCCGGGTTATCAAAATGCGGCAACTCTGGCAAAGGCGGTCTTTCGGCTTCGGGCAAATCGCCTAAAAACGCCCACACATAGCCATACTTTTCAACGGTTGGATACGAATCCACGCGCGCTTTCTTTGGCACAGGCATATTCGGGTGCGCGGGAATTTTCACGCACGCGCCGTCGGTTTGATATTCCCAACCGTGATACGGGCAGACAATACAATCGCCGTTCATCCAACCGTCAGAGAGCGCTCCGCCGCGATGCACGCACAAATCGCTCAGCACATGCGCCTTGCCGTCAGACGTGCGGTATAAAACAAACTCTTGCTCCAGCGCCGTCACGCGCAACGGCTTGTTTGAAACCAAATGCGAAAACTCAAGGGGCCACCAAAAATTTTTTAACATGCGTTACTCCTTTGTTCATCGAACAAAATTATTTTTCATTAACCGCCAACAGCGGTCTGTCGTCTGCCGTCATTTTTTACGAATCACGGTATGCTTCACAGAAACTTCTTTGTCGCTTCCGCAAACATGCTTTTCGATAAATAATTTAATTAATTCTGCAATTTCATTTCGGATTTCTTCATCATTGCGCGTTGTCGCCTGGTCTAAGAAAAAACGACCTGTGGTTTCATCGAGCGGATGCGCAATGGAAAAATGATTCGCGCCTTGCATTAAGACGTCATACGCTTCAGACTCAGGGGATGCCTGATACGCTTCGTCAAACGTTTTCTCCACTGGGTCTTTTTCCTGCCCTTCCGCCCCATAGCGGATTCGACTCGCGGCAATCACGCCGTCTTTATCGCCGCGCATGAGCAAGGTTGGTTTGCTGGCAATTTTCAAAACTGTACCCGCTGAAAAACCTAACATAGTAGAAGCCATCGTATGCCCCGCATACGAAAATATCGCCTTCACCTGCTCAAAGAATTGACCGTTCTGCAGCGCCACCGTTCCGCCAGCGGAATGCCCGCCTAAAATAATTTTGTTCAAATCTAACGCCTGATGTAACGGATTTTTTTCATCGTTGTTCATTTGCTTAAGCGAATCAAGAATCGGTTGAATGGCGGGGCAGGTCGCGCCGCTTCCGTACGCATCTGGCTTGACGCGAGATAAATCAATAGAAGGAGTTAGCCCAATCACGTTGGGCAACGTCTCTGCGACATGCGAGTACATCACGGTTACAAAATTCGCTTCCGCTAATTTCACCGCCAGCCAGTGATAACTTTCAATACCCACATTGATTCCATTGAAGAAAATCACCACAGGCATCGGCGCGGAAGTCTTATCAGCAGGAAACACGCCCGTCATTTTTTCCGCATCGCTGTTTGTTGATACGGCAGGGTAATAGATTTTCAAATGCAAAACATTAAACGGCGCGTGTGCATTTGGCAACGCGGCGGCGTGGAAGATGGCACGAATCAATTTTCACCACCCTGACCGCCGACCGCTGACGGCTGATTACTGCTTATCGTCTGCGGTCTGGCGTCTGCCGTCGGTCTTAATAAAGTCCTATCTCCGCCCCACAAGCCTCTCACCAATCTATCAGCCATGTCTTTGCCAAATAGTTTTTCACCAATTGGGTTAGCGGGGTCGCGCTCCACAATGGCGCGGCGGACTTGTAAATCTCGTTCGGCAAGCGCCGCGCGTTCTTCCAGCGGAACTACTTCGGCTTCATCTACATATTTTAACCATCTATCTAACATTTCATGCGATAAATCCCGTAGTGTGTCAATCATCTTTTGAGTAGGCGGCACGAGATAACAATGCCCAATTTCAGAAATGGAAGTCCGCATGTAAAGCGTTTTACTTACAAATTGCGGAAATTCTTTGTCGTTTCTGAATTTCAGATAACTTTCATTGGCAGGTTGATAATATTTATCGAGATAATCTAAATCAGTCAGTAAGTCTGCGCGGGGAATGTAATCGCAGTAGTAAAAAATGTCGGGCATCGTGCCAGTTGCAAATCCGAAATGAGGCGCGCGGATGTGAGGTCCAAGATAAATAGTCAGGTGCATGTTAGTAAACGATTGAGTCGGAATGCCGATGTAAGAATGCACCATCCAATCAATTTCTTTGCCAACGAACGCGCTCAGTAACCCTTTGGCTTTGCCGTCGGCAGATTGATAAGGTTGCAAATCCGCCACGGAGGGATCTGGCTCAGTGGAAAAACGCGCATCCACTTTAGCGCGCAGTTCGCCTAAAATTGCCCACAACTGTTCAAAGACTTCCGTTCGGTCTTGGGCGGGGTTTTCATCTAATAATTCAAAAAGGGTTTTGACGGTGGCGGACATTTATTTTTCCTTGACAATGGGCAATAGACCGCTGACCGATGTCTGCGGTCTGTTGTCTGCGGTCAATATACATACTTGCACGCGGCTTAGTTTTTCATCTCGAAATGTTTTCCAAATACCTGCAATACTTCCGCTGGCATTATCAACAACTTCAATTGCAGAGGTTGTTTGACCCGGCGCATCCACTGTTTCTATTTCAGTTAATGCGCCGTATTTTTTTTCGTTGCCGCGCATTCCATCTTTATCAGTGAAAGTCGTTTCATTAGCTGTGATTTGCATTGTTTCAAGCAACTCGCCGTCAGGCGAAATTGAAAATCTTTCGCCTTTGTAATTGCCTGAAATTCTTGTATCCATTAATTCGGGATACCCCTCACTCTCAGGAACAGCCGCGCCAACAATCGTTGCGACTTCTTGATTGGCAATAAAAAATTTTCCGCCAGTCACTTGCCTTGTGGGGTTCAACAGAATTGAAAACGATGTGAAGTTATAGCCAAAGCGGGGCCACAACCCACGCGCAGTAAGTATTCCATCCCGCCAAGAGAATCCACCGCCAATAACATCTTCGCCAAGATAATGACGCGCTTTGCCGACAAGTTTTAAGTCAAACACAAATTCGCCAACGCGCTTGTTCATAATTTCTAAGGTGTTTTTTGCATGTTCAGAAAGGTTAGCGTTCGCTTTCACAGGCTCGCAATGTTGCATCACTCGAATAATATCGTCCTTTGGAATCAATTGGCGGCGTTGATGAATCACGCCTACATACTCTCCAGCGGGAGTGTAGAGGTATTCGCTAACGAGCCATGAGCCAATAAAAGATGTTTTTGTGTTCATAATTATTTTGACCGCTGACGACTTGCCGCCCAACCGCATTGGTCTGCCGTCGTCCGTCTGCGGTCAGCGCTAATTGTTATGCCTGCTCAAAATCTAAGACTCCAAACTGCGAGCCGCACCTCTGCCCGCCGCGATACCAATGTTGCACGACCGCTTTGCGCTTGCCGTCTAACGTCACTACTTCGCGCCGCCAGCAGCGTAAATGCGCTTCACGATGATAGAACTGCCCGCTTAAGGCGCGGCCTCCGCTCAAACTGTGACTGCCGACAATTTCCGAATCGTCCGTCGCCCATGCCTGCCAATGATTCGTAATCAAAGACATTTTGCGAACTTCAGGTCCAAACGAACCGCCTTCAATTCTTAAGCCAATCATATTTTCTTTAATCGGCGTAATGGTTTCTTCGTAATATTTGTGACCGATTGATTCTTTATCCTCATTCAAGGCGTGTAATTCCCCCAGCCAACGGCCCGGGCGGTGCAACAAAATTTCGCCGCGCCCTGAAGTTGGGTCGTCGTGCAAGTCATAGTGTGCGCCAGTCACCACAGTTGGCTGCGGCACAGGGGTATCCTCTGGAACTTTATCATTTTGACCCACGACGATATACATCATGTGCTCGCCGCGCGACATTTGCGCCAATGAAAGTTGTAAGTTGCCGTCCACAATCATCAAAAAAAATCTTTGGCTCAATCCAAGCGCAGGCCAATATGCATTTGCATCCACAAGATTTTCACTTAACACTTCGGCATAACCAATGTTGGCGGGTCCTTCATATAAACGATGGTCGCCTTCTTCTTGAATAAAGTAATGACCCGAATGTTTGAACGGACCAACAAACGAAACATCCACGCGCACGCGACCATTTTCTAGCGATTGCACATTGCGATAATCTGCGCCATTGCCGAGAAAACAGCCTTTGCTATCGAACACTTCGGCGTTGCCTGCCCAGCGCCCAAGACCATGAGTGAATTTTGGCGGAGTCATAATTACAAATTATTTATTTACTAATTTATAAACTTGCTTTTCTTTTGGCGTTTCGGCAAAAATCTTTTTCAAATCTGTTCCCTGCGGCTGAGGCGCGATATATCTTCCTTCTACAAACGCCTCAATCGCTTCAGACTCAAAACACCAAGGCGATAAAACATACGTTTCATCGCTGCGGGGAGAAATGGTCAATGTTTGATTTGAGCCTTTTCCATCGGGGACGTTTAAGAACGCCGCTTCTTTTCTCGCTTCGGCATTTGTGGTGTGAAAATATAAAGACAACGTATCAAAGAACTGCAAAAGTTTATAGTTATTGAACAGCGCCTCCTCTTGAATCCATGCCGACGAAGCCGAATCAGTTTCAAGTTCCGCCTTGAGGCGCGCCTGACGCGCTAATTCATACGCCAGCATCGCATCGGCGTTTGATTTGTACTCGTGCGAAATTTTGTCTATAAAAATAAAATCAGATAAGCCATAACGCCCGTTGAACAATCCGTAAGTGTGCATGGACGAAAGCAAACCGCAATACGCATGATGTTTTTCATTGAAATCGGGCGAGGCTTTGGAGGTTTGAATCAAATACGGCAACGGCGTTTGCGTGAGGTGATGCGGCAAACCCGTGCTTGGCGATTGCTCAACCAACGCGTCAATCGCTTCCCAGCCTTCGTCATGATGTTCAACAATATAAACGACCAAATCCTTTGGCGTTGGCGCGTTGAAGTCTGCGTTCCCAAAAGCGCGCGCAAATTGACCCGACATACGCGCATGGTCTTTTTGTTCAATTACAAAATGCGGGCTGCCTTGTTCAGCTGTTTGAATAATCATGATGATTCCTTTTAACCGCAGACCGCAAATGGAGAGCAAAAACGGTCTGCAGTCCGCCGTTGCTCTTAAGGTTGTTGAATCCGCACAAAATCTTGAATTTGAAAAATATGCGTTTGCCCGTCGCGCAATTTGTGAGTGATGATGCGGCGGTTGTTCGGGTCAATAAAGTAATGATTGTTATGCACTAATGTTTTTGAAATCTTGCTGTCAATCGTAAAAACATAATTGAATGGCGTCAGTTCTGTTCCATGCAAAGTTAATTGCTCGCTTTTTGCCCAACAATATTTTCCGTCCACAAAAATATCGGAGTGAAACACGGTTTTCCCCACTTCGTATAAATTTTCAAAATCTTCCATCAAATGCCAGCTTTTATTTACTTCGTTCCAATATACATCCATATGAACGGCAGAGGCTTCGATAAACTCGCCTTTGGCTGAGAATGTTTTGCATAAACCTTCCCACCGCCCCATAAAACATTGATAAGGATGCGTAGATTTTATATCGCCGTAGTTTTTCGTGGTCATGCTTGCTCCTGTTGTTGTTTGAAAAGTTTATTGACCGCTGACGGATGACCACCCCTCATCCTAGCCCTCTCCCAAAGGGAGAGAGAGGACTCTATCGGCGGTCTGTCGTCTGCCGTTATTTTTAATCGCCAATCTGATATTTGAATCTATCGCCGCGATACCGCGCTTGTAAAAACTCAATCGGTTTGCCGCTTGCGCTTGTCACCACCCGCTGAATCATCAGCACAGGGCTGCCCAGCGAAAGATGAAGCAGCCTCACATCCAATTCCGAAGCGGGCACCGCTTCAATGGAACGCTTGGCATGGCTGTTTATCATTGGTTCAATATGGCTGATGTAATTTAACGAACCGCCTTCTAACAAGCCCGCTTCATTAATTTGGTTTGCAATCGCTTCGGGCAAAAATGCGGTATGCACGCCAATTGCTTTATCTTCCGCCAAACGCAAACGCCGAATGCGATAGATTTTTGTTTTATGCGCCGTTTGCAGCGCCTCAGCCACTTCTTTGTTTGCTTCTACAAATCCTTTTTCAATGACTTGCCAGCCCGGCTTAATGCCTTGTTCAAGCATAAATTCAGTTAGGCTTTTTCTATCTTCGGGGCTGTGAGTCATTTTGGGCGGAGCGACAAATGTGCCGCGCCCGCGTTCACGAATCAGCAAGCCTTCGTACACCAAATCGCTTAACGCCTGCCGAACCGTTGTACGGCTCAATTTGAACATGTCTTGTAATTCTTGTTCTGAGGGAATTAAATCGTTCTGCTTCCATTCGCCCGATTCAATTTTTTCAAGCAAATGCTGCTTGAGTTGATAATGAAGCGGCAGAGGAGATTTTCGGTCTATGTTGAACATGGGTCATTCTTTCTCTAAATGTTATAACGTTATGACAATCATACCTATTTGAAATAAACATGTCAAGGAAAAAAGGGTAAGTAATATCCCGCTAATTGACTACACGCAAAATAGTGTCTATTCACTACCCTTCATGGGAATTACAAAATGAAACACACTCCCTGAAAAATTGATTTCATCATGACCTTTGCTTTCCACCCACACATAACCGTCATGCGCTTTGGCAATTCCGCGCACAATGGCTAACCCTAAGCCTGGACCTCCGCTCTTAAAAGCAGTTTTCCCCGACGAATGAAGCGCGACATCGCCCACTTGATAAAATTTCTCAAAAATCAATTCATGATGTTCAGCGTCAATGCCAATGCCTGTATCCTCAAAACGAATATCCACAGCGGGAATATTGTCTTCCAACGTGACGGAACATACATTGATTTTCACCTTACCGCCGTCAGGCGTGTATTTAATGGCATTAATTAGTAGTTGATATAACGCCTTTTGAATTAAAGATGGGTCGGCGTAAATAGAAACAATTCTTTCTTCTTGCTCAAGATTGACTTCAATATTTCTTTCAGCAATTTCTTTTGATAATAAACTAACCAAGTCAGTTAACATCATTCTCAACGGAATCGGCGCGGGTAAAACCTTCATCGTCTCGCTATCAATGCGCGAAACGTCTAACATCATATTGACTACTTCATGCATTCTATCTGCGCCTTTGGCAATGCCGTCCATGATTTCAATTAATGAAGGGTTATCTTTTAAGTTTGGCGCCGCGCGCAATAAATTGAGATAACCCTTCAGCACAGTTAACGGCGTACGAAGTTCATGCGCCGCCACTTGAATAAATTCTAGTTTGTTTCTATCTAGTTGTCTTAATATTTGATTTGTTCTCTGTAAATCATTAATGGTAAGTTGGTCGTTTTCACGCAAGCGATTTAACGTAGTGCGGATAATGTCAATTGCCATGCGCGGGCTTTGGGTAAGCATTTTCCCAAAATCGTCTTTATTCATTTCTAAAACTGTTAAGTCGGTAATCGCGCGCACGGTGGCAGAGCGCGGCGCGTTTTGAATCAGCGCCATTTCGCCAATCAAATCGCCTTTGCTTGCTACGCGTAACAACTTCAATTCATGCTCATTAATTTGTTTGGTAATTTCGGCTTGCCCATCCGCCACAATATAAAATACTTCTTCATACGCGCCCTCGCGGCATAAAATATACTCAGGCGGATACGCGGCAATGCGCGTTAGGTTTGCCATCTCGCGCAATTCGTCGTCATCCAACCCTTTAAAAGCGATGCGCAATAAAGATAGTTTGTCAAAAGTTTCGGTCATTGCGCTTAGTATAACAAAGCAAAAGACCCTAAAGGTTTGTTAAGATGAATTTCCAATGATTCTTAAATCCACACTTTAGGGTCTCAATAAATTACATCTCCCTCATCCCATACGGAAAGCCATACTCAGCCATTTTATCCATAAACGCTTTTGGCTCAAACGCTTCAGGACCTAGCACGCCAGCGCCTTTCCAAATTCCATGCTCGATTAAATCCATTGCAATTAATGGCGAAAACGCCGTTTGCGCGACAACCGCCTGACATCCCCACATCTTCATACAGATTTCATTATCCGCCACTTGATATAAATACACTTCGCGCCTCTTTCCTGACTTTACGCCTGTTACCCACGTCCCGGCGCAAGTCTTACCTTTCATCTTATCTCCCAAATATGCAGGGTCTGGCAAACAGGCGGCGACTACATCTCGCGGCGCGACTTCTACGCCTTTGACGTTGATTTTTTCTTTATTATCTAAGCCTAATTTATTGAGCGTTTTCAATACGTCCATAAATTCATCGCCCAACCCATATTTGAACGTAACGCGTTTGGCGTTTTTAATCCAACGCGGCACAAGCAACACTTCTTCATGTTCCACATTGACCACTTCTACCTTGCCAATGCCGTCGGGAAATTCAAATATTTCTGGCTCAGAAAACGGCTCGGTGGTAAACCAGCCTTTATCTTTTTCATAAATCACAGGCGGGTTCAAACATTCTTCTATGGTTGTCCAAATTGAAAACGTAGGCGCAAATTTATAGCCTTCAATGACAAGGTTTGAGCCATCGCGCACGCCAATTTCGTCTATTTCGTCAAAAAGGTATTCAGCGGCGTATTTGGCAAACACATCTGCCATGCCGGGCTCCACGCCGAAGCCCACTAAAGCAAGTAAGCCTTTATCTTCCCACTGTTTTGCTTTTTCAAATTGATAGTCGCCTAATTTGACGCCTGTTTTATTGTAGGGGTCGGTTGGATGAGGCTCCGAAAGCGTCATCGCCATATCCATATACATCACGCCCGCATTAAATGCGGCGTCAAAGATTTGTTTGTTAAACAGCGGGTCAACCGCATTCATAATTAAGTCTACATTGTATTTTTTTGCAAGCGCTTCAATATTTTCTTGTTTGCTAGCGTCTATAAATTCCGCTGGGAAACGGTTTGCGTCTCCTATTTTTTTTTGCACTTCTTGCGCGCGTTTGAGGTTGTAATCTGCTAGGACCATCCGTTCGACCCATGCGCGCGATTTTGCCATGACGGCAATGGCTTCGCCCACTCCTCCCACTCCAACAAGCAATACTTTCATATCAGGGTATTCTCCGTTTGTTTTATAACCCGCAAAGCGAGTTAGATTAAAAATTACAGTACCGCGCTAAGATGAATCTTTATCAGAGCGATACGACAATAAAAAAGACAGCGTGAATTATCACGCCGTCTTTTTTTCATTAATAGCGATTTGTTTTTTTGTTGCGGCTTATCGGATCGATGTTAATGGTCAATGCGAGTAAGTACGCTTGCGCAACCATGTCCCCAAATTGTCTTAATCCACGAACGAGGGCTTGCATAAAATCCTTTCAATTGGCTCTGCAGCTCTTTAAGTTGAGGCGCAGACAAGTTTTGCGGAATCAGAATCAGGTTGAACGTTAGAAATGAGGCGAGAAGTTTATCTAAAAATAAATTTCTTTGGCGATTTTCAAGTAGATGAAAGATTCAGTCTCGCGTACGCCGTCCACTTTGGCAAGTTTTTCGGTCATAAATTTGAGCAGGTCTTCATGGTCTTTACAGAAGACTTCGAGCATAATGTCGTAGCCGCCGCTAACAAAAACGGTGTAAACGACTTCGTCAAATTTTGAGATTTTGTTTGCCACGTCGAGCATTTTGCGCCCGTCGGTGCGCACGCCGACCATTGCCATTGTGCGTTTGCCCATCATAAGCGGGTTGGTGACGGCGACTACTTTTAGGTAGCCGAGTTCGACAAGGCGGTTGTAGCGTTGGCGAATCATACCCGGCGAGACTTTGAGGTCTTCGGCGATTTTAGCGAAGGCTTCGCGCCCGTCTTTTTGTAAGGTTTGGATGATATGCCTGTCAATGGCGTCTAGCTTATCCGAACGTTCTGTGACGATTATGTTTTCCACGCCTATATTTTATGACGATTTTTTATAAATGTCAATGTTTTTATGACAATTAGTTATAAATTTATGGATTTAAGCGCTTATTTTTTCCCCACAAAGAAAACGCCCCGCAGGTTTGATTCCATCCATAGCGATTTTATCAGGAAACCTGCGGGGACGCTGGTTTAGTTATCTAACTACCCACTGAGGCTTTGAATTCTGTCCAAATACGGTCATACAATTGTAAAGCGTCGCCGACATCTTCAAGCCATTGCAAACGGGCTTCTACTTCGGGAGGCGGGTAAATGCCGGGGTTGGCAAGCGTTTCGGGGCTCATAAATTCTTTGGCGGCGGCATTGGGTGTGCCATAGCCAACGAATTCGGCGTTTTGCGCGGCAATTTCAGGATAGTGTAAGTAATTGATGAACACCATGGCGGTGTAAGCGTTTGGCGCATTGACGGGAACGGCAAGGTTATCTTGCCAGATGACGCAGCCTTCTTGTGGGATGACATATACAATGCCTTCGCGGCCGCCAGAATCAGGCAAGCCTGCAAGTATGGCGTCGCCCGTCCACATGTGACCAAATACGGTTTCGCCGGTAATGAGGAGGTCGTCGTTGGTTTGGCTATCGTAAGCGCGCACGCATTCGGCTTGTTTAATTAATAAGTTTTTGGCTTCTTCTAATTGAGCGGGGTCGGTAGAGTTGAGGGAATAGCCTAAATACATTAAAGCCGCGCCGATTGTTTCGCGTTGGTCGTCTAACATGCTAATTTTTCCGCAGTTTTCGGGAGAAGGCTCAAACAATTCTTTCCATGAGGCTTCATAATCTGGAACGGCGTTTGTATCTACGGCAAAGCCAGATGTGCCCCAGAAATACGGCACGGTGTATTTTTGCTCAGGGTCAAAGTATTGGTTGACGTTTAAATCGCTCATGTTGGCGAGGTTGGTTACCACGCTTTTGTCAATTTCCATTAAGTAACCTTCTGAGATTAAGATTTGCACCATGTAATCAGAAGGTACGATAACGTCATAATCGGCGCCGCCGGCTTGCAGGGTGGCGAGCAAGGTTTCATTAGAGTCGAAATTGGTTTCGACGACTTCAACGCCGCATTCTTCTTTGAATTGTTCTTTGATGGCGGGGTCAATATATTCGACCCAGTTGTAAAAATAAATTGTATCGGCTAACTTAGACGGGTCGCCGCATCTTTCTGAGGTGACGGTTGTTTCGCCGCCCGTTTCAGTTTCTGCGCCTCCGGCAGGCGCGCACGCAGAGAGCGTTACCGCTAAAATCATTAGCGCATATAACAGCGTTTTTTTCATTTCTTCTACTCCTTAAGTTTTTTTGTATCATAGAATCATTCACAAGCGAACGATTTTTGAAACGGCGTTTTGAGAGTTATCACCTCCTTAAGTTGATAATAAAATTAGAGCGGACAGGTACGAAATTAACATAACCACAATCAGGGCAATGACGGATAAGATTTTTCCGGAAGAGTTTGTTTCGTTTAATTCTTCTCGGTAGCCCTGTAACGCGCGCCATGCCCAATAAAAACCTGCCAGCAATAGTAAAGCGATAATCAAATTGCCGAATGTGAATGCGCTGAACAAGGTTAAGACTCTGAATAATCCATATATCCCAGCGCCTAAGCCTGCCCCCACCGACATGGCGCGCGTGTAAACGGGTCCGCCGTTTTGGGCGGTGAGCGAAAGCCCAACCAAGCCAATTGAGGCGACTAATAACGCGGTGGAGAGGGCATTAATTTCTGGCGTTACGCCTTTACGCACAAGCGAGTAAATGTATAAAGGCATGGTTTGTTCTTGAATGCCTTTGGTAAATACGGTGATGAGGTAGTCGTCTAATGAGAGGGTGAATGCCATGAGCGCGCCGCCGATAATGCCAGGCATGAGCAGAGGCAGAGTGACCCGCTTGAAGGTTTGCCACTCATCTGCCCCTAAGTCTGAAGCGGCTTCTTCAAGGGTTCGATCAAAATCTGCAAGGCGGGCGCGAACAATCACATAGACGAAAGGTATGTCAAATGCGATGTGTGAAATGGTGATGGTGTGCAAGCCTGTTGAAGCGCGAATTCCAAAGACGGAGTCTAAAAATGGGAACAAGGCTTGGTTAAAGAAGAGCAGTAAGGAAATGCCCATGACAATTTCAGGAATCACAATGGGTAGATACAGGTTTGCGTCAAAGGCTGTGCGAAGTTTGAAACGGTATCTATCCATTGCGATGGCAGTGAGCGTGCCAATGGCTGTGGCGAAGACTGTGGCGATTAAACCGACAAGCAAACTATTACGCGCGGCGTCGAGCAATTCGGCGTTTTGTGAGAGGGCAATATACCATTCGGTTGAAAAACCGCTAAATACCGCTACGGAACGCGTGTTGTTGAAAGAAAACAGAATCAATATGATTACCGGCAAGTATAAAAAGCCAAATAACAAAGCGGCGTTTGTGCCTAGTAACCAGTTGCCGATGCGGGTGGCAAGGCGAACTTTTTGACGAGGGTAGGGAGGAAAAGTTTGCGCGCTCACATTGCCCTCCGTGTTTCTTCGCTGCTAGAGCGGAAATAGAAGATGACGCCAATGAGAACTAGTAACATGAGAATGAGCGACATGGCGGAGCCAAAGGGCCAGTTACGGGCTACGCCGAATTGACGATTAATGAGCGTGCCAATCATTTCTACTTTTCCGCCACCCATAATATCGGGGGTGATGAATGCGCCAACCACTGGGACGAACACCAATACAAGCGCGGCGAATACGCCTGGCATAGTCATTGGAAGCATGACGCGCCAGAAAGCGCGTTGGGGCGAGGCGCCTAAGTCGGCGGCGGCTTCCATGAGAGTGTGGTCGAATTTTTCTATGGAGGCGTACATGGGTAAGACGGCGAACGGTAAGTAGCCATAAATTAAACCAACGATGACTGCAAACTCGTTGAAGAGCAAATCTAAAGGCTGGCTAATGACGCCAATTCCCATGAGGAATGAGTTGAGCAAGCCTTCCGCCGCTAATACTTGTTTGAGCGCGTAGGTGCGAACGAGGAAATTTGTCCAAAATGGGATGATGACAAGAATCATCAATGCATCGCGCCAAATGGGTTTTTGTTTTGAGATAAAGTATGCCAGCGGGTAGCCAAGCAATATGCACCACAGAGTGACAATTAAGCCAATGCGGACAGAACTGCCAAAGATGCCGATATATAAAAATGGGTCGCATTCTGGACCTGCGAATTCTGAAACGCAGGCGTTAAAGAGCAATGAGTAATTTTCAAGCGTAAACACTGGGGGAATTTTGATTCCACCCGCTCGCCCGCGTTCTACGAAGCTAATGAACAACACTATCAAAATAGGCAAATTGAAGAACAGCAAAATCCACAATGCGCCGGGCGAAATTAAACCAAAGAGTTGCCAGTTTCTTTTACCGCGAAAGAATTTAAGCATATCAACCTCCGCCTATTCTGTGAGAATGCGCGGCGATGTATGCGTGAAAGACATGGTTACTTCATCGCCTGTTTTGGCTAATGATTTTTGCGCGAGGGTGACATTCTGTTCGCGGATGCGAGCCTTATGCCCGCCGGGAAAGCGCACGCCGTAATGCGTATCTGTGCCAATGTAAATTACTTCTTCAACGCGCCCTTTGAGGTTGTTATCGCCGTCGGCGGGGCTGTTCAAGCGAAGTTTTTCGGGTCTGACCGCGACTGTGACTTGTTGACCGTTGGTAAACTTTCTGCTTGATTGAATATATACCGTTCCTGTGCCAATGAGGTCAATTTCAACAGTCGTCCCGTTTTGCGCTTTGACTACGCCGTCTAAGAAGTTGGTTTCGCCGATAAAGTCTGCCACAAATTTAGTAGCCGGGCGTTCGTAAATTTCTTCTGGCACGCCAATTTGTAAAGCGACGCCTTTGCTCATCACGGCGATGCGGTCGCTCATGGTTAGCGCTTCTTCTTGGTCGTGGGTAACATAAATAAAGGTAATGCCCACTTCGCGTTGAAGCGTTTTTAATTCGAGTTGCATTTCTTTGCGGAGTTTTAAGTCCAGTGCGCCAAGAGGCTCGTCGAGAAGCAATACTTCGGGCTTATTGACTAAAGCGCGGGCGAGGGCGATGCGTTGTTGTTGTCCGCCGGAGAGTTGCTTGGGGCGGCGTAGTTCCATGCCGGGAAGTCGCACCATTTCTAACGCTTCGCCCACCCGTTTGATGCGCTCGGCGCGTGAAACGCCTTTCATTTCTAAACCAAAGCCGATGTTTTGTTCAACAGTCATGTGGGGGAATAAGGCATATTGCTGAAAGACGGTATTCACAGGGCGTTGAAACGCCGGCACTTGGCTCATATCTTTTCCATGAATCAAAATTTTTCCGTCGGTCGGCAATTCAAAGCCGGCAATCATTCGTAATGAGGTTGTTTTTCCGCAGCCCGATGGACCGAGCAGGGAAAAAAATTCGTTTTCTTTTATTTGCATAGTGACGTGGTTGACTGCCGCTACAATGCCCCCTTCTGGTGTGACAAACTGTTTGACAACATCTTGCATTTCTACTGCAAACTCACTACTCGCCATGGGTTGACTCCTATGAGGTGGTGTTTTTTTTATATTATAGTGGAAAATTTTGCATTTTATGCCAAAAATTCCTAAACAGCGCAAACTCAAGCGGCTGAGTCGACTGCTTAGATTTGTTTACTTATCCGCTCATTTCCTGATACAATGTTTGCATCAATTTAGAAAAGGAAAAAATTATGAGCATTGAAAAAGTGGAAGACGGCGTTGTCGTTTCGATGGAATATAAATTAACTGTAGATGGGCAAGTGTTAGATTCGTCCGATGAAGCGGGTCCGTTGCAATTTTTAGCGGGATATGGAAATATCATCCCAGGGCTAGAAAATGAAATGATGGGCATGAAAATTGGAGAAAGCAAAGAAGTGACGGTGCAACCCGCCGATGGATATGGCGAATTTGACGAAGAAGCCTTTATGGATGTGCCGCGTTCCGAATTTCCGGCGGATATGAAGTTAGAAGAAGGCTTGGAATTGCACGTTACAGACGAAGACGGCGAGCATCGCGCCGCGTATGTGACCAAATTTGACGATAAAACCGTGCAATTAGACTTCAACCACCCGTTAGCGGGGGCGGTGTTAAATTTTTACGTCAAAGTGATTGCCTTGCGGAAACCAACTGATGAAGAATTAGACCATGGTCATGTGCATGAAGAGGGGCATCATCATTAAACTTTGCCGATGATAAGAAAGCGTCCCAAAGTTTGGACATTAATCTTTCATACTATTACTTAATGGTATCCAAAAAATCTCTCTCAACTTGAGGGAGTTTTTTTTTGTTTAACAGTCCAATTCCGCGCTTGCTTAATACCCACTGTAAACAAGACAACGCCTAAAGTTACGCCGCCAAAGTTGCTTAGAAATTCATTCACCGCTTCCCACTGACTACCAAACAAATAACCGAGTCCGCCATAGCCGAAAATCCACACTACTTCGCCGAGAATGTCGTAAACCAGAAATTTTTTAAATGAAAACCTCGTTGTGCCAGAAAGTAAATTAACCGGCAATGCAATGGCAGTGACAAGAAATCGCGAAAAGAAGATAGAAAGCGCGCCCCATTTTTGAAACGACCGCTCGGCTTGCATCCATTGTGGCGTGCGGCTAAAGCGAGACAATACTTTTTCGCGTGAGTAAAATCCAAAAGAGTAACTTAAACTATCGCCGATAATCACACTCACAATACTAATCAAAGAAGCGCTTTGCCAATCCAAAATTCCCTGACGGGCAAATGCGCCTGCCGCAATGACCAATAATGTGCAAGGCAATGGCACGCCCAGCCCGCCGATAAAAACAATGATGCCAAGTAAAGGTGCGCCATAGTTGATAACTTGTGTAAGCAAATATTCAGACATAAATGTTATGGCACAGGCGCAATAGGCGTAAGCGGCGGCACGGGCGTATCGGGCGGTATCGGCGTAGGCGGAGGTTGATTTGCCAACAAAGTTTCTTTCACAATTTGAATAACAATCCCTTCCGTTTCCGGAAAATACTTTCGATTCAACTCTTCTAAACTTTTTTTGTGATTGCCTTCCGAAGGAATTCCCAGCGCATCATACAAAATCGGCTCAGGCACGCCATACATCCGCGAAATAAACGGAATCGTCATCCACTCGCGCACGCGCTCCACATCCGTTTCTAATTCATCAGGAAAATTTGCGTGTGGAGGAGGTCCATGCCTATCAAATTTTTGAAAGGCATGGAATGCGCGCCATCCAAAAAATATAATCAGCAAGCAACCGACAACAGTGAGCGCAATCACAAACAGTTTTTGTCGTCTAGTCATCATCCTGTTCTATTCAGTTCTCCCTCACTCCTGCCACTCTAACTCAAAATCGCCAATAAACACCGTATCGCCTTCTTGCACGCCCGCTTTACGAAGCGCATCGTCCACGCCAAGTTTCTGCATAAGCCGCTGAAACCTTCTCACAGACCCATGATGCTCCCAATAGGTCATCTTCGCGGCGCGCTCAATAGCAATGCCCGATACGCGCCATTTATCGCCGTCTTCGCGTTTGATTTCAAATTGATTCGGGTCTACTTCTGGCTTATAAACGGGCAACGCCTCTTCCTTAATTTCTTCTGGCGGCAGTTCCCTCAGCATTTTATAAGCCGAAAGTAAAACCTCGCGCGTGTTGATTCGCGCCATTGCCGAAGCCGTAAGGATATTAATTTTTTTCTTTCTGAAACTCGCTTCAATGTCTTTCAACTTCGCTTGCGCGTCGGGCTGGTCAATTTTATTAATCACAACCACTTGAGGTTTTTTCGCCAGCCGTGTATCAAATAACGATAATTCGGTATTGATTTGGCTGTAATCCGCCAATGGGTCTTCCGATAACCCGTCAATCATGTGAATCAAAACCCGCGTGCGTTGAATGTGACGCAAAAAGTCATGCCCCAACCCCGCGCCTTGATGCGCGCCTTCAATCAAACCTGGAATATCCGCCAAAACCACAGTGGTCTCATCGTCAATCTTTGCAACGCCAAGGTTTGGCTCTAGGGTGGTAAATGGATAATCTCCAATTTTAGGTTTGGCGTTTGTGAGCGCAGAAAGCAAAGTGGATTTACCCGCGTTAGGCAAGCCAATAATGCCAATATCCGCTATCAATTTAAGTTCGAGGCGAAGCATTTTTTCTTCATGCGGTTCGCCTCGCTCGGCAGTTCTCGGCGCTTGGTTGCGCGAAGTCGCAAAATGCTGATTTCCCCTTCCGCCGCGCCCGCCCTTGCAGACAATTAATCTCTGACCCGCTTCGGTTAAGTCGCCGAGCAAAGCGCCAGTTTCGGCGTCATAAATCACTGTGCCGGGGGGAACGTGAATGATGAGGTCTTTGCCGTTGCGTCCCGTCATTTGCGAGGCGCCGCCGTTTACTCCGTCCTCTGCCGCAAATTTCTGCTTGGGTCTAAAATGCGAAAGCGAGTTAAGAATCGGCTTCACTTCAAAAATTACATCGCCGCCTTTGCCGCCATCGCCCCCATCAGGTCCGCCGCGCGGCTCATATTTTTCACGGCGAAAATGCACCATGCCGTCGCCGCCTTTGCCAGATTTCACAAAAATATTCACTTGGTCTATAAACATAAAGCGAATTATAACTTACGCGCTATCTGGAATTGTAAAATAAAACGTCGAGCCTTTACCTTCGCCCTCCGACTCAACCCAAATTTTCCCGCCATGCCATTCAACAATGCGCTTGACCAACGCCAACCCAATGCCTGCGCCTTCTGTGCTGGGGTCTAGTTTTTCAAATAAACCAAAAATTTTTTTATGGTACGGGCGGGCAACGCCAATGCCGTTATCTTTTACAAAAATAAAATCTTCTTCGCCCAATTTTTTTGAGCCAATTTCTATCATAGGGTTGGGGCTTGAACTGGAGTACTTAATAGCGTTATCAATTAAATTTTGCATCACCTCTCGCAAGCGAACATAGTCTGCGAATACCGTTGGAAGCTCTTCCGCAATTTTGATTTGGATATTTTTCTCGACAATTCGGGCATCTAACAACTCAAGCGCTTCTTTTGTAACTTGGGAAAGGCTCACTTGCACTCTGGTATTTAATACACGCCCCACGCGCGATAACTCCAGCAATTCCGTTAGCATAGACTCCATTTTATCCGCCGCGTTTGAAATGCGTTGAATGTTGTCTTCTATTCTTTTTTTATCGTCTTCGTCAATCGCTTTTTGCAACATGCCTACAAACCCTTTAATAGTCACTAACGGGCTTCTTAAATCGTGCGAAACTGTATAAGTAAACCGTTCTAACTCGGCATTGTTGGCTTCTAATTCGCTAATTAATTTTTCGCGGTGCGTTTCTATCTTTTTTCGAGCGGCAATTTCATTCTTTAATTCGTTCTCGCGCTGTAATGAATTGTGCAGCGAAGTCCGTAAAGCCACCCCAAACCTGCTAATAAAGACGCCCATCAGCCCGTTTAGTAAAATAAAATTCCCTGCAATGGCTATTGCCTCTAAGCGTCGTTCTGGCGCCGTTTCTTGCATCACCCCAAAAATTAATAAACCGGCGCATAAAGCAAAAACTCCCCATAAAGCGCGCGGGTGAATTAATAAACCTGCTAGTAAAATGGACAACGTATAAAACGTGAGCGTGCTTTGCGCCTCTAACAAACTAGCGACAATGACGGCATAGCTTTGCACAAAAACAAAAACGCCAATGATAATAAACGTAGTTGAGTAAAAATATCCGCGCCTGAGAAAGGTTAAAAGGCTAACTAGCCCAATAACAAAAAACGAAGTATTAATCAGAATGGTTTGCGGCGGCGTTGTTTCGTCTAAAGATAAATTTACGCCTGCCGCTATTAACAAAACTAGGATAAACCCAATTAAAATGATTTGCAACAGCGCCGCCATTTGGCGGTTAATTGGGTCGGCAATCGGAATGTGATTTAACCAATTTCGCAATTTTGCAAGCAAAATGTTCATTTCCGTTAGCGTGTAAATTTTATCATCTCATTTAATTTGCTTCTCTATTTCTTCTATCGCCCACAAGTACTGTAAAAAGAGGCAAACAAAATTTTATTGTTCGCCTCTTTAGCCTTCGTGTGTAATTTTATAAAATGCAACTTAATTGAACTTTGCCTAACATAAACCTCGTAAGGCGTTTTGGCAAAATCTATTTTACAAACTTCCATGCCGCGGGCAATGCAATCGCCGCCGCAACTAACTTAAGGGCATCGCCAATCAAAAACGGCAGTATCCCCAATTGAACGGCTTGGCTAAAACTGCCTAAGACCATAGATAACCACATAACGCCGCACGCATAAATAATGGCTGTGCCGATGAGAAACGGGATTATAGAAGTCTTCACGCTTCTTTCTAAGCCTCGTTCTGCCAGCAGACCTACGCCGTATGCCGCGCCGACAAAGCCAACCAAATATCCAGCCGTTGCGCCTGTCAAAATTCCTAAGCCGCTGGCGCCGCCCGCAAAAAACGGAAGCCCTATTCCGCCTTGCGTAAGGTAAGTCAGCATAGATATCGCTCCGCGTTTTGAACCGAGCAACGCCCCAACCAATAAAACCGCAAACGTTTGCCCCGTAATTGGCACAGGCTGAAGCGGAATTTCAATTTGCGCAAAAATGGCTACGAACCAACTCCCAGCAAAGATTAAGAAAATATCCTTGACTGTTGAAGAAACGTGAGGGAAAAATTTATCTGAAATCGTAGGGGCTAAGGCGGTCATGTTTTTATCCTTTGAGTTTTTTATAAATTATCTACATTACTTCTGGCGCATGAATATCTAATAACCTGAGCGCGTTCTCAATCGTCTGCTTTGCCGCGGCGACCAAGCGCAAACGCGCCGTCTTAATATTTTCATTTTCCGATTGTAGTACATTCACCGCATGATAAAACGAGTGAAACGCATTGGCTAATTCATAGGCGTACATCGCCATTACCAATGGACGATATTCTTCCGCCGCTTGCTGCGCCTTTTGCGGAAATTGCGAGATTTGCTCAATCAATTCAATTTCATGTTTTGTAAGTTCATAGTCAAAGGTCGCAGGTTCAATATCCGACTTTTGACTTGCAACCTGCGACTTCCTAAGAATCGAGTTTGCTCGCACATAAGCATTCTGAATATATGGACCCGTTCTGCCATCAAAAGATAACGCTTCATTAATGTCAAAAACAATATCCTTGTTATTATCTACGGCAAGCATCGAATACACCAATGCGCCCAACCCAATTTGGCTGGCAATTTTCTCGCGCTCGTTAGGAAGAATATCGGCGCTTCGTTCCGTTTCTAAAGAAAGCACGCGCTTTATCGCTTCGTCGTACACATCCTTAAACAACACCACACGCCCACGCCGCGCCGACATAGCCCCCTCCGGCAAACTTACAAACCCATAGCCGAGGTGATAGCATTTATCCGCTTGCGGAAAGCCCCATAATTTCAAAATAGCAAACGCTTGCTGCAAATGTAAAGATTGTCTCACATCCACCACGTAAATCGAACGGTCAATATGGAACTTTTCAAATTTTTCTTTCGCTAGCGCCAAATCTTTTGTTAAATATAAACTTGTGCCGTCTTGGCGTAAAATCACATTGCTTCGATATTTTTCTTTTTTCAACCCAAGTTTTTCGTCAATCTTCACAATCACCGCGCCGCCTTGCGGGCGTTCATCATCGGCAATGCCTTTGGCGATTAATTCTTCCACAATCGCTTTGGAGGGTTCGTCGGCTTCGCTTTCATAAAACCAAACGTCTATTTTCACGTCGAGCATTCGCAGAATTTCGCGCAGTTCTTCCAAACTCCACTCACGCGTTGTTTTCCATAAATCCCGCACATACGCATCGCCAGCGTCCCACTTGCGATACATCTCGCGTCGCTCGGCTTCATATTCCTCGCGCTTTGCCGTTTCTTCAGGCGTTTCATTTTCTTTCTTTTCGAGCAAAGCCGTCGCTTCTACATACAGTTTTGCCAACCATTGACCGCGCTCATGCACGCCTTCGGGTTCTTGTCCTTTATAAAACTTGTCATAAATCCACATCACGGTGATAACGCCTAAGCCTATATCGCCCGGGTAAGAAGCGCGTATGGTTTCATATCCTGCAAACTCCACCAAACGCGCCAACGCTTCTCCTAAAATTGTATTGCGCGCGTGACCAATGTGAAATGAATGATGCGTGTTCGGCTGAGCGTATTCCACCATCACGCGTTCCGACTTTTTTTCACCGCGCCCAAAATCTTTTCTTAGCCTTAAGACTTCATCTACAACTTTTTTTGCGTAATCGGATGTTTTGAAATAAACGTTTAGATAGCCTTTAACCGCTTCGACACGGCTAATCCCTTCTACGCTTCCTAACCGCTCCTTGACCTGTTCGGCAATTTCCTGAGCCTTTTGCGGCACGGGAACATTGTTTCCCTTACCGAGTTTGGCTTCGTTGGCGGCAGTCTGAAAAAATGACGTAGCAAACCCCCATTCGCCGGCAAACGGAATCGGCTGCCATTTTAATTCAGCCAAAGCAATATCGTTTGACTTGCAAAACGATTTTATTTTTTCTTCAACAAGTTGTTGTTCTTTTGTAAACATAAACGAAGCGACCCTATGAGTAGTTTTGGATTATATCGTACTTGCCTTCGCGCAAAGGCGGCGCGACCTTGCTGGAGCGTTTATCAGGCGAGATAAAATTCGATGAAACAGAATCAATTACCCGAAAAAAAGAGGCGGTTTTACATCAAGCAACAAAAAACGGGAGTTAAGAAAACTCCCGTTTTTGACTTGAAAAGGAATCTTATTCGCTTTTCTTGCTGAGTTCCGCCAAACGCTTCATCAATCGGCTTTTGCGGCGAGCGACATTATTTTTGTGAATAATGCCTTTTTCTGCGGCTTTGTCTAAAGCGCTAATTGCTTTCAAAACTTCGGCGCGGGTTTCGGGAGTGTTTGCATTTAACGCTTTACGCGCGGCATTATCCGCAGTGCGAGCGGCTCCGCGAATGGCGCGGTTTCGTAAACGGCGCTTTTCGTTTTGACGATTGCGTTTGATTTGAGATTGTATGTTAGCCAAGGTCTTTTCTCCAAATTTCTCGCGTCCCAATTTATTGGGATACTTTACTTTTTCAACGGCGGTGTATTTTACATGAAGGAGGGTGTTTTGTCTAGTAGGGGCAACTCTCTCGTTGAATGTCAATTATCACAAACGATAATGAAGAGTTGCTCTTACAGATTATGGCGTGCCGCTAGGGTTCGTTGGGGCGTTAATGGGCGTAAATGTGGCGGTGGGTAATACGGTGCCAGGGCCGGGCGTGATAGGCGTGCTTGTGGGTGGACGTGTGGCGGTAGGAGTGACCAAATTGACGGGAATTCTTAGCAATTGACCGACAAACAAAGCGTTCGGGTCGGTGATGTTGTTTTCTTCTGAAATCGCTTCAATGGTTGAATTGAAAGTGTTGGCAATGCCTGCTAATGAATCGCCAGCCTGAACGACATAGTCAATTAAAGTCCCGCGCGGCAAACTGGGCGAAATAGGCGTGGAGGTTGGGAGGGGCATGCCCGGGTATGGGAGCAAAATGACTTGCCCAGGAATCACGATTTGAGTCGTCGGGTCAATGCCAATGCCTGTTTCGGCGTTATATGGGTTGAGTAAGAGAATTAATGGAATGGCATTATCTCCCAACGCAAATTTTTCTACAATTAAAGCTAAATAGTCGCCGTCTTGCACTGTGTAGGTAAACGGCGCTGAAAACGTAGGCGTGAAGGTAATTGTGGCGGTTGGCGTTTCAGTGGGCGACGGAGTGGCGGTACTGGTGTTGGTTGGCGAAGGCGTTATGGTAGGCGTTGGCGTTTCAGTAGCAATGAGGTTGCTCAAGGGTCTGCCGGGCTGGAACAGCCAATAGATTAATACTGCCAACCCAATGAATATTAATGCGCCCGCCGCAATAAATATCGTGTTATTTTGGTTTCTGCGTTTGCGGAGCGAGCCCATTGGACTAGAAGATAGAGGGGGTTTGTTCATGGAGTGTTATCCTTTGCGCCTTGTGATAGATGCAAAACGATTCTACCTGAAAAATGGAAAAAGGTTTCAGGTTGTAAGCGGTAGGTTGTAGGTCACAGGTCACAGGTTGAGGTCATAAACCTCAAATCTTATTTCAAATGCTCTTTCAGATATTTCCCCGTGTATGAACTTTTGACTTTGGTCACTTGTTCAGGCGTGCCTTCGGCGATTAATTCTCCGCCTCTATCGCCACCTTCGGGACCTAAATCTATAATCCAATCAGCCACTTTAATGATATCCAGATTATGTTCAATAATTAAAACAGAGTTGCCTGCATCCACTAATCTTTGCAGCACTTCGATTAATTTATGCACATCTGCCGCGTGTAAACCGACAGACGGCTCGTCTAAGACATATAAAGTTCTTCCCGTAGCGCGGCGCGATAATTCTTTTGATAACTTCACCCGTTGCGCCTCGCCGCCAGATAAAGTTGTGGCAGGCTGACCAACTTTCACATATCCCAAACCGACTTCTTGCAATAACTTTAATTTATTCGCCATTTGCGGGTAATTTTCAAATTCTTTCAAGGCTTGGTCAACCGTCATATCCAAAACGTCGGCGATGGAATATTTGTCGCGGAATAAAACTTGCAACGTTTCTCGATTGAAGCGTTTGCCATGACACACATCGCACGGCACATACACATCAGGCAAAAATTGCATTTCAATTCGCAGTTCGCCCTGCCCCTGACACGCCTCGCAGCGCCCGCCATGCACATTGAATGAAAACCGTCCGGGTTTGTATCCGCGCACTTTGCTTTCGGGCAGTTCGGCGAATAATTTTCGCATTTCATCAAATAAGCCAGTGTAAGTGCCGGGGTTCGAGCGTGGGGTTCTGCCAATCGGCGATTGGTCAATATTGATAATCTTATCTAAATGTTCAACGCCAAGAATTTTTTCATGCTCGCCCGCTTGTGTCCTTGCGCCCATCAGTTTAGAAGCCAGCGCGTTATACAAAATATCGCTCATCAATGTAGATTTGCCTGAGCCTGAAACGCCCGTGATGCAAACTAACTTTCCAAGCGGAATGTTTACCGTAATTTTTTTGAGATTATTCGCGGAGGCGTTTACAATGGTGAGTTTTTTTCCGTTTCCTTCGCGCCTCTTTTTCGGAACTTCAACCTGTTTGCGTCCCGATAAATATTGCCCCGTCAAAGACTTTGGGTGCGCTAATATTTGTTTCGGCGTTCCTTCGGCAATCACCTGCCCGCCATATTCGCCAGCCGCAGGACCTAAATCAATCACCCAATCCGATTCGCGAATGGTTTCATCGTCATGCTCAACGACTAACACCGTATTGCCTAAATCTCTTAAGCCTTTCAAGGTTTCAAGTAATCTTGTGTTATCTCGCGGGTGCAAGCCAATAGACGGCTCATCCAACACATATAACACGCCCACCAAACGCGAACCGACTTGTGTGGCGAGCCTGATGCGCTGCGCCTCGCCGCCCGATAAAGTCGCCGCAGAACGGTTTAAGGTTAAATAATCTAAGCCGACGTTGACTAAGAAATTTAATCGCTCATGAATTTCGCGTATCACTCGTTCAGCGATGGTTTTTTGTTTTGCGGTTAAGGGCGAGTTTTTACCGGCAAGTTTCTTAACCCATTCCAACGTTTTTAGCACGGGCCATGAATTTGCTTCAACAATGTTTACGTTATCTACCGTCACCGCCAAAGCGGCAGGGTTTAATCTTTTACCGCCGCAGGCAGGGCAAGGTCTATCAGACATGTATTCTGAAATTTTTTCACGCATCCATTCGGAGTTGGTTTCTTTATATCGTCTTTCTAAATTGGTAATAACGCCTTCAAAGGCGCGCGTGAATTTAAATTCACTGCCGTTGGTGTTTTTATACACCATTTGAATTTGTTTGCCGCCCGTGCCGTATAGAATTAAGTTCAATTGCTCTTTGGTTAATTCGCGCACGGGTTTATCCATATCTATTTTAGAGGCGCGACATACCCCCTGCAACGATTGCCAATAATAGCCGCCTTCTTCGCGCGGACCCCATTCAGAGGCGATAATCGCTCCCTCGTTCAGACTCAAGTCGCGGTCAGGGATGATGCGGTCGGGGTCAATTTCAAGTTTTGAGCCAAGTCCCTGACATTCAGGGCAAGCGCCTTGCGGCGTGTTGAATGAAAAAGTTCGCGGTTCAATTTCAGAAACAGTTGAGCCATGTTCTGGGCAGGCAAGATGTTCTGAAAAAGCAACGTCTTCTTTTTTATCAACCAAGTTGACGGTGAGGTATCCTTCTCCAAATTTGAGAGCGGTTTCCACCGAGTCGGTGAGGCGTGTGCGGGCGGCTCGCTTATCTTCTTTACTCCCTTCGTGCGAAATCACCAACCTATCTACCACCGCTTCAATGGTGTGTTGTTTGTATCTATCCAATTCAATTTCATCATCAAGCGATTGTACAACGCCATCCACGCGCACGCGCGTAAACCCGGCTTTGCGAATTTCCTCAAACACCGCTTGATACGTTCCCTTACGCCCACGCACTAAAGGCGCAAGCAGCAAGATGCGCGTTCCTTCGGGAAGGTTTTCGATTTGGTCAACAATTTCTTGGGCTGATTGTTTAACCACTTCGCGTCCACACACGGGGCAATGTGGGATTCCCGCGCGGGCAAACAGCAAACGCATATAGTCGTAGATTTCAGTAACAGTCCCAACCGTTGAACGCGGATTATGACTGGTAGATTTTTGGTCAATCGAAACGGCGGGGGAGAGACCGTCAATATAATCCACATCGGGCTTATCCATTTGCCCAATGAACTGACGCGCATACGCAGATAATGATTCAACATATCGTCGCTGACCTTCAGCAAAAATCGTATCAAATGCTAAAGACGATTTGCCTGAACCCGATAAGCCCGTAATCACTACAAATTTATCTCGCGGAATTTCAACCGTTATATTTTTCAAATTGTGAACGCGCGCGCCGACGACGCGAATATTGTTAGATGACATGAGCCCTTATACCTTTATTGTTTTTTAGTTTGAAATGAATTTATTGAACTTGTAAACCTATGGGTGTTTTTTGGATTATAGCACACATGTTCGACTTATAAGACTACCGAAAAACAAACTTTAATTATACCAACTTGTACAGTTCAAACGCTTTAAGGCGCGTTGGGAATTTATCCAGATTCACCATGTTATACTTTAGTGAAACTTCTAAAATCCGACGGTGTTATTAATCA
Organism: Anaerolineales bacterium; assembly: GCA_034434495.1. Lineage (GTDB taxonomy): Bacteria > Chloroflexota > Anaerolineae > Anaerolineales > Villigracilaceae > Villigracilis. The sequence goes on from DAOTZE010000006.1 coordinate 84,077, forward strand.
AAAGCCGTCGGTAAGGTTTAATACTTGACCGAATTGGATTACAACGAAGAAGAAGTTCTTGCCCGCGCTTCCAAAGGCGACCGAGAAGCCTTTGGCGTTTTATATGCGCAATATGTAGAGCGCATCTTTAACTATGTGTACTATCGCACGGGCAACTCGCATGACGCGGAAGATTTAACCGCGCGCGTGTTTCAACGGGCGATGAATCACATCAAAAACTATACCGATAGAGGCGTGCCTTTTTCTGCATGGTTATATCGCATCGCTCACAACTTGGTGGCAAACTGGCACAGAGACCGAAGCCGTAAACAAGAAATTCCGCTGGACGATTTGCCCGTTTTACCCAACAAAGGCGACCACCCCGAAAGAAACCTTGTCCGTTCGCAAGAACAAGAAGCCTTACTCAAAATCATTCGCAAACTTCCGCCTGAGAGACAAAACTTGCTGATTTTGAAATTTGTCGAAAATATGTCGAACGCAGAAATTGGAAAAATTATGGGACGCAGCGAAGGCGCAGTGAAAAGTTTATATCACCGTACACTGCTGGCATTGCGAGACCAACTGGAAGACCAAAATCTAAACCTTGAAGGAGAGTAAACCATGTTGAGAATTGTGACCGACGGCGCCGCTGATATTCTTCCCGAGTGGGCAAAAGAGTATGGCATAGATATGATTCCCGTGAACATTTTATTCGGGGAAAAATCGTATCTGCAAGGGGTAGAGTTAGATAATGAAGGGTTTTATAAACTCGTAGAAGAAACCAAACGCATACCCAAAACCTCGCAACCTTCGCCGCATCAATTTGTAGAGTTTTACCGCAAGATTGCTCAAAAAGGCGATACGATTCTTTCCATTCACATCACGGCTAAACTTTCAGGCACGTACGCCTCTGCCATTGCCGCCGCCGAAGAATTAAAAGGCGAATTTAATATTATTCCCATCGACTCAATGGTAGGCTCATTGGGCATTGGTTTGCTATGCCGTGAAGCCCGCAAAATGGAGCGCGCCGGCAAAAGCGTGGACGAAATCGTTAAGTATATTGAAAATACAAAATCAAAAATTCGCGTCATTCTGACCTTAGACACTTTAGAATACGCAAAAATGTCGGGGCGGGTGAAAGCCCTGCAAGCGGCGCTCGCTTCTGTATTAAATGTAAAACCAATCGCGGTATTAAGCGACGGCGTGCTGAACATGGCAGAACGCGTGCGCACGCGCAAAGCCTCATTAGAGCGCGTGCTTGAAATGGGTAAAGAAGAATTTGGCGATAAGCCCGTTTACTTAGGCGTTGTTCACGCCCGAGATTTAAAATCAGGCCAGGCGCTGCTAGAAGACGCAAAGAAACGCTTCAATGCCAAAGAAACTATGATTAGCGAATTAGCAATTTCTATCGCCGCCAATTTGGGACCTGGCACCGTCGGCTTAATTTTGTGCCCTGTAGAATAAGGAACTTTATGACCGACCCGATAGACCGAGAAAATTTTGAAGCGCTTGAGTCGCATCTTGCTGGGACATTGAAACGGGTGCCTGCTCCGTCGGACTTGTTTCAACGCCTGTACGAGCGCATTCAACTTCCAACGCCAAACGAGATTACCTTACGCCTGAACGACTGGCGCAAGTTGATTTTTATTTTTGGCGGGGTGCTATCTGGAGCGTTGCTATTAATTACGCTAGCGCGCGCTTTGTATCATGTCATTGGGCGTAAAGGAATAATGTAAAGTAAAAGCCCCTACAGGTTTTCAAAATCTGCAGGGGCTAATTTTTTTCTAACCATTCGCACAACTGACGAGACTCGGCAATTAAATCTACGTCAATGGGGAGTTTGAATTCTTCGGTCACGCGCAAAGTCAAATGTTCAGCAACCAGTTTGAGGTCAGCGGGAAGAAGCGGTTCTTCTTTTATGGCATTTAACAAATCTAACGCGCTCGCGCTCACGGAGCGTATCCCTTTACGAGTCAAGTAATCTTTAATAGCAAGTCCAGCCGCGCGGCGCGCGCATACCCGCGCTTGTCCTTCTTTGCCTTGCGCTCTGGCTCTTTGCGCTTGTTCAAGTTCGCTTATGTAATTCTTCATACGCGGGATTATAATGTTGAAAACCGTCTCGAAGGTTGAAATTTACCGTTGCATTCGTTGAAAAGCCTTTAAGGCGGTGATTTGAAAACTTAAAACTTGGAGGAAGCCGTATGAAACGAACCCTTGCGCGTGTTTTTTACTTGTTTGTAATTTTTGGTTTGATTCTCTCCGCTTGCGCGCCCAAAGCGGATGCAACCGCCGAAACGCCTGCGGTTGAAACCGAAGAGCCTGTGCAAATTCAAGGCGAATATTCTATAACGAACGATTTTGTGTTTACTTATTATGTCGAAAACGCCGTAGCGTTAATTGATATGCACGGCTTTGTGATTCGAGACGAAGAGTGGGAAATCCCCGTTGATTCGCAAATTTTAGGGTATATGACGTATGACCCTGAAACATTAAGCGGCTCGTTTGATTTGAATTTGCCCATTGCTCCAGAAGGTCAATTCAATGATGTGGATAACAACGGAGAAACCAATACAGGCGTGCAAATTTTTGCGCTTAGCTATTCTCCCAATTTATACGGCGGTCCATTTGCCGTAGGAGACGACCGCTGGAAAGGCTGGCCCTCTTACCTTGCTTCTGTCAAAACGGATACAGAAAATAAAGACGAAGTGACTGGCGGTAAATTAATCGTTTGGTCGCCAGACGAGGCGCAGCAATTCCCCACAGGCTTTGGCGATGACGGCTTGCTCTTCACTGCCGATGACCCAGTCGCTCCGATTGGCGTGGGCTATACCATTGTAGATTTAGATAAAAGCCCATTTGAATTTAGCAAAACCGCCATTGCCGAAATGACTCTGTATGAACCGACTGACGTGGCGGTGAAAGATTTTTCAGAAGACTCGTACACCGAAGCCTTCGATAAAATGTTTGAAATCATTCGCAAAGAATACGCTTTTAATGGCATAGAAGGAAAAGAGCCAGACTGGGACGCCTTATATGAAGAATTGAAACCGCGCGTAGAACAAGCCGAAAAAGATAAAGACCCGAATGCCTTTTACTTAGCCCTGCGCGATTTTACTTGGGCGTTCAAAGACGGTCATGTAGGCTTAGACGGCGGCGACTATGCCGACCAAGATTTCACACAAGCCACAGACGGCGGCTATGGCTTTACCATTCGTGAATTAGACGATGGGCGCGTCATGGTGATTTACGTCTTAGAAAACGGACCCGCCGCGCAAGCGGGGATTGAAGTGGGGGCCGAAGTGATTGCCTTCAATGGCGAACCGATTGGCGAAGCAATTGGCAAAACCCAAACTTACACCATTCAATCTTCCGATTTCGCTATTCGCTACCAACAAGCGCGTTATTTATTACGCGGAAAAGTAGGCGATACGGCAGAAGTTACATTCAAGAACCCCAATGGAAGCGAACAAACCGTCACGCTCACCGCTATTGCCGAGCGTCAATCATTTAGCCGCACGTCTATTTATTTTGGCGCGCCCACTGATACGCTTTTGCCTGTGGACACTCAAATCATTACGCAGGGCAACGCCCAAATTGGCTATATTCGCATCAACAGTAATTTTGACGACCTCAACCTAATCATCCGCTTATTTGAACGCGCCTTACAACAATTTGAAGCGCGTGAAGTGGCCGGCATTATTATTGATATGCGCTACAACGGCGGCGGCGCCAATTTAGGTCTGGCGGGCTTTCTCACCGACCAAGAGATTCAAATGGGGCAATTGGAATACTACAGCGAAGCCACTGGCAAATTTGAACCCGAAGGATTGCCTGAAAAGGTGATTCCCAACGAAAATCAATACCGCTTCGATAAAATGGTTTTGCTTGTAGGGCAAGCGTGTTACAGCGCCTGCGAACTTGAATCCTACGGCTTTAGTCAGGTGCCGGGAATGATAACCGTCGGTCAATACCCAACCGGCGGCGTAGAAGCCGAAGTGGCACGCGGACAATTTAACTTACCCGAAGGATTTTTTCTCCAAGTCCCAACAGGACGCTTCACTCTACCAGACGGCAGCATCTTCCTTGAGGGGCAAGGGGTTCAGCCTACGCTTCGCGTTCCAGTGGACGAAACCAATATCTACCGCGAAGACGATTTTGTATTAGAAGCCGGCATTAAAGCCGTGCTTGAACCGCTTGGCGCAGGCATTACGCCCAGCGCCCCGCCCAAAATTGCCTCTGCTAGCGAAGCCGAAAGCGCCTTTGCCGGCGGCGCAGACTTTTTATGGGATTTAGCCCGCGAGCAAGATAGCGAAGAACATTTTGAACCCATCGCCCTAACCTACACCGTTGCGCTTTCACAATCCAAAACCACATTATGGGCGTACGCTTGGTGCGCTAAAGATAAAGCCACCCTCGAACAAAACTTTAGCCAAATTGATTTAAAGTTTAACCTCAACGGCAACGATGTGCCGCTAGAAGACTTGGCGGTTTTCGACACGCCCTCCAACGGGTTAGAATGCCGCCTAATTTACACCGCTTTATCCGACTGGACACCAGGCGAACATCACGCTACCATCACCGCCACCTTTAAATCTAAAATCAACGACGGCGTAGGCGAATATGCCCCAGGCGATTATGTGTATGACTATGTGGTGTATGTAAAGCCCTAAATTTGGCAATTAGTAAATTAGTCATTGGCGGCTAAAAAAAGCATCCCGCAGAAGTTTCTGCGGGATGCTTTTACTTCAATCTATTGTCTGCCGTCTTTGGTCTTAATCCACAAAGCGATACTTAATCAACGCCCACACCGCTTCAAAAGCGTCGTGTAATTTAATTTTCTTGCCTTGCGAATAATCGCGCGGGTTAAAGGTAATTGGCACTTCAAAAATGCGATATTTTCTCTTAAGAATCTTGGCGGTAAATTCGGGTTCAAAGTTAAAACTATTGGCGCGAATGACCATACCCTCAATCACTTCTTTACGAAACACTTTATACCCCGTTTCCATATCGGTCAGAATCGTGTCGTATAAAATATTCGTCATCAAAGTCAAAGACTTGTTCGCCACCATGTGCCAAAACATCGTCACCCGGTGCGCCTTGCCCAAAAAGCGCGAGCCATACACCACATCCGCCACGCCTTCCTCAATCGGTTTGAGTAGCTCGTCATAATCACGCGGGTCATACTCAAGGTCGGCGTCTTGAATTAATAACACATCGCCCTTTGCCGCCGCCATACCCGTGCGCACCGCCGCGCCCTTGCCTTGATTTTTCTCATGCAAAATAACGCGCACGCCTTTTTTACCGTCTAACTTTTTCAAAATATCGCGCGTGCCGTCTTTTGAGCCGTCGTCCACCACAATAATTTCTTTCGCGCGTTGGGTGGCTTGCACACGTTTCAAAATTGTTTGGATGCTTTCAACTTCGTTATAAACAGGGATAATGACAGATAGTTTCATAGCGGCTGGATTATAAACGAAAAGAAGTATAATTGAACGGCAAAACCTTCCCGCCGCTTAACACAGTTCTTCGCCAAGAACTTGTAGCGCGGGCGTTAAAAAAAGCTAAAACCTTAACCGCCGACCTTAAACTCAGTCAACCTTTTGCGGTTAGGCTTTTTATGCAAATCAAATAAATTTATCTTGAACGATTGGTGACACATGGTAACAAGACAAACAGGACAAATTGGCGGAATCGCCGATAGCGGGTTTACCCCCCCGCAAATTAACAACCTTGACGACACAGGGCTTTCGCCTCTTTGGTTGCAAGACCTAATTCTAAAAGTTTTATATTTTCGCGGCTACCTAACAGGCTTCAAAATCGCCGAAGAAATCACGCTCCCATTTGCAGGCGTGGTGGACCAATTACTCGCCACCCTCAAACAAGAAAAATCCATCGAAGTCAAATCGTCGCAAGGCGGCTTAGGCGAAGGCGCATACACCTATGGCATTACCAGCGCGGGCATTGTCCGCGCACGCGAAGCGCTAGACCGAAGCCAATATGCCGGCCCCGCGCCTGTTCCGTTTGAAGTCTATAACGAAGCGATTCGCCGCCAAAAAAGCGGCAAGATGACCGTAACCACCCGCACCATGCGCCAAATTCTTTCTCAAATGGTCATCTCCGAAACCACATTCCAAAAATTAGGTCCCGCATTAAATTCAGGAACGTCTATTTTTATGTACGGTCCTCCAGGCAACGGAAAGACCAGCATCGCCCGCGCCTTTGGCAACCTCGTCCTCAGCCAAAACATGTATATTCCCTATGCCCTATACTTAGACGGGCAAGTGATAAAAGTATATGACGCCGTCAGCCACAGCCTCGCCCCAGATACCGAAGGCAACGCAAGTTCCACCGGCAATTTACGAAGCAACACCCGCCGCGACCCCCGTTGGGTAAAAATTCGCCGACCGTTTATCGTAGTCGGCGGCGAACTAACATTGGAAGGCTTAGACTTAGTATTCGACGACACCACCAAATTTTACGAAGCCCCATTTCAAGTAAAAGCCAACGGCGGCATTTTATTAATTGACGACTTTGGACGCCAACAAGTGCGCCCGCGCGATTTACTCAACCGTTGGATTGTGCCGCTTGAAAACCGCGTTGACTATTTACGCCTCCACACCGGGCGCAAAGTCGAAGTCCCCTTCGACGTTCTCATTGTCTTTTCAACCAACCTGCCGCCCAAAGACTTAGTGGACGAAGCCTTCTTACGCCGCTTGCGTCACAAAATTGAAATCGGCGACCCCTCATTCGAAGAATTTCGAGAAATCTTCAAACGCGTAGCGCAAGATAAACGAGTGGAATACAACGACCAAGGACTCGCCTACCTTTTGCAAGAATGGTACATCAAACGCAACCGCAAACTCCGCGCCTCACACCCGCGCGATTTACTAGACCAAATCCTCGATATTTCCGCTTACCTTGCCGTACCGCCCACCATGTCGCGCGATATGATAGACCGCGCCGCCAAAGCCTACTTTGTGGATATATAAAATAAAACCTGCGGGATGACAACGCCTCATTCCTAACCTTCAACCTGCCTCTCATGCTTCAACATTTTCCACGCCCCATCATCCTCGCGCACCGCGGCGACCTCGCCCACGCCCCAGAAAACACGCTGCCAGCCTTTTCGCAAGCCATTCAAAAAGGCGCCGACGGCGTTGAGTTAGACGCGAAATTAACCGCCGATGGGCGCGTCATTGTCTTCCACGACATGACGGTAGATAGAACCACAAACGGCAAGGGAAAAGTCGCCGCTTTCACTTTTGACGAAATCCGCAAGTTAGACGCCGGCGCATGGTTCAACCCCAAATTCGCAAACGTCCAAGTCCCTTTGTTAGAAGAAGTCTTTGAAACAGTCGGCAAAGATAAACTCATCAACATCGAACTCACAAATTACTCCACCCCAAAAGACGGCTTAACGCAAAAAGTTTGCGAATTGATTAAGAAACATAACAACCACGCGCAAATCATTTTTTCGTCTTTCTTCGCTTCAAACTTAAGAATCGCCAAACAACTCTTGCCTCAAATTCCACGCGGCTTGCTGGCTATGCCGGGCATAATCGGTTTATGGGCAAGGTCGTTTGGGTTTATGTTTGGCGACTATCAGGCGCTACATCCCCATATTTCAAGCGTAAGCAAAGAACAAATTCAGCGGGCGCATCGCCTCAAACGCCGCGTGCATGTGTGGACAGCCAACGCCCCCGAAGAAATTTTACGATTAAGAGACTGGGGCGCCGATGGAATTTTTACAGACGACCCCGCTCTGGCTGTGCAAGCGCTGTCGGGGCGTAAGTGAAACGCTCCGCTTGGAAAAAGCAAGCGCCCCCGAAGAAAGAAGCGCATTAAAACCTTCGGGAGGTTTTGCATAAAAGACATCGCCCTTGCCCGACTTGTGTTATAACCAAGCCAATGCGCCGACTTAGAATTTTTTCCTTATTCGTTTTTATTTTTTCGTTTGTTCCCGTTCATGCGCAAACCGCCACGCCCCCAGCGCTTGTGCGGCTTGCCATATCTCAAATGACCCCCGAAGAAAAAGTGGGGCAGTTATTTTTAGTCTCATTTGACGGAACAGACGTGAGCGAAGATTCCTCAATTTATAACCTCATTACCCAATATCATATCGGCGGCGTGACGTTAAGCGCTGAGAATAATAATTTTACGGGCGAAAACACGCTCACCCAAGCGCATTTGTTAATTGAACAATTACAACGCATCGAATGGAATGTTTCTTTAACAGGCAATACGGTGTATGCCCCGCTGTGGATTGGCATTTCGCAAGAGGGCGACGGTTACCCAACAGACCAAATCTTAAATGGGTTAACGCCTTTGCCAAGCGAAATGGCAATTGGAGCGACTTGGAATGTTTCGTACGCTGAAGAAGTGGCTGAAGTTCGCGGGCGCGAACTTGCCGCTTTAGGATTTAATTTGTATCTCGGTCCTTCTTTAGACGTGCTGGAGAATCCTTCCGCCTCTGGCGGAGATTTAGGCACGCGCGTTTTTGGGGGCGACCCGTTTTGGGTGGGCGAAATGGGACAAGCCTTTGTCAAAGGTTTACATGAAGGCAGCGGCAATCGTATTTTGGTCATTGCAAAACATTTCCCCGGCGTAGGCGGCGCAGACCGCTTGCCCAACGTGGAAGTTTCTACGGTGCGGAAATCTTTAGAACAATTGAAGCAAATTGAATTAGCGCCGTTTTTTTCCGTCACAAACAATTCTACAGACCCAAACGGCGTGGCAGATGGACTGCTGGTTTCGCACATTCGCTATCAAGGCTTTCAGGGAAACATCCGCGCAACAACCCGACCTATTAGTTTTGACCCACAAGCCCTAACGCAAATTATTACCTTGCCTGAATTTTCAGCATGGTATAACGAAGGAAAATTATTAATTAGCGATAATCTTGGCGCAAGCTCGGTGCGTGAATTTTATATTGCCGGCGGCGGGCAATTTTCGGCGCGCAATGCCGCGCGCGACGCTTTCTTAGCGGGCAATGATATGTTGTATTTGGGCAACATCAAATCAGACGACGCCCCCGATACCTATACAACCACGGTGCGCATCTTAGAATTTTTTGCCCAAAAATACCGCGAAGACGCCGCCTTTGCCCAACGGGTGGACGCTTCGGTAGCGCGGATTCTCACAGCCAAACTTGGTTTGTATAATAATTTTATTTTCGCGAATGTCTCTGTGCCTGAGCCAAACTTCGACGAATTTGGCGCTCGCAGCGACATTACGTTTAAAGTCGCGCAAAATGCGGCGACTTTAATCACCCCAAATTTGCAAGACTTAACTTCCGTGTTGCCTCAACCGCCGCAACCCAACGACCGTTTGGTATTTATCACCGATACAGTCAGCGTAAAGCAATGCTCTGAATGCGCCTCTCAACCCCAACTTGCCGTAGATGCGTTAGAGTCCGCCGTCTTAAAGTTATATGGTCCGCAAGCAGGCAACCAAGTAGAAGAGTTTCGATTATCTTCATACTCGCTTGAGAATTTGCAAGCGCTTTTGGATAACCCACAAGATAATCAATTTATGATTGACGACTTAAGCGTGGCAGACTGGGTGATTATTTCGATGACCGACGCTTCCAACAATCAGCCCGCGCTGATTAGCCGTTTTTTGCGCGAGCGCCCCGAAGTGTTGCTCAACAAAAACGTGATTCTGTTCTCGTTTGGCGCGCCGTATTATTTCGATACCACCACGCTTTCAAAATTCACCGCCTATTATGCGCTATACAGCAAACAGCCGCAATTTATAGACGTGGCAGTGCGCTTACTCTTTCAAGAATTAACCCCGCTTGGCGCCTCGCCAGTTTCGGTGCCTGCCGTAAATTATGATTTGATTTCCGTCATGTCGCCCGACCCGAATCAAATCATCCCGCTCTTTCTCGACCTTCCGCCTGCCTCTGCGCCTGAAACAAATCTTACCCCCGAACCGACCTTAATTCCGCTCTTCAAAATTGGCGATACAATTGCCATTCGCACAGGCGTGATTCGAGACGGCAACGGCAACCCCGTTCCCGACGGCACCGTAGTGCAGTTTGCCATGAACTTAATCGGCGAAGGCGGCGGCATTATTCAGCAAGTAACCTCGGTAACCGAGCAAGGCATTGCCCGCGCATCTTTTGGCTTAGATAGACCCGGCTTATTAGAAATTAAAGTCACCAGCGAGCCGGCGCTCATTTCTGCGGTGGTGCAATTAGACGTTTCTCAATCAGGGCAAGCGGAAGTGATTGTCGTTACCCCTGTGTTGACTCAATCCGTCGAATCTACGCCCGAAGCGGAAGTTGAAGAATTAGAAGACCCCTATATTTCCGCCGAAGGGCATCCGAAATTTCCGGCATGGTTAATTTCAATGTTTATGATTGTAATTGTGGCGGGCTTAACTTTTGTCATTGCTTCTCAATTTGCAACCCGAACTTCCGCGTTGAGATGGTCGCTAGGGATTTCACTAGGCGGATTACTGGCTTATAATATCTTAGCCTTTGGAATATTTGGGACGCCAAACTGGTTAATACAAAACGGCATTGGCGGCGTAGCCGTAATGACATTAATGGGTCAGACAATAGGGTTTATTGGCGGTTGGTTTTGGTCTCGCGCAAAAAAATGAAAAGCGCTTTGTTGATAAACCATAGGCGCGGCAATCGATTTATCTCCGTTACAAAGGAAAATCTATATGGAAGCAAACCTCAAAAACAAAGTAAAACAGCCTCCCATTTTATTTGATAAAACGCAAGCCATCATCAAAGAATTAAACAAAAAACTTGGCGGGACGCTCATTACCTATTTCAATAACCCGCGCGGCAGCGTATGCCACGACGATGTGCTGGCTTTGTTTGAATTGCTAGAAAAAATTGGGTATCAACAAAAAATTTATCTTTTCATTAAGTCCAGCGGCGGCAATGGACAAGCCTCTTTGCGCTTGGTAAATTTACTTCGTCAATATTGCGACAAAGTCATCGCCTTAATTCCGCTGGAGTGCGCCTCAGCCGCCACAATGATTTCGCTTGGCGCAAACGAAATTCACATGGGACCGATGGCGTATTTAACGCCTGTAGATACTTCATTAACCCACGCCCTCTCTCCCATTGACCGCGACAACGACCGCGTCAGCGTTTCGCTGGATGAATTAACTCGCGTGGTGCGGTTGTGGCAATCTCAAAAATCTGATAAGAACGAAAATCCATATCAACAACTGTTTCAGCATGTGCATCCGCTGGTCATCGGCGCAGTAGACCGAGCGGAATCTTTATCCATTATGTTATGCAAAGAATTATTGGCTTATCACATCAAAGATGAAAAAACGCAAGACAGAATTGCAAACGCCCTAAACGCCAAATACCCCTCGCATGGATACCCCATTTTGTTTGAAGAAGCCAAACGCGTAGGGCTAAAAGTGAGTCACCTTGCGCCTGAAATTAATTCCTTACTGCTCGAACTGAACGAACTATATAGCGAAATGGGTCAACGCGCCACCACCGACTTTGACGATACCCACGCGCACAGCAACGAAATTTTGAATATTTGGGAAACAAACAACATCTTAGTTCACTTTCAACAAGATAAAGATTGGTTTTATCGCACTGAAGAGCGCCGCTGGATTTCGCTCAACGACAACAGCAGTTGGCGGCGCACGCTTAAAGTCGGCAATAAAGTTGAAAAATCTATTTTGCATATTTCGTAAACAAATGCAAACAAAAAATACCCTCTACAAGTTTTAAGACGCTAGCGGTGCGCGTAACTTTTTATATAAATATAACGATTGCGACGGCGAAAAATACGAGAAAATAAAGCATGGCAATTCCATTGAACGCTCTCAGCCAATCTTCTTTGCAGGATTACCACGATTGCCCGCGCCGTTTTGAGTTGCGATATGCGCAACAACTGGCATATCCCGCCATTGAAACCGAACCCGCGCTTGAGAATGAAGCGCATCAAAAAGAAGGCGAATATTTTCATCGCTTGGCGCAACAATACTTTGTTGGGATTCCGAATGAGCAAATCGCTAAATTAGCCAATACAGATAACTTACAACGATGGTGGGAAAATTTTATTAATCAAAAAGAGATTCAAGCGCTCAAAGAACTTACGGGTCTTAAAGCAGAGGCGACTTTATCCGCCCCATTGGGAAGTTATAGATTAGTTGCAAAATATGATTTGATTGCTATTGATAACGATAAAGTTTTTATTTACGATTGGAAAACGTACCGCAAGCGACCAAAAACAGAATGGTTAGCAATTCGTTGGCAAACGCGAGTCTATCGCGCATTGTTAGCGCAAGCAGGTTCGCACTTAAATAATGGAAAGAACATTCAGCCAGAACAAATTGAGATGATTTATTGGTTTGCGAATTTCCCCAATGAGCCTGCAAAATTTTCTTATGACGCTAATCAATTCAAACGAGATTGGGATGCGCTGACACGATTGGCGGAAGAAATTAAGTCTGCCGCGTCGTTTCCCAAAACAGACGATGCAAGTAAATGTTTATATTGCCCATATCGCTCTTATTGCAATCGCGGAGTCAAAGCAGGCGACGCATTAGATGCAGAACTTGAAACTGAAGCGGAAGAATTATTTGATATTAATTTTGAGCAAATTGGTGAAATTGAATTTTAGCCCCACCCTCTTCCTTCCCCGCTTGTTGGAGAAGGAAGAGGGCTAGGGTAAGCGCCGTTTTTATTGCCAAGCCACTGAACCCGATAGACGATAATTTTCCGCAAGTAATTCAGCGTCAAGCACATTGATAACCCCGTCATTATTCAAATCTGCAATAGCAGGCGCAGACAAGTTGTAGTTCATGCCAATCGTAAGCGCGTCAAATTGGTCAATTACGTCGTTGCCGTCAATATCGCCAGCAGGTAATGTGACGGTTTGCATGGTGCGAGTGACGCCGCCCACTAATGAGATAGACCCCCGCGCGTCTAAATATCCAGCGGCAGAGGCGACGATAACATAATCTCCGCCAGGGGCAGTGAAACTAAAGTTTCCATTTGAATCAGTCACAGCAGAAGCAATCAGATTATCGCTCAAATCAAATAATTGAATAGTCACAGGTTTGCCAGCCAGCGCTTGCCCATTGACCGTAGCGTTAGGAATGGCGGTTGGCGTTGGCGATGGCAAGTTGTCAATAACCGTCAGACTATCGGGGATATATGCAATGCTTTCTAATGTGCCGCTTCCAGAAGAAACGCGCGCCGTACATTCCACGTTGCTTTGTCCAATAGATAAACCTGTTACATCAAATGTAAAGGCAATGCCGTTTGTTGTAGCGCGGTTTCCGTTGCTTCCAGCAATGGCTACAATGAAACTTCCATTTTGAGGACCAAAGACCGCGGAGGCAGGGTCGTTGCCGAAGACATTTCCTACCGCGATGTTATTCGCTTCAAGGACTACGGGGTTATAAGCGCATGTGATTTCAGCGCTAGCATAGCCCGACACAGGGATATTCAACAAACTTACAGTGACAGATGTTGTTTCGTCTATCAAAATGGCAGATGGGATAATATCCGTCAATACATACGGACCAGTTGGCGTTGGAATAGCCGTATTGGTCGGAGTGACAGTAATGGTCGGTGTGGTTGTCACTGTCGAAATCGGCGTTTCGCTTGGTAATGGCACAAGCGTAGATGTTGCCGTAGCGGGGAATTGAGTCAAGTCAATGGTCGGCGTGGCAGTTATTGTTGAAATTGGAGTCTCGCTTGGCGTAAGTGTAGAAGTCTCCGTCACAGGGAATTGAGTCAAATCAATCGTCGGCGTTGCGGTTGCAGGGAATTGAGTCAAATCAATCGTCGGCGTGGCAGTTGCGGGGAATTGAGTCAAATCAATCGTCGGCGTTGCCGTTGCAGGGAATTGAGTCAAATCAACCGTTGGCGTTGGCGTTGCCGTTGCGGGAAATTGAGTCAAATCAACCGTTGGCGTTGCAGTGGCAGGGAATTGAGTCAAATCAACCGTTGGCGTTGCGGTTGCGGGAAATTGAGTCAAATCAACCGTTGGCGTTGCGGTTGCGGGGAATTGAGTCAAATCAACCGTTGGCGTTGGCGTTGCCGTTGCGGGAAATTGAGTCAAATCAATCGTTGGCGTGACCGTGGCAGGGAATTGAGTCAAATCAACCGTTGGAGTAGGAGACGTTTGGGTTAAATCAACCGTCGGCGTGGGGGATGTTTGGGTTAAATCTACTGTTGGGGTAACAGAAGCAGTTGGAGTTCCAGTAGATGAACCGCTTCGTGTTGCAATCAAATCATAAAAGCCGGTGCCAGCGTCCGCTTGAATTTGAATATAGTATGTTCCAGCGGGTTGAGTTGTAGTTAATACACCACTGGCGCGGGTAATTTCAATGCCGCTATCATTAAGCAAAACAATCACAGGCGTAAGCCCTGTTGTTGGGGTTGTGAGGGTAACGGTAAATTCGGTCTGTTCGCTTAATGGCAAAGTCCAACGCTCATAGCGGTAAGGGTCAACGCTTCCGTTGACGGTCGTATCCCAATTTAATACCCCGCGCGAAACGATTTGTAAATTGGGAATATTGAGAATTGGTTGAAGCCTTTGAACGGTTTGCCCATTTTTTGTGAATGTAGTTTTATTGGTAACGGGGCTGTAGCCAATCACCCAGCCTGCAAAGGTAAATTCTTGCATTTTAGGGCGAACGACAAAATGTAAATGCGGTCCGGGGAATTCGTTGCCAACGCATACTTGCCCCGTAGCGTTATTATCAATAATTCCTAAACGTTGATTGCGGCTAACATTTTGACCTAAATTAACTTGAATATTATCGAGATGCCAATATTCCGTCACCCAGCCGTTGCTGTGGTCAATTTTTAGGTGGCAAAAAGAAATTTCAATCACTCTGCCTGCCGCGGCGGCTGTTACCCAGTCATTGGATGTGTCTTCGCCAACCCGCATATTGGGGCGCGGCGCAAAATCTACCGCGCCGCCCATTTTGTAGTTGTGCGGGCTAGAGGAAAGCCTTTTTGTGCCGTTATCAAATCCATCAAACGACACCCATGCTTTACCTTGTTCCCACGGCAATTGGAACATATCCGCAGGCGGCGGGGCGATAAAGGCTTTTACTTCTAACGGCGCTATAGAAAAAAGCATAGCCAGAAGTAAAGCAAGGTGTATGAAGCGTTTTGTTTTCATAACGGCATTCCTCATTTTGCTAGATGCGTAAGTCTTTCTTATAAGCGATGCGTCGTATGGTTTTATCAGGCTGCCAACTATAGTCTTGCGTTTTCGGTCAACACACGCTAGTTTTTTTCGATGATGTGTCTAGTTTTTATCGTTCGACTTCAAAATACGAATCAAAATAAAAACGCCAATAATCAAAAGCACAACAATAATGCCCAAGACAATGATGGTACTAAGCGGCAAGTCGGCGGCAGGTTGATTTGACTCAACGGCGAGAGAAAGCGGGTCGCCCACTAGCGGGCGGTTTGAAGGGGCGCCTTGTTCGCTAGAAATTGTGAGGGGAATTGCTTTTTGCGTTTCTGAAACGCTAACGCCCGCAAGCGGCGCGGCAATGCCCGATTCGTTTTTGATTGCCAACGCGGCGCTTTCTAAAGTGAGCGTCGTTTCACATGCCCCAAGCGCATTAAAGCGCACTTCAGCGATGACGCCATTCACGGTTTGCGGCGTGGTGGAGGCAAAGTTAGCGTCTACCAAACCGCCCAGTTGCGGCAACAATAAGCCATTCATACCGCTGATTGGGCTGGCGGCGTTAATTGGCTCTAAGCAATTGGGGTCGTAGCGAATTTGGAAGGTAAACCCTTGAATTGGGGTGGAAGAATTGGCGTACACATTTACAATGACCGTTTCGCCCGTCTTAAAACTTAACGTTTCGGCTGTTATCCAAATCGCTTCAGGGGTTTGAGCGTTGGCTGGAGCGGCGAAAATAAATCCGAGAATAAGTGCAAAACACAGAAAGAGAAGTTTTTTCATCGTTGAAAACTCCATGAAGTAAAGTGACCATCCCGCAGGCTTTGTTTGTAAAGCCTGCGGGACATGCGTAAAACTAAATTATTATCCTGAAGGAAGAACGGGCCAGTTCAGCGCTCCGTTGGCGCGGTAATTTGCGGCGAGAATCTCAAGGTCGAGGACATTGATAATGCCGTCGTTGTTCAAATCCGCCACAGGCACGTTAGAAGCGTTGTAGTTCATGCCAATTGTGAGCGCGTCAAATTGGTCAATCACGCCGTTTCCGTCAATATCGCCCGAAATCAAACTAATGGTTTGCATGGTGGTTGTTTCGCCAGAAAACAGCACAGGGTCGCCTTCAGCAGGTAAGAATCCTGCGGCAGTGGCTCTAACGAGGTATGTGCCAGCGGGGGCTTCGAAGGTAAAAAAACCGTTGGCGTCCACGGTGGTCGAGTCAATTTCTTGGCTTTGCGCGTCGAACAAGGTCACGGTGACTGGCTCATTCGCCAACACTGTGCCTTCTAACACGCCAAACGGCTCACGGACGGTTAACGCCGCCGTAGTAAACGGAATAGTCGTCAATGCGCCGCCAGCCGAAACGCGCACCGTACAATTCAGCGAAGCCTCGCCTGCGGCTAACCCTGTAGCGGTGAAAGTAAATACCGTTCCGCTTTGCGTCGCTCTTCGCCCATTGCTGCCGGCAATTGCAAATAAGAAACTGCCGTTTTCAGGTCCATTCAAAATGACAACAGGGTCGTCTCCAAACAGACCCGCTTGCGTAATGTTCGTCACGCTAATCAGCGCAGGGTCGTAAGAACAGGTAAATTCGGCGCTGGCATATCCTGTTGGCGGAAGGTTATTTAACATCACGCTGCCTTCAGAGGTTTCATCAATAAAAATCACTGCGGGGTTAAACATCACTGCCGCATGAGGGTCGGTTGTTGGGTCGTCGGTGCGGCGAATCTCCATGCTATACGAACCGCCGCCAGAAGCAGGTTGAATTTGAATAAAGTAATTCCCTGCAACTTGAGCAGTCTCTAAAAACGCGGTAGATAAACTGCCCACTGCGCTTGTAATTTGAGCGCCGTTTTCATCTAGCAAGTAAATGGCTGGCGTTAAATCTCCGCCTGTGGCGGTCACAGTGATAGAGAAAGCGCTGTTTTCAGTCAACTGTAAAGACCATCTTTCAAAAAGATTGGCGTTTACATTACCGTTAAACGTTGCGTCCCAAAAAGTCGTGCTGCGAATCACAATCTCAGCCGATAACCCTTTGGCTTGCGCTGGAACGCTCGCCCCCAATAGACTAACGAGCGCCGTCAATATTAAGGCAATTCGCAAAAAGTGTTTAGATTTCATCAAGTCTCTCCTTTTATATTGAAATAAAAATAGCCGCATGGAAAACCGCACCAGCGACTTACCGTTTATCGTCTTTCTTTGCGTTTTCCTCCAAACTGCCAAGCGGCAAAGTAAAAAGCAAGCAAATTTGTTGATTAGATTGTATAGGTATCCCTCTCACTTTCGCATTGCAGGTCAATTGCCGCGATGTTGCAAGATGATTGCATTAACCAAAGAACAGATTTGGCAATCTCACAGCCAAATCTGTTCTTCTCTTCGCTTCTTTCTTCGGGGGGCGCCTGCTCTGCCCGCGGAAGCATGTCCCTACGCCGTAGCCGCGCAGGTTAACGTTGGACGTTTATTATTCGTTCACATACACCCCAAAGTGATTCGCCACCACGCGCTCTTTTCCGGGTAGATATTGGTCAATGGGCGAATTCAATATCTTTGCGCTTCCATTTTCTTCTTGAATCACCAACGTAGAAGACCCTCCTCCATCTAACGCCATCGCGTAATGAGCGCCCACATCTTTCAACAACTCCGCTAATTCTTGAAAAGTGGCGCCTGCGCTATAAAACGGTTGGCGACCGTCCACCACTACCAAGTAAATATATCTGCCGTTGCGATTCACGCCAAGCGCCGTGCGCGGATGAATCGCTTCATCATCCAAATCTGCCACAATTTCACCGCCCAATATCAACATCCTATCTCCAGCAATGGCATGAAAAATTTTATTCGGCGGTCTATTAAACGAAAGTTCGTTGCGCCTGCTGACGTATAAAATCGGCTCGGCGCGCGGGTCTTGCAAGCCATCGGCATACACTATTCCGCCTGAAGCGGCAAACCCATTCGGCGTAACGGGGTCTCCCACATGAGGGTAATAATCCGCTGGGCTGTTTGAACGCCATGGAAAAAACCCATCGCCATTAATTGCAATTTGCACGCCAAATTCTTCCAAAAATTGCGATGTGGTTCGCGCGGCTAACGCGCCGCCCTCAATCTCATCAGGCGGTGTGACGAAAAATCTAGGGTTCGCCTCGCGCCTATCAATAATAATCACATGGGCTATCATGGCATGCGGTAAATAACGCACAATTCTTCGATACGTTACGCCTTCATAAATTTCATACTTCGCCGTCACAGGCGCAGGGCGTCCCAAAGTGAAGAGAAAGTACGCGCCCATTAGCGCAACCAGCAAAACAAGCAAAGCCCAAACATGTTTTTTCATGCTTCAATGCTATCAGGGTAGATTAAGTGAAAAATAAAAAACCGCCCCAAACGATTAGACTTTGATTAACTCAAAGAAACCTTTGGGGC
The DNA here is from genome assembly GCA_034434495.1 of Anaerolineales bacterium. Classification (GTDB taxonomy): domain Bacteria; phylum Chloroflexota; class Anaerolineae; order Anaerolineales; family Villigracilaceae; genus Villigracilis. The sequence continues at coordinate 102,616 of DAOTZE010000006.1, forward strand.
GATTCATTCTAAAACGAACCGCTTATGACTGAGGCGCGCCCGCTTCCGCTTCGGCTTTCCTCATTGCCTGAAACGATTGAATTGCCACTTCGAGCATCTCAAGGTCGGGTTCACGAGTGGTTAAGCGCTGTAAAGCCAAATTAGGCTTAATCATCCATTTCACCAATGGGTTGTTCAAGCGGTTCGCCGTCCAGCGAATGTATTCCAAAGAAATGCCCGCCAAAATAGGAATAAAAACAATTCTCGAAGCAATGCGCAATAGAATATTTGGCATTGGACCTAACAACGTGAAAATCAAAATAGAAAACAACACCAACGTCAATAAAAACGCCGTTCCGCAACGCGGATGTTCAATTGGGAATTTGGCTACAGTTTCAGGGGTTAATTCTGCGCCCGCTTCGTAGGCGTTGATGGTTTTATGCTCGGCGCCGTGATATTGAAAAACGCGCTTAATATCGGGCATAAAGCCAATCGCCCAAATATATGCAATTAATAAAATTAACTGAATCACGCCTTCGGCTAGATTTCCAATCCAATACGATGAGATTCCGTTTTGAGCCAGCCAATATTCCACGCCGCCGCCAATGCTGGTGGGGAGCAAAAAGAAAAGCCCAATGCCGAAGGCGAGAGACAAGCCCAAAGTGAGGTACAGAGCCGCGCCTTCCAGTTTTTCATCTTCGCCCGTTTGCGTATTGGCTGATAAGGTCAGCGCTTGCATCCCAAGCCCAAGCGCATCCCACAATAAAATCACGCCGCGCAAAAAAGGAATCTTGGTAATTTTTGAATTATAAATTTTTGCCAGCGGCTCGGTATGAATGACGATATTGCCGTCGGGCGCGCGCATAGCGACTGCAAACGCTTTTTGTCCGCGCATCATCACGCCTTCAATAACCGCCTGCCCGCCATAAGTGATTATTCTATCTTCCATGTTTTATATAAACCTTCTTAAAACGTAGGGGCGACCCTTCAATGAAAATCAAGTTATCTTAATTTCAATGGGCGGGTCGCCCTTACAATTTTTATTAAAAATTATTGAAAAAATGGGTAAACGCTTCAATGCCCTTATACCAAGTGGGCAAGTGCATTCTTTCATCGGGCGAGTGCTGATTATCGTCTGGCAAGCCAAACCCTGTTAATAAAGAATCGGCGCCGACATATTTTTGCAACAACACCACAGAACCAATCGAACCGCCTTCGCGTTTGAAATAAGGCTTCTTGCCCCAAACGGTTTCAAACGCTTTAGATAACGCCTGCACGCCAGCCGAGTCAGTTTCAACTAACGCCGCGCCGGCGCTGTTAATCATGGTCAACTCCCACTTAATGGTTTTCGGCGCGTTTTGTTTGAGATATGCCCGCAATTGTTTTTCCGTTTGCTCGGGCGTTTGGTCTGGCACAAGGCGGCAAGAAATTTTCGCCATTGCCCATGCCGGTAACACCGTTTTTGCGCCCTGCCCGGTAAAACCAGAAAGCAAACCGTTTACTTCTAAGGTGGGTCGCGCGCCGATACGTTCAGCGGCAATAAATTGCGGCTCGCCCCACAAGGCTGGCGCGCCGGTCATAGCGATTAAGTCTTTATCTTTGGTTGGCAAGCGCTTAAAATCTTCGCGCTCTTTTTTGCTCAGTTTGCGAACTTTATCGTAAAAGCCGGGCAAAGTCACTTTGCCATTTTTGTCGTGCATCCCTGCAATTAATTCCGTAAGCGCTTGGGCAGGGTTATGCACTGCTCCGCCAAATAAGCCAGAATGTAAATCTTTGCTAGGTCCGTACACTTTTAATTCAAAATAAGCCAGCCCGCGTAAACCTGTGGTAATAGTCGGCTTATCGGGCGCAATCAAACCCGCGTCGGGGTTCAAACAAAAATCGCAGGCTAATAATTCTTTATGATTTTTGATGAAGTCGCCGAGATTCATCGAACCGATTTCTTCTTCGCCTTCGATTAACCATTTGAAATTGACCTTCGCTTCGCCCGTGCGCATAATGGCTTCTACCGCCTTGAGCGACGCCACCACCTGACCTTTCATATCCGACGTGCCGCGCCCGAAGAGATAATCTCCGCGCACCACTGCATTAAACGGGTCAGATGTCCACAATTCAATAGGGTCAACAGGCTGCACGTCATAGTGACCGTAAATCAGAATCGTGGGGGCGTTTTTTCCTGCGCCCATCCATTCGCCATATACCACAGGGTGCCCGCCCGTCGGCATAATTTGCACCTGATTCATGCCCAATGATTTCAACTGATTCGCAACCCACTCGGCGGCGCGTTGCATATCGGGTTTATTTTCATCTAACGTTGAAATAGAGGGGATAGCGGAAAATTCTTTTAGCTCGTTCAAAAACTTTTCTTGATTCTCACGAACATAAGCGATTGCTTTGTTTACATCAGGCATCGTTGCGTCTCCTTGAATTAATATTCGCCAAAGATACGCGGAAATAAATATAGTTTTTTGCCGCGTCTCTCGTGTCCATCTCTGGCTTAAAAGTTTATGGTTGCGCCGTTTCTGGAACTGCGGTGGCTTCTTCTAACGCGCGGCGCGTGACTAAGTACCATTCATGAATCAGCGCCAGCCTATCGCTCACATCATACAACGGCGAAACTTGCACGCCCTGCACTTGCGCATCTACGCCGTAAGAATACACGGGATAGTACAAGGGAAGAGAAGGCATCTCTTTAGCGAACACGACTTGGAAGTTGCGATAGAGGCGCGCGCGGTCTTCAAAATTAGCGGAGGTGCGGGCGGTTTCTAAAAATTCGCTGGCGGTGCGGCTATCCCATTGCGAATAATTTTGCCCGCCTGTGGCTTCCGCTTGATGCCAGAAGAGATACGGGTCTGGGTCGGGCGTGCGCGATGTGTTAATATCCGCCAAGGCGGCTTCATAACTTCTTGGGGTTAAGAAATCGTTGATTAATGAATCGTAAGGCACGGCTTGCAAATTGATGCGTACGCCGAGCAATACCCAATCGTTTTGAATAGACTGCGCGATACGAGTGTGAATTTCATCGTCGGGGTGAACCAAAGTGAAAACCAATTGCTGACCGTCTTTCGAGCGCACATCGCTGCCTGCCGAAAAGTTATATCCTTCGTCTTTTAATAGTTGAATTGCGGCTTCTGGGTCGTAGGGGAATTTTTCTATTTCGTCGTAATGCGCCCACGAACCCGGCAAAATGGGGCTATCGGCAATAATGGCTTGCCCTTGTAAAATGTGCGAAACAATCACATTTCGGTTTATGCCAAGCAACAAGGCTCTGCGAACTTTTTCGTTTTGCAAAAATGAAACGCTGGGGTTATTTAAGTTAAGAAACACAATGCCCATTTGCGGCAAACGGCTTGAATATACAGACAAGGTTGGCTCTTGTAAGGCTTCGTCTAAAATATCGTTTGTGAGTTGGCTAATGCCCAACACTTCGCCTTGCTGATAGGCGTCAAACGCGCTTTGGGCGTTTGGGTAAAAACGAAATACAACTTGTTCCACAAACGGCGGCGTTCTATAATAATTTTCATTGACGACGAGCGATACGCCCGTGATTTGCCCGCCGCTGACAAGCAACCGCTCAAAGCGATAAGGACCCGACCCAATTGGGTTTAAGTTAAACTCGGCGCTGGCAAGTTGGTCGGCAGGGGTAGACTCTAAAAGATGTTTGGGTAAAACGCCGAAGGTGGCGTAATCTAAAAATGGCGCAAACGGCTCAGGCAGTTTAATTTGAAGCGTTTTCTCGTTTAGGCGAATCACTTCCACTTGCGACCATAAATCTTTTATATCCTGCGGAAATAACGAGCCGGCGCTTTTGATTAATTCAATGGTAAAAATCACATCGTCGCTGGTGACGGGCGCGCCGTCATGCCAGAATGCATTTTGACGAATTGAAAAGTTATATTGCGTGCCATCCGCCGAAACGCCCCACGAATCGGCAAGGTCGGGTTGGGGCAACCCGCGCGAATCGAATTTCACCAAACTGCTGAAAATTAATCGGTTGATGTCTCTATCTACAGAATTATTCCAATCGAGCATGGGGTTAAGCCTGCCCATAGAGCCAATCAACGCTTCGGTGTAAACCCCGCCTGGCGCCGCCTCAGGAAGCGTGATAACGGTAATCGGTTGTTGGCTTAACAACAAGAGCGCCACAATGACCAATGTGACGGCAACCACTAAAATTTGCCAGCGTAATCGTTTCATAAAGTTATTTTGTATTCGCCCTTGCCCTTTGTTGCGCTTTGCATTGAAAGAAAAATTAAGGCAAGAGAAACAGCAAAAGAAAAACCTGCTACGCCTGTGTTTGAAGCACAACGGCACAGCAGGCATTTCAAGAAAAAAACTTATCGTCCAGCGAGAATGATGGCGATGACCAGCGCAAAGAACACCACGCTCAACACAATCGTCACCCAAAAGAGGACGCGCTCAATACCGCGGCGGGCTGTGAACACGCCGCCTGTGTCGGCGCCGGTCAAACCGCCCAAGCCTGCGCCCTTGCTTTGCAGCACCACACTGACGATTAAACCCACAGAGATTATAATTAACGCAATATCTAGAATATTATTCATACGATTATTTCTCCTAAAATTTAGCGGGCAAATTATACCTTAACTTGCGTCGCTTGCTTTGTGCGCCGAAGACGGCGCAGAGACTATAGATTATACGCGCTAAGGACGGCAACTTGAACAAACAAGAACCCATGCAAGAAATTATCATTAACCTTCACATGCACACGCGCTACTCAGACGGGAGCGGAACGCATAAAGATATTGCCGCCGCCGCTTTCAAAGCGGGCGTAGATGCGGTTATCGTCACCGACCATAATGTGCTAGTGCATGGTTTTGAAGGATACTACAAAGACAAAAATAAAAAGGTCTTAATGCTGATTGGCGAAGAAATTCACGACCAAGCCCGCAACCCGCAAAAAAATCATTTGCTTGTTTTTGGGGCAAACCGTGAATTGGCGACCTTTGCCGACAACCCGCAAAATTTAATTCATCAAGCGCAACACGCAGGCGGCGTATGTTTCCTAGCCCATCCCCACGACCCCGAAGCCAAAGCCTTTAACGAAATTGACATTTCATGGGAAGATTGGTCTGTCCAAAATTATACAGGCATCGAGTTGTGGAATGCGTTAAGTGAATTGAAAACCGTTGTGCCTACAAAACTGCACGGCGCATTTTATGCTTTTTTTCCAAATTTCGTGGCGCATCAACCGCTTCCAAACACATTGCAAAAATGGGACGAATTAACGGCAAACGGAAATAAAGTGGTCGCCATTGGCGGTTCAGACGCGCACGCCTTACGCATGACTTTAGGATTTATTCATAAGATAATTTTTCCTTATGAATTTCACTTCCGCACCGTCAATACGCACGCGCTTCTTGACTCGCCCCTCACTGGCGATGTGACCCGCGACAAGTCTTTAATTTATAAAGCCCTCGCCAGCGGGCATTGCTTCGTCGGCTACGATTTGCCCGCCCCTACAAAAGGCTTTCGCTTTTCGGCGCAAGGCAAAGAAACTTCCGCGATGATGGGCGATGAAATCTCCGCCAAAGGCGGGGTGACGTTGCAAGCCAAACTCCCTTTTCATGCCGATATTGTTTTAATGAAAGACGGTCAAGCGATACAAAAGTGGAAGAATCAGATTGCCTGCACGCACATCACAACCGAGGCGGGAGTGTATCGAATTGAAGCGTATAAAAATTATTTAGGCAAAAAACGCGGTTGGATTTATAGCAACCCGATTTACGTCAGATAGCGGCAGAGGCGAAAGAAAAGGTTGAGGGAAAAGAAACAAAATTCCCCGTAGGTATGAGGCGAGATTCGTTCCTATGAAATCGAATCTTATGGTAAACTATCGCCCGTTCTAGGTACATGTTATATATATGTGCCTTTCCGCTCTTGGCAAATCTACGATTTGAACTTGAGCAAACCCATGGAAAGGAGGTTTTCCCAATGCGTAAATATGAATTGATGTGCATACTCCAACCTGATTTGGATGAAAACGCGTTTAACGGCGCGTTAGACAAAATCAAAGGCTGGATTAGCGAATCAGGCGGCAGTGTGGATAAGGCTGAAGTATGGGGCAGACGCAAGTTGGCTTCATACATCAAAAAACAGCGCGAAGGTCAATATGTGTTATTGAACGTGACCATGAACCCCGCCGCCACCGCAGACCTTGAACGCAATTTGCGTTATCAAGAAGCGGTTTTACGACACATGCTCTCTGTGGTTGGTTAATTGATTTGAAACAGCGTCAAGGAGATTGTTATGAGTCGAGGTCTGAATAAAGTTCAAATTATCGGTCATCTTGGAAAAGACCCCGAAATGCGCTACACGCCTTCTGGCAAGCCAGTCACCACTTTTTCGGTTGCGGTGAGCCGCACATGGAATAGCCAAGACGGCGAACGACACAACGAAACCGAATGGTTCAATGTGGTGGCTTGGGGTCCGTTAGCGGAAACATGCAAAAATTATTTATCGAAAGGCAAGCAAGTGTATATCGAAGGGCGCTTGCAAACCCGCCGCTGGGACGATAAAGAAGGCGTAAAACATACCACAGTCGAAATCGTCGCCAGCGAAATGATTATGCTGGGAGACCGACGCGACTCGAACAATCACCAATCGCAAGAAGCGGAACAAACGCCTCCGCCCGATACAATGGCGGACGACGATTTTCCTTTTTAGCAATTTGAAAGATGGAGTACAAACACCATGTCTGACGAAAAAAATATCGGCGGCGAAGGCGGCGGCAATAAGTTTTTTGCCAAGCCTAAGTTTTGCGCCTTCTGCGCCGACAAAACCCTAACAATTGATTACAAAAACGTTGACCTCTTGCGAAAGTACATCACCGAAGAGGGCAGCATTCGCCCACGCCGGCAAACCGGCGCGTGCGCCAAGCATCAACGCGTTGTAGCGGCGGCCATTAAACAAGCCCGCCATGTGGCGTTACTGCCTTTCACTGGCGCCGAAGTTGTTCGATAATTAACGAACAAACAACAAAAACGTCCCGCAGGTTTTACCATAACGGTTATGTATTTGCATGAAACCTGCGGGATAATGTATTAACGAGGAAATGCCAATATGTCAAACGAATCGGGTAATAAACCCGCGCCAATGCATAAAAAACATATCGCCCGCCTCCAACGAGAAAAGCAACAAACCCGCATTATTCTTTATACCTTTTTTGGAATTCTAGGCGCGGTTATTGTGTTACTTGTTTATGGATGGTTAGACGTAAATTATTTTCAATTACAAAGACCCGTCGCTACCGTCAACGAAACGGAAATTAGTCTTCAAGAATTTGAAGCGCGCGTGCGTCTCGAACGTCAAAACTTAATCAACCAATATTTACAATATCAACAATACGTTCAAATTTTCGGCAGCGTTGAAACCGCATCGCAATTTTTAGGCTACAACCTAGAAACCACGCTCCAATCCATTGATTTTCAATTAAGCTCGCCAGAAACGGTTGGCGAAAGCATTTTGGAACAAATGATAAAAGAAGAAATCATTCGGCAAGAAGCGGCAAAACGCGGCATCACCGTCAGCGAAGAGGAATTGCAAGAAGCGATTCAAAGCGGCTTTAATTATTTTCCAAACGGCACGCCCACGCCGACCATTACGCCTACTCCGTTTGTCACCCCAGAACTTCCTGCAGAAGCGCTAGCGTTCTTAACGCCAACTTTGCGCCCCACTTCAACCTCACAACCTACGGAAAGCGAAACCGCCACGCCGACCTTCACGCCTACGCTCACCAGCACGCCTCTGCCTACCTTTACGGCTGGTCCAACGGGGACGCCTTTCCCCACGTCCACGCCATATACTGAAGAAGGTTTTCAAAAAACAATCGCCGATTTAAACAATAACTTAATGAAATTCGGCTTCAGCGATTCGTATTACATTCGCTTCTTTGAAAATCAACTTCTTGAAAAGAAATTGCGCGAACAAACGCTGACAGACGTGCCAAACACAGAAACAAGAGTACGCGCGCGCCACATCCTCGTGGCAGATGAACAAACCGCGCGAGACTTAATCAAACGCCTGCAAAACGGCGAAGACTTTGCCGAACTTGCCGCCGCCTTCTCAACCGATACGGCTTCCGCTTCGCAAGGCGGCGACCTCGGCTGGTTTGGTAAAAACGTGATGGTGCCAGAGTTTGAAACCGCCGCTTTCGCGCTAGAAAAACCCGGCGATATTACCCTCGAACCCGTGCAAAGCAGTTTTGGTTATCACATTATTCAATTGATTGCCAAACAAGAACAACCCATGAGCGCCAGTCAATATCAATTGGCTTTAGACGTGGCGTTTGAACAATGGTTAACTGCCGTGCGCGAAGAATACGTCATCGAAACCTTTGACTTTTGGCGCGGGCGTGTGCCAACCGAACCCAACTTCATCACCGTTGCAACTGAGCAAGCCTCAATAGAGCAAACCGCCCAAGCCGAGCAAATCGCCACCTTCCAATCGGTGACGCTAACGCCAATTCCATAAACCCGCAAAAACAAATAAAAACATCCCAAAGGTCAAAAACTTTGGGATGTTTTTATCTACCCAAATAACCTGCCTAATCCTTTTCCGCCCGTTTTTTGAATCATCTTCATCATCTTCTGCGCCTCGCGGAATTGCTTAATAAGGCGATTCACGTCTTGCACTTCCATTCCCGCGCCAGCGGCAATACGACGCCTGCGAGAGGCGTTCAAAATGTCAGGATTACGGCGTTCTTTCAAAGTCATAGAATTAATAATCGCTTCGGATTGCTTGAACGATTTTTCCACCAGCGCAGGATCAACGTTTCTGGCGGCTTGCCCCATTTGCCCGGGCAACATTTCCATAATTTGAGCCAACGGACCCATTTTTTTCATTTGTTTCATTTGGTCAAGCCAATCTTCTAATGTAAACTCGCCCTTCATCATCTTTTGGGCTTGCTTTTCCATCGTTTGCGCGTCATACATCGCTTCGGCTTTTTCAATCAGCCCAATGATGTCGCCCATGCCCAAAATACGGGAGGATAAACGCGCAGGGTCATAACTTTCCAGCGCGTCTAACTTTTCGCCTGTGCCGATAAACTTAATTGGCACGCCCGTTACCGAGCGAATAGAAATCGCCGCACCGCCGCGAGAATCGCCGTCCATTTTTGTTAGCACAAGCCCCGTTAAATGAATTGCAGACTTAAACCCTTGGGCAATATTCAGCGCCTCTTGACCAATCATCGAGTCAATGACCAGCAAAATATCAACAGGGTTTACGCCAGCGGCAATAGCGCGCAATTCATCCATCAAATCTTCGTCCATTTGCGAGCGCCCAGCCGTATCTATGATGACCAAACTATAGCCGCCTTTATCTGCCTTTTCGACCGCCTTTTTAGCAAGCTGCGGCGGCGTGAGCGATGTATCCGCTTCAACTTCAACGTCAATTCGTTCGCCCAACTGTTGCAGTTGCTTCACTGCGGCAGGGCGGTATGGGTCGCCAGCCACTAGCAAAACCCGTTCGCCTTTCGATTTCATCAAACGCGCCAATTTACCTGAGGCGGTTGTTTTCCCCGCGCCTTGCAAACCGACCATCATCACCACTCGCGGTTTAGGACCTATGAGATTCAACGGCGCAGGCTCGCCTAAGGTGGCGATTAATTCTTCATTGACGATTTTGATGACCTGTTGACCGGGGTTTAATGCCTTAGATACCTCTGCGCCAACAGCGCGCTCGCGCACCTTAGCAATAAAAGATTTGACCACACTAAAATGCACGTCGGCTTCAAGCAAAGCCAAGCGCACTTCTTTCATAGCCGCGTCCACATCGGCTTCGGTAAGCTTCCCCCGTCTGCGTAAATTATCAAAGATTTGGTTTAATCGTCCAGTTAGGTTTTCAAACATATTCTCTCGTGATGCCATTGCAAAGAGATTGCTTTTCACAATGACGAAATGCGTAGGATTGTAAAAAAGAATTGTAGCGTGTAGCAGGTTGAAGGTCAAGAAAGAAGCGATAAGGAATTAACATCATCTTTACATCAAAAAACAAAACTCCGTTATACTTTCCTAAATTCTTGTTCATATCCTATCCCCTTTGGAGGAAGTCATGGCATCGGAAAGCGTAGACATTTTGGCGAACGACAAGAAAGAAATTTTCGGCTGGGGCATGTATGATTGGGCAAACTCAGCCTTTAGCACTACAGTGGGAACAGTATTTTTAGGTCCGTTTGTAGCCAGCTTAGCAAGAAGCGCGGCAGAAGCGGCAGGCACAGAAACAGTTTCATTTTTAGGCATTCCCGTTGCGCCTGATTCATTTTTGCCGTATTGCATTTCGTTTTCAGTGTTTATGCAAGTGTTATTTCTGCCTGTTTTAGGCGCAATTGCAGATTACTCGCATTTACGCAAAGCAATGATGCGGTTGTTTGCGACCATCGGCGCTGTCGCCACAATTTTGATGTTTTTTGTGACTGGCAATTTATGGTGGCTAGGCGGCGTGTTATATATCATTGCCAATTTAGCGTTTGGCGCGGCGATTGTTTTTTACAACGCTTACCTGCCCGATATTGCCAGCGAAGAAGAACGCGACCGCGTCTCTTCCTACGGGTGGGCTATGGGTTATTTAGGCGGCGGCATTTTACTCGCTTTGAACTTAGCCTTTTTCATTTTTAGCGAAGACCTCGGCGTGCCTACAGATTTGGCTGTGCGCATTAATTTAGCCTCGGCTGGGTTATGGTGGTTTGGGTTTGCGTTTATTACATGGTCGCGGTTACGCTCGCGTCATGCGGCGCGCGCATTACCCGCCGGCGAAACGTATGTGAGCATTGGCTTTAAGCAATTACAAAAGACATTCAGCGAAGTAAAAAGTTTTCCAGAGACTTTGAAGTTTTTGTTGGCGTATTTCTTATATAACGATGGCATTCAAACAGTCATTGCCGTTGCCGCCACCTTTGCCGCCGCGCCGATTATTCAAGGCGGGTTAGAAATTGAGCAAACGACTTTAACCGCCGTGATTTTGATGATTCAATTTATGGCGTTCTTTGGCGCATTGTTCTGGGGTAGGCTTGCCACATGGATTGGCGCAAAACAAGCCATTATGGTTAGTTTGGTCATTTGGTCGGGCGTGGTCATTTACGCCTACGGCGGTTTACAAGGCGAAAGCCGAGTGACGGAATTTTTCATCCTTGGCGCATTTATAGCCATTGTGCTAGGCGGCTCGCAAGCCATTAGCCGCAGTTTGTTCGCGCAAATGATTCCTAACGGCAAAGAAGCGGAGTTTTTCTCTTTTTACGAGGTCAGCGAGCGCGGCACGTCATGGATTGGTCCGTTAGTTTTCGGTTTAGCCAATCAAATATTCGGCAACTTACGAATCGCCATCCTTTCTCTAATCTTCTTCTTTGTGTTAGGCTTGTTATTGCTCCCAAGAGTGAATGTGGCAAAAGCAATTGCAGATGCGAAGATATATAAAAGCGAGTAAAAAGTAAAACGACATAAACCGCAGACGTTCAGCGGTCAGCGAGACAATATATATGCCTGCTATTTCATTAACCGCAAAAGATGTGCAAGGGACAGACCCGCTTGCTAAACTGTTTTTCAACGCGCTTAAGTTGAAATGGTATAGCATAATTTTGTTTTTCATCTTGGCGGGTTTTTTATACGGGTATGTCGTTCCAATTTTGTTAAACATCCCTCCCGCCAAGGATTTAATTACGATTATCAATATAGTCTTAGTATTCCCCACTGCTGGATATTATTACGCTTATCAGCCGAAGAGCATTGTACGCATTTATCAAAGCGTAATGCGCTTCTTCAAAGAAGAAAACAACAAGGCAATGCCCTTTGAAAAAATAGCGCAATGGCACGCTAAACCAATTTGGTGGGCGCTGGGTATTGCCATTGGCTTGGCCAGCGCTGGGTTTGGGGTAATGAGCGCCGTCGCTCATATTGGCGTAAGTTGGGAAAACGCAAACTGGATGCAAATTATTTTGGTGTTTGGCGTGCGCTTTTTAGCAATGAGCATGATTGGCATCATTGTCACGCGGCATATCGCCGCCTCTATGGCGCTGACTGAACTCTTTCAATTTGCAGAATTTCCGCTCACGGTAGATACAAACAAAATCGAAGTGTTCAGCGCCGTTAAACGCTTCTCGCTTGAATTTATCGGCATTGCCGCCGTTATCGGGTTAAATTTAGGGTTGCAACCCATTGCGATTGAAGTGCCTATCCCCGAATATATTGTGTATGTGGTTTTGTATTTCATCTTAGTCCCCACCGCATTTTTTCTGCCGCTGTGGCAAGTGCATCGCCGCATGGTGACGATTAAACAAAACATGCTCGATAAATTGCACAAAGATTACCAAGAAGAAGCCGACAAGTTATACAACACGCTCACAAAAGACAAAAAAAAAGATTTATCTAACGTATATCTCAAACAAACTGAAAGTTTAATCTCTATCAAACAAGCGATTGAACTAATTGACAAATCTCCCGATTGGCCCTTTGAAATTGCAATTTTTTATCGCTTCATCATTACGGTCGTTTCGCCGTTCTCGCTAGCCATCGTTGAAGCCGCTATTAATGTTGTTAGCAAGCTATGGATAGGCAACTAAATAAAAACAAGGCGCCGCTTTACAGCGCCTTGTTTTTATTGCACATAAGTTTCAAACAAATCTCGCAGTTCGTCTTCAGAAACGGGCCCGATAAATTTTTGAAGCACAACGCCGTTCCCGTCTAAAAAGTAAATTTCTGGTTGATAGAAAAAGCCTAACTCGCTTTGAAAAATTTGCGTGCGAGGGTCGTCGGCATCTAAGTAAGTAAATAAAATTTTTCCAAAGTATTCCGCTTCAAGCCTATGAACCATAGGCGCCATGGCACGGCAGGTACTTCAGGTAAAACGGAAAAACTCTATCAATTGATACTGCCCAGACGCTAATGAAACGGTGGTTGGGTCTGTGGCATGGAGGTCAGGTCCGCGAGCGGTGACGATGGGCTGAACGGCAGGGGCTTGCGTTGGCGCTGAGCCCGCTTCGCTCGTCGGGGCGGTTGGCGCCGCCGCGGGGGCAGAATCTACAGGCGCAGGGGATTCTGTCGCAGCGCTTGGGGCGCAAGAAACTGCCAAAAGAGCAAGCGCCAGGCTGACCGTTAGAAAATGGAGGCGTTTTGTCATGATGTCTCCTAATACGATAGAAAATAATAACAAAATTTGCGAGTCGTTATAATCGGTAAAGACGCCTTTTGGTTTTATCTTCTTACAAAAACGCATAAATTTGTAAGTTGCTTTGACGCGGCGCATATCCTACGCTATACTCTACTTTATCAGTTTGAATCTCTAACTGAGTAAAATAAACTAATATAAGGAGTTTTCTTATGGCAAGTTTCAAGTTGACGTATTCTACGATGTTTAACCCGCCCGAAGCCTTGCACACTGGGTTTGAAAAAGCGATTGCCAATGTGAAAAGCAACATGGGCAAAGAATATGCCATGTTTATTGACGGCAAAGACGTGTATGCCGATGAAAAATTTGAAGACCGCTCGCCTGTGAATACCGATTGGGTATTGGCGGTGATGCAAAAAGGCAATGCTTCTCATGCGCGGATGGCGGTGGAAGCGGCAAGGAAAGCCTTTCCAATGTGGAGTCATACGCCATGGCAAAAGCGTGTGCAATTGATTCGGAAAGCCAGCGCGTTGATTGAGAAAAGGATTTTTGAACTTGGCGCGGCAATGTCTTTGGAAGTTGGTAAGAATCGTATGGAAGCGTTGGGGGATGTGCAAGAAACGGCGGATTTGATGTATTTCCCAGCGCGAATGATGGAAGAGAATAATGGGTTTGTGAAGCCCATGCTAAAAGACCCTTTGGTTGGTTATGATTCTACAAACACGTCGGTTTTGCGCCCGTATGGCGTGTGGCTGGTGATTTCGCCGTTTAACTTTCCTTTTGCGTTAACAGGCGGACCAACCGGCGCGGCGCTGGTGGCGGGCAATACGGTTGTGATTAAGCCCGCTTCAGATACGGCGTGGATTGTACGCTTGTATGTCGAATGTTTGCGCGATGCGGGCATTCCAGATGGGGTGGTGAATTTTGTGACGGGTCCCGGCTCTACGCTTGGGCAAGCGCTTGTAGATAGCCCCGAAATTGACGGCGTGACGTTTACAGGCTCGTTTGACGTGGGCATGAAACTATATCGTGATTTTGCAAATCGCAATTACATTCGCCCTGTCATTTTGGAACTCGGCGGTAAAAACCCAGCCATTGTTTCAAAAAACGCTAATCTTGAAGATGCGGCGACGGGGATTTATCGCTCTGCCTTTGGTTTGCAAGGGCAAAAATGCTCCGCCGCTTCGCGCGTATTGGTGGAAGAAGCCGTGTATGATGAGTTAGTCGCCAAATTGAAACAAAAAGTGGACGCCTTAGTCGTTGGCGACCCAACCGAACGCGCTACCTATTTAGGTCCTGTGATTAATCAAAACGCCTATAATGAATTCAAAAATTATATGGAAGAGATTAATCAAGCAGGCGCCACCTTCTTAACAGGCGGCAACGTTAAGTCGGGCGGGCTGTTTGATAAAGGGTATTACTGCGAGCCTACGTTTGTGACTAACTTGCCGTATAGCCATCGGTTATGGAAACATGAAATGTTCTTGCCGATTAGTATGATTGGCAAAGTGAGCAGTTTGGATGAAGCCATGCAAATTGCAAACGACGTGAATTATGGGCTCACCGCTGGTTTTTATGGAAGCCAAAAAGAAACCGAATGGTTCTTTGATAACATTCAAGCGGGCGTAACGTATGCCAACCGCCCGCAAGGCGCAACAACTGGCGCATGGCCCGGCTACCAACCCTTTGGCGGCTGGAAAGGCTCCGGCGCAAGCGGCAAAAACGGCGGCGGGTATTATTACCTTCAATTGTATATGCACGAGCAAATTCAAACATTGGTAAAACACGCCCCTGTGAAAGCAAAAGCGGAAAAGAAGAAAGCGGTCGCTAAAAAGAAAACGGCGAAAAAAGCCGCTAAAAAATCGGGTAAAAAGAATTAAGCCCTCGCTTCCGAAGTCGCATAGACTTCGGAAGTTTTTTGTATAGGGTAAAATACTTGTAAGAGGAAACGCTATGGAAAATGAAGAACCCTTCGTTGTTCGCGTTGGCACATTTTTCTTAGTGATGGGCATCGGCATATTCATCTTGTTTGTAGTGTCGGATATTGCTGAAAAACCCGAGTTTGATTATCTATTTACGGGCTTATTGCTAATTGGCGTGGGGTGGTACATGCGCCGAAACAAATCAAAGCCGCCGCCATCAGGCAGGTTTGGGTTGCTCAAACGCTTTCGCAAAGGCGGAGGGAAAGGCAAACCAAGCCAAGAAGATAAAGGAGAATAGGAAGATTAACTGTTATGTCTAAACTTGTTTCGTTAAAAAAAGCGATTGCAGAATTTGTGAGCGACGGCGATGTGGTTTACGCCGCCGGCTTTACTCACTTAATTCCGTTTGCCGCTGGGCATGAAATGATTCGGCAGGGCAAAAAAAATCTCACGCTTGCCCGCGCCACTCCCGACTTAATCTACGACCAAATGGTGGCGGCAGGCTGCGCAAAAAAAGTTATTTTTTCTTATATGGGTAACCCGGGCGTTGGCTCGCTGCGAATCGTCCGCAAAGCCATTGAACAAGGGCAAATTGAATGGGAAGAATATTCTCACTTCGGCATGATTACTCGTTTGCAAGCGGGCGCTTCGGGCTTGCCTTTTTTGCCCATGAAGCAAACAGGCGCAGAAGATTTAGAAATTGCCAATCCTTTAATCAAAAGAATTGAAGACCCATACGGCGGAAAAGACGTTGTGGTTGTGCCAGCCTTGAATCCAGACGTCGCCATTGTGCATGTGCAACGAGCCGATAAAAACGGCAACGCGCACTTATGGGGCATAATCGGCGAACAAAAAGAAGCCGCCTTTGCCGCCAAAAAAGTGATTGTCACCGCCGAAGAAATTGTAGATGAAGCGGTCATTCGCTCGGACCCAAACCGCACGATGATTCCCAGCATCATTGTCAGCGCAGTATGCCATGTGCCGTTCGCCAGCCACCCATCATATTCGCAAGGGTATTACGACCGCGACAACGAATTTTATTTAGCATGGGACAAAATCAGCGAGTCGCCTGAAAGCGTAAAAAAATATTTAGACGAATGGGTGTATGGCGTAAAAGATAGAAACGCCTACTGGAAAAAACTCGGCGCAAAAACGCATAAACGGCTAAAAGTCAAAGCCCGTTATAGCGATAAGGTAAATTACGGAAGTTATTAATTAAAAACTAAATCATTGAAAGAAATGAACAACGACATCCCAAGTTTCAATTTCGGCGGCAATGGGTTGCCAATGCACTTTTTACACGCTAACGGTTACCCGCCGGAAGTTTATAAAAAATTATTTGAACTTTTACAAAACCAATATCATCTTTTCGGCATGAAACTTCGCCCGCTTTGGGGCGATGCAAAAATAAAAGATGTAAAAAACTGGCATATTTTTTCTGACGACTTACTGCGCTTCCTTCCTACGGCGACAACTGATTCTGTTATTGGAGTGGGTCATTCCATTGGAGCAACCGTCACCTTGCGGGCAGCGCTGCAAGACCCGAAAAAATTCCGCGCTTTAGTTTTACTTGACCCTGTCCTATTCGTTCCATCTTTTATCTTTATGTGGAAAATAATTTACGGACTCGGCTTAGGAAAAAGACTTCACCCCAGAGTAGCCAGCGCATTAAAAAGAAGGAAAACTTTTGATAATCTTGAAACTCTTTTTCAAGGCTATCGAAACAGAGAAATCTTCAAATATATGAGCGATGAAAGTTTGACAAATTATATTCAAGGCATTACAAAACAAAAACCCGATGGAACGCATGAATTAGTTTTCAGCCCCGAATGGGAAAGCCATATTTACTTAACTGGCTTAAGAGATTTTGATATTTGGAATCGGTTACACACGCTAGAAATACCCACATTCATTCTTCGCGGGAGCGAATCGGATACGCTTTTAGAAAATGCAGAGAAATTGATAAGAAAGAAAAATCCAAAAATACAATTTGAGGTTTTAGAAAAAGCAACGCATATTTTTCCGTTGGAATATCCAGAAAAAGTTTTTGAAAGTATGAATAAATTTTTGAAGGAAACATTATGACCGAAATAAAATATTCATCCGCCGAGTTGATGATTGTCAATGCGGCAAGGTTATTAAAAGACGGCGATGTGGTTTTCGTTGGCGTAGGGCAGCCCAATTTAGCCTGCAATTTAGCAAAGAGGACTCATGCCCCCAATTTAGTGATGATTTACGAAGCGGGCGTCATTGGCGCCGAACCGGCGCGCTTACCCCTTTCCATCGGCGACCCGACTTTAGTGAGCGGGGCATTATCCGTTGTGAGCATGTACGATATTTTTTCAAACTATCTCCAACGCGGCAACGTGGACGTGGGCTTTATGGGCGGCGCGCAAATTGATAAATACGGAAATATCAACGCCACAGTCATTGGCGGTTACCAAAACCCAAAAGTGCGTTTACCCGGCTCAGGCGGCTCGCAAGAAATTGCCGCGTGGGCAAATCGTTGTTATATTATGACCCCGCACCAAAAACGGCGCTTCCCTGAAAAAGTAGAGTTTATGACCTCGGCTGGGTTTATTCATGGCAAAGGCTCGCGCGAAGCGAGAGGCTTGCGCGGCGGAGGCATGCTGGCTGTGGTGACGGATATTGGCATTCTGGAGCCAGATGAATCGGGCGAAATGATTCTCACCGCGCTCCACCCAGGCAAAACGGAGGAAGAAGCGAAGTTAAACACGGGATGGAATCTCAAAACGGCAAAACATATCCAAACGACAGAACCCGTCACAAAGAAAGAGTTAAAAATTTTAAGAAACAAGTTAGACCCGACGGGAATATACTTAAAAAGCGCTGGGTAACTTCCTCAAAAAAGGAGAAGGCTTATGCAAGAAGATAAATTTAAATCGTTCGTGGCTGTATTAGTGGCGGTGGTGACTATTTTAGGCGCAACTACCGCATGCTTGGCTTCGGTGGCGGTTTCTACTGCGGGCGATATGGATTTTTCAGGGGTAGATGCGTCTATCCGCGCGCAAAAAGCGGATATTATCAACACCATCAAAGCGTATGAACATTATCGCGCTTTTACAACCTACAAACGCTATGACGAACTTGGCTATCTTTTATACGACCCCAACGCCGATGAAGAAACGGCGCAACGGTATCGCGCCTTGCAAGACGAAGCCTGGGGCGTTGCCGCTGGTTTAACCAATTTTTTTACTGCGCGTTATATTAATGCCGACGGTCAATATGATTTAGAGCGCGAATTACAAGAAGAGTGGGCGCACGACGCGCAAACCGAAGACTTAAACGCCGCGCCATACTTTACCCAGTCAGACGCGCTACGCAATCAGTCGGCTTTCTTAACAGCCAACATGATTGTGTTTGCCGTTTCGTTTTGGTTTCTCACCGTGGCGCAAGTGACCAATAAAAAAATTAAATATGTGTGGGCAGGCTTAGGAATTTTATTTGCCATAGCGGGCATTGCCGGCATTGTAATTGGGAGGTTTTTATTATGAGCGCCGACCAACAACACGCCGACCAGCGGTTTGATAACATTGTTACGGTATTAATTGCCACGGTCGCCATTTGGGTTTCTATTACCGCTTATTTTCAAAATTACGCTTCTAACCTTTCAGACCAAGCCCGCCGCCGCGCGCAACAATTTTCAATCGAAGCCACCAAGCGCGAAATTAACGGCGTCATACAATATAGTTACGAATGGCAAGGCGCGTTTCAAACTTGGTATGAGTTAAGCTTGCAAATTACCGCCGCGCAACAAAACGGCGACACTGCCGCCGTAGAAAGATATCGAGCCTTACAAGAGCGGATTATCCCCCTAAGCAAATTGCTCAGTCCGCAATATTTTGACGCTTCTTCTCTTAACTTTCCAAATGTTTCTAAATTTGAAGCGGAATCTTACCTTGTAGAATCTACCCGCCTCGCGGAAATCTATCTTGCAGAGTCGGCGCTCGGCAACGACATGGACAACGTGGCCGATTCGCTGATTGTGCAAATCACGCTGCTCACCGTCTCATTGTCTTTATACGGTCTTTCTTTAGCGTTAAAAGGACGAGTGCGCTGGCTGTTTGTGGCGGTTGGCTCGGGCATTGTGGCTTTTTGTATGGCATGGATGAGCTGGTCATTAATTCAACTAGCGGGAAGAGCCGAAGTTAACGAAGACGCCATTAACGCCTACGCCGAGGGCGTTGGCTTATCATATCAGGGCAGGTACGATGAAGCCATTCAAAAATTCAACGCCGCATTAGAAGCGGACGTTTTCTACGCAAAAGCATATTACGAACGCGGCAACGCTTACCTCGCAAAAGGCGATTTAGGCAGCGCCATTGCCGATATGGAAAACGCCCGCTTTTGGGGCATGGAAAACGACGTTAGCGTAAACTGGAATCTCGGTTGGACGTATTATCTCAGCGGGCAATACGCAAAAGCAGTTGAAATCAACAATGTAGTCCTAAGCCAGCGCCCGGAAACCATTGGCGTACGTTCGAACCAAGCCATCAGCTATTTAGCAATGGGAGATTTCGCCAACGCGCAAGCCCAATATGACTTGCTCATTCAAGAAGCCCAATTTGAAGTGAACGAGGCGCGCAAACGCAACGCCGAGCCGCCCGTCTCTTTATGGCTGTATATGGATTATGGCGCGTTAGATTTGCAAAGCCTCATTGACACGCTTGAAAGCAACCCAAAATATTGGACGCAAGCCCCGCCCAAAGACTTAATCGCCGGCGACCATGCCGCTATACGCGATTTTGCCTTAGAACAAATGAAACGCATCAAAGAAGCGGCAGTGGCGCTTGAATACACGGGGCAATTACCAGCCTCCAGTTCCGCCACGCAAATTGTCTCTTTTGAAGTCGGCTTTATCACCGCACGAAACGAAGAAGGATTAATCACCGCCTTTGAACCCGCGCCCAACGGCGTTATCCCTTACGGCGAAGATTCATTTGACATTGAATTTACCTACTCTGGCAAGCCGCCGCAACAAGTCATTTGGAAAGTGTATATCAACGGACGCGAAGACCAATCGCTACGAAAAGTTCTTACGCAAGACCTTAGCGCCGGCGACACTTGGTATCAATCTTTTGGGTATGGGTACACCAACGTATTTATCCTTGCCAATGGCGAATATACGGTTGAGCTATACGCCGATAATAAATTACTCAGCAGCGTTACTTTTTACGTTGAATAAAAATCATACTTAATTCCCCTTTACGATAAGAAGCCATCAGAGATATAAATAAGCCTGATGGCTTCTTTTATCAAACATATTCTTTTCGACTTAGGCGGCACGCTCATGCACGCCGTAAACGCATGGGATAACGTGTACGCCCAAGCGGATAAAGCGCTCACGGCGGCATTAAGCGAATATGATATTGAATTAAATCCAAATGTCTTTCGCGCGCGCCTGCATGAATACTATCAACAACGCGATAAAGATTACCAAGAAACCACCTATCATTTCGTTTTGCGAGAACTGCTCAAAGAGTTAGGCTATGCCGAAGTCGCAGAATCCGTTATCAGGTCGGGGTTAGACGCGATGTACGCCGTCACCCAAAGCAATTGGCAAATCGAAAAAGACGCCGCAGAAACCTTGCAGGCGTTAAAATCGAATCAATATCGTTTGGGGATTTTCTCAAACGCGGGAGACGATAAAGACGTGCAACTGCTCGTGCAAAATTTTGGAATAAAAAACTATTTTGATTTTGTGCTAACATCGGCGGCTTGTTATTATCGCAAGCCGCATCCGCGCGCGTTTGAAATTGCCCTAGCGCAATGGAACGTCACCCCGCAAGAAGCCGTGATGATTGGCGATAGTTTACAAGCCGATATTTTTGGCGCAAAAGAATTACGCATGAAAACCATTTGGATAACGCGCCGCGCAAAATTTACGGCGGAAGAAATGCAACGCATCAGACCTGACTTCAGCCTGCGTAAACTCACCGAGCTTTTACCCACCCTCGACATGCTCAACATGAAACGGTTTTAGCCATACGCCATTTTTAACGCCTTCAGAGTTAAACCATGAGGTACAATACTGCCTCATGCCTCAAAACCGAGCCTTCCCTTACCTTGCGTTACTTGTTGGAATTACCGCCCTAAGCCTCTCTGCCATGTTTGTGCGTTGGGCAGACGCGCCCGGACCCGTCACTGGGTTTTATCGCGTTTCTATTGCCGCCATTTTATTCCTGCCGTTTTTTATCCAGCGCCAAACAACACTGCCGCCGTTGCAAATGCGTTGGGTGTGGTTTCCGCTTTTGGCGGGTTTATTCACCGCGTTAGATTTCGCCACATGGAACACGTCCGTCAAATTTACTACCGCCGCTAAAGCCACGTTGCTGGGCAACACGTCGCCATTATGGGTGGCGCTTATAGCGTTTTTCGTTTTTAGAGAAAAATTGCGCGGCACATTTTGGTTAGGGCTAATCTTGTCATTAATCGGCGCGGCGTTAGTGGTTGGAGCAAACGTTACAGAAAATTTCGCCATAAATATTGGCGATATTCTCGCCAGTGCCGCCGCTGTTTTTTATGCGCTGTATCAACTCATTACCCAACGCGGAAGAAAATTTTTAGACCCATTCCGCTATACATGGTTCGTCGGCGTGAGCGCGACGTTTTTTATTTTCATCATCAATCTGATTCTAAACAATCCGCTCACAGGTTATTCAACCCAAACTTGGATTGTGTTTTTCGCCACTGCCATTATCTCTCAAATGATTGGATACCTCGCCATCTCCTACGCCTTAGGGCATTTACCCGCTTCGGTCGTATCGCCCACTTTAATCGGTCAACCGATACTGACCACACTCCTCGCCATTCCCCTGCTAGGCGAAGTTCCTACGCTCACGCAATGGATGGGGGGCGCCCTCGCCCTAGCGGGAATTTACATTGTCAACCAATCTCACCAAACAAGCGCAGAAGAAACCCCAAACGGTTAAAATAAGAACATATCTTATGATTGAAATTAACATAACCACCCAAACCGCCCGCGTGCCTGTCACCATCGTTAAAGTCAGAGGCGATATTGACGCTTCGAATTATCAAGAGTTTCAATCGCAAACCGAGCGCCTAATTACAAACGGCGCAAGGTATTTGCTTTTGAATCTGCAAGAAGTTCCATACATCAGCAGCGCCGGCTTACGCGTGATTCACAATATATTTAACAACCTTCGCGGGTTGCACCAAGACGCAAACGATGACGAGCTTCGTAAAAAGATGAGCATGGGCGCGTATAAATCTCCCTATATTAAAATTGTTCATTTATCTGAACGCGCGAAAGAGGCGTTTGAACTCGGCGGGTTTGAAACCTATATAGAAGTTTATAACGACGTAGAAAAAGCAGTCGAATCTTTTTAAGAACGTATGAAAACTTTTGAGGCGTTCCGCCTAAGGTGAGTTAAAAAAGTATGCCCGACCTATTTGACCATGCCATGCAAGAAAGAATGAAAAGCGAGGCGCCGCTGGCGGCGCGTATGCGCCCGCGCACGCTAGACGAATACATTGGGCAAGAACATATCATTGGCGAAGGCAAACTGCTCAGGCGCGCAATCGAAGCGGATAGATTGTTTTCATCCATTATCTTATGGGGGCCGCCCGGCACAGGGAAAACCACGCTGGCGCAAGTGATTGCCAACACCACTAAAAGCCATTTCGTTACTATCTCTGCCATTCTGGCAGGCAAAGCCGATTTACGCGTTGTGATTGACGAAGCGCTTGAACGCAGGCGATTGCAAAACAAACGGACGATTTTATTTGTAGATGAAGTGCATCGTTGGAACAAAGCCCAACAAGACGCTTTACTTCCGCATGTTGAAAACGGCACATTCACTTTAATTGGCGCAACCACCGAAAACCCATATTTTGAAGTCATCAAAGCGCTAATCTCGCGTTCGCGCGTGTTTCAATTAAGAAACCTGAATCTAAACGAAACTGGATTATTGCTCGACAGAGCCTTAGCCGATAAAGAACGCGGCTATGGAAATAAACGCATCATTCTGGACGCGGAGGCGCGTTCGCATTTTGTCACAGTGTCATCAGGAGACGCTCGCAATGCCCTCAATGCGCTTGAACTAGCCGTTGAGTCCACTCCGCCAAATCAAGACGGCGTGATTCATATTACATTAGAAGTTGCGCAAGAGTCAATTCAACGCCGCGCCGTTTTATACGATAAAGACGGCGACGCGCATTACGACACGATTTCGGCATTTATCAAATCGGTGCGCGGCTCTGACCCTGATGCGGCTTTGTATTGGTTAGCGAAAATGATTTATGCAGGCGAAGACCCTAAATTTATTCTTCGGCGCTTGATTATTTTAGCGGGCGAAGATATAGGCTTAGCGGACCCTATGGGTTTGGTCGTGGCTTCGTCGGCGGCGCAAGCCTTTGATTACATCGGCTTGCCCGAAGGGGTTTACCCCATTGTAGAGGCGACTTTGTATTTAGCCACCGCGCCGAAATCAAACACGGCAGGCGCATATTTCAAAGCCATGCAAAAAATTGAAGAAGAGGGACAAGTTTCGGTTCCGCGACATTTAAAAGACGGCAATCGAGACCGCGCCGCGACAGGGCAAGGAAAAGGTTATATTTATCCACATGAGTTTGAAGGTCACTTTGCGCCGCAACAATATCTGCCAAAAAGATTGTTAGGCACATACTTTTATACGCCCTCGCAAGAAGGGTACGAAGCGCAAGTAAAAACACGTTTAGAAATGTGGCGCGAGGCGCAAAGAAAAGCGCTTGGCATTACCGAGGTAAAACACATTCCTGATATGAGCGAAGAACAGATTATTGAGATGAAAAGGAAGATTAAGTAGCCCGCGCTCTTTAACGCGATATAAAATAAATTTATTGAAAATAGACCGTCGGCGGTACAGAACGCTGACAATACACTGAAAAGGAATTTATGCCAACTTTATTACTTATTCGTCACGGTGAAAATGATTATGTGAAAACTGGAAAGATGGCAGGGAGAATTCCAGGCGTGCACTTAAATGAACGCGGGAAGAAACAGGCTGAAGCGTTGGGCGAAGCGTTGAAAGACGTCCCCATCAAAGCGATTTATGCTAGTCCATTAGAGCGAGCGATGGAAACCGCCCAGCCAATTGCCGACTCGCATAAATTGAAAATTAATCAAGAACCCGATTTGATGGACACCTTGATTGGCAAATGGCAAGGGCGCTCGTGGAAAATTTTGCGGCTGACCAAAGCATGGAAGATTGTGCAAAATGCGCCGTCGCGTTTTCGGTTTCCTGAAGGCGAATCGTTTCCCGAATGCCAGATGCGAATTGTGAACGTGTTAGAACGCGTGATTCAAAAACACAATAAGCCGCAAGATATCATTGCGGTTGTGTTTCACGCAGACCCAATCAAATTAGCGGTGGCGCATTTTCTCGGAATGCCGCTTGACCACTTTCAACGCTTAAGTTGCGACACGGGTTCATTAACCGCCTTGCATGTAAACGAAGCGAGCGCAAATTTAATTAAACTGAATCAACGCCCGCCGTTTGACTTTTTACCGAAGAAAAAATAGTATGGCAAAACTAAAACTTGACCTGCATGATATTTATAACAAAGGCGATTTGATTGACAAAGAATTGAATCGTATTGTAGAAGAAGCCGTAGATAAAAAAATCAATCTCGTTGAGATTATCCCAGGTAAAGGCAGCGGGCAATTAAAGAAAAAAGTTCTGCGATTTCTTAATCAAGGTCGCATCAAAAAGTTATATCATCGCGTAGAAAAAGACGATAAAAATTTCGGCAGAATTTTTATTCACTTTCGGTTTTGATTTACTTCCACAACTTCGCTAATTCATTCAACGCTTTGTAATACGGCTCAATGCTGGGAATAAAATGCCGCTCATCCTTTGTATGCGGACCTATGCCAGATTGTCCCCATACGACGGCTTGACCATTGGGGGCGAATCTGGCGCTTGTGCCTGGCAGTTTTTTACCAATCTTCGCTTCTTGACCTGACGCCAGCCTGACCGCTTCTTTCAATATTTTCAACGCCTGATGATTTGGGTCGCAAGCCACGCCGCTTTCCATTACAGAGAAATGAACCTCTAAATGATTTTCTTTGCAATACGCTTCAACCGCAGACTGCAAACTAAAAATGTCATCTTGCGGAATCGGTCTAATTTCTACGCCTAAGATTCCTTCGCTGGCTGTTACATTGTAAACGCCTGGTGTTCCCACATTGATAAACGGAAACTTTGCTTGCGATTGCCAACCCTCAGGCGATTGCAAAGTTAAGTGTTTTGCGAATATTTCGTTCAAAGCGCTTCTGGCTGAAATGATTTTTTCGCTCAAATCGCCTGCGCCAGCCACGCCCGAATGACCCTTTGCGCCTCTGGCAATGACATCGAAACGCATTACGCCGCGATTCTCAACGCAAACTTCGCCAAAGAGTTCATTGCCTTTTTCGCCTGTGCGCTCGCCAGCAATAAACAACGCGGGTTGTAAATTTAATTCTTTCAAAACATGCGGCGTGCCCCATGCTTCGGCTTCGCCATTTTCTTCATTGCCAACGAGTAACAAAGAAATATTCGGTAACTCTAAGTCTCCCAATTTGGCTACGCGCAAAGCGTCTTTCATCCAGACTAAATAAGTAGCAACGACAGTTTTCATATCAGCCGAGCCGCGCCCCCACAGATAATCGCCTTCGATGCGCGGGATGAATTGCGAATCGTCAGGCTCGGGTTCAACGACATCAAAGTGACCGGTTAGGAGGATTGGCGGATTTGGAGAATTAGGTGTTGGGAATTGGGCATAGACTGCTGGATATTTTCCGTCAAAGAATTTGACATCAAGCCCAGCATTGCGAAGATAATCATCAATCAACGAGCCAGCGCGATGGACTTCGTCAAGCCTTTCGTTTGGCGAAGCAGTGACGGATGGAATGCGAATGAGTTGCTGCGCTAAATCTAATATCTCAGCCGTTTTGTTTGGATATGAAATTTCAAGCGCCGCTTGTTGTTTTGGTCTGAATTGAATCGGAGCGTTTGGAATCTGGCGCGCCGAGTCTCGCCCACGTTGGAGATATTCCGCGATTTTGATGGCTTCGCCGCCTAACACGCCATATTCGGATGCAATTCGTTCTACGTCGCTTTTGACTTGCGCTTCGCGCTCAAAGTGTAAGGCTTTTAACGCATCTAGCGGAACTTCATTTCCTTCCAATAATTCATTTTGTAAACGTGCCCTAAACTTTTCGGCGGTGTTTTTTCCTCCTTCCGACATTTCTACCAACGGCGTTAAGTCTTCCCATAAATTTAAGGCTTGCGCTAAAGGCTTCACTTCATTCAATGTCCATTTGAGAAAATCGCGCATGGCGATTGGCTTGCCGGTAAACGGGTTTTCAATTTCTGCCCGCAAACTCGATTTTGCGGCAAGATTTTCGTTTTTGCGAGCGCGCTGTATGTCTTCAGAGTCATATCGAAAAGCGCGACCAAATTCAAGGTCAGAATAGAGGCGCAATAATAGTAAATGTTTGAGGGTCAAATTGGCAATATCAATATCTAAACTATGCCCGCCGTCATCCACGCGCACTTCCACGCGTCCCATGGGCAAATTAATGCGCGCCATCAAGTTTTGCTTTTCAATTTGCAATGCCATCTCTTCGGGCGGCGGGGCTTCGCCAACAGAAAATAATCCGCGCTTGTAAAGATGCGTAAGTTCGTCGCTGGTAGTTGAAATCAAACGTTCGACAGGTTCGGCAAACGAACGCGCGCGCACGGGAGTCCAGTTGTTATTTCCAAAACGCACGCCGCGCCGAACAAGGTCGTAAGAAATTTGCAGGTAATCGTTATACGAGCGATATAAATCTGGCAGGTCAATTTCGCGCGGGTTGGGAAAGGTGAGATTGCGCACCGAATCGTTTGCCGTGAGGATGACAACCGCACGTCCGTCTTTCACCTGAGCCTGCATAGGCGTGGATGCGGCGGTTGCAATAAAAAGACTTGCAAACGAGCGCAACACGCGCGTTGCCGTAATATAAAACTCAGATTTGAAATCATCGAGATGTTTATCGCCGCGCTCACTGGAAGATAAACTCATAAAATCCCATGCGAATAATGGGTCGGGCAAAGATAAATTGCTATGAATGCCAGCCGTGGCTAACGTGCCGCCGTATAGGTCAACGCATTTTTCAAGGTAACGCCTTTTTGCAATAGCCCAATTGCCAGGAATCGAATGATGACCAATATCGGTGAGAAATAAAAGATTGCCATGCCAATAATGCAAACGCTCGCCAAAGTTTAACCCTGCGCGGTGTAAAGCGTTGATTAATGAGGCTTCCATCAATCGCGCTTCGTAAATAGTTCCGCGCGGCGTGTAAAATGGGCGCGTTGCCCACTCAATCATCCAGTGAAACACTTCGAGCTGGCTAAATTGCGCTTGCCAACTTGGCAAACATTCGGCGCGAAGATAATCCACAAAGGATTGCTGGTTAGGTCCAACGCCCACAGTTAATAGCGGGCGAAGTTCTTCATCTAAAAGATTCCATTCTTGTTCAAAACCGTTAAGCCCGCTTTGCGGTTTTTCTTTGATAGATTGTTCGATAGCGAGATGATATTTGTCGGCGAATTTTTGAGGCATGGTTAGTTCCTAAAATAAATTGATGCGATGGCAAAGCAAAAGCGGAAAACCGCTCTCCACTTTCTACTTTCTAAGGCTATTCAACCCTTCCAGTAATCTCTCAAACGCGCCTTCGACTCTTTCTACAGGCGTTGCATAAGAGAAGCGAATCCATTCATTGCCAAAGGGAGAGAAGAATGCGCCTGGCACAACCGCCACGCCGTAATGTTCTGCGAGATATGCGCCAAGCGGTTCGCTATTGTCCCAGCCTTTGGCTTGCAGATATTCACCAACATTGATAAAGGCATAATAACCTTTTCCGATAATGTGTTCCATTTCATGCTTCATTAGCAATTTTTTCAACGCCGCACGGCTAATATTGGTCGGCTCAATAATTGTCTTTGCCGCTTCGGCGAAGCCCATTTCGTATGCCGCCATTGCAACCGCTAACGAAAAGAAAGGCGGAATTACCCCATGCGAAGCGCGCGCCATAATAAATTTGATGACATTTTCATCCGCCATTAAGTGACAATTGCGGATGTTTGAACCGCCCAATGACTTTGTAATGCCGTCTAAAAACATCAATCGTTTTCGTTCTTCAGGAGTGAAAAACTTGAGAAAAGAATTCAAATCCATTGGAGATTCGTCGGTCACATAGTGATACATCCAATCAAAAAAGACAAACGCCACGCCTGCTTCTAAGGCGGTTTTCGCAAGCGAAACTTGTTTTTCCACTGAAATCGTCAAGCCGGTTGGGTTATCTGGGTTGGTAATCACCAGCCCGGCAATTTTTCTGCCTTTCGCTTCGGCAAATTTTACGCTTTCGCGAATAGCGTCTTCTGAATAAGCCCAACCTTCGGCGGGGTCGCCTGGCGCCCATAAAACATTTGCGCCAATTCCATAAGGTCCCCAGTTGTACGAAATCCATGGCACACGCGAGACCATGATTAAGTCGCCTTGCCTGCCATGCCCTAAAGCCAGCATGGCTTGATAGGCTTTGACCAAAGCGTCTCTTCCGCCTGTTGTGCCCATTACATTTGCAGTCCCCCAACCCGAAGACGAATCTAATTTCCAATATTGTTCAACCACCGCCTTACGATAGGCGTCTGTTCCAAAAGGCATATCGTAAGCGGTTCCGTGCTCCAATTGAAGTTGAAGCGCGCGTTCAAGAATCGGCTTTGGCGTTCCGGGCAGCGAAGCGCCGCCGTCGCCTTGCGAAGCGTCAAAAATTTTTGCGCCCGAGTTTTTTTCCAAATAGGTCTTCAGCGACTTGTTAATCAAAAACATTCTTGAAGGCGGAATATCCGCCATGCGTTGCAAATGGTCGCTAATGGGGATTAAGTATTTTTCATCGAGCGCGAGAACAGGCGTGGCGTTTGAAATAGACATAAATTTTCCTCACAGACTTTCGAAGTCTAAGTATAAAAATAACGCCCCGAGTTTCGGGGCGTTTGGTGTACTTAGTTAATGTGAACTTATTCGCTCACTTTGCAACCACCAACGCCCAGTCACATAATTTGTGACGGTATTATTATTGTTGGCGGTAGTGTGACGGATAAACATTGCGCGCAAGCATACCACCCTGATTATGTTGCGTCAAGCAATTTATTGTACGAATTCAGTTAATAGCCGAGTTGATTTGGATACGCCCAAACCTCGCTGTGCGCTCTAGCCAGAGTGCATACTAGTATAAACCGCTAACCGATTACCGCTTGGGTCTTGAAAAATCGCGTACCAACCCGTGCCGGGGATTTCGGTTTTGGGTTTGATAATTGCGCCGCCCAATGAAGCGACTTTATTCAAATCAGCGTCAATATCGTCGCTGGCAATATACACCAAAATTTTTCCATCGGCATTTTCATCGTCAGGGCGAACAAAACCGCCGCCTGAGTTTGCCCCATCGCTCCACATGGTGTAATCAAACTCAGCATTGTGTTCCATCTTCCAACCAAACACGCTCTCATAAAACTTTGCCGCAGATTTTGTATCAGATACTGGGATTTCAATATGAACAACATTTCGCTTGGACATAAAATTCTCCTTTTATAAAAAGTGATGATTTAATATTAGAACATATTTTCTAAACTGTCAAGCCTTGATTCATGAGCCTCTTACCTGATGTGCGCCTGCTCGGCGCTCCCCAGCAGATTCTTAACCCCAAAATAAAAACAGACTTTCCAAAAGGAAAGTCTGTTAATCATGTTTTGACAATCTATAAGCAATTAGAACTCGCAAAATATCTCTTCATAAAACGCGTCGCCCGCACGAGAAGGAGTGCAGATTGGGCTATTAGGCATTAATTCAAAAAACACTTCGCTAAAGTAGATGAGAATATCGCCGTAGCTAGCGGGGGTATCTTGGCAATGCGTGTCAAATTGTTCCCATGCTTCGCCCTCGCCTTCGCCAACCAACTCTAAGACTGGATAACAATATTCGGTATCGGTCTCCTCGCCGCCTCTATCTGGCACGTTTGTCCAAAAGACAAAGCCGCCCACGTTGAGCGTTACATTCTGCCCGGCAGGCGCGCGAGAAGTAGTGCAAGACAAGGTTGAACCTTCTAACTTGCAATCCAACGGGACTTTAGAGTCGCCGCCAAAAGTGAGGAAACTGCCTTTGAAATCGGAGTTTGAAAACTCGCCAACTACATCAAAAATAAAAATAACGCCGCCGCCTGCATCGTTACGGACTTCGCGCAAGACGAGGTAGCCGTCTGACAATGGGGCGGCAAACGCCGCGCCAGCCGTAAGCGCAAGCAAAGAAAAGACGACCAAAAGAGTAAATAATGCTTTTTTCATAAGTTCATCTCCTAAAGTTTTCCTAAAATTTTCTTAAATTATAAACTTAAGTTTTCAAATTTGAAAGGCAACATAATAAAAACGGGAGGTCGCACATAAGTACTAAAGAACAAAACGCCACCCTACTTGGGTGGCGTCTGTTAAATTTACCAATTGGGGTCAGGGTAACATTCACATTTTACGGGGTCTAGCAAAGTGCCAGGGCTGCAAGTCAGCGTACAAACCGGGTCATCGTCATCATTTTGCTTTGGCGGTTCACATGAATTGAAAATCACGTTTTCATTGACCGTAGATAACTCGCCGCTTGGGCTACCTACGCAAACGCCATCTACCGGCGTTGTGCCTGCTGGGCATAGCGGAAGGACATTCGCCGTGCCTGGGTTTGCCGAACAACATTGCGTTTGCGGGTCATACGTCATGCCGGGCAAGCAGGCAGTTCCTGTTACCACATCTGGGTCGCCGCCCCATATACATTTATCGCCTTGTTGCGCATACCCTTGCGGGCAAGAAACACTGCATGAGGTTTTATTCACAACACAAGAGCCTGTTGCGGTAAGGGGGCCAACTTCGCCTGGTTTACACTCGAATTTACTTGTTTCGCCTGAGATTAAGTTACAACCGGGCGCGCTGAATGTCCAACCATCGGGCGGGGTATTGCTTAGGCTAAACGTGACAATGGTATAAGGTTGGTATCTGCCAGAGCAAAGCGCGCTTTGATTAACCGAAACAGTATTACAAGAAACTTCAGTTACGCAATTATTGGGTTCGCCGTTCACGTCTAAGCCGTTATATGCCAAAATTTCGCAGGCGGGTGCAAAGTGGACGGGCTCTTCGACGACACAGCGAAAGCCGAGGTCGGGCAAAGTAAGGGTGGGGTCAAGAGAGAAGCGATTGGATGGAAAGACCGCATCTTGCCCATCCTGATAACTGCTTCCGCGCACAGAGCGTCTTTCTCCAAATTCAGGACCGAGTGGGTTTTCAGAAACGGAGTTATTGTAATAATCGGGGGCATACCAATCGGCAACCCATTCGCGCACATTGCCAGACATATCTAAAGCGCTGTAGTAACTGGCTCCGTTTTCATATTCGGTGACTTTGGTGGTTTGCCCTACACAGGATTCAAAATTGAGCAAATCGCAAGAAGGGGCGCCGTCTCCCCAAGGGAACAGGTTGCCATCGGGTCCGCGGGCGGTTTTTTCCCATTCGGCTTCGGTTGGCAAGCGTCCATTTACATATTCGCAATATTCTTTTGCCTGAGTATGGGTTACGCCAGTGACAGGGAAGTTGATATATGTATAGTCGTTATAAATTGGGTTGTTATTTGGGTCTGGCGGGGTGCAATGCCCTGCGGCAACACAGCCCGCATACTGAGCGTTTGTGACCTTTGTGCTATAAATCCAAAAGTCGCTCACGGTTACCTCATGCGCAGGATTGTCTTCTTTATCGCCGCCCATAATAAATTTACCGCCGGGAACTGCAACTAATAAAGTACCATCTACATAACGGTAGGTAGAGCCGACTTCCATAGGCGGACCTGCAAGGTCAACTGTTTCTAAAGTTGGCGTTGTGTCTGTTGTAGATTGCTGTTCTTGCTCTCCTTCACTTCCAGCCGCGCCTGGTTGATTGGGCGCGCCGCATGAAATGACGATGATGGCTAATAGCGCAATAAAAGACGCAAAGTTAACGAATCGTTTCATCTTTTCTCCTTTCAAACTACTTAAAAAATTATAACCCTAAGGCTTTTAGAAACGTTCGTTTGTAATATCACCCAAAGGTCACACAAAAAAACAACTTATCGCCTCTAAAACGCTTGAAAAGCGATGCGGTTCTTTGATTGAGCCTTTAGGAGAATCTACTTAAAGCGCAGCAAAAAAGATATATAAAAAGCGCTCTGAGGTTTCTCAGAACGCTTTTACAACGCTAAAAATTATTTTGGCTCGCAAACGTTTGCCGATTCGTTCCATTTGCAAGTCGGCTGAGCGACACAACGAGATTCGCTATCAATTGGGGCGCAGACGGTATCTTCAACAGTAGAGCATTTAAGCGTATTAACGCGAACCGTAATGCACCCTTCGCCGCCTAAAGAGGTTTCAAGCGCAGGCACACAAGCGCCGACGGTTTGGTCAAAGGCATAGCCTGCCGCGCAACCGGGGAATACGCCGCCTGCATTTGGCTGGCAACATTGGAAGCCCTCGTTATAAGCATAACCTGCCGCGCAACCAGCAAAGGTTTGTTGCGCCAGTGACGAGTTATTAATTCCAAACGGAGCGTTTGACTGTCCATTAGGCGGCGCGCATATCCCCGCCGAGTCGTCAAAATATAAACCGATTGGGCAAGAGCCGTCTAACCCTGTACTGACAACGCAAAATTGTTGCCCAGCGCTTTCTTTGGTCACATATCCAAGCGGGCATCCTCCCGCCGCAGGCTGTGCAGAGATGGGCGAGTAAACACAAGCGCCGCTGGAAGAATCAAGCGTGTATCCTGAATCGCAAACGGCGTTCAACCCGCTCACGTCAATTTGATTGGTACAAGCAGGGTTGCAAACCACAACCTCATTCGTCGACTCAATGCCTCGCGGTCCACGACAAACCAAAGTTCTTAATCCGCCTTCTATTCTTTCTTCGCATTGAATTCGCGTGCCGCGTTCTTCCCATGTGGCTTCAAAAGAAATTTGAACCACTGCATAGCCGTCTCCCTGCTGGCAATATTGATTGGTAACAACCCCTTCTGGTAAAGCGCAAGAGTTAACGGTAGGTTGCGTAAGCGCCGGCACAGTTGCGCTTAATTGACAATATGGCGCAAAAGGCTGCGGATTAGCCACCGCACAGCGAAAGCCTGTATCGCGGCGGTTATCGGTCGGTTCATCAAAACGGCGAATGGCAGAGGCAACTTGTTCTTCGGCGCTTTCAAACGAACTGCCGCGCACAACGCGATATTGCCCGTTTTCAGGTCCCATTGGGTTAGCGGAAGGCGATTGACTATAATAATTAGGGTCATACCAATCGTACACCCATTCAAACACGTTGCCTGCCATATCCCATAAACCAAAAGGGCTTTTTCCCGCTTCGTATGCCGTTACGCTGTTTGTCGTTCCATTACAATTTGCATAATTAAGCAAATCGCAACTCGGCTCGCTATTCCCCCAAGGGTATATATTCGCGCTTAAGCCGCGCGCGGCTTTTTCCCATTGCGCCTCAGTTGGCAGGCTACCCTGAATCCAAGCGCAATATGTTTGGGCTTGCTCCCAGTTCACTCCTACAACAGGATGATTCGCAAATTCGGGGTTGCCAAAAACAGGTCCGCCCAAGGTTTGAGTCGGAGGCGTGCAAGCGCCTGTTTTTACGCATTGTTCATACATACGATTTGTAACTTTTGTTTGCTGAATCCAATACGCGTCTAAATTAACCGTATGAATGGGAGCGTCAAAGCCATTATCGCCCATGATAAAATCGCCAGCGGGGATATAAATTAACACGCTTCCGTCTATCCATTTCATTGCCTCGCCGCTTCCTGGACCTCCCAGCGGAATGGGGGCTAACGCCGCAACAGTTTCTGCTGTGGGGGTTTGGGGCGTAGAGGCTTCGCCCGTCGCAGTGACCACTACCACTAAAGTCTCTGGCGCTGCAGGCGCACACGCCGATACTATAAAGATAATAGTTAATGTAAACGCCAGAACGATATACCTAGCTCGTTTCATTCAATCTCCTTTTCGTTATACATAGCCTTAGCATTATAAAAGAAAAACGCTCAGCAGATTTGTCATTCGCCTGCTGAGCGCCTTTCTAGCGCTGATTTTCTTATGTTTATCTAATTTTTGAGTGAATTTTACTAGGGTTGCACACAATAACAAACAACTTGATTTCCAAAATTAAAACAGACGGTGTATTGCGCCGGACACCCAGACGCGGGAGGGTCTTCGCCAGGTTTAGGCGGCAAGGGGCATAAACCCGGCTCGTTGCCAACAGGCTGAAAGCCAATTGCCATACGGCAGGTATTATCTAATTCTGAAAGTTCTTTGATTGGATAAAAATATTCAAACTCAATTAAAGAGGCTCCTGCTTGTTCATGAGTGTAGTAATCATTAAAATCAAATAACGCGGGGTTCAAATCATCTGTGCCAGCCCACACCCCAACCATAAACGAAGTATCGCCTTCAAGAATGGTTCGCTTCACCGCAAGTTCAACCGCATAAGGGTCTTGAGGCGAAATGCGCGCCCATGCTAAATCTGGGTCTGATTGTTGGTTTACGCCAAATATTAAAGTTTCGTAACCGTTTTGTTCTGTTAGGGAGTCGTCTGAATACATAAACTTTTCGCCGCCAACATCGTTATCGGCGTCAAACCAAACCTCTACCCCATTCGTCGCCCAGCCTTCAGGAGAAGGCGCTGAGGCTAAAATTAACCAATCGCCGCCGCCGTCAAGGTCTAAATCAATTTCAAACCCATAACGTCCATTCAAGGCGTAACTAGAACTATCGTTTTTGAATTTTATCTCAGCATACAGCCATGTATCGTCTTCATAAAAAAATGCGCCCTGAATATCCAACGCAGGGTAATACATATCCATAACGTTTGCATTAAATGGTCTTTCATAGCGTCCAAAGGTAAAACGGTCTCCGCTAGGCGCGCGTTTATCGTCAGCGGTCATAGATGAATCTTGGTCGCCTACTACGCCGCTTTGCTCTTCAGGTAAATTACCTGGAGTCAAAGTATGCACAACAAGCGTTGGCTGGGGCGTAGCGGTTGGCAATGCCGCCGTATCGGTCGCTCCTGCGGCTGAATCGTCGCTTGGTTCTAATGTAACGCTATCGCTTTGACCGCACGCCAAAGACGCAACAAAAAGAACAAGCGCTAAAGCTAAGATTTTTTTCATGGTAACCTCTTTTCGGTAAGAGGCGATTGTAAGCAATGAAACAAAGCGCACGCTATGGGATATTGGGGCTATTTTACATAATACAAAATTAATCTAGGCAATAGTAATAATAATACCCCGCTCCCAGCCCGCTCCACGATGGGCACCAACTCGGCTGTGAGGCGGAAGAGTATCTATAAACATAAGGAGGAAGTAAATAGGGATTGACCCAAACAATTTCATCGCCATCATTTGGCGGAACATCCTGACAATACTCGCCATATTTCACCCACCCCGTAGGGAAAAAACTATCATCCCAATCGTACACGTCATAGCAACGCATAACAGGTTTAGGAAGCGGCACATACACCCAAAACTTTACCCCTGCAAACGCTACTACCACATTTTTGCCAGAAGTCTTTTTGGAAGCGCTACACTGCACTACCGTATCATCCGTTTGATTACAATGCAAGCGATACGAATCGCCCCCCTGCACTTGAACAAACCCATTATTCAAATCCGCTTTTGAAAGCTTTTCGTTCACTTGAAAAACGAAAAGAATACCGCCGTCTCCGTCATTGCGAACTTCTAATAAAGCGACGACAAGCGTTCTTGGCGCGGCGGAAGCGGTTGAAAAGGGAAAAAACAACATCAAAAGCAAACACGCTAAACTATAATTTTTTTTCATTCAACCTCCTAACTTCATCTACCGCTTGCGGATTAACCAATGAAGAGGTATCGCCCAATTCTAAACCAAGATACGCGGCGCGAATCATACGCCGCATAACCTTAGCGTTGCGCGTTTTGGGTAAATCGCTGACGAAGATAATTTCTTTTGGGGCGAGCGGCTTGCCCATTTCATCTATGACCATTTTGCTTAATTCTTGACGAAGCGCTTCGCTTCTTTCTACGTTCGGCTTGACGACTGCAAACAGAATCAGTTCATTACCTTTGACATCGTGCGGCACGCCAATCGCCGCCGCTTCCACAATATCTTTATGCTTCACTAAAATAGATTCAACCTCGGCAGGTCCTAACCGCTTTCCAGCGATTTTGATTGTATCGTCTGAGCGCCCTAAAATATACCAAAGACCATCTTTATCAATGGCGGCGAAGTCGCCATGAACCCAAACATTCTCCCAGCGAGACCAATAAGTATCAAGATACCTTTGTTTATCCTTCCAAAAACCTCGGGTCATACCAATCCATGGAGATTTGACAACCAACTCCCCCACGGCGTTGCGAAGCGGGTTTCCGTTCTCATCAAATACATCGGCGTTCATGCCGGGGCATGGAGCGGAGAACGCGCATGGCTTAAGCGGCAACAATGGGTTGCCCATAACAATTCCGCCCGAAATTTCCGTTCCGCCTGAATAATTGATAATCGGAATGTTTGATTTGCCGACTTTTTCAAATAACCACATCCACGGGTCGGGGTTCCACGGCTCGCCAGTGGAAGCAAAACATTTGAGCGAAGATAAATTATGTTTTTTGAAATGCTCCTCGCCTTGCGGAATAAGCGAACGAATCAAAGTCGGCGAAACGCCCATTTGATTAATTTTATGTTTTTCAGCCAATTCCCATAAACGGTTTGGCGCAGGAAAATCCGGGGCGCCGTCATATAAAAACATGGTTGCGCCTAAAATTAAACTTCCAAATACAAGCCATGGTCCCATCATCCAGCCCATATCGGTCATCCAATAAATCGTGTCGCCTTGATGAACGTCCGTTCCGAACGCCATATCTTGCGCGGCTTTAATTGGAAAACCGCAATGCGTATGCAACGCGCCTTTTGGTTTGCCCGTTGTGCCTGAGGTGTAAATAATCATCAATGGGTCTTCGGCGCTTGTAATTTCGGTTTGGCTTGAATCGCTTTGTTTATTGATTAATTCATCCCACCAAGTATCTCTGCCTGCTTTCATCTTTATTTCTTGATTTGTTCGCTTCAACACAATCATGTGTTGCAAAGTGGGAATTTGTTCCGCCGCTTCATCGGCAATAGACTTCATCTCCACCGCTTTGCCGCGCCGAAATGCGCCATCGCAGGCAAATAGCGCTTTCGCGCCAGCGTCGTTCATCCGAGAAACAATTGCGCCCGCTCCGTACCCAGAGAATAAAGGCAAGATAATTCCGCCAATTTTTGCAATAGCAAGCAAAGCAATGACAATTTCAGGGGTCATGGGCATAAAAATCCCAATCGCATCGCCTTTGCCAAACCCCAGCGAACGAAGTCCATTGGCGGTTTTATTTACTTCTTTATAAAGTTGTTCATACGTTAGGGTTTGCGCGATTCCTTCTTCCCCTTCAAAAGCAATAGCGACCTTAAACTTGAGACTTGAGGCTTGGCGTTTATCCACGCAATTGTGGACGATGTTCATTTTCGCATCCACGCACCATTTGGGAAATTGAACGCCTTCAGATACATCCACCGCTTTAGAATAAGGCTTATAAAATTGAATATCTAAAAATTTTAGAACTGCGTCTGTAAACCAAGCAATGTCAGACGTTGATTTACGCATTAATTCATCAAAATCTTTAATATTATGCAACCTCATAAACGCAGTGAGGTTAGCGCGTTCAATTTGTTCGGGCGAGGGTCTCCAAACAATATCGCCGCCGAAAGTAAACTGCTCTGTCATGGCTTCTCCTCTAAATTTATCCCGATTCTATCGCAACTTGCTTTTATAATGTAAAGCGATGACGCAAACTTTTCCATGCCCGGTATGCGGCGCGCCAAACCAAGCGGAGGCAGGTGTGGATTTTATGCCTTGCGCTTATTGCAGAAGGAATTTGACCATTCCAAAACGCTTACGTCTTAAGCCATTGCTGAAGGCGGAAAAAAGCGTTGAGAAAACAGAATCAAACCGCCCTGTAGAAGTCGAGGCGGCGAATATCTTAAGAAAATCTCAACCGCTTGCCATTCGCCTCTGGAATCTATTCGCGCTGCGGGCTTGGTTGAAACGGCTCATCCCAACTTGTTTATGATATTCGCTATTTTATGCGTTGTAAGCGCTTTATTTGTTTTTTCATAGAGGAGCAAAATAATGCAATCGCAAAAATTAACGTTTGACGTGCGTTCAGAATGGCTCAGTCATGAGGTTTCGGTCTCATATTGTAAAAACGCAAAAATTGAGTTAGACACAAATATAGCGGGCAACCCAAACGCATTTAACCCCGCCGAATTGCTTTTGGCGGCATTATCGGCTTGTATGATAAAAGGAATTGAGCGCGTTGCGCCTGTGTTAAAGTTTGAATATGCCGGCGTTGAAATTAAAGCACACGGCGTGCGGCAAGACGTTCCCCCGAAGATGGAATCTATCTCTTATGAAATTATTATTGACACCAACGAAGACGACCATCGCTTAGACTTGCTGCATAAAAACATCAAACAATATGGAACGGTTTTTAATACCGTTTTACCCGGCGCGAACTTAACAGGCACAATTCGACGAAAATAATTTTCAAACTATAATCATAAAAATTTTGGAGGAGCAATGTCAAACGTTTACGAATCAAAACACCCGCTGGTGGCGCATAAGCTTTCACGCTTGCGCGATAAGCGCACCGAACCGAAAAAGTTCCGCGAATTAGTGAGGGAAATTGCCGGCTTGTTGGCTTACGAATCGACCGCCAACTTGCAAACAACTGAAATTGAAATTGAAACCCCGCTTGAAAAAATGAAAGCGCAACAACTGAAAGAAAAAATTGGCTTAGTGCCAATTTTGCGGGCAGGGCTAGGCATGGTGGAAGGGATTTGGGAATTAATGCCCTCGGCTGAGGTTTGGCACATTGGGCTATATCGAGATGAAAAAACTTTGCAACCCGTTGAGTATTACAACAAACTCCCCGTGGACCCGCGCGTTTCCGTCTGCCTCATATTAGACCCTATGCTTGCCACAGGCGGCTCCGCCACCGCCACCGCCGACATTTTGAAAAAATGGGGCGTGAAAAAAATTAAATATGTCGGGATCATTGCCGCGCCTGAAGGTATCAAAGCCATGCAAGCGGCTCACCCCGATATTGATATTTATGTCGCCGCGATTGACAGCCATTTGAATGAACGCGGCTATATTGTGCCTGGGCTGGGCGATGCGGGCGATAGACAATTTGGAACAGGATAAACACATTATGAGCGCTGAAATTGCTTGTTTGGGTTTGGCGGTCATCTTTGGGATAATTGTTTTTCTTTTTTACCGCCGCAAAAAAATTAACCGACGCATTGCAAGCGTTTTATCAAGAAGACAATTACATCCAACGTCAAAGCCTTCCAATTTCAAACCCGTTCATTTATGAAGATATGGCGTTTACCGCCGCGTTAGACGGAAAAATAAGAAGCGATATTCCATACACCCTAATTTTAGGAACGCGCTTTTCAGGCGCAAGCGAAACCCGTATTCAGCACAACTATATTGGCTTTTACTTTCCGCCACACGAGAGTATGACGGATGAATGGCTCAACCAATGGAAACAAAAAGTAGCCGAACGCGGAGATAACTGGGGAATCATGGGAGCGCCCGAGCGTTTGCCCATTCGAGCCGTCCGAATCAATAACGGAATTTTGCTGGCATGGAACGGTTTACACTTAAGGCATACAATTGAAGCAAGAATACAAGACGTATTAGATTCGTTGAAGGGATGATAAGAAATTAATAAATCACAAAATGGCTTGTTATAATCCACATCATGCTTTTTAAGTTATTTCAACAATCCGACATCCCTGAAAAATATCGTTCCAACTTCACAAATTTATATCTCGACATCGCTTGGTTTGGCGTGTTGAGCGGCACCGCCGTTAACTTCTTAAACATTTACGCCGCGCGCTTAGGCGC
Source organism: Anaerolineales bacterium (assembly GCA_034434495.1). Taxonomy (GTDB): domain Bacteria; phylum Chloroflexota; class Anaerolineae; order Anaerolineales; family Villigracilaceae; genus Villigracilis. The sequence continues at coordinate 142,693 of DAOTZE010000006.1, forward strand.
AACAGGCTTACAAATTGGCTTACTCACCGCCGCCTCGGCAATCGTCAATTTATTTCTCGCCATCCCCGCCGGGCATTGGATAAGCAAACGCCATACAGGCAAAGCGGTATTCTGGTCGTCCGTTCTATTTCGCATTGGCTATCTATTTTGGATTCCCCTTCCATGGATGTTTGATGCACAAGGGCAAATTTGGTCGTTAATTGTCATCACATTCCTAATGGCAATTCCGCTCACGCCGCTTGGCGTAGGCTTCAACGCCTTATTTGCCGAAGCCGTCCCCGAACAATATCGCGCGCGCGTAGCCGGCATACGCAACGTCACCTTTTCCATAGCCTATATGCTGTCTTCCCTCATAGCGGGCTACATTTTGGAAAACACCCCCTTCACCGCAGGCTACCAAATCATTTTTACCATTGGGGCATTCGGCGCGGCGATGAGCAGTTACCACATTTATCACATCAAATCATTAGAAGAAAAAACGCCGCCTCTTTCTGAACTTCTGCCTGATTCTGCGCTCAAACCTGAATCTACCCTTCGGCTAGATATTTGGAAAACCCCGTTCCGCAACATTTTACTTTCGCTTCTATTTTTTCACCTAACGCAATATATCGTAACGCCGCTCTATCCGCTTTATCTTGTCGGCGAGCTTCATCTCAACGATAATCACTTCGGCGCAGGCACCGCCTTATTTTACCTAACCGTATTGCTTGCCTCCACGCAGTTAGGAAAAATTGTGCAAAAGTACGGTCACAAAAAAGTAACGGGCTGGGGCGCCGTTGGCGTCGGCTTATACCCGCTCACAATGGCTTTCACTCAAAATGAAATTCACTACTACCTGCTTTCCTTCTTTGGCGGGTTCTTATTTGCGCTGGCAAATGGCGCATACGCCAATTACATGCTAGAAAATATCCCCCCGCACGATAGACCTTCCCACTTGGCGTGGTACACCATCATCTTAAACTTTGCTATTCTCATTAGTTCCTTACTTGGACCGGTGGTTGCAAATATCATTGGCATTGCGCCCGCTTTAATTTTATTCGGCTGTATGCGTTTTCTATCAGGCTTCTTTATTCTAAAAAAATAAAGATATTAATGCTAAAATCACTGCATGTCTGAAGAAATAAAAATCGTCGCAAACAACCGCAAGGCTAGTTTTGAATATACCTTGCTCGAAACCTTTGAAGCGGGCATTGCCTTGCAAGGCTCGGAGATTAAGTCTATTCGCGCAGGGCAAATCAGCATCCAAGAATCGTATGTGGATGTAGAAAACGGTCAGAACGCTTGGCTTCTTGAAGCGCATATCGCCCCGTATGACCAAGCGGGGAAATTTTTCAATCACGACCCAAAGCGAAAGCGCCGTTTACTACTACACAAAAAACAAATTCGTGAATTATGGAATAATGTCCGCATCAAAGGTATGACCATCGTACCGACAAAAGTGTATCTAAAAAATGGGCGTGCAAAAGTGGAAATTGCGCTTGCCAAAGGCAAAAAAGCCTACGACAAACGCGCCGCCATCGCCAAACGCGATGAAGCGCGAGAAAAAGAACGCGCCATGCGCGTACGATAGCCCAAAAAATGAGTCTTGGCTTCTTTTTTATCTTTATCATAAAGAAAGAAGCCAAGAAGAAAGAAGATACCCATGCCCCCTTCAACCATTGGCGGAATTAACTTATTGCCCGAACGGGAAAAACGAGCCATGTATGCGCGCTATATTCCCCAAGCCTTATTAGATAGATTTAACCTCCCGCCTTTAACTTCTGCCATGGGGCAAAGCCTTTTACAATTTCGGTTTGCCTCTGGCTCCACCGACGTAGAAATGAGTTTGTTTCATAAAATAGATTTCCCCGACCCGATTCTCTACGCCCACCTCACCGACACCATCAGCGGGCAAATTCATATTTTGCTTTACATCCTGAACGACCCTGAAAGCCCTCGTTACGACGTAGATAAAATGCCCGACGGCTCTCCTACAAAGTTTGGAATTTTGCAAAGAAATATTGAAGCGGAGAAAAAAGCCCTCGCGGGCGGGCTGGCTCCAGGGCAGATACGACGCGGGTTGCGAATGCTAGGTCAAGCCATTGAAAAATTTGAAGAATTCGCAACCATGTTAGGGCATAATATGTATTTTATCGAGCCGCTGTATTATCACAATGCCGTTATTTTTGAACGATATGGGTTTGCTTATCAAGTTGGCAAGCGATTAATGGAAAGCATCCACGCGGGTTTTCAATCTGGCGGCGATTTGTACGCGCAACTAGACGACTCCAACCCATTCCGCATGAAAGATGCCGCCTATAGCATTCGCAAACGCTCATGGGCAATTCACGATGGGATTTTGGGCGAGCCGTTTACAAACGTGACGATGTATAAACGAGTTGGAGTTCACGCAGGGTTAAACACCGCCAAAGACGCGGCTTGGTAAATTTGAAATCTATTTCTTTACCTTGACTTAAGTAACCTTGCCAGCATAAAATTTGATTATTCATTTTATGCGTAAAAAAAATTCTTCTAGCAGATTTAAATTTGTTCGGCAATTGGCTTATCCAACAGACGGTAAATTTCCCCCTTTTGAACAAGCGCAACAAAGTATTCAATCTCAATGCGAAATCACAACCATAAATCGCATTAATACGCTTAGAGGTTGTTTATAGCCGCGCAACCCGTCTTCATCCCCGCTAGATAAGGTAACCAAAGCGCCTCACAGGCGTGTAACACACTAAAGAGCCTAAACGCAAACACATGAGGAATACATGCAGAAAAAAGTAAATGATTTTTCCATTACCGTTGGCACGAAAAACGGTTCAGGCAGTTCTACTGCCAATACCACAATTTTGCGAGCGATTTTCAAAATGGGAATTCCCGTTTCCGGAAAAAATTTGTTTCCGTCCAATATTCAAGGTTTGCCCACTTGGTACACCATTCGCGTTAATAAAGATGGGTTTATTGCCCGTCAAGAATCCAGCGACATCGTGATTGCTATTAACCCAGATTCTTTTGCAAAAGACTTAGCGTCTGTTTCTGCAGGCGGGGCGTTTTTTTACGCCGACGATATTAAGCTCGATATTCACCGCACCGATATTGCCGTTTACCCCCTGCCGATTAAAAGCCTTGTCCGCGCAGATACGAGCATCCCCAGCGATTTTCGGGATTTAGTAGGCAATATGATTTACGTCGGCGCATTGGCTGAAATGATAGGGATTGATTTAGAAAAGATTTACGCCGCGTTAAGTTTTCACTTTAAAGGCAAACAAAAGCCGATTGATATGAACTTTAATATGGTGAAAGCCGGCGCAGATTACGCCAAAAACAATTTAGAAAAGAAAGACCCTTTTTATTTAGAGCCAATGGATGCCACCAAAGACTTAATCATGACCGACGGTAACACCGCCGCAGCCATTGGTTCGATTTTCGGCGGTATGCAATTTGCGGCATGGTATCCGATTACGCCCGCTTCATCGTTAGCCGAAGCCGTTATTGATTATCTGCCCATGCTCCGCAAGCGAGAAGACGGTAAAAAAACTTATGCGGTTGTGCAAGCGGAAGACGAACTCGCCGCGCTAGGCATGGCAATTGGCGCAGGGTGGGCTGGGTTACGCGCCATGACTTCATCGTCAGGTCCTGGCATTTCTTTGATGACGGAGTTTGCAGGTTTAGCCTATTATGCCGAAGTGCCTGTCGTCGTTTGGGATATTCAACGCATCGGACCTAGCACAGGCTTACCCACCCGCACTTCGCAAGCCGATTTAACTTTTGTGTATCACATTGGGCATGGAGATACAAACAGCGTTATCCTCCTTCCCGGCACGCTAGACGAATGTTTTGAATTTGGGTGGAAATCTTTCGACATTGCCGAGCGCCTGCAAACGCCTGTGTTTGTATTAAGCGATTTAGATATTGGCATGAATCAATGGATGAGCAAGCCGTTTCAATATCCCGATGTTCCAATGGATAGAGGAAAGGTGTTGTGGGAAAAAGATTTGGAGGAGATTAAAGGCAATTGGGGACGTTACCTCGACAAAGACGGCGACGGAATTCCCTACCGAACGATTCCCGGCAATAAGCACCCAGCCAGCGCATACTTTACGCGCGGAACAGGTCACGATGAATATGCAAGATACACTGAAGATTCAGCGGCGTATATGCGAAACATGGAACGGTTGAAGAAAAAATTTGAAACCGCAAAACAATTTATGCCCAAACCTGTACTACGAGAAACCAAAGGCGCGCAATTGGGCATCATTGCTTTTGGCTCAACGGAAAACGCCATCCTCGAAGCGCAACATTTGCTGGAAAAGGAAAACGGAATTAAGTCGGACTTTTTACGCCTACGCGCGATTCCATTTACCGAAGAAACGACAAAATTTATTGAACGGCACGACCAAATTATGGTCGTGGAGCAAAACCGAGACGGTCAGTTGCACAAAATCTTATTAATGGAATATCCGCAACACGCAATGAAGTTTAAGTCTGTGGCGTATCACGACGGTCTGCCCGCCGCGGCAAAGTGGGTGCGAGAAGGCATACTCGAAAAATATTCAGCAAATAGCAAGAAGAAAGTTGAAGTTAAGAAAAAAGCTAAAGTTGTAAAACCAAATTCAAAATTGAGGAAAGAAGCGGCGAAAAAGAAAAAGTCAACCGCGAAAAAGAAAAAATGAATCCTCTCATCAGTCGGCACGGATACATAGTCAACGAAAATTGATGAAGATTAGCGGATGAAAAGGAAAAAATATGGCAATTGAAACTACCCTCCCTATGGCTGGCGCGCCTTCTAACTTGAATCGCGTCGGCTTAGCAAAAAACGACTATCGCGGCAACCCAACTACGTTATGTCAGGGTTGCGGGCATAATTCAATTTCAAATCAAATCATCACGGCATTATACGAAATGGATATTGTGCCGGAAGACGTTTTGAAATTTAGCGGCATTGGGTGTTCATCTAAATCGCCGACGTATTTTTTGAATCGTACATTTGGCTTTAATAGTTTACATGGGCGTATGCCTTCGATTGCAACAGGCGCATTGTTCGCTTTGCCCAATATGCGCGGCATTGCCGTCTCTGGCGATGGCGACACAGCCAGCATTGGGATGGGGCAATTCAAACACATTATGCGCCGCAACGTAAACTTAGTGTATATTATCGAAAACAACGGCGTATATGGGTTGACCAAAGGGCAGTTTTCTGCCACAGCCGAAAAAGGTTTGCAATTAAAGAAACAAGGCGAAAACCCTTATATGCCCGTTGATATTTGTATGGAAGCGCTGATTTCTAACGCAAGTTTTGTGGCGCGTTCTTTTGCGGGCAACCCCAAACAAGTGAAAGAATTGCTCAAAGCCGCGCTTTCGCATAAAGGCATCGCTATTTTAGATATCATCAGCCCATGCGTTACGTTTAACGACCAAGCCACTGCCTATCACTCATACGCATGGGGCAAAGAACACGAGCAACCTTTGCATGAAATTTCTTATATTCCCCCGCGCAATGAAATTATGCTAGAGCGCGAAATGGAAGCGGGCGAAATTCGTGAAGTGGCGCTGCACGACGGTTCGCACGTCATTTTGAAAAACCTTGAACATGGTTACGACCCCACCAACAAAGAAGAAGCCTTGCGAATTTCAAACGAAGCCGCGCAAAATAATTGGTTGCTAACTGGTTTGATTTACGTCAACCCTGAAAAGCCAACGCTCACCGAAACCTATAACTTACTCGATACCGTTCCGCTTAATCGGTTAACGGAAGCGGATTTACGACCCGATAAAGCCATGCTTGAAAAAGTGAATTCGTTGATGTTCTAACCCTCGCCTCGCCCCTCTCTAAACATGAGAGGGGTTTTGTTTTGTTCACGCCGCACTCAGCAAGCGGATATAATTTGACGGATGAAAAATCTTGATTCGGAAATTCAATTGGAATATATCCGCGCTTCGGGACCGGGCGGGCAAAATGTGAATAAAGTCGCTACTGCGGTTCAACTACGCTTCGACATTTTCCATTCTCTCAGCCTCGCTTCAGAGACGAAGGGACGGCTGATTCTGCTTGCGGGAAAACGAGTCAATCGGGACGGCGTTTTAATTCTCGAATCCAAACGTTTTCGCACTCAAGAACAAAACCGAGAAGACGTCCTTGCCAAATTTTATGAGCTCATTCAAAAAGCGAGCGTCAAACCAAAAGTCCGCAAGAAGACTAAAGCGACGAAGGCTTCAAAAGAAAAGCGCTTGAACGAAAAGAAAAAACGAGGGGAGGTTAAGAAGCTGAGAGGGAAAGTGATTGGCAATTGGTAATTGGTAATTGGTTGATTGGCAACGTGAAACTTTTTGTTAGATATAGCGTAAAAGAAGCATTATCTTAATAAGGAGTTTTCAATGAAGGCGTTTGTGTATCGTGAATATGGGGCAACCGATGTTCTGAAATTAGACAATGTAGAAAAACCAACCCCGAAAGACGGTGAAATTGTAGTGAGGGTTCGCGCGGTTTCGCTCAACAAAGCGGATTTGTATTTTTTGAAAGGCGAGCCATTCATGCTCCGTTTGGAAAATGGGCTTCAAAAACCGAAAAGAACCATTTTAGGCGCAGATATTTCGGGGGTTGTGGAAGCGGTTGGTAAGAATGTAAACCAATTCAAACTTGGGGATGAAGTGTTTGCAGATTTATCGTCTAGCGGGTTGGGCGGGCTGGCGGAGTATGTATGCGCCAAAGAGAGCGCTTTTGCGCATAAACCAACTAACCTATCGCATGAAGAGGCGGCGGCGGCTCCAATGGCGGCAGTGACGGCTTTGCAAAGCCTGAAAAAGGGAAATATCAAAGCGGGGCAAAAAGTCTTAATCAACGGCGCTTCGGGCGGCGTGGGCACGTTTGCGGTGCAAATTGCAAAATCGTTTGGCGCAGAAGTTACGGCGGTGTGCAGTTCAAAACATATTGAAATTGCGCGCGCGCTCGGCGCCGACTATACGATTGACTACAACAAAGAAAATTTTACGAAAAACGGAAAGCGGTATGATTTAATTTTGGCGACGAACGGCTATCATACGCTGGCAGATTATAAACGCGCATTAACTACAAACGGCGTGTATGTTTGCAGCGGCGGGGCATTGAAGCAAATTTTTGAGTCTATCCTTTTAGGAAGTTTGGCGACCATAGGCACAAACAAAAAAATGACCAACTTATCCGCCAAACCCAATCAGGACGATTTGATTTTTGTTAAGCAATTAATTGAGAGCGGTAAAGTGAAATCTTTTGTTGAGAAAACGTATCCGTTTGAACAAACGCCTGAAGCGTTCCGCCATTTGGCGCAAGGTCATGCAAGCGGAAAGATAGTCATTAAGATTTCGTAGCGGTTTGAACCAGAGATACACGGAGATAAAAAAATATATGTTTCTCTCCGTGTATCTTTTAATAAATCAAAAAAAGGAATATAAAACATGGAAGATATACAAATCAAACTTTCGGCATTATGGGCGGCGACTATGTTCACCTACCTCTTAGGCGATGTGATTAGAATTTTCAGCGGCGACGCAAAACCAGGCGAAATGGCAGGGCAACCCGCCACGCAGTGGATGTGGATGGCGGCGGCAGTTTTAATGCTCATTCCAATTCTGATGGTGGCGCTTTCTGTATTTTTAGATTACCCCCTCAATCGCTGGGTAAATATTATTGTGGCGGCCTTCTTGTTGTTATTCAATTTATTGAGCATATCTACCTACCCATCTATGTATGATAAATTTTTACTGGCGGTCAGCCTAATCTTTAATGGAATCGTTATATGGCTGGCTTGGAATTGGACGAGCGCTTCTGTATAAGTTAACTCGCCTTACGCGAAACGCCTCGAAGGTTTTTAGCCAGACCTTCGGGGCGATGCGGAATATCAATCCATTCAAGCAAGAACAGGTTTGAGATTTCGGTATAATCGGGGGCTTATGACAAAACATAATTCATTCATGGGCTTAATCGCAGGGCTTACTGCCGCCTCAATTTGGGGCGGCATGTATGTCGTCAGCAAAGTGGTTTTGGAGGTTATTCCGCCGTTTTCGTTATTGACGTTACGCTTGTTAATGGGCGCAATGACTTTAGCGGTTGCGATGCATTTGAGAAACAAAAAATCAAATTCAAAGATAAGCGTCAGCAAAAAAATATTTTGGACAAGTTTTTGGGTTGGCTTTGTGGGCTACGGAATTTCGCTGGGCTTTCAGTTTGTCGGCACAAAACTTTCAACGGCGTCGAACGGCGCATTGATTACATCTACCACGCCGGCTTTTGTGTTGTTGTTCGCCCCGTTTTTATTAGGAGAAAAAACAACGCCGAGAAGGATTATGGCTCTGACGGTGGCAACGTTGGGCGTGCTTGCAGTCATTGACCCGCGCACTGCCGAGTTATCGCCTTCGCTATTTTGGGGAAACATGAGTTTATTGGCGGCAGGTTTAACATGGGCTTTGTATTCTGTATTGGTTCGCAAAGTTTCTAAAGACGCCGATTTATTATCGTCTAGCGCAATGATGCTGTTGGGTGGGTTGCCCACTAGCGGCGCTTTCAGCGTTTGGGAAATCAATACGCAAGGCGTTGGCGAAATTACCTTAGGCATTATCGGCGGGCTATTGTTTTTGGGAATTATCTCAACCGCCGTAGCGATGTTCTTATGGAATTATGCCTTTGCAGAGTTGCCCGCCGCGGTTGCCTCTTTAACGTTTTTTGCTCAACCGGTGGTGGGGGCTGTATTGGGTTGGTTTTTCTTAGCGGAAACGATTACGCCTTTATTTATTTTGGGGGGCGTTCTAATTACAATCGGCATTTTGATTGCGACATTTGAAAAATAGATAAGCGGCAGTCATGTTGAACATGACTGCCGCTTATGTTGAGGCGAAAATAAATTTCGATGAAACAGAATCAAGCCTCCCCTAAGAATGAGGCGGGGTTATTTTCCCACGTTGCTTTCGGCAAGTTTGCGCACAAGTTTTACGGTTGGTTCGCTTCCAACGGTGTGCAATAAAGCCATGTTGGGAGGGCGTTGGTCGCCAATGGGGTATCCGCAAACTAACACGACTTGGTTTCCTTTTTGAATGCCTGATTTTAATAAGACTGAGTCGACATCGGCGATCATATCGTCGAGCGAGCTGGCGTAACGCACAAGGTGCGGCTCTACGCCCCATAAAAAGGCAAGTTGATTGAGGGTGTTTTTTTCTGGGGTGAAACCGAGAATTTGCTTGGGTGGGCGCGCTTTAGACATGAGCCATGCAGAACGCCCTTGCATGGTGAAAACGGCAATGCCTTTAACGTCTGGGTCGCTGGCAAGGGCGTTTGCCGCGCGCGCCATAGAAGCCGCGTCGCTTTTGCCTAAGCCTGCTCTGCCATCTTGACGGCTTCCCCATTCTTTGAAATGCGCCTCGGCTTCGATGACGATGCGCGACATCATTTCGACGGCTAAACCGGGGTATTCGCCTGAAGCGGTTTCAGCTGAGAGCATGACCGCGTCTGTGCCGTCAAAAATCGCATTGGCGACATCGGAGGCTTCGGCGCGGGTGGGAAGCGGGTTTTGAATCATAGATTCAAGCATTTGGGTGGCGGTAATGACTAATTTGGCTTTGGCATTGGCGGCATGGATGATTGTCTTTTGCAAGGCTGGCACGCGCTCTGGCGGGAGTTCTACGCCCAAATCGCCACGAGCGACCATTACGCCGTCCACCACGTCTAAAATTTGGTCTAGTTCGTCTAGCGCTTCTGGTTTTTCTAGTTTTGCAATGAGCAAAGGTTCACGTTTGCCTTGTGCAAATTCTTTAATTGCTAGGCGCACTGTTTTTACGTCTTCGGCGCTACGCACAAACGAAATGGCAACCGCATCTACGCCTTGTGAAATGCCAAAAGCAAGGTCGGCTTTATCTTTTTCGGTAAAGCCTGCAATGCGAAGTTTTACGCCCGGTAAGTTAATGCCTTTGTGTGAAAACAACTCGCCGCCCACCAACACTTTGGCATGGACGGTGTTGTTATCTGAAGCGAGGACTTCTAAAGCGAGCCGTCCATCGTCTAATAGTAGTTTATCTTTCACATGAACCGATTCAAAAAGTTCACGAAAATCTACGGGAATTAAGGAGCAATCGGTAATGGGGGGCGTGTCTTTGGTTGGGTATAGATATACTTCTTGACCAATGGAAAGTTGGAGCGGGGCTTCGAGCCTGCCCACGCGGATTTTCGGTCCTTGTAAATCTTGTAAAATGCCTAGCGGGGTATTGAGGCGTTCCGCCACAGCCCGAATGCGCTTTATTCTTTCAGCGTGTTGTTCGTGTGTGCCGTGCGAAAAGTTTAAGCGGGCGACGTTCATGCCTGCTTTAATTAGTTTTTCTAATACCGCTTCGGAATCGGAAGCGGGCCCAATTGTGGCTACAATTTTAGCGTGCCGAATCATATGTATTTCCTTTTCAATGTTTTTGTGTCGCTCTCATCGCTTCAATGGATATTCTCTTTGGCAACAGATTGCGGGTGGAGCGAATTTATTTCTTTTTATTTTCCCTCATCCGCAACCGTTCTGCCAAAAAGGGAGGGCTAAGGAGCAAGGGGGTTTTGCAAGAAGTTTATTGAAAAAAACAATTGCAATTTTAGGTTGGCAAACAAACGGCGTGATGATAGAGAAAAAGCCTGTAACTGTCAAGGCGCAAGGGTTATTATCAGGTTAACAACGAAAGAAGCCCGAAGTTGCGGGTGATTTTTGTTGCGCTCAGGCAGGTGGGTTAGTTTGCAAGCGCGCGCTGGATGGTCTGAAAAATTATCTGCGGCGCCGTTTCAAACGAATAGGGCATATACACGCGCTCATACAGCCCGTGCGCGTCTGCGCCGAAAGGACCGATATTAATGACGGGGCAGTTCAAAGATTTGATTTCAGCTAATTTTTTTGAGGTAAGCGGGTAAACATTATTTTCTAAATCAAACAAGGGCATAAATCTTTTTAGGCTTTCCATGCCGTCAGAGTCGTCAAGGCGCATATAACTTAAGTCTGAAATATACGGAAAAAAACCGCGAAACTGAATGTCGTCATTAAAATTCTTTAGGACAAAATCCACCGCTTGAGTCAATTCATTCTCTTGGGGCAATACAGAAGGATAATATGGCGGCGAAAAGAAGGCGACGATAGCAGGTCCTTTGATTTTTGCTAAGTTTGTTAATTCGGCAACCAACAAACGGCTTAAGTCGCGGCTATCTTTGGTTTGGGGCAACAGTTCATTCGTTTTGTTTTTTATCCAACGGTTTAAGTCGCCCCGATACTCGTAAGAGGCTTTTTGCAATAACTCGTCATAAGAAACGACCAACCCATTCCACGCGGGCGGCGTTTGCAACTGACCGCCAAATTGGCGAAACTCTCGATAACTTTCTTCCGCTCGCCGCGTGACTTGAGTTAAAGCCCGCTGTGCCGCTTCTTTCATTTTTTTCATCGCATCAAACGGGGTGATTTGCAGCGTAAGCCAATTGACATAGACAAACGCTTCGCCCGCCGTTTCAACATTGTAAGAGCGCTTCAAATCGCGCAGTTGCAGCGCCACCGGCGGAACGGCAACTTCAGAGACGGTTTGGTTGCCCAATTTGCCGGTCCAGGTATCCATCCATGCAGGGTTGAGATTAATCTCGCGCGCTAGTTCTGCCGCTATGTGAGCGGCGTCTACGCCGCGAAAAATTTCGCCGACATGCGTGCGAACCCCTACAATATAAAACGACGGCAGTAACTTCCCTACCGTGCCTGAATAAATAAAGCGGACGTTTTCATTGTCGTCGCGCGAGGCGGTGTAATCGGTATTAATCACGCCGAGATAATGCAAGTTTTCTTTTTCGCGCAGTTTCAATAAATTTGGCACAGCCGCTAAAACGCCAGCCGATTCTGTTTCTTCGTCTGGGCAGGCAAGCAGCAATAAATTTCCTTCTAAGTCGTCAATCAAACGTTTTCCATTTTCATCGGGCTTAGCAAATGCGCGAAACAGAGCAATATTCAGCGCTACGCCCGATTTCATATCCACCGCGCCGCGCCCAAAAAGCCAATCGCCTGTTTGTAAGTGAATCCATGCAGAGCGTTCCGCAGCGCTTAATGCTTCATCGCCGTTGGCTGGAGCAGAGTTAGATTTTGATTGAAAATGTTTTTTCATTTCTTCAGCCAATCGTTCAGGCTGAAAGGCAAGGTGGGCGCCGCCATAGCGGGCAAAATCATCCACGCCTACGGTGTCAAAATGCGCCATCAGAATAATCGTGCGCGCAGAGTTTCTTTTACTCTTTAGCAAACAAGCGAAGTTTTTTCTGCCGTCTGCCGTAAACCAAAAATCCGAAAACACGTCTGGCGTTTTTCCGTTTTCATAATTTGCCAATGTCAAACGGCGAATCAAATCGGCGCATTTATTTTCATCTTCTATGTTCGGGCTAACGCTTGCGGTCTCTATGAGAGTTTTGGTCAAACGCAAAACTTCATCGAACCAAACTTTATTGTGCATGTTTATATTTATTCCAATAACGCAATAAACCGTCGGCGCTCATGCCAATTGGGTTCGATACGGTGTAAATTTGAATCACTTCTTCGCTCAAGCCTTGTTCGCGGCTTTGGTTTTCCATCCATGTTGTAAAGCGTTCGCGTAATTCTTCTAATGAAGGTTGGCTAGGCATGACTTGTTCAAGCCATGTTTCGGTGGCGTCTAAATTTTCTTGCAATGTGTTCAAATGCCAATCTACGTCGTCGTAAATTCCAAAATGCGTTGGGGCAATTTGTTTGAGGCGTAGTTTTTTTAATTTCATAAGGCTTTCGCGCCATTTTTCAAAATGAAATTCGGGCGGCGGCATAGGCAAACGTAAATATGGATAGCCCGGAATACGAACCCCGCCGACATCGCCAGAAAAGCAAACGCCTTCAAAGACATAAGCAAAATGATGGTCGGCATGGCCTGGCGTGTTGATAGGAAGAAACGATAGGTTGCCAATGGTAAATTCTTCCGCTTCATTCGGGACGTGAATTTGATTCTGCGCCACAGGCAGAATCTCACCCCATAGTTGGTTCATCCTCTCGCCATAAATGCGCGAAGCGCTGGCGATTAATTTTTCAGGTCGAACTAAATGCGGCGCGCCAAGCGGGTGAACGTAAATTTGCGCGCCAAGTTGGGCAAGTTGCCCCGCCGCGCCGGCATGGTCGAGATGGATGTGCGTGAGCAAGACGTGGGTCACGTCGCCTAAAGATAAGCCAAACGCTGAAAGAGCAGAATCAAGCGCCTGCAAGGTAGAGGCGGGTCCGCTTTCTATCAAGATTACGGCATCGCCGCTCTTAATCAAATACGAGGCGATGGCTTGTTTTTTATTTTGAAAATGTAAATCTATGGTGTGGATATTGGGGTTTGCCATAAAGAAAAGTCCTGTAATTTTGGCGCGGCGGCGCTTAGCGTGGAGGAAAGGTCGTCATCGCAAGCGATGGCGTAAATAGGAAGTCGCCGTTGGCGCAAAGAAGCGATGAGCGTTTCTGCGCCTGATACGCCGCCAAAGGTATGCGCTTTTAGTAAGATAACGATTGGGTATAAGGAACGTAAAAGTAAATCGTCCACCGCTTGCAATAATTCTTCGCGCACGGTGGGCGTAATTAAAATAACGGTGGAACGGCGGGGCAGTTGTATGGCTTGGGTAGAGACTAAGCCCGCAATTGACATTGAACCGTCGGCTTGGACAAAGGCTAACGTTTCTAAAATTTTCGCTTCTTGTCTTTCGCCTCTATCGGCGGGGAGGATGTTATAGGTTTGCCCCATGCTGGCGTAGCCAACCGCGCGGCGTTGGCGAATAAAGTAATGCGTTAGCGAGGCGGCAATGCTCACGGCGTATTCAAGCGTGGAGGGCGGTAGTTTTAACTTGGGGCGTTTGATGAATAAGATATTGTTTACGGATAATTCTTCATATTGATAAGGTTTTTGAGCGTGAACGGTTTTCTGCGAATCGAGGTAAATCCACACTTCGGCTTGCGGGTCTTGCTCAAATTCTTTGACCATTAATTTGTTTCGGCGAACGCTGGTGCGCCAGTGAATGCGTTTCATTGCGTCGCCGTGTATATAGTCGCGCACGCCGGCGGCATGGGGAGTAATATCTTGCGATTTTCTTTGAATAACATGCCCGCCGGGCAATAAGCCTGGAGAGGCTGGGAAATATTGTATTTCGTGAAGCATTGGTAAAACGACTAATGTATCTTGCGCTGGAATGATTTTTGAGGTTGTGAAAATGCCAAATGGGTCGCCGATGTTGAGAGCGGTGGGACCAAGTTGAAACTTGCCGCGTTGGGTGAGCCAAGAGTAGGCGTTGTATGTTCGGGTTTTTCTGCCCATCACTAAGGTCAGTAAACGCGAGCCGGCGGCGTAAGGAATCTTTGATTGGTTGATGATTTCTATCCATGCGGCGGGGATGCGGCTGTGATTGATGAGTTTGTAGCGTTCTTCAAAAATATCTCCGACGTTTGCGCGAAGTTCGCGGGCGCTTCTTTCTACGGCAATTGTTTTAGATAGCCAAAATGTCCACGCCCAAGCAGTGAGCGCAAGTAAGGCGCTCATGTATAAAAAACGAGAATAGAGCGGCGCGCCGTTGATGAGCGCGCCTATGCCGCCAACAATAAACAATAAGGCAACAAAAACTCGCCCAGCCTTCATTTAGCGCTTTCCTGAATTGGGAGCAAAAGAGCCGCCCGGCGCCGGCGTTGAGGCGACAATCTCTTGCACGATTTTATCTGAGCTTAAGTCTCTTAACCTTGCGGCGGGGCTGACAATGATGCGATGCCCTAAGACGGGAACGGCTAGGGCTTTTATATCGTCTGGCAGTACATAGTCGCGTCCTTGTAACGCCGCCATGGCTTGCCCCGCCCGCGCTAAGGATAAGCTTCCTCTTGGGCTTGCGCCTAAATAAACGTCTGGACTTTGGCGCGTTCGCACGCTGAGTTCCACCACATATCTCTTAATTGCATTAGAAACATATACTTTTTTAACCGCGTTTACCGCTTGCAATAGTTCTTTCACTTTTACTACGGGTTTTAGGCGTTCAATGGGATGCGTTAATGTTTGGTCATCAATAATGCGAATTTCATCTAAAATGTTAGGGTAGCCTAATCGCATTCGCAAGAGAAAACGGTCGAGTTGCGCTTCTGGCAATGGAAACGTGCCTTCATACTCAATAGGGTTTTGCGTTGCCAACACCATAAACGGTTGCGGTAACGGATGCGTAACGCCATCCACCGTGATTTGACGCTCTTCCATCGCTTCTAACAACGCCGCCTGCGTTTTGGGCGTGGCGCGGTTAATTTCATCTGCAAGGATAATTTGCCCAACAATAGGACCAGGGCGAAACTCAAATTTCTTTTTTTGCTGGTTGTAAATAGAAATTCCCGTAACGTCGCTGGGGAGCATATCTGGCGTAAATTGGATGCGATTAAACACGCAATCTAACGAACGGGCTAAACTACGCGCCAACATGGTTTTGCCTACGCCCGGCACGTCTTCAATTAAGATGTGCCCCTGACACAATAAACCAATCAAAACGAGTTCAAGCGATTGATTTTTCCCAACGATGACTTTTTGTAAACTTTCTCTCACCCGCTCTCCAAACAATTTAACATCTACCATGCGGCATCGTCCTTTTCAAAAAGATACGTCGATTCTATCATGGCTTGGGCTTGGTGAAATCGTGTATAATTTGGGCTACGCCTCAGTAGCTCAATGGATAGAGCGCCTGACTTCGGATCAGTAGGTTGTGGGTTCGACTCCTGCCTGAGGCGCCTTTTTGTTTTAATAGGGGTTCTTATCAGCGGTTGCCCTGGTCAGAAGCATATCGTTACGAAATTAATTATTGAGGGAGACTTTTTAGAAGTCTCCCTCAATCTTTTATTTATTTTTATTACGCTTTATGTTCTTGGTTTTCATCTTTTTGTTCATCAACCAGTTTATCCAATAGGCTTTCTTGCATACGCCGCAATTTATCTTTCATCAAGAACCTTCTAAAAACTAAAATGGCTACAACGAAAATAGTTAGAAATGTGGTAACAAGGAATGGGAGCAACCAAACGGGCGTTTCAATATCTCTTGGCATTGTTTGAGGAGAAATAGAAATTTCCGTTACCTGTTCAGCGTTAGGTATGCCTTGACCAATAACTGAAAAAGAAGAACTGGCGCTTCCCGTAGCGATTTGAAGCCCATTGGTTACCGCAAATACGCCGGCAAGTTGGTCTTGAAGCGTTGGGAAGATAAGCGTATCGCCCGCTAGTTGCACGCCTAAATCGGAATTTCCTGAGATAAACAGTATAGTTTTCTCGCTATTAAAAGGAGATTGTAGCAGTTCTAAATAACCGACGCTTTGCCCCTCAGGAATACGGTAAGATATCATCAACTGCTTTTCGCTCGCGGTATTTGTGGCTAGGTCAAAAGGCGCTGGCAAAAAGTCATTAATTTCAGAAACAAAGGGTATTTCGCTTGGCTTACCAATAATAATCATGGATTGGTTTTCTTTTACGCTGTCAGAAACAGCATTCCCATAAGCCACTTGAATATTTGAAATGTCTGGCTGCGCGGTTAGACCAAGTTGGTAGGAAATTTGAGCGGCTGTACGCCAAGCGTCCACATTCGATTCAGGTAAGATAAAAGTAATTTCGCTTAAGTCGCTAGTTACCGTAAAAAGTTCAGGGTAAAACTTCAAATCATGCAACAAGGTTTTTGATAAAGGCTCTTCAGAAGACGGTAGAAAAAACAAAGATTGGTTTGAAACGCTAAACCATGGCTCAACAAATGCGCCGGCTTCGCAACCTTGCCCAACCAACAAATCAACGTCTAATTCAAGGGTGTTCTCGCCGTATCGCAAAAACCCTGGCGGAATTCTAATTTGTAAAGTTGTGACTTGTTCAGTTTCTTCCGATAGTAACTTTGTAAAAAACACATTGCCATTTAATGATAATGAAAAAGCCGAAGCGGAGTAATCGCTTAAACCGGAATGATTGTAAATGATTTCAAAATACGCATCGCTGCTAACAATTTGCGATTTAGAGACATAAAAAGTAAACTCGTCAGACTGCCCGCCTACGCCTTCTAAGATGCTTGTAGCATAGCCTATATCTTCCAATGTAAACTGTTCTACCACAGGTATATCAGCGGGTAAAAACTGGACATTAGATATATAAGCAATTTCAGGATTTTGGTAAATTAAGACGTTACCAGAGCTCAAAGCATGAGCCGCTTTTGAGAGCGCCTCAAAAGAATTTCCGCTCACAAATAAAACTGTCTTCGATGGATTCCAAGGAGATAAAGCAAGTTGTAAAACGCCGTCTCCTTCAACCCAGCTAGATTGAGGCGAAGTAAAGTTAACGCTTGATAATATACTAAAACTATCAGGCAACCCAACAAAGATAAGATGGTTTTGCCCTCTTAGAGATTCGTCAAGAGCGGAATAAGTAATTAACTGAAGGTTGTAATCGTCATTTATCATAGCGCCAAACCCAGCCATAATGTTTAGCGCGGCTTGCAGTTCAACGGGGTCTGGGTTATCTCGAATCACGACTAACGCGCTATCCGTTACAATCGAATTATCCAGATAAAAAGGCGCCGGCAAGCGAGATAAATCTAAAGTCGGCTTCCCTTGTTGATAAAACAAATCCACCACTGAAGTAAGTTTTATCTTAGCCGATGCGTTTAATTCGTAGTTACATCCCAATTGAGAATCTAATGTAATGGTAATAGCATGGCGCCCGTCTTCGCGCGGCGAAACGAGAGCCTCGTTCGGTATTGCAAACTCTTGAACGTAGCTTCCAGAACGGTCAACAGTTACGATGCCTATTAATACATTATTAAATTCAACAATAATATTCGCGCCCACCGGATAACTAGCATCTTCTGAAACCGCTTGGTTTATGCCGCTAATAATCACTTCAAACTGCAATTGTATAACGCCGCCGGCGGTCAGTTGCCAGTTTGACGGAACGCTAAAAAGTATAGTCGTTTCACTTAAAGGTCCGAGCAGGGTTCTTTCTGTTATACCTAAATCAGAAAGAGTAAATGTTGCGCGGTTATCCGTAATTTGTATCTCATTCAAAACGTCTGGCAAATCGCCGTACACCTCGCTCTGTGCAGATGCATGAGCGGGAAAAAAAGATATAGCAATTAATAAAATAAAAACAAACGCTTTAATTTTCATGAAAGACTCCATGCATGAGTTCTAACCAAAAGGACGAACTTTGTACATATTCGTCTTCGTGTTCGATTCCATAGATATATTCAAGGCGCTTTCCGCCTGATTAATTAATACATTAATAGCCTCGCCGCCTTGACGGTCGGCAAATCCAATGCGCACATCAAGGTTGATGTCGAATTCGCCCCCTTCTTCTAAAGAAATAGGCTGGTCTAAAATCTCTTGAATATGCTCAAAGCGGCTGGCGGCAGAAATACCGTCTGTGCCAAGCAACAATACCGCAAATTGCAGTTTTGACCACCGCCCAACAATATCGTTTCCGCGAAGTTGGTATCGTAAAGTTTCCGTCACTTTACGCATGATTTTGTTTATATAAACTTGCGGCAAGGAGTCGTAGATATCTTGAATTCCATTGAGATGAATAATGCCTAATGTAATAATAACATCGGGCTGCTTAACAACTTCTTGACGCATGTGGCGGTCAAAGTAAGTTCGGGTATAGGCTTGCGATTCATAATCAATTGTATTACGCTGCCCAAAGCGCGTAATCGTCGCCGAAACTTGGTCGCGAAAGATAGCCAACCCAACGCCAATCACTGTGCCAACCATCAATGCCAAAATAGCGTCTTGCAGTGGACGCGGGCGAATCGCTTCTTCATCTGGGGTAGCTCTATCTAAAAAATCAATATTATAGACAACATACAAGCGACGAACATAGTCAATTGCATATTGACCTATACCATTCGCTAACAGAGCCGCAACTTCTGGGTTGGGACCTCGTACGCTGTATCGGATTACGTTTGCGTCTGGTATCAAAGTGGCGGACATGGTGTAATCTTCAAACGCAGAGGGGTCGTCTCCTAAAAGCAACAACGCTTCTTGCTTGATTTGATTACTATTTAGCACTTCAGCATAAGTGGCGATAATAGAACGCCTATCTAAAGTGTCTAAACTATCCACTATATCTTGGTTATCTGTACTTTGGAGATTAGGGCTAACGATAAAGCGAGCTACTGATTCATACTGAGGGGAGGCAAAATAATATGAATATATCAAAGAGAAATTTAAAGCCAGCAACGCCGAAATCAAAATAAGCCACCAACCCCTTTGCAAAATCTTAAGAATGAACCGTACTTCCATGTAGCAATCTCCTTCATCCTACCTGTTATAATACGTTGCAAGTAGATAATTCTACCATCGAACCAAATCGGTAAATCGCTTTGCTCTAGTTTTATTAGTAGGAAATTTGTACGGTTTCGGGTTGCGTTCTCGCTACACGAAACCCATTAAAGCCTATACTCTCACATAAATTGATTATGCAGAATTTCAATATCATGACCGTTTTACCTATAACCATTGCCCTCTTTTTTTGGCTAAGCCTTTTTGCAATTTTATACACCTATTTTGGGTATCCTATTCTTATTTGGCTTATGCCGTCGCTTAACAAGAAAATCGCCCCAATTCCCTACACCCCCTCAGTGACCTTATTAATTGCGGCATACAATGAAAGAAACGTAATAGAAGAAAAAATAAAAAACAGCCTTGCCATTGATTACCCCAAAGACAAACTTCAAATCATAGTCGTCACTGATGGGTCTGACGACGGCACAGAGCAAGTTGTAAAACCCTTTGAAAAATTCGGCATCACGCTCCTTCACCAGCCTCAACGCAACGGCAAAATGGCGGCAATTAATAGAGCCATGCCATATACCACCGGCGAAATTATCGTATTCTCAGACGCAAATAACTTTTATAAACCTGACACTATTCAAAAACTCGTTCAACCATTTGCCGACTCCCAAGTTGGAGCGGTAAGCGGCTCAAAAACCATCGAAAAGGGCGACGGCGAATTAGGAAATTCGGAAGGCTTATACTGGAAGTATGAGTCTTTTATCAAAAAGCAAGAAAGCAGAGTGAGCAGCTGCACAAGCGTAGCGGGAGAAATCCTCGCCATTCGGAAAAGCATATACTCTACGCCGCCCAATTACATCATTAACGACGATTTTTACTCCGCTATGCAAACCTTACGGCAAGGATACAAATTAATTTACGTAGAAGACGCTAAATCCACAGAGCGCATCTCCCCTAGCGCGAAAGACGAAATCGTTAGGCGCAGGCGCATTAACGCCGGGAGGTATCAAGCCATATCGCTATCGTTCAAATTGTTGCCAAAAAACCCAATATTAATTTGGCAAATTGTTTCTCATAAATATTTACGCCCACTCGTGCCGTTTTTTATGATTATCGTATTTACCATGAATCTTGCCGCCGTTTTCATACCATACCCAAAACCAAATCATTGGTTTTACCTTTCGCCGCCGGTTGATTTAATCTTCTTAATCTTACAAATTACCTTTTACCTGATGGCGATTGTTGGAATGAAAATTGAAAGACAACAAGGAGATAGCCGCTTGCGTTTATTATTTTATTTGCCCACCTTTTTAGTGAACAGCAATCTCGCCGCGTTACAAGGCTTTTTTCAGTTCATCAAAGGCGGGCAAGGACACTTATGGCAAAAAGTGGAAAGAAGATAAAACAAAGACATGGAATCGTCTAAAACCCAAAAAGAATTAAAAATATTGGTTATAGACCTTTCTATAAGATATGGAGGCTCCACATCCAGAATTTTGACATTAATGCGCAAGGCGGCGCCAGGCACAGTGGCGTTAGCCGCAGTTCGCTCAAGCGCCGTTAGCCAAGAAGCGCAAAAATTCAACATCCCTCTTCACATCGTCGGCGAACATCGCTTAGATATTCACATCCCTAAAAACATTAGAAACTTAATTTCACAAGAAGGCTATCAAGTGTTAGATACGCAAAACATTCAATCTAAATTTTGGGCGAGTTTTGCGGTTAAAAACACAAACGCCGCGCTGGTTTCCACGCTAAACAGCTGGTATGCCAACGAGCATGGAAAGTTTTCCTTAAAAGGAAAACTCTACACCATGCTTGAATTAGCCACAAACGCAAACTTAGATTTATATATTACAGTGTCAAAAAATGATTTCGCATCGGCTTTAGCGGCTAACATACCCAACGAAAAAATTGAATTAATTTATAACGCCATTGATATCGCCTCAACAGACGCCCCTAATCAGCGCAATTGGCTAATTAACAAATTTTCATTACCAAATAACAAAACCATTTGCACCGCGGTCGGAAGGCTTGTGCCAATCAAAGGACATGACGTATTAATTAAAGCCGCAAAGATAATTACCAAAACAAATGCAAATGTTCATTTTCTAATTGTCGGCGAAGGAAAATTCAGACCTGAATTAGAAGCGCAAATTCAACAAGCCCAACTAAACGGCGTAGTTACGCTAGCGGGCTACCAAAACCGCGAAACCGTCTTACAAATTATAAAATCTAGCGATATTTTTGTTATGCCCTCAAGATACGAAGGCACGCCTATTGCGCTGCTCGAAGCGGCGGCGCTTGGCGTTCCTATGGTTGCCTCAAATACGGGCGGCATCCCCGAACTAGTAACTCACCAAGAGCACGCTTTGCTTGTGCCGCCCAATGACCCCGCCGCATTGGCAAACGCCATCCATATACTCGCCAAGGATAAAAATCTAGCGACGCAATTAGCGAAGCGCGCCAAAAACCGCATACAACAAGAATTTAACCTTGAAAAACAATTTCAACTCACATGGCAAGCATATCGCAAAGCCTTTGCCATACGTCAAAATAAAACGATAGCGGATAAGGAACGCTAATGTCTTTATTATCAAAAACAATCCTAACTATTACGCATAAAAGCGGCGTTACGCGCTTTGCTCAAAAACTTTTCCCAAACTCGCTCACGGTTTTGAACTATCACCGCATTGATTGGCTTGAAAACAATCAAGATATGTTTCAGCCAAATATCAGCGCCAACCCGCCTGCGTTCGAAGCGCAAATGTCTTTTATAGCAAAATGGTATCGAGTTATCTCTTTAGAAGATTTAACAAACTGGCTCTTAAAAAACAAACCGTTGCCGCCGCAAGCCGCTCTAATCACATTTGACGACGGCTATTTAGATAACTATCTCTATGCGTTCCCAATACTCAAAAAATATAATTTTCCCGCAGTGATTTATTTAACAAGCGGATATATCGCCTCGGACCGCCCCTTTTACTGGGATTTGGCATCCTTTTGCTTTTTCCACACCCAAGCAGACCGAGTCACCCTTCCAAACAACACTGAAAAAACCTGGCGCACGCAACAAGAAAAGCAATTTGCGCTAAAACAATGGATAGCGGCAGCAAAATTGCTAAGCGAAGAAGAAAAGCAAAAATGGGTTACAGCCTTACCCGAAGCGCTAGGCGTTTCTATTCCGCAAGAAAAATTTGCCACAGTCACGTTAAATTGGGAGCAAATTCAAGAAATGCGCTCGGCAAATATTGAATTCGGCGCTCATACCGTTAATCACCCTATCTTAACGCGCGTTTCGCTAAATGAGGCGCATCAAGAAATGATACAGTCTAAAAAGAAAATTGAAAAAGAACTCAATCAGCCCGTCACTAGCTTTGCCTATCCAAACGGCACAAAAGCGGACTTTAACTTAGAAATTGCCGAAATTGCAAAACAATCCGGCTTTGCAACCGCATTTACGTTATTAAGCGGACCCACCTCGTTACTTAGCGTAAAACGCTCACCTTATACGATTCGTAGGATTTTTCTATCGAATCGCCACACCATGTCTCATTTTTCTATTTTACTAAGCCCGCTAAATCGCCTCAAATCTGTTTAATCTTCATTGTCCGATTGATAAGCGTGTAATATTTTTTGGGCAACAAATTGCCAATTAAAACGAGTTTCGGATAAATGCTTGGCATATTCGCCCATTTGGCGGCATAGAGCGGGGTTGTTCACCATAAAGATAATTTTTTCGGCAAGTTCGCGCGGCTGTCTCGGCTCCACCAAAAAACCGCTTTTTCCATCTTCAACCACTTCAGGCAAACCGCCTACTCGCGTTGCAATCACTGGCTTACCAAATGTATATGCCGTTTGCAAGGCGCCGCTTTGCGTGCTACTTAAATATGGATAAACAACAACTGCGGCTAAATCCATCAGCGCGCCAATTTCGTCTAATGGGATATACCTCAAATCTAGAGAAACATTATCCACGATATTAAGTTTCGTTGTGTGTAGTTTAAGCGTTCTGGCGTTTATATATTTTGTCGGATACCCCGCAATAACCAATTTAGCCTTGCAAGATTGTAGGGCTAAGGCAAAACCTTCTAACAATACTTCAATACCTTTACTAGGCGAAAGCAAGCCAAAAAACAACACGACCGTTTCGTTTTCTTTAATGTTATATTTTTTTATAAGCGTTTCTTTTTTGTAAGGCGATTGAATACCCAATAACCACTCTGAATTTCCGTGCGGAATAGAAAAGGTTTTTCTCTTCTCAACAAAAGGGAACAAACGCAGGAAGCGCCTTTGGGCGTCGTCTGAGAGAAAAAAGATTTTAGAAAAAGATTCATACGCAATTGAATCAAAACGGCGTAAGATGTCGCCTCCGTGTTTTTGTTCGCGTTCCTCAAATTCATGACACAGTTGACTTAAAGAAAAACCGCGCAGCTTAAGAAAATAAATAAACAAAAACTGAAATGGATATTCCAGTATAGAAAACAATACCCAATCTGGCTTGGCGCGCAAAATATGCTTTGTAATGACCACCCAAGCCCAAAGCGCTAGAAAAGCCCTAGGGATTCTGCGGGCTTTTCTAAAAAGAACAAGCCATAATCGTTGAAATGAGTTTAATGTAATATCAGACGAGCGGTCTTCAAATGCGCTCCACAGTTTAAGTATTTTGTGGGCTTTGAAATGATGAGGCAAAAAACTTAATTCATAGTCTTGCCCTGTAATTAATTCCACCTCTGCCCCCATAAGCGATAGGGCGTTACACAATTGATAACTAAAATGAAGCAATCCGCCGTTATTCAACGGCTCCACTACGATAATATGAGGCTTTTTCATGATTGAATGTTGTAATTTTATATGCTTATTTTCTTGGCGTCAAATAACGATAAAAGTTCTCGAAAAAAATAAAACCACACTAAATCTTCTTCACGGTCAAAGCCAAGTTCTAAACTAGCGCGCACCGCTTTTTCAATGCAGCACAGCAACATCCCTGAGCGTAAAGGGAATATATTGTAATGATCAGGGCGGCCGAATTCTGACAAATACGCTTGCACAATATCTTTCCAATCAAGCAGGGCCTGAACGGCTTTTTGAGCGCGTATTTGCGGCGCTACAGAGTTAGGAATAGTGGCAAGCGCGCCTGCCAACAAAAACAAATATACGTCTTGGCTGGCGTCATGCGTCCAACGCGAATATTGCCAATCTACCAACATATAATTTTCAAATTTAGGCTCAAGAATGATATTACCATGCCAATAATCCCCATGAATTAAGACACGGTATGCGGCGTTTCTCTCGGTCTGCGTAATTTCATCGCAAAGATTATCTACGGCTTCAATTTCCGCTGGCTGCACAGGATACATTTTCTTAAATTTTTCGGCTTTTTGAAAGAAATTAGATTGCACTGTTTCGCCAGGCAAGAGTTTAGTCATGGTAGTATCAAGGACATAACGCAAAGTTTTTGCCGCTTTTAAAGAAAATGACCGAAAGATTGGCAAGCCTTTTGTAATGCGTAAGCGAACAAGGCTTGCGCCGTTTACATAAGTGGTTATTAAGACAGGTTGGTTATGAATTTGCGAAAGAGCAATAGGCTGAGGAATTAAGAATTTTGCATTTTCGCCAAAAATTTTGCAAATTTCAAGCAAGCGCTCATATTCGGTTTGTATCACTGCAATATTCTTAGGCAGACGAGGGACTTTTGCCACAAACGATGGGGTTGAACTAGCCTTATCAAACCCAAAAAATATAATATTCTCATCAAACTCGGTTAAGCCGTTAGAAAGCAGCGACCAATCCACTGAGTTTAACGAATATTGATGCGCGTCTAATTTGCTGGATAAAAGCGCGGTGAGGTTATTAACAAAATTGGGCATATTATTTTTTAGGGGTTGTCGCTGGTCGCTATCGCATAATAAGCGGGCGCGCAATATAATAATAAGAAAAGAAACGGCGAGAATAAAAGTCCTTGTAGCAACCACGATTTCATACGGTACTGGTATCGGTGACGTAAAGCAAACGCAACGGCGTGCAAATTTAATGGAAAGATATACTCAGGCGCATACTGGTCTGGGAAAATGCCATAATACTTTACTTTTGAAAACCCCGCTCGCGCCAAAAGAAACCTTAACTTTAAGAGAGAAATTGCATTTTTTCTTATAGAAAGATAGCGATTAGAAAAGCCGATTAATAAACTACCGCCTGGGCTTAATCGTTTTTTTAGCGCGGCGTATTCGCCATGAGAAGGAATATCGTAAGGAATTGCAATGACATCAAATGTGGAGGGTAAATCAGGCGAAGAGCGGATTTTATCTAAGTTATCGCCGTCTAAAACCGAAAAACGATTGACGTTTAACCTAGCAAAAAAAGCTTGTACTTCTGAGCCGCCTTCGCCAATATAGAGTATTTTGCTGGTTTCCGAAATAGGCAAAAAAAATCTCCAATCCAGAGAGTACCGAAAAGATTTTGCGTCAAGAAATTGATTTTCAGTATTCATTGAAGGTCTTTCCGTAAGATTAATTGAGCGTATAAGTCTTGCAATTGCCGCACTTGCGATTTTATATTAAATTTTTCTTCTGCAATTTTCCTACCAGCGTTTCCCATTTGCCGCAGCGTTTGGCGGTCGCTTAACAGTTCGAGGCAAGTCGCTGCAAGGGCTTCAGGGTTAGCGGGTTCAATTAATTTTCCGTTGAATCCATCTTGAATCATTTCAGGCACGCCCCCTACTCGACTTGCCACAATAGGTAAACTTGCCGCCATTGCTTCCGCTAACACGGTAGGAAGCGCCTCGGTGAGGGTTGGCAACACAAATAAATCGCTCACAGATAAGATAGAAGGGATATCTTTGCGAGCGCCTGCAAACTTAACGTTTTTTTCGAGGTCAAGTTTCTTAACTTCGGCTTGTAAATTTTCAAAATATTCTCCGCCGCCAACAACAAGGTAGTAGATATTTGAATCGGCGCGCAGGATTTTGGGCATTGCGCGAATCATATATTGAATCCCTTTTGGTTCGCGCAGCACGGCTACGGTGGTTAAGAGAGTAACATGCTCTGGGATGCCAAACTCACTTAAAACTTTTGCGCGTTCAGATGAGGCGATTGAGTATTTGTTTATATCAATTCCGTTATAAATAACGCGAGATTTGCTTTGTGAAAACTTAGCGGTTTGTAAATAAAAGCGCTGCGCTTCTTCGGATACAGAGACGATGCAATTGATAAAATTTCGTAAAATAAAATTTTCAAGCGCAAAGTGAAGTTTCCCCTTTAATCCTTCAATATCATTTGGAATAGTGTGTAAAGTGGTAACGGAAGGGATGCCAAGTCTTTTTGCGGCAATTCCTCCAAGTACGGTTGCAAATTCTAATTGAGCATGAAGCAAGTCGGCTTGCGTTTCTTGCAGGTAAGCGCTTATTCTAGGAATTGCAGTTAAATCTCGCAAATAACGGATGGGGAGCATATCTACGGGTATGCCTATTTCGCGTAATTCGTTAGCCACAGGGTTGCCGTCTTTGTTTTGTAAAACGCATACGCGCGCATTAAAACGCCGACGGTCAAGGGCGGATAAGATGGGTATCATTAGGCGCTCTGCTCCGCCCCAGCCTAGCCCGTCAATCATATATATAATGTTATAGGCGTCCGTAGGTTTCATCGAGTGCATATAGGCTTATTTTCTAACAAAAATTTTTTTCAAAAGCCGCGTGAGGTTTTCTCTTTCTATTTTCCATAATACGGCGAAGTATGCCAGCGCTCCAGCGGCGACGAGAATAGGCAGTTGCACAAATGGGTCTAAGTCTTTTACGAAAAAAGAGGCGAGTAACACAACTGGAATCATTAGTAATGCGCCGCTAAATGAGGGGCGATATTGACGCAAAATTTCTAGCGGGGTCACTTTCACAAAGCGCATGGCAATACCCAAACCCAAGATACGCTTAAAAGTTATTGCAACAACATGCCCATAAGCGACGCCAATGGGTCCGAAATAGTAAGCGCCAAGGAGCATGGAAGGCGCAAGAACCATAAGGTGAGCAATTGAAAGCCAAACTAAGAGGTAAGGTCTGCCTGTGGCTTTATAAATATCGCCGACATGGTAAGAGAAAGAGTAGATAAGAGCATATATAGATAAAACCCGCAGGATAGGAATGACCTCTAGCCAGTTTAATCCAAACACAACGCGAACAATTGGGTCGGCGGTAAGGAATAGCCCAAGAGCAATGGGCAAAGTTAGCAGTTGAATGAGGCGGATAGACATCAAAAAGGCGCGGCGGATTTCATCCATATTATTCTGAATAGATGAAAATGCTGGGTAGGTTACTCCGGACATCACCCACAAATTGCCCACGAGTAATACTTCAGGGAGGCGGTACGCTAGTTGATAAACGCTTAATTGTTCAACGCCAAATATTCTTCCGACGATGATATAGTCAAGATTATCAATGATAACGCCGAGAATATCGCCAAGAGTTACGGTGGAGCCAAAATTTAATAGTCCTTTTGCAAGGTCGGCATGGATAACAAGACGCGGTTTCCATGGGGTAATGACCCAATATAAAATCGCCGAAGCCAAAGAGCCCAGTAATTGTCCAAGCACCAACGCCCACACGCCCGCTCCGCTAAACGCTAAAACAATAGAGGCGATTGTTTTAACAAGCGAGTTCCCCATGTCTGGAATAAACTTGCGGCGGTAATCCATTTCGCGCATTAGCCAAGCCGAATGAACGGCGCCTAGGGCATTAATGGCAAAGGAAACGCCGAGCCAGCGAAGCACAGGCGTGACTTCAGGCTCGTTGAAAAGCGTAGAAAACCAAGGCGCGATAATGAATGAAACCCCTGTTAGGAAAAATCCTAAGATTAGGTTTATGGTAAAAACTGTGTTGCTAGCGCGGGTAACATCTTCTCTTTTTTGTATTAGGGCTACGCCTAGCCCTAAGTCTTTGACGATTGAGAGATAATTAACCGCAATGACCGCTACGGAGACTAATCCAAAATCGTTTTTAGTGAGCAACCTAGCAAGAATTGCCGTTGTTACCAGAACGCTCACCTTTCCTAATGCAAATGTTAAAAAATTCCATAGTATTCCCCTGCCTGCCTTTTGAACTAAATTTTTTCTATTTTCTTCATTTTTTTCCGCTTCAGAAAAAGTGTTCAAACCAGCGCCTCCTCTATGCGGCTATCAGGTTGTTCGTTCATAAGCTCATATGAAATTTGTATTAATGCCATAGCAAGGGCGGAAAGTACCCAAAAAAATCTGAGAAATGCGCCATGTAAAAACAAAGAGGCGAATAAGTATGAAATTAAAGAAACTTGCATAGCGGAAATATAGGGGGAGATTTGAGCGTAGTAGCGAGTGTGCATTAAATTTGCCTTTATATTAGATAAACCGCGAAATAAAGCAAATAAAAAGCCTAAAAATGAAAGTATTCCTAGAATGCCTGTTTCAGCCATAATTTCCACATAGAGCGAATGGGCTTCGCGTTCTTCCGCCCGCGTTTCAATGCCGATAATTTGGGCGTACTTTTGATAGTTAATAGCGTAATTTGCAGAGCCAATTCCTAAAATTGGGTGGTCGGAAAACATTTTGAACCCCGCTATGACTTCGCTAGTGCGCCCGCGAAACGAGCCTTCTTGGTAAATGCCGGTTTGCGAGGTAGAAGTGAAAGCGGTTAAGGTTTGGAATCTTTCAACATAAGCGGGAGGAATAAAAGGCACGATTAAAATTAAAAGCCCTATAACCGCCGAGGTGAATAGAAGATTGAATTTTGTAAAAAAGAACATAATTAAAAATATACAAACAAAAAACGCTAAATACCCTCCGCGGCTATATGTGTTAAGCAGCGCAAAAATCATTAAGGAGAATGCGCCGGCATACATCAATTTTCCATTGATGTCGCTGCGCAAAAAGCCAAATATCACAAAAGGTAAAACCGATACGATGACCTGCCCCCACATGTTTGGCTCATTAATCGGTCCGCTCAGGCGGTCGTCTTTATTCACATAGGAAAGACCAAAAAAGTCTTGGTCAAAGTCTCCAGTGGTCATTTGATATGCGCCTAAAAAAGATATAACCGCCATTAAAGCGATAATCACAATGATAATATTTTTCCACTCTTTGAAGTTTCGAATGCAGAATAACACACAATACATAATGACAATATCTTTGCCTAAATCTATGATGCTTTCCATCGTTAGGTCTTTATCGGTGGCGGTTAAGTAAGAGGCGGATACAGCCATGAAGTATAGGATTAGAAATATTTCAATTCGGCGTAGTTTAGGGCGATTGACTGGAATTTGCCCAATGTAATAATTTCTCAATAAGATTGAGCCGAATACAACCGCAACCAACGGTTTGATAATTCCAGGCATGCCTAATTTTGTTAAGTGGGTGGAAATATTTGAAAAAATTGCAATCACAAGCACGTTTGCCCCAAGGCTAGGGGTGATGATAATTGCCATAACTACCCCAATCCCAATTAAGCCCAACAAAGCAAATGTGCCTATAGAGTCTCCAGGGTCAAATACGGCTGTCGCTGTTAAAGCGGACGTTACAACAGCAAGGAGGATATAGGGGTAATCTTTTTTTAGTATCATTTTCAATCGCTATTCTTAAGAAGTTAAGCGTACTTCTCGGCTCAATTTAACATTTTTTTGAATCTATTGGTTGCTTGTGTATGAGCGAATCCTTAGCGAGCTCCTTTTTGATTAATCACTCGCTGTAAGGTTTTTATTAAGATTAATGTATCGAACCATAAAGACCTCTTTTCAAGATAGCGAATATCCCACTTCAACCATTCGTTGAAATCTTCGCTTCCGCGCCCGCAAACTTGCCACAACCCAGTGATGCCAGGCAATACATCTAATCGTTCTGTTTGCCAAAGTTTATAAGACTCTGGACTCCACGAGGTTGGTCGTGGTCCTACTAAACTCATATCGCCCTTAATAATGTTAATGACTTGCGGTAATTCATCTAGGCTGGTTTTTCTTAGTATCCTTCCAATTTTGGTAACGCGCGGGTCGTTCTGAAGTTTTAAGGGACCAGATAATTCTCCACGCTCATTTAACTGCGCTAATGTTCCTTTTAACGCCTCAGCGTTTGGAACCATAGAACGAAATTTCAACATCTTAAAACGCTTACCGCCTTTTCCTGTTCGGTTTTGAACAAAAATTACAGGCGCGCCGGGCGAAGTTAGCCATATCAGAAGGGCTATAATCCCCATAACCGGAATCCAAAACGGCGAAAATAGAATTACAATGGCAAGGTCGTAAATCCGTTTGGCAACTAAGTAAGATTTCCCCGTTAACAAACGTTTATTGGGGTCAAAATTCTTAACCCAATCTTCTTCTATAATTCGATTTGAATTCATAACGCAACGCTTATAATTTCTCAGGAGTGGACAAGTCAGATATGGTTTCTGGAGAAGAAGCAGGAGTAGGAGCAGGGCTATTCAAACGCTTTTGGGCGGTTTGCAATAAATCTTCAAAAGTCAACGCTTCATCAGGGAAAGTCGCCCCGCCCCACTCAATCTTAGCATTAATACTTTCTTCTACAGCCGCTTCCATCCTTTCCGCAAGGACTTTAAGATTGCTCAAATTCGTTTCAGGGCAAAGTAAAATAAACTGACCGTCACGGTCGTATAAAATCATATCGGTGCTGCGCGCTAAGTCGC
This sequence comes from Anaerolineales bacterium, assembly GCA_034434495.1. Lineage (GTDB taxonomy): Bacteria > Chloroflexota > Anaerolineae > Anaerolineales > Villigracilaceae > Villigracilis. Next base: position 173,616 of record DAOTZE010000006.1, read on the forward strand.
TTAATATCTGGCTCACTTTCGCAATGGCAAACCGTTCATACATATCGCTTGCTAAAGATTCTAACTCTCTCCAACCTTCTTTCCCCTTAGGTTTTTCTAGCTTAATCGCCAACAAAGACAATGGGTGATGATACCGCCGACTGCGCGTAATTTCAGCGGCGACTAAATCTCGTGAAGACTGAATATCTCTGGCGCGGTTTGGGTATGCGGTAGAAGATAAACCTTCTAAAGTTTTATCTATTTCGCCTATTCGTTTTCCAACATCATAGGCGAGAATAGCAGAAAGAATAATGAGCAAAAATTGAATGACATGAACTTCTATCGTTATTCTTGGGTTCGAGTAAAACGCCCAGACAGCGCCATACGCAAAAACCCAAAAAACTATCACCGAGTAATATCTTAACTTAACGCCCGAGCGTATTAACAAACTCACTAATATCAACTCTGAAAATACGACAATTGCAATTAAGACAAAAAAAGGCGGGCTAAAATCTATAAAGCTTTCTTGAAACTCGTCAATATTTGCAACGCCGAGAACGGCAATCACATAAGACACTAAAATTGTTATGGATACTCTTAAGTCATTCATAAAATCAATCCGATACAAAATTGCTCATATTAACAACTGATTAATTTATCATTATAAATCAAAAGCCTTTAAAATGTTCTTAATGTTAGTAGCAAATTATCCCCTAAAAGTTTCACTAATTTTAGCGGGGGTATAATACAAGAATGAAAAAGCCCTTCGCCATCCTGTTTCTACTCTGGCTCTCTGCCTGCGACGCCTGGGGCGCGCCGCCGCAGCCCTTTCCTGTGTGGACGGCTCACCCTTCTTCCACGCCGAATATCGTTTCGCCCACGCCTTTAATCATTCCCCCGCCCGGCACAATCACCCCAGCGGTGACAATCATCGCTCAGGTGACGGAAACCGCCAGCCCAACCCCGCCTCCTTCCTCTACGGTGACGCTTGTTCAGCCAACCCAAACTGTTACTCAAGCCCCAAGCCAATCGGTCGGCATTGACATTTTAGGCTGTAATACCAGCATAGATATTCTCAACGGCATGGGCGAAGTGACGAACGCCTATGTAACTATAAAAAATACTGGCGCCGTAGATTTACCCAACGCTTGCGGCTTATTACGCGCCATTGACGAAGACCGCGCACACCCAGATAAAAAAGTATGCATAAGCAATTTACCCGCGCAACATCAGGTTATTCTAAAATTAACCGTAGATTCTACTTACCAGCAAGATACCATTATTCAGGTGGACGCTTTATCTAACGATGCGGTGTTGCTCCGAATAGATAGACAATCTTGCCGAGATATTAGTTTGTTTGGCGGCGCCCCTGCAGATGTGGGCGTGATTAAACCCATTCAACCTTAAGAAAAAATTTCAGGCGCAGAAACAACTTACCCCGTAAGCATGAAGCGAGAAAGAAGCCCGCAGCAAAAGTTGCGGGCTTCTTTCTTAATCTCCCTTTGTAAAACGATTACGCATATCTTTAACTTTAGATTGCAAATCTTGGAAAAATTCGCTTTCGACGATTTCGCTCACTTGTTTGGTAAGTTTGGATTTGTCAATCATAATTTCCAATTGTTGTACGCGGGCGCGTAAACTTTGTTCGCGTTGGGCAACTTTATCCACCATCACTTTGAAGACGTCGGTGAGCGTATCAATTTCATCTTTCACGTTACTATTGCCGCTGCCAATTTCTTGTTCATAATCGCCCTCGCCGATTTTCTTTGCAACATTGGCTAAGCCAATAATAGGGCGAGTGAGAAAGCCCGCCAACCAATAAACAAGTACGAAAATAATGGCAAATGTGACGGCAAAGGCGATGATTCCTTGTTGCAAAATTTCAGCGGTCACTTCATCTACATAACTAGCTTGAATATCTACGCCGAGCGCGCCAATGACATTCCCATTGTCGTCAATAATTGGGGCGTAGGTTGTAATCCATGTGCCAAAGCGGTCGCTATAGGGTTCCCATGCGTCAACGCGCCCTGTTAATCCATCGTAAATGCGGGTTGATTCTGAAGTGTATCTTTGGCAAAACCGAAAGCCGCCGCGCGGTTCGCGGAAGTACCCTGTGCTGCCAATGGCAATCACTTCGCCTTCGTCGGGTCCTTTAATGTATGTGTAAAGTCGAATCGTTTCTTTGGAAGCGTCGCCGTTGGGGTCTTCTTTTAATTCGGTGAATTGCACAGCCCGCAACCAGTTGACATGCTCAAGATACAAGGGGTTATCGGGGTAGTATCCATTTTCTTCGGGAGGCGTATCTGCCGTTGGTTTGGCTGGCGGGCACATGGGGTTATTGGCGCTTTCTTCGGCATATAATTGCACGAAGCCTTCTTTATCTATCCCGGCTAATGCGCCATGAACGGTTTGCGTTAAATCGTCGGTGATGGTTTGAAATACTCTATCGCGTGTATAGTTATAAAACCAAGCGTAACTGCCAATAAAGATTGGAATAAAAATTAAAGTAAAGCCTAGCCAAATTTTCAGGCGCAAACTAAAAAAACGAGATTTAGGTTGCAGAGGTTCTGTTTGTTCGCTCATGGGTTTCACCTATACTTTTATAGAATTAAGGGTTTCAAGCAATACGGGGTGGTTTTCTGGTAAGCCATAATGGTCAACTAAAAAAGCCAGTACAAAATCGGTCATCATTGCTTTTGTGTATGTGTTAATCTTCGCTTCGGGGTTTGGTAAAAAACCCATGTGCATTGGCGAAAAGCGAACTTGCGCTAATTCATCTTCGCGGCTTGCGCCTTCTGCGACTGGCGGAAATATCGGCTCCACGTATTTTAACGGCAATTGTATCAGACCGTTACGCTCGTAGTGTTCCATTAATCGGTTGGTTTCCACTTCGTTTACCATGCCAAGCGGGGGCGGGTCGTTGCGCTCTTTAGCGTCGCGGATAATTTGATGAAGGCATTCATAAATAATGAAAACGGATAATTTTTTATTGTCCACTAGCGTTTCTCGAAAATCTGGGTGAATGGCTAAAGCGTGAGCCAGCCCGCAATGACGATGGCGAACGTAACGAAAGGTGCGTAAACCAGCGGGGTTGCCATTTACTTCGATTAGCCAATAGTGGACGACGTTTCCTTCTCGATGTTCATTTTTGAATTTTGCCCTGCGCCTCATTCTCTGGACGTAATGCTGATACTGCGGAAACAGCGTTTGATATAGCCCCAACATTGCCTCTATGCGTTGGTCATCGCCTGAACCCAGCAATTCATAAACGGCGACGCTATCTTTTTGAACGACCAAACGGGCAGGCATTATTTTTCGCTATCTCCAAAGTCTAGTTTGTCTAACACGCTGGCGCCGCGCGTGCGGCGTTTGAGTTGCCAACTTAACATGCTTTGCTCGTATGTGACGCGGACTTTGTAAGCGGCATAAACCGCCGCCAGCGCAACGCCAATGCCAACTCCAATATAAACGAATGAATATTGTTCGCGCGGAACGCCAAGAGACAGCCCCACGGCAATAATCGCAAACGTGATTAAACTTCCGATGATTGTTCCGCCGCTTGGTAAGTAACTATCTAAAAACATGCTGACGCGCCCGCGTTTTTCATTTGGCACCATCGCTTGAAAGGCTTTGCGTGCAGATAAGTCGGTTGTGTCATACGTCACACGCGAAACGCCCTGCGCAAGACTGCTACTGACGTAACCGGGGATGAAAAAGTTTGCAATGGTTGAAAATAGCATGACAAGCGGCTGAATGAAGAAACTTCTCTTTAAGGAGATGCGCTCTATGATGCGGTTAGATAGCCCTTGCACAAAAATAGAGGCGACGGCAATTAACAAATTGTAGGTTGCATAAAAGGATTGAAAGCCTGCGCCTAAGTCTAGTTTTGCGTCGGAGAGAGCGTCGTATAACAGCACGGTCATTACGCTGCCTGCCGCGAGCATCCCTAAAGCCAAATAAGCAAAAGCAGGCACGGTTTTGATAAATTCCCAGCCTTCGGTGAGAGTCTCTTTCATTGAGTCTTGTTGGTTTCCAACAGGCGGCGGGAGTTTGACGGCGCGCAGGCGAATTTGTGAAATAGCAAAAGCGGCGAAAAATATGGCGGCGTTAAGCAATAATAAGTTGATTGTGCCAAATTGGTATTGAGCGTCTGCCGCGGCAATGGCTAAGCCGACGATAGTGCCGATAAAAGCAAAAATGCCAATTACAGGCATAACCCGCCGACCTGTGGCGGGGTCATAAATGTCGTTGACGAGTATCCAAAACACAACGGGGAAGAAGCGCCATTGCTGGTCGTTGAGGAGGTAGATTAATGTGTAGGAAACAGAAGCAGGTATCCACGAAGAAAGAAACGAAAACGGGAGGATGGCATATAACCCTCCAAAAATTATTAATACGCCTGTCATTAGTCTGACGCGGTCAAATCTATCAACGATTAGAGATTGCAAGCCTGTGGCGAGAATCAATAAAACCATATCTACCGCCCAAACGAGTAAAATGTAATGGTCTTTGACTTCGCTTAGAAAACCGCTAACGGAAACGACTTTGGTAATGCCCATAGCGGCGTAGTTTGCAAATAATATAAAGCCAAGCGTAAGAACTAAACCGCTTTCCCCCGCTCGTAATGGAAACCATTTTCTGAACCGTTCTTGCATGACTGCGCCTCTGAAAAGATAAAATAAGCAGAAGTATAACCTACATTGAATTTAGTGGTTAAATTTTGTAAAAAGGGTTTATTGAACGGGTATAATAAAAACATGGCAGATGAAATTAAATCTCTTGCGCGAAATAAAATCGCTATGCTGATTGACGGCGATAATGCCCAAGCCAGTTTGCTGGCTCAAATGTTGGTGGAGGCGGGGCGGCATGGGCAAGTGACCGTTCGCCGTATTTATGGCGATTGGACGACAAATAATATGAACTCATGGAAAGACGTTTTGAATTTTCATGCGTTTCAGCCGATTCAGCAATTTCGATATACGACTGGCAAAAACGCCACCGATAGCGCCATGATTATTGACGCGATGGATATTTTGCATTCGGGCGTGGTGGATGGGTTTTGTTTAGTTTCTAGCGATAGCGACTACACCCGATTGGCAACCCGCATCCGCGAGACGGGGGTATTTGTAATGGGAATTGGGAAAAAGAATACGCCCAAAGCGTTTGTGAATGCGTGCGATTTATTTGTTTATACTGAAAATCTTGTGAGCGAGAAAAAGGCGTTACAAAAGCAATCTCAAACAAAAGGCGGAAAGAAAAAAGAAGAAAAAGAAGAATTAGACCCTATGCCGATTTTGACTCAAGCATTTGAGATGGCGGTCGGTCAGGACGGGTGGGCGCCGCTGGCTGGAATGGGAAACGCTCTGTATCAACTTGACCCCGGCTTTGACCCACGCACCTATGGTCATAAACAACTTTCACGCATGATTGCAAGCCTTAAAGATAAGTTTGAAATGCGAACTCAAAGTTTGGACGGCACAAGTATTTTGTATGTAAAAATGAAAGAGTGAAAATTATAAAATGCTTTTGAAGACTATCAGCAATCCGTCAGTTTCAAAACTCAGCAAACAAATTCATGAAGTGAACCTCCCCTCGTTATGTCCAAAAACAAACAACCCCATAGCGGGCAGCGTGATTACAATTTCGTACAGCCCTAACGATAAGTTGCTTGAACTGTATAGCCTCAACGAATATATCGCTTCTTTCGTCGGCTCAAACGAAGTGCGCGACCTAGAACACTTTACTCAAGTCGTTGCGCGCGATTGCAGTCAGGTTCTACAAGTAAAAGCCGCCGTAACTGGAAAATTTATATTAAATATCGGTCAGACGTTAATTTGCGAATGCGAAGGCGGCAACTGAGCGCTTTCCGCCGTTATGGCTTCTTCATATACCTTCAAAATTTTTTGGGCAATCGCTTGCCATTCATAGTTTGCCGCATGAGCCACAGCGCGGCATCCCATTTCGCCGCGCAAATTGTGGTCGCGCAAAATCACAGAAATTTTTTCGGCAAGCGCCACAGGGGCGCTATCTGGAATGGTATAACCTGTTACCTCGTTTTCCACTAAATATCCTAAGCCGCCCACTTCAGAGGCGATGACGGGCGTACCGCATGCCATCGCTTCTAACGCCACCATGCCAAACGATTCGTATAACGACGGCATAACCAATACCTCCGCCGCAGAATAATAATACGGCAATGTATCTTGCGCGCGCTTGCCAAGAAAAAGAATGGCGCTGCCCATACATAAATCGTCCGACATTTTTTGCAAACGTTTCATCTCTGCCGACATTTCGCGCGGGCTGACGTTTGGCTCTCCGCCGATAATGGCTAAATGAACGGGGTTTTGTTTACTTTGTAGGTTTTTATCCAGCAAAGCCATCGCTTGAATTAAAGTGTCTATGCCTTTTAGCGGTTCAATCCGCCCAACAAATAAAATCATTCTATCTTCTGGTTTCAAACCGATGAACTGTTTGGCTTCGTCTTTATCAATTGGGTAAAAATGGCTTGTATCTACGCCGGGCGGAATAATAACCAATTTATTGACATCGGCTTTATAAAGGAATCTCAATTGAGTCAACTCTGCCATAGTGGCGACGATAACCCGCTTCGCTCGACGGAGAACTTGCCTCTCGCCTTCGAGTCTTTCTTCGCTTGCGCGCTCTTCCTCCGACCTTGCCACTCGATTCTTCATTTCGCCTAAGGTGTGGAACATGTGCACAATTGGAACGCCGCCCCAGGCGTTAGATAATATATCCGCCGCCAAACCAGACATCCAGTAGTGGCTATGAAGCGCGTCGTACATGATTCCTTTTTCGGCGGCAAATTTCTTAATCCCTTCGGCAAATTCAGGAATATATTTAGCAATATCGGCTTTGCCCTTGGGTTCTTCGGGACCTGCTGGGATATGGACAACGCGGTTGCCATATCCTAAATCATGTAAGACGTGCGGCACATGTTCATCTTGCGAGCGTGTGAACACATCTACATGAATGCCGAGTTTGCCGAGTTCTTTAGTCAAATCGCGGACGTACACGTTCATTCCGCCGGTGTCTTTTCCGCCTAGGGTTGCCAGCGGACAGGTGTGATAAGAAAGCATTGCAATTCGCATGTAGATTAGACGCCTCGTGAGGCGAAAAACTTGCGTGATGCGGGGTTCTCTTTTATAATCTCGCTTCGTCAATCCAAAACGCCACCATAGCTCAGTTGGTAGAGCAGCGCCCTCGTAATGCGCAGGTCGTGGGTTCGTGTCCCACTGGTGGCTCAAAGAAAACCCAGTTTTGGGTTTTTTGTTTTTTATACATACAACGACCGATGAAAGAGCAAGGGCGTTTGATTTTGTGAGATAACCATAAATAAAGTAAAATCAAATAAAATAGAGAGCGCCAAAACCTGAAACGCCGGCATGAAAATCTTTTAGGCGGATTTTACGAATGGGCAAAAACTGATTCGTTTTTATCAATTTGATATTCGGCGCTTTCTAAAACGAATATGCTATCTTTTTTACGTCAATTTTGGAAACCAGAATTATCTGAAAAGCCATTAGGGGTTCGTAGAAATATTCGCCTCGTTTTGGCAGTGGGTTTTATATGCGCCATTTTGTTAGCCGGGCTTAATTTTAACCGCGTAGAAATGCTTATATTGGCAGGGGTGTTTTTGTTTTCTTTTGCGCTTAATAGGCAGGGGCATCATGGCTTAACAAGTTGGTTAATTCTATTTAGCGGTTTGGCGGTGAATGTATGGGTGATGCTCAAAAAAAACGGCATTCGCGATACCTCTATTTTAGGGTTAATTGTGGTTCTGATTTTTGCGGGGTTAATCGGCGGGACAAGCGGGACTTTGGCAATAGGCGGGGTTTTAATGGCGCTGATTTTGACAATCGGTTATTTAGAAACGCAAGGCGTTTGGACAAATCGGTTTACGCAATATAATTTTTTAGGGGATTATTTTTCTTTAGAGTTATTAATTCTTTTAATTATTGGGTTGCAATATCTTATTATTAGCCGTTTGAATAAAAATATTTCTATAGCGACCGACGAGTTGCAAGAACGAAAGAAAGCGGAAGAAGAGCTTAAGCAAAAATTGGCGGAGTTAGAAACCCTGCGTGGGGTAAGCGAAATCATCATTGCGAAAAACAATTTAGCTGAATTGATAGAAGAAACGGGCAAACATATTCAAAAAACGTTTCAAGCGGCTAGCGTTTTTATTGCGGTTCATAACCCAATAACAAATATGATTCATTTTCCCTACGATATAGATAACGGGAAAAGAATGCCCGATATTCCTATTCAGTATGGCAGGGGGTTGACGAGCAAAGTGATGGAAATGAAAAAACCGCTGGTGATTAACGAAAATTGGATGCACGAATCGGTGAAATATAACGCGATTTATCGGAACAGCAAAATGGCAAAGTCTTCGCTGACTGTGCCGTTAACGATTCAAGAGCGGGCAATTGGGGTCGTTTCTATTGAAAATACAGAGCGCGAACATGCTTTTTCTGATAACGACGTGCGCCTGCTAGAGACCATTGCCGCCAACTTAGCCATTGCCATTGAAAATGTACGCTTGCAAGAAACAATGAAGCAGGAACTAAAAATTCAAGAAAAATTGGTGGCGCAACTTGAAAAAAAGAACGAGGAGTTAGAGCGTTTTACTTACACCGCCTCGCACGATTTGAAAGCCCCGTTGATTACCATTCGCGGCTATCTCGGGTATATTGAAAAAGACGCAAAGTCGGGCAATTATCAACGCTTGCTGCAAGACGCAAAGCGCATTAACGAAGCCACCGAGAAAATGCACCGCTTGCTTAATGAGTTATTGGAACTATCGCGCGTGGGTAGAGTGATGAATAAGGCGGAAGAAGTTTTATTTACGGATATTGTGAATGAAGCGTTAGAACGAGTGCAAAATCGGCTTGAGGAACGAGGGGTTAGCGTAAAAGTCGCCGATACGCTTGGGAGCGTTGTGGTAGATAAAGAACGGATGATAGAGGTCGTTCAAAATCTTGTAGATAACGCCGCAAAGTTTATGGGCGAGCAAAAAAACCCGTCATTGAAATTGGAGTAAATAAGCAAGATAATCAGACGGCGTATTTCGTGAGGGATAATGGAATTGGAATTAAGAAAGAGTTTCATGAAAAAATTTTCGGCTTATTTGACAAACTAAACAGCGAGACCGAAGGCACAGGAATTGGGTTAGCCTTAGTAAAAAGAATTATTGAAGTGCATGGCGGGAAAATTTGGTTAGAATCGGAAGCAGGCAAAGGCTCAACGTTTTATTTTACGCTTTCTGAAAACGCTTAAAGAGGAAGAAGTTATTAAATAAAACTGAATGAAGCGAAAAGTTTAATGATTAAGCGCTACTCATGAATGAGCAGCGCTTGTTTGCTTATTCAAATAAACTCTGTACGGCTTCTTTGAAAATCCTGGTATGGTAATTTACATCTTCTTCTGTGGTTTCGGGCGAGATTAGCGCCATGTTGTGAAAGGGCGTCATTAATATTCCGCGATTCAGGGCGTATAAGTGCATGTAGCGGTCAAGTTCGTGGTCTATGGCGGCGTGGGCTTCGCCTCCGTTTTTAGGCGGGGTTGGGCGAAACCAGTATTCGGAGCGATTGCCCAGCCGTTTGACAATCCATGGAAGTTGAAATTCTTGAATGACCGCTTCAACGCCTGCGGTGAATTGTTCTTGCAGGGCGATGGCTTTGGTATAGAATTCTTCGGTTAAGACGTTTTGTAATGTGGCTTTCATGGCGGCGATAGATAAAGCGTTGCCGGCTAATGTTCCGCCAATGCCGCCCACATCGGCGTCGTCCACATTTAATTTCTTGGCAAAGGCTTGAGAGATTTCTTCAGTGAAGCCATATACGGCGGCGGGAACGCCTGAGGCGATGGGTTTGCCGAGGGTTAAGAAATCAGGTTGAAGGTTGAATGAGGCGGTGTATCCGCCGGGCGATGCGCAGATGGTGTGAGTTTCGTCAATGATTAAGTAAGTCCCATGTTTGCGAGTGATTTCTCGAAGCGCATCGTGATAGCCCGGCTGCGGGTGAATGATTCCGATGTTGGTCATTACGGGTTCAGCAAGGACTGCGGCGACATCGCGCGCAGATAAAGCGGTTTCTAGCGCGGCAATATCGTTAAATTCAATGACCTTTGTCGTTTCACGCGGGTCAATTTGCGGACCCATATTGTTGGGGCGAGAGATAGGAACGCCGTCTTCGTCTAGGACGATAAACGTTTCATCCACCGAGCCATGATAGCAATAATTGAAAACTAAAATTTTTGGGCGCTCGGTGATGAGGCGCGCCATGCGAAGCGCAAAGCGGTTGGCGTCGGTGGCGGTGAGCGCAAATTGCCAATATGGAAGTTTGAAACGGCGCTGCAATTCTTCGCCAACCCAGATTACATCTTCATACGGGAGCATGAGGGTAATGCCTTTTTGAATTTGCGCGTTGATGGCTTGTATGGTTTCATCGGGCGAGTGCCCCGTCATTGCGCCTGTATCGCCGAGGCAAAAGTCAATATAGGAATTTCCGTCCACGTCGGTGAAGCGGGCGCCTTTCGCTTCTTTAACAAAAATTGGAAATGAGCCTGCCCAGCGAATCATCCACAACATGGGAACGCCGCCGTGCAAAGATTTTCTGGCGCGCTGATATAGCGCATACGAGGTTGGGTGAGTTTTGTGAAAGAGGCGCTCTTCTTTTTCAAGAAGGTTTTTTAAGCGAGTGCGATTTATGGTAGGCATGAGGTTATCCTTTGGGGAGTGGAGGGTGAGAGAATTAGAGAATTGGGGCTATTGCCAAAGTATGCGAAGGGTTGTATAGTATTGTTATTCGTCATGGGATATAGAACGATTAAAAAGTTATCTTTGGAGAAATTTAAAAAATGAATGAATTTACGCTTGCAGGATTGTTGGATTCAATTGGTCCGAATACAAACTTTAAGTTATTCCCGTATTATGCAAAGTGTTTTGATTTGATTCCTTCGACGGTAAAAATTCATTTGCAGGAAGACGGCACAAAAGAGAAAACCGCTAAAATTTTAGAGGAGCTTGATTTGGGGAAATACGCCTTTGAACCCGTGCTAAAAAATTGGCGGACTGAGAATTCTAAAGACGCGCAGCCTGCAGAAGATTTTGTATATGAGTATGTGTTTAAGAGCGAGTCGCATCAGATGTTGATTCATTTTCTGGCGCAGCGTAATTTTATTCAAATTCATTTTTTGTATAACTTGCACAATGTTGAAGCCGAAAAATGGATTTTAGAAGTGAATCATAACTTGCGGGCGAAATATGGCAGCGAAAAGAAGCCCGGCTTTAAGGTCTTGGTCTCTAGCGAGGGCAGGTTTTACACCGACGACATTGACACGATTGATTTTGAATCGGTGGATATTAATGAACTGTATAACGATGATTTCGCCGAAGTTGACCAAATCATTTCGCAATCGTTGCAGAGGAACGAATCGGGGATGATTCTTTTGCACGGCGAGCCCGGCACAGGTAAGACGACTTATATCAAGCATTTGATTTGCAAACACACAGACAAGCAATTTATTTTTATTCAAAACGATTTTGTGCGCGATTTGCTAAACCCGTCTTTTGTGTTTTTTCTTTTGCAAAACAAAAATTCAATTTTGTTAATTGAAGACGCCGAAAAAGTGGTGATTTCACGCGAGAGCTCTTCAAACGACTCAGTGGTTTCTACGATTTTGCAATTGACTGACGGTTTGTTTAGCGATTACCTCAATATTAAAATCATTTGCACCTTTAATACCAACATTGAAAGAATTGATAAAGCCTTGCTCCGAAAAGGCAGAATGATCGCTAAATATAAATTTACGGCTTTATCCGCCGAAAAGACCGAAGCGCTAGCGAAAAAACTCGGCTTTGAAAATGTGAAAGGCAGTATGACGTTGGCTGATATTTTCGGGGCGGATAAGAAAGACTTCAAAGAGGCAGAGAAGAAGGCGATTGGGTTTTCTTAAAGAATTATTTATAAAGAAACGAGCGACAAGTCTTTTGCAAACTTGTGGCTCGTTTCTTCTTTTTTTCTTTGTTTACTTTATGACTTGTTTTAACGAATCGCCAAATATTTTCAAGCCGTCATTGATTTGTTCAGCCGTGACATTCAAAGGCGGAATCCAGCGTAAGGTATTGTCATACGTTCCGCATGAGAGCAGCAACAGACCTTTTTCTTCAGCGGAGTGAATAATTTCTTTGACGAGGGGTTTGGCTTTGGCTTGACTTCCATCCACAATGAATTCTGTGCCAACCATCAGACCTTTTCCGCGCACATCGCCAATTTGCGGATATTCCTCTTGCAATTTTCGCAAGCCCGTCATCAATTGGATTCCTTTTTCAGCGGCGTTTTCTATCATGTTCTCTTCACGCATCGCGCGAATGGTGGCGGCGCCCGCCGCGCAAGCGATAGCGTTTCCGCCGTATGTTCCGCCAATAGAGCCTGGCTCCAATTTCTTCATAATCTCCGTTCGAGAGAACACGCCCGATAACGGCAAGCCCGAAGCGATGCCTTTGGCGACCGTCATAATATCTGGCAGAATATCGTAATGTTCAAAAGCAAACCACTTGCCTGTTCTGCCAAAACCCGACTGCACTTCGTCCAATATCAATAGGATTCCATGTTTATCGCAAATTTCGCGCAAGCCTTTCATAAACGCCGCAGGCGGAGCGATATAGCCGCCTTCGCCTAAAATCGTTTCAATCAAAATTGCGGCGGTTTCTTTGGGAGATGTTTGCGAGGCAAGCAAGTATTCCAATTGATTCAAGGCGTAGTCGCTGGCTTGTTCTTCTGTCATCCCTAAGTGAAAAGCATAAGGGAATGGAGAAACATACACCCCCGAAGGAAGAGGCGCGAATCCTGAACGATAAATCGTTTTGGATGTGGTCAATGCCATTGCCGCATGAGTGCGCCCATGAAACGACCCGTTAAAGACAATGATATTTTGTTTGCCAGTGGCAAGTTTGGCGATTTTGACGGCGTTTTCAATGGCTTCTGCGCCGGAGTTTGCAAAATAAAACGAATCAATCGGCGCAGGCACAATTTTGCGAAGTTCTTCAATTAATTGAAGCATCGGCTTATGAATGACGATGTTGATTTGCGCGTGTAAAAACAAACCCGCTTGTTCCCGAATCGCTTCGACAACTTTCGGGTGGCAATGACCTGTATTCGTCACGCCGATTCCGCTGGTGAAGTCTAAAAGTTTTCTGCCGTCGTCGGCGTAAATGTAAGAGCCTTCGGCGCGGTCGGCGACAAAATTGAAAATTCGACTCCATGCAGGAGTGATGTGAGAAAAGTTATTTTCGTAAAGGGTATTTTGGGGCATTCGGCAACTTTCTAGTCGGTTGGTAATTAGTCATTAGAGGATTAAGAGAATTGGGATGAGGCGATGAATCTCATCCCAATTTACAAATCGTAAATTCTCTCTAACTCTGGGCAATCATCACATGCTTGGTGATTTGATAATCGCCAATCGCTTCGGCGGATAAGTCTTTGCCGAAGCCCGATTGCTTAAAGCCGCCGTGCGGCGTTTCAGAAGTTAGAGGCAAGTGGTCGTTTATCCACACTGTGCCAAATTCCAATTCAGAGGAGAGGCGCATAGCGCGTCCAATATCGCGGGTGAAGACGGAAGCCGCAAGTCCGTATAATACATCATTGCCTTTGCTCAATGCGTCGGCTTCGTCGCTAAATTCTTGCACCGTCACTACAGGTCCAAACACTTCTTGTTGCACAATTTCCCAGTCTTGTTGAACGTTTGTAATCACAGTCGGTTCAAAGAAGTAGCCTTTCTCAAATCCTTTTGGCGTGCCGCCGCCCGTGAGGATTTTTGCGCCTTGCGCTTTAGCGCGTTCCACAAAACCAGAAACGCGTTCTTTTTGCGCGGCTGAAATCAACGGTCCCATTTGAACGCCATCTTCAAATGGAAGCCCAACCTTGACGTTTTTCATCGCCTCGACAACCGCTTCTTGCATCACCTTCAACTTGCTTTTTTCAACGTACAATCGGGTCGCCGCCGTGCAATCTTGACCTGTGTTCATAAACGCCGCCATAGAGGCTTTTGCGGCAACCAATTCAGGGTCTGAATCGTCAAAGACAATGAACGGGGCTTTACCGCCCAGTTCAAGGTGAACGCGCTTCAACGTATCGGAGGCGGTCTTCATAATTTTCTTGCCTGTGCCAGTAGAGCCTGTGAGGCTAACCATGCGAATATCGGGATGCTCAACAATGGCTTGCCCTGTGTCATTTCCGCCAGTGACAATATTGACCACGCCGTCAGGAATGCCCGCTTCTTTGATAAAGTCTGCAAGCATTAAAGTAGTAAGCGGGGTGCCTGGGGCGGGTTTCAAAACAATCGTACAGCCTGCCGCTAGGGCGGGTCCAATCTTCCACGCCGCCATCATAAACGGATAGTTCCACGGCGCAATTTGCCCAACCACGCCCACAGGTTCACGGCGATACATAGAGGTATAGCCCGGCATAAATTCGCCGGCATGTGAGCCGTGCGTATCGCGCGCGGCGCCTGCAAAGAAACGTAAATTGTCAATCGCAAAGGGTAGGTCGCCGCCTAAACTTACGAAGGCATACGGCTTGCCTGTGTTTTCCGATTCTAACTTTGCAATGGCTTCAATGTTCGCTTCGATAATATCCGCCAATTTCCAAATCAATTTAGAACGCTCGCCTGGAGATTTCTTCGACCAGCGCCCGTCATAAAAAGCGGTTTTCGCGGCTTGCACAGCGCGGTCAACGTCTTCACGGCTGGCGTCTATCACTTCGGCAATTTTTTCGCCGGTGGCTGGGTTTTCAATTGCCATCATCTTGCCGCCTTTTGAGTCTTGCCACTTGCCGTCAATCCAAAGTTTATGTTCCATGATTCTCTCCTTGAAATTCTAATGGATGGTCTTATTTTTATTCGCCAAAGATAAACGGAGATGCGCTGAGATTTGAATTTTTATCTTTGTTTATCTCTGGTTTAATTCCTTAGGCGTTCGTTTTTATCGCCACCAATTGAATATTGGTCATATCTTCCATAGCAAACTTAATGCCTTCGCGCCCCAAGCCGCTTTGGCGATTCCCGCCATAGGGCATGTGGTCTACGCGGAAGGCGGGCGTTTCGTTAATGATAACGCCGCCAAAATTCAACTTCTTTATGGCTCGTAACGCGCGGTCAATATCTTTTGTAAACACGCCCACCTGCAAACCAAATTTTGTATTGTTGGCTTGGCGCAACGCCTCTTCAAAATCATCCGATTGAATGACAGAAGCAACGGGGGCGAACGCCTCTTCGGCGACCACTTTCATATCAGGTTCAACGTTGGTAAGCACAGTTGGATAATACACCGGTCCCTCGCGTTTTGCGCCTGTGAGGACTTTTGCTCCTCCGCTCTGCGCCTCACGCACCCAACTTTCAATTCGCTCTACCTCTTTGACATCTATCATCGGTCCGACATCCACCCTTTCATCCAACGGGTCGCCGACAATCATCGCCTCTGTGGCTTTGACAAATTTTTCAGAGAACGGCTCATACACCTTCTTTTCGCTGTAAATTCGTTGCACCGAAATACACACTTGCCCAGAGTTATAAAAAGCGCCCACAGCGCAGCGTTTTGCAACTAAATCTAAATCTGCGTCAGGCGCAACAATGACAGGCGATGTGTTGCCCAATTCCAACGTAACTTTTTTGATTCCCGCCACCGATAAAATATGCCTACCGACATCAGGCGAGCCTGTGAAGGTAATTTTATCTACGCGTTCATCGGTAATCAGCCATTCGCCCACTGTGCTTCCGCCGCCCACAACAAGATTCAACGCGCCGGCAGGCAAGCCGGCTTCTTGTAAAATTTGGCATAGCTTAACAGCCGCTAATGGCGTTGTGCTGGCTGGTTTCAAAACCAATGTGTTCCCTGAAGCAATGGCAGGGGCAACTTTGTGAGCGACTAAATTCAAAGGGAAGTTAAACGGGCTAATTGCGGCAATTACGCCTACGGGGCGGCGTGTCCAAAAACCAAAAAAACCCTCGCCAGCCGGCGCCGCATCGAGAGGAATAGTTTCGCCATGTAGGCGCTTGGCTTCTTCTGCGGCAAATGTAAACGTGCTAACTGCGCGTTCCGCCTCGGCTCTTGCAAACTTTAATGCTTTGCCCGCTTCGGCGGCAATAGTCTTTGCCATATCTTCCAAATTTTCGCGCAATAGATAAGCGGCGCGCATTAAGATGTCGGCGCGTTTATGGGCGGGCATTTCTGCCATAACTTCTTCAGCGCGCTCGGCGGCTTCAATGGCTTTGTTCAAATCTTCTTTTGTGGCGGTGTTAATCGCCCCAATGGTTTGACCGCTATATTTATTTTTTACTTCTAACGGAGTTCCGCTCCCGCCCCATTGACCGTCAATCAATAATTTATATTCCATTTATTAATTCTCCAAATTTCATGCTTGCCGTATTTAAATTGCCCAAGCCAAACCTAAGTTTTCAAGCGTATTAGGCAACGGAACGCCATCTTCGTTCCAACCCGCCATTTTATAGTACATATTAATAGCGGCATCAATCTCCTCTTGCGTTAATGCTACGCCAGCGGTAGGTCCTGTGCCTTTTAGTTGTTTGAAAAATTTCTTAGGCAGTTTATCGTCTTTCCTGCCAAAGCCTTCGCGGGCGTTGAAGAGGCGAAATAAATTTAATCGCCTTCTGCCCACTTGCATCAATTCTTCTACGGTTACATCCCACCCCGTAACGGCTGAAATCATCTGAGCGGTGTCTTTCGCGTCGTATAGCGTCCATGTGGGTCCATATACAAATTGGCAAAGTTCAGCGGAATCTAGCATAGAGTAAAACACTTCGGTCTCATAGGCGAAGCGGACTTTTTCTTCGGTTAAAGAATAGGTCGGTTGCGGAGAAGCAAGCCCAATCTGTTTGAGGCGGTTAAGATTAAAATCCGACACGCCTTCTTCATAATATGGATCATGCTCGCTAGATTGATGGTCTGCGCCAAATGGATTCACAGCATATATTAAACCCAATGAGCGCTTGGCTTGCGGCATGTGCGCGGGCGCTTCTGCGCCTTTGACTGTGATTAGAAACTCTTCGCTTCCTTTGCCCCATAATTTGGCGGCGCGTTCTGAACCCATACCAAGCGTTTTACCAAACTCGCCTTCGGCTTTAACCATAGCATACAAGGCTTGAAGCATCGCTTCGGCGTTGCCAAATTTTAAATCTATGCCATTGGTTTGCTCTTTGGTAAGAATGCCCTTTTCATAGCATTCCATAGCAAAAGCGATGGTTGCGCCCGCGGCGATAGAATCGACAGCGTATTCATTGCAAATTTGATTAGCCAAAGCGACTGCGGCTAAATCGTCAATGCCGCAATATGAACCAAATGTGCTTAGGGTTTCATATTCGGGTCCGCCGTATTTTGGATGAACTTGGTAAGGTCCTTCTTTAATTTCAACAACACGCTTACACTTGACCACGCAAGCATAACAAGTATCGCGCTCTTTCAAAATCGTTTCGGTCATGCGCTCGCCGCTAATCGCTTCGCACCCTTCAAACTGTCCCTCTTGATAATTCCTCGTCGGCAAACAGCCAATAGTATTGTTAAATAAAACGACGGTGGCTGTGCCGTCTCGCGCTAACCCAACCATATCTGGATTATCTGGAATGGCTTTCGGTCCAATGCGGTTTAGGGCGGTTAGCGCTTTGGGGTCTGCTATGTTTACTTTTTGTTTCCCTCGCACAACCACCGCTTTCAAATTTTTAGAAGCCATCACCAAGCCCATGCCAGTGCGCCCATTATGACGATTAGACATAGAACATAAGGAAGAAAATAACACGCCGTTTTCGGCGGCAATGCCATGTTGTAAAATTTCGGCTTTGGGGTCAACTTCGGCGTGAAGAATATCGTCCACTTCGCCGGTCAGTTTTCCCCGTAGGTGCGAAGCGTCTCGTAATTCATAATTTCCGTCAATAATAGATAAATAAACAGGCTTAGGCGATTTCCCCTTAATGACAATACCGTCAAAACCAGCAAACTTTAACTCGGCAGGGAAAAAACCGCCGCTTTGCGAATCGCCAATACCGCCGCTAATAGGCGATTTGGCGTTAGCGTTTAACCGGCTTTGACCTGAAATTGGCGCGCCAGTGGTTACGCCTGTGAACAATGTCAATACATTCTCGGGGCTAAGAGGTTCTGCGCCTTTGGGCATCTCGCGCAGAATATAATGCAAGCCCATTGCGCTCCCGCCTAAATACTTTCGGTAAAACGCCTCTTCGGGCTGTTCTACGCTGAACGAACCGCTTGATAAATCAACGTGCAGGATTTTTCCAGTGTATCCATTTGGCATATCATCCTCCGTCTTGATTTTCTTTGAGTAATTATAACAACGAGATATGCGTTCTCACAACTTGACATTTCCGTTTTCTACAATTCATTTTGCTATTTCCCTGTATACTTCCGCCATGTCCCTTTACCAGACCAAAAAACAAATCCTCCAATGGGGCGCAATAACCGTCTTCATTTATCTCGTTTACGTTGTCGCATTTCCCTTAATTCCATACATTTATTACGGCAGCCTCATGCTGGATATTGAAATGATTTTGCGAAACAACGCCCGTTGGTTTATTTATGTATATATGGCGGGCTTGCTTATTTTATTTTTCGCCTTTTACAAAATCACAAAACTCGCGCATGAATTTTCAAAACAACATGCAAACGAATCTGACACGCTAAAAAAATATATCTTAAGCGTCGGCATCGGTAGCGGAATTATCCTTTTATTCCTATATCCCATCACCGCATTAGACGTTGCGCTATACGTCGTCTTTGCCCGAAATTGGGTTTTATACGGCGGTAACCCATTCACTGCCCCGCCCGAAACGTTTACCGCCGACCCCTATATTCACCTCACCGGCGAATATGTGACCAAAACTTCATCCTACGGACCAATTTGGGAAATCGTCGCCAGCGTCCCCATTCGATTAGGAATCACAGAAATCGCTAGCGCCATCATTGCAACCAAAATGATGGCGCTAGCGGCGTATGTATTTATGGCATGGCTCATCGGTTGGAAGTGGCGGCAAAAAAACGTCAGTCAAGCCGTTGCCCTTAGTTTTTTCGCGCTCAACCCGCTCGTTATGCTCGAAGCGATAGGCAACGGTCACAACGATATGCTCATGATTACATTCATCGCCTTAGGCATTATTCTTTTTCAAAATCAAAAATGGATTGAAGCAACGGCGGCATTAACCGTTGCCTGCTTGATAAAAATCCCTGCTTTGATTTTTATGCCAATATTCGGACTCGCCGCTCTCTCAACCGCCGACACATTCCGTTCACGCCTCTTTCGTGGATTTGTAATCGCTTCTATTTTCCTCAGCCTTTTCTTCATCTTTTACAGACTCATGGGACCCATCCCCGATGTGTTCAACGGCGTGATTGACTCATTTACTCGCCGCAGTTTTTCGCCTGCCTATGCTTTGCACGTCGTCGTCCGTGAATTTAACCCCGAACTTGCCAAAGCCATTTTAGCCAACACACGCTATATATTTATAGCGATTTACATTTTCATACTCATTCAATTTACAAGAAAAAAAATAACCCTGCTCGAAGCGGGCTTCGCCGCTTACCTCGCGCAAATTTTCCTCAGCAACGCCTTTCGCATTTGGTATCCCCTCTGGCTCATTCCATTTGCCGCGTTAAACTTAAACTCAAAAACCTACTGGCGCGTCTTTCTATTTAGCCTCGCCGTGGAGTTTAGCATCCTCAGTTACTACATCCTTTGGCGTTGGCATTGGCGCTATTGGGAATGGGGTCTCACAGGTCCCCTCGCCCCATACTGGAATTACTTTACCATTATGACCCCCTTCACCGTCTCATGGACATTTACCCTGCCATTCCTAGCGGATATTGTCCGCGCGCGGTCAAAACAATCGCAATGGGCTAACCTGCTAGATTAACCCATTGCAACCCTTTCAATCCACTATCGCCACACCACATACAAAGCGTGTAACATGCCCGGAATGCCGCCCAAAATGGTCAATATCAAGTTTAACCAAAACTCACCGTCTAACTTATTGCCTTTTTTCAAAAACACAGCCAAAGGCGGAATCATGAGCGCGATAATACTGAACAAAATTTTATTGCTATTCATGTTGCTCTCCTGATAATAAAATATTTTATAGCCAGTCGAAATAAATTTTATAAACCCCTTCAGACGACCGCTCAAAATAATACCAAAGTTAACGCCAAGTTTGCAAATTCTCCAATCTCTAATTCTCCAATTCTCTAATCTTCATTGCCCAATTACAAATTACCAAACGCCTATCCCCAACCGCTAGAGTATAATTACCCCCATGCAAACAGAAACCAAACAGATTATTGGCGTCCGCTTTACCAAAGTGGGCAAAATTTACCATTTCGATTCAACGCCTCTGCCCGATATAAAAAAAGGCGAATACGTCATTGTAGATACCACACGCGGCAAACACTTAGGCGAAGTGGTGCAAGTGTTAGAAGAAATTCCCCCCAAACCAGAAGGCGGCTGGAAGTTAGTAGAGAGGCGCGCCACCCCGCGCGATTTACTGCTTCAACAATCATGGAAAAACAAACAAACCGAAGCCATGATTAACTGCCGCGCGCGCGCATCCGAACTCGGCTTGCTAGATACAATCAAAATCGTCGCCGCCGAATACAACTACGACGGCACCCGCCTTGCCTTTTTATTCAGCACAGACATTGAAGAAAAAGTAGATTTGAAATCGCTCAAAAAAGATATGCAAGATTTATACCCCAACACGCATATCGAACTGCGCCAAATCGGTCCGCGAGACGTCGCCAAACTGCTAGGCGGCATGGGCGCTTGCGGCATCGAAACCCGCTGCTGCTCCAAATTCCTCACCGACTTCTCTCCCATCTCAATCAAAATGGCAAAGGAGCAAGGCATTTCGCTCACGCCCAACGAAATTACAGGCATGTGCGGGCGTTTACGCTGCTGCCTCATTTACGAATACGAACAATATGTTGAAGCGCGCAAAACTTTGCCCAAACGAAACAAAAAAGTCATCACCCCCAAAGGCGAAGGCAAAGTGGTGGACGTCATTCCGCTCAGCGACAAAGTCATCGTACAAATTGACATCCCCAACGAACGCCCACAACAATTTACCTTCATGCGCGAAGAACTCCAACCGTGGGATGAACTCGAAGCCCTGCGCCGAAAATCGCAAGCCCCCTGCGACAGACACGACAGCGGCGGATGCACCTGCGGCAAAAAAAGCCCGCTAAAAAACTAATTCACTCACCTTCTTCCTCACCGTGACAAACTGGACATCTCCCCAAAACATCCTCGTCATCCTCGCCCACCCCGACGACCCAGAATTTTTCTGCGGCGGCACACTCGCCCAATGGGCGCGCGAAGGGCATAGAATCACTTACATCATTCTCACCAATGGAAACAAAGGCTTCAACCCCTCCACACAAGCCGATATGACCCCTGAAAAACTTGTCCCAATTCGCAAAGCGGAACAAGCCCAAGCGGCAAAAATCATCGGCGCAAACCCGCCTCTCTTCCTTGACCTTGAAGATGGTCTCCTAACTCCAGACATTCACCTACGCCGAATCATCGTCCGCGAAATTCGCCGCCACAAACCCGATATTTTAGTGACCTGCGACCCACAAAACTTATTTGCCCTCTACGGAATCAACCACCCCGACCATCGCGCCTGCGGACAAGTCGTGCTAGACGCAGTCTTCCCCGCCGCCGGAAGCCCTGTATTCTTCCCAGAGTTACTAAACGAAGGCTTCGCCCCCCACATGCCCAAAGAAATTTGGTGTTCCTTAACCAATCAACCGAATCACACCATAGACATTACCGAAACATGGAACATCAAACTTCAAGCCATTTTGCAACACAAATCGCAAGTGGCAGACGTGGATAAACTAATCGAAAGAATGAAAGCCAGAAGAACCGAAGACAGTACCGAAGAAAACCCAAGATACGAAGAAAAATTCCGCATCGTAAAATACAACTAGCCGCACGTTAAACTTCAAAACCGCAACATACCACCTTCAACTCACAAGGAGACGCTCATGCCCAATTTTTTACAAAAAGCCGAAGAACTCTTCTCCTACACCCAAGCCCTAAGGCGCGACTTTCACAAACACCCCGAACTTGGCTTTCAAGAAATTCGCACTAGCGGCATTGTGGCGAAAGAACTAGAACAACTTGGCTTAGAAGTGACCAAAGGCGTTGGAAAAACAGGCGTAGTAGGTTACCTTGAAGGCGCAAAACCAGGTCCCACCATCTTACTTCGCTTTGATATGGATGCGCTCCCCATTCAAGAAGAAACAGGAGCAGAATACGCCTCCATGAATAGCGGCGTCATGCACGCTTGCGGGCATGACGGCCACACCGCCATTGGATTAACCGTTGCAAAAATTTTGAATGAACATAAAAACGAACTCAAAGGCAACATCAAATTTTGTTTTCAGCCCTCCGAAGAAGGCACAAACGGCGAAGAAGTGGGCGGCGCATTAATGATGATTCGAGACGGCGTGATGGACGGCGTAGATAAAACCCTCTCGCTCCATCTATGGAACGACAAACCGCTCGGCTGGCTTCACATCGGCGCAGGACCCGTATTCGCCGGCGCAGAATTATTCATGGTCAAACTCACAGGCAAAGGCGGGCATGGCGCCGCGCCCAACACCACCATAGACCCTATCGTATGCGCCGCACAAATCACCGCCGCATTACAAACCATCGTTTCCAGAAACATCGAACCGCTCAAACCCGCCGTGCTTAGCGTCACCTCAATTCAAGCAGGCACAGCCTTCAATGTCATTCCGCAAACCGCCGAATTATGGGGAACGATTCGCACCTTTGACCCCGACGTGCGAAAAACCATCATCGAACGTTTTCATCAAATTGTAAAAGGCGTAGCAGAAGCAATGAACTGCCAAGTTGAAATCACGCTCAAAGAAGTGACCTTGCCCGTCACCAACGACGAAGAAGTGACCGCTAGCGTCTTTCAAACCGCTAAACAAATGTTCCCAAATTTACAAATTGACGTTCATCCATATCTCACGATGGGCGCAGAAGACATGGGCTACATGCAAGACAAAGCCAAAGGTTGCTACTTTATGATAGGCTCCGCCAACCACGAAAAAAACCTTAACCACAATCATCACCACCCCAAATTTGACTTTGACGAAAAAGCATTAATCAACGGCGTTGCCTTAATGTCTGCCGCCGCCGCCGATTTGCTAAAATAAACCTTGAACGCCTTCAGCGGACTTTATGAAAAAGATAATCTCCTCGCTTCTTCTCCTAACTTTATTCTTGCTTGCCTGTTCCCCAACAGACGCTACGCCTGAGCCTGTTGAGGTAGAAGTCACCGCCGCAGGAAACAGCGACCCAGTTGAAACAAGTCGAGAAGCGATATTGTCCGAAATCGAAAATGAAGTTGTTGTTGAATCTTCGCCCGCCAGCGTCGGCATGGTCATCGGCATTGGGCAAACCGTAAAAACAAGCGAAAACAGCCGCGCCAAGTTAACTCTCCTCCCCGAAGGCACAATCGTGCGCATTGCGCCAAACTCATCCTTCACGCTTTCGCAAATTGACCGACAAAACGGCGAACCAAACACAACGCTTGAATTATTATTTGGAAAAGTATTTGTGTTGCTAAAAGGCGGCTCGCTTGACGTGCAAACGCCATCGGGCATCGCCTCGGTGCGCGGAAGTTTACTAAGCGTGCAATACAACCCGCAAACAAATAAAGTGCGGGCTTCTTGCTTAGAAGGCTTTTGCTCGTTAGAAAATGAAGCCGGCGAAGAAATTGAATTTACAGAAAACCAATCGGTATTCATTGACGAAGACGGGCATCTTTCGGAAATTGGAGAAATTGACCAAGACGAAATTGAAGAATGGGTAGAGTTTTCTGAGTTGGAAGAATTTATAGAAGAACTACCCAACCCTGAAGACTATTTCGATTTTGAAGACGACGAATGGTACGAAGACACCTCTGAAGACTTTGAAGACGCGAGCGCCGACGAAGAAACAACAGAAGAAGAAATCATCACTGAAGAAACCGAAGAACCTTCAGGAGATGAATAAACCATGAAGCGCGCCAGGAATTGGGTGATTGGTCTCGCTTTATCGGCAACGGCGGCGTTTGCGGCGTTGCAAACTGTAAACGCCCCCACGCAAACCGCATCGCCGATTGACCCTGTTGCCGCAATGACCGAAACCCCAACCCTCGCTTACGAGGGGTGCGCCTTCACATGGGCGTATTACGACGCCCCAGAATTAACCGCAAAATTGGACGAAGCCGTAAAAAAAATTAATTCAGGCGCTTCGGCAAACGCAACCTTTTTCGGCGAAGATTGTATTTACGCAGACGGAAGCAAAACCTTTGGGGCAATGCAAACCGACTTTACCGTGCGCCTGCCAGCCGATGATTTAACGCAACATGAAGCGTTTGGCAATTGGATGAAACAAGTAATGCAAATTGTAGTTGAAATTCCGCGCGAAGAAATTCAAGGCGGGTTTGGCTTTGTTGAATTTTGGTTCCAAAAAAGCGAAACGGAAAACATCGCGCTTCGCGTCCCAATTCCGCAATACTTAAACGAAGCCCAAGACAAAAACGGCGCAGAATTATTTGAGTATTTTTATCAACGGTAACATTACTCTATATCTCTTACCCCCGCGCAATGCGGATTATCAATACATCCGTAATAAGTTTTCCCTGCGCCTGAGCCGTTACGCTGAATCCGCAAGACCATCATCTTGCCGCAAACGGGGCAATTTGGCACAGCGTCTTTTTGAGGTTCAATATTCCATATCGGCGCGGTCTTCCCCACTTTGGTTACGGCAATTTGAAATAAAGCAATGACATCGGCAGGGTCATAAGTTTCGCCGGTAGGAATATGCACAAGCGGAATGCCTGCATCAATAAACAATTCTTCAATAAACTTATCGGCTTCGCGCGCGCCGTTTTTAGCGATGGGTTTCACCATCTCCACCCCAAAAGAAGGCTTCATCGTTTTCAAGTCGCACAGCAAAAAATCCACATGTTTGCGAAAAATTTTATTGAAGAAATGCACATTTTCATTCGGGCGCACAATGTAAAATAAATCGCTCAACGCCACTTTCGGAGAAATAGCATAACGGCTTCCCATCATTTCCGTTAAAGTACGAAAAAGAGCCAACTCTGTGTTTGACAGAAATGGCTCTCGTAAACGATACGGCAAACGTTCGTTTTGCGTCATGAAAAGACATTATAAAAGAGGAAGCAAACTTAGTACAGGATTAAGGGGAGATTAATTTTTCGCTTCTTTCTTAATTTCGGCTTGAGTTTGCTCGTCAACCTTATCTTTCACTTTCAGCAATTAACTTCTTCAGCATTTCTTCTTCTTCGGTTTTAGAGGTTAATACGCCATCGAGCCAAGCGGTGCGAAGCGCCGACAAAATTTCTTTATATCTTGGTCCTGGCGCAAGACCTTGCGCTTTCAAATCTTCGCCTGTGGTGTGGGCTTTGACATGCCGCCAAACGGAGATATAACTCAACAGCGAATTTTCACGCGAAATTAAATACACGGCATAAATAGAAAGCAAGGGCAGTTTTTCGAGCGCATACGTCCACACGCTGGGCTTCGATTCGGCTAAGTGCTGCAAACTCCATTTTAATTGCGCGGCAGACCAAACCGCTAAAGTGAGTTCATTTGAGAAATCTAATCGGTTGCAAATGGAGAAAATATCATTCTCAGATAAATCTATAAACCACAACATATACCCCATCGTTCGCCTATCAGCAGGAATGTCAAGCCGGGTGTCCATGTCGAGGAAATCGGCATATTTGATATTGAATTCAGGGATTTTTGGATGAATGGCTTTCAAAATCCCTAATTTGGCTACACGCAAAATCATTTGACTGGCTTTTTCTTCGTCCAATATTAAATCCAGTTCGTTGCGGAGGCGCTCTCCGCTTAATGTTGAAAGCACAGATAATGCTTCTGAATTGATTAAGCTTAATGTTGAAGGTTCAAGGTTGAAGGAGTATCTTGTTTCATAACGAATTGCGCGAAAGATTCGCGTTGGGTCGTCAAGAAATGATTGCTCATGCAAAACGCGGATGATTCGTTTTTCTAAATCGGCTTCTCCGTTTAATGGGTCAAGCAGTTTGCCAAAATGATTCCCATCCATGCGAATTGCCATCGCGTTGATTGGAAAGTCGCGGCGGCGTAAATCGTCTTCAATGTTAGAAGGCGTGACGGTGGGCAATGCGCCCGCATGTTCATAAAATTCTTTTCTCGCTGTAATTAAGTCTAAAGTCTTAAGTCTTAAGTCGAAGGTCTCTGGTAAATGCCAGATGGCTGTATGAAATTTGAAATGATGAGTCAGTTTGCCGCCGTATTTTTTCACTAATGTTTCGCCAAATTTAATCGCATCGCCTTCAAAGACGAAGTCAATATCGCTGTCGTGAGTAGGAAGGTTCAACAGTAAATCTCGCACTACGCCGCCGACAAGGTAGCATGGAATATTTAATTCTGCGGCTTGCAAGGCGATGTTGGAGATGAGCGCCTGCACAGGCGGCAGAATCAGGTTGGGGTCGCGCAGGAGGCGGTGTAAGTCCTTTTGCATAAATTCAATTTTACCTTTATAATCGCGGAAATGAAATTCATCCCAAACCCATCCCCGCGAATTTGTAAATCTACGTCTGGTTAGGTTTGTTTTCGTGCGGTCAAACGGCTCCCAGACTTGGCGAGCCGTTTTTTATTGAGGAATTATGAACATAACAATTTTTGGCGGCGCACAACCGCAAGCAGGGAGCGAAGCGTATGAAGAAGCGCGCTTGCTTGGTTCTTTGCTGGCGCAAAAGGGGCATACGGTGATTACAGGCGGTTATATGGGAACTATGGAAGCGGTTTCGCGTGGGGCGCATGAGGCGGGCGGGCATGTGATTGGGGTGACGTGTATTGACATTGAAAATTGGCGCGGTTCAAAAATGAACGCTTGGGTGAAAGAAGAAATACGAAAACAAACTTTGTTAGAACGTTTGCATGTATTAATCGGTCATTGTGATGCGGCAATCGCTTTAAGCGGCGGCGCCGGCACATTGACGGAAATTTCGTTGATGTGGAATTTAATGGTAATTGAATCGTTACCGCGCAAACCTTTGATATTAATTGGAAGCGGCTGGAAGAAGACGCTGGATTCATTTTTCAATGCGTTTGAAAGTTACATGCCGCTACGTCAACGAGAGTTGTTATACTTTGCAGATAATGTAAAAGAAGCGGTGAGTTTTTTGGAGAGCAGAGAGTAGAAGTTGGAGAAGTTAGATAATTAGAGATTAGAGAATTAGAGATTAGAGAATTAGAGATTAGAGATTAGAGAATTAGAGAATTGGAGAATTGAAAATGGCAGAAGAGAAGTTACCCACACGAGCAGAAGATTTTGCAGAATGGTACAACCAATTAGTGATTAAGGCAGACTTGGCGGATTATGCGCCTGTAAAGGGTTGTATGGTTGTGAAGCCCTATGGCTGGGCGCTTTGGGAAAATATCACCGCGTGGCTTGACCGCGAGTTTAAAGAAACGGGGCATGTCAACGCGGCGTTTCCCACTTTGATTCCGCTATCCTTTTTTGAAAAAGAGAAAGAGCATGTTGAAGGTTTTGCGCCTGAATTAGCGGTGGTGACTCACGGCGGCGGCGAAGAACTCGAAGAAAAGTTAGCCGTTCGCCCTACATCCGAAACGATTATCGGTCACATGTACGCCAAATGGGTTAAGTCTTGGCGCGATTTGCCGATTCTCATTGTGCAATGGGGTTCGGTGTTGCGGTGGGAATTGCGCACCAAATTATTTTTGCGCACGGCGGAATTTTACTGGCACGAAGGTCATACCGCTCATGCCAGCGCCGAAGAAGCGAAAGAAGAGATGTATCGCATTCTTGATATTTATGAGCGCTTTTGCTTAGAAGAGGCGGCAATTCCAGTGATTAAAGGCGTGAAAAGCGAAAGCGAAAAATTCGCCGGCGCGCATACCACTACATCCATTGAAGCGATGATGTGGGATAAACGCGCCTTGCAATCTGGCACGTCGCACTATTTCAGCACAAATTTCGCTAAAGCGTTTGATATTCAATTTGTAGATAAAAACAATACGCTTCAATATGTTGAAACTACATCGTGGGCAATTTCATCGCGCATTATCGGGGCAATGATTATGGTGCATGGAGACGACCAAGGATTGGTTATGCCGCCGCGTCTCGCGCCGATTCAAGCGGTTATTGTTCCCATTTATAAAAACGACGCCGAAAAAACAAAAGTGATGGAAACGGCAGATAGAATTTTCAAAGAATTAAAATCTGCGAGGATTCGCGTGAAGATGGACGATAGAGATAACGTGAGCAGCGGATTCAAATTCAACGATTGGGAGATGCGCGGCGTGCCTGTTCGGATCGAAATTGGTCCGAAAGATATTGAAAAAGGAACGGTAGCCCTAGCAAGACGCGACAAACCCGGGAAAGAAGGCAAGGCTTTTGTTTCTCAAGCGCGCCTCGACTCTACGGTCAGCCTGCTTCTGCAAGAGATACAGGATTCTCTCCTCAAGCGCGCCACCGAATACCGCGATGCCCATATTCATAACCCAAAAGATTATGAGGAATTGAAGAAAGTTGTGCAAGACGGCTGGGCGTTTTCGTATTGGTGCGAATCTGCCGAATGCGAAAAGAAGGTTAAAGAAGAAACCAAAGCCACAACAAGAAATATCCCTTTTAACCAGCCTGAACAAGCAGGGACTTGTATTGTGTGCGGCAAGCCGTCTAAAAGAAAAGTTTATTTTGCGAAAGCGTATTAGAAAAATTGCCAATAGCGAATCTGAAAACGCAATTCGCTATTGGCAATTTGGTGATTGCCCATGCCCGCTATAGACCTCGCCCGCCTTCGGAAACAAGCGACTCGTTTGGCAGATTTCTTTTTCTTGCCAGATGAGTTTATGAAACATTTGCGCGAGGTTTTAGATTTTTACGTCAATTACACGCTGCGAACCAAAGAAAATATTTCGCCTGGCTCTAACCTAAAGACTTATCGTACGCCGCCCGCTGTATTAACACAAATTGAAAATGAGTTACGCCCGCTTGCCGAAGCCAACCCGCATTTTGCATTAGAACTTGCGGATGCGCTTTGGGATGAAGGAGCGCTGGAAACGCGCCTGTTGGCGGCGTTTTTGCTGGGGAGAATCCCTCCGCAAGAAGAACGTCTGCTCCCTCGCATTACGGCATGGACTCAACAAATCCGCGACCCCGAAGTGCGCTCCGCGCTGTTGACGACAAGTTTATCGCGCATGAGAAAAGAAACGCCCGCCCAATTTTTTACTTTAGTGCGGGAATATTTACATCTTGAACGTTCACGAACTTGGTCTAATGGATTGCAGGCGTTACTTCCAATGATTGGGGAAACAAGCGATTCGAATATCCCTGTTATTTTGGATATGGTTGAGCCAATTCTTCGGGAGGCGCCGTCTATTCTACAAAACGATATTTCGGATTTAATTGTGGCGCTTTACCGCGCTTCGCCAAACGAAACAATGTTTATGTTGAAGCAAATTTTGAGGGAAACAGAAAACCAGATGACCGTAGTTACGATGCGCAGAATTTCGTCAGATTTTCCGCCAGCCTTACAATCTGAATTAAGAGATTTGTTGCGCCCGCAGCCGTTGGCGGTAAGAAAATCTATTGAAGAAATTGACGATTTTATTGAAGAGCCCGTTGCCGCAAAAACGAGAAAGAAAAAAGAGACGTTGGCAAGCAAAGAAGTTAAAACAACGGCGCGCAAAAAGACAGCGAAGAAGGTAAAAAATGGATAACGCGAAAATCATTTATTTACATGGCTCAGATAGTTCTAGCCAAAGCGGAAAAGCCAGACAGTTTGCGGAAAAATTTCAGGGAATGAAAACGCCCGATTTTACTGGCTCGTTTAACGAACGTATGAATCAATTGTATAAAGTTTTAGGCAAAGAAAAAGGCTGGACGATTATCGGTTCATCATACGGCGGGTTAATGGCGACCGTGTTTGCAAGCGAAAATCCTCAACAGGTGAAAAAATTGGTATTGCTTGCGCCTGCCATTTTGAAAGATGAAAACGGAATTTATCTTGACCCTGTGACTGGCGAGCCGCTTTCAGGAAGTTGGAAAAATTTACAAACGATTTCCATTCCAACTGTGATTGTGCATGGAAATCAAGATGACGTTGTTCCGCTTGAGCCTGTGCGTAAAATTGCCGAAGAACTTTTCAGCGATGTTGAATTTATCGTTGTAGATGATGGGCATAGATTGCAGAAGGCGTTTGGCGAGTTGAATTGGGATGAAATTTTGAATTAGCGGACAGGAGACCATAGACCGCAAACCTCCTACTGTCCACTTCTATAGCCATTAAGAAAGGCATAAAATTAATTTATTCATGACCCCTAATCAACGAATCTACTGGCACACTACAGTTCAAATGCCTGATGATAAAAACTTGACTCCAATTCCAGAAAAAGTGGATGCGGCAATTATTGGCGGCGGATATACAGGATTAAGCGCCGCGCGGACTTTGGCAAAACAAGGAGTCAATGTTGTTGTTTTGGAAGCAAATACAATCGGCTGGGGTGCGAGTTCACGAAATGGCGGGATGACATTAACAGGTTTGAAGTTGGGAATGGGGACAGTGATGAAAAGATACGGAAAAGAAATTGCCAAGCAATTATTTCAATATTCATTAGATTCGGTGGATACCGTTGAACAAGTTGTGAAAGAAGAAAATATTGATTGCGGATTTAAGAGATATGGTCATTTATTAACTGCAAATAAACCAAAACATTACGGTTATCTTCAAGAAGAAGTTGAATTCATGGAAAAAGAATTCAATCACAAAACAAGGTTAATTTCTCCGCAAGATTTGAAATATGAAATCGGTTCTGAAATTTATCACGGCGGGGTATTGGATGAAGTCAGCGGCGGACTTAACCCTGCGCAATATGTGGCAGGTTTGGCGAAAGCGGCAGAAAAGGCTGGGGCGAAGTTATGCGCTAACGCGCGCGCCCACAAGATTGAACGTAGAGAGAAGCGGTTTTACATCCAAACAGAAAGAGGGAATGTAATCGCCGAAAAAGTTTTGGTTGGCACGTCGGGTTATACAAGCAATGTCACAAAAAAATTGCAACGAAAGATTATCCCAATTGGTTCGTTTATTATCGCCACCGAAAAATTATCGGACGAACTTGCGCATGAACTCAGCCCAAAGAATAGAATGATTTTTGATTACAAACATTATCTCAATTATTTTCGTTTGTGGGATAACCGCCTGATTTTCGGCGGGCGGGCGGCGTTCTTCCCTGAAAATAAAAATACAATTTCGCACAGCGCTGAAATTTTACAAAAAGAAATGATTCAAGTGTATCCGCAATTGAAAAATATAAAAGTGGAATATGTTTGGGGCGGCACGCTTGATTTTGCATTTGATATGATGACTCACGTCGGCGAAGAAGACGGAATTTTTTATTCGCTTGGGTATGCAGGGCATGGCGTGGCGATGGCTTCGCATTTGGGCAAAACCGTTGCGGAGGCAATGCTGGCGGGAACTATCAATGAACATCCGTTTGCAAAAATAAATTTTCCGAACGCGCCGTTGAATTTATATAATGGCTTTCCGTGGTTTTTGCCGTTTGCCGGCGCGTGGCACAAAATTTTAGATTGGGTGGAGTAATTGGTAATTAGCGAATTAGAGAATTGGAATAGGTTATGAATTTTTCAGATTTGTATCAGGCGCGAATTAAGACAGCTGAAGAAGCGGCGAAGTTGATTCAATCCAACACGCATCTTTTCTTAACGGGAAATTGTTCGGTGCCGCGTGAGGTAATGTCTGCGCTTGTGGCACGAGCGCCAGAATTACGCAATGTGGAAATTTATCAGGTGCTGACGATTGGCTCGGCAGATTATGTAGCGAAAGGGATGGAAAAATATTTGCGGGTGAACACGTTGTTTATCAGCGATAACGTCCGCGCGGCAGTGCAAGAAGGTCGCGCAGATTTTACGCCTTGTTTCCTTTCTGAAATTCCGAATTTATTTAAGTCGGGCAGGCTGCCGATTGATATAGCGCTGATTCAAGTCTCGCCGCCTGACGAACATGGTTATTGTTCGTTTGGCGTAGAAGTAGGCGTAACAAAAGCCGCCGCGCATGCCGCAAAGTTTGTAATTGCTGAAGTGAACCCCAACATGCCGCGCGTGCATGGCGACGCTTTTATTCATATTTCAAAATTAGATGTGATTGTGCCAGTAAATTACGCTTTGCCCGAAGTTCACATGTCTGGTGAGACAAATGAAACAACAGAAAATATTGCGGATTATGTGGCTTCATTAATTCCAAACGGAGCGACTCTGCAAACTGGCATCGGCGCTATTCCCAATGCGGTTTTGAAGCGATTAACCAATCATCGAGATTTAGGCATCCATACAGAGTTGTTTTCAGATGGGATTATTGAATTGGTTAAGCAAGGCGTAATCAATGGCGAGAAAAAATCCATTCATTTTGGGAAGATTGTGGCGGGGTTTATGCTCGGCACACAAGCCTTATATGATTTTGCGCACGATAATCCACTCATCGAAATGCACCCAACCGAGTATGTAAACGACCCGTTTATTATCGCTAAAAACGATAGGATGGTGGCGATTAATTCCGCTATTGAAATTGATTTAACGGGTCAGGTATGCGCGGATAGCATTGGAACGCGATTTTATAGCGGCGTGGGCGGGCAAGTGGATTTTATTTACGGAGCGTCAAGGTCAAAGGGCGGAATTCCGATTATTGCCTTGCCCAGTAAATTAATTAAAGGCGATAAAAGTTTCAGCAAAATCGTTCCAATGTTAAAGCCCGGCGCAGGTGTAACCACTTCACGCAATCATGTTAGATATGTTGTCACCGAACATGGCATTGCAGATTTATATGGCAAGACGATTCGTCAACGCGCCGAGGCTTTGATTCATGTCGCCGACCCTGAATTTCGGGATGAGTTAATGGTCAAGGCGAAGGAGTTGAACTACATTTAAGTTTAGTTTTAGGAACGCAAGAATTGTCTGATGTAAAAATCATAAATCAACGCGTTATGGCGCTACTTTTAGGCGGGTAAAAATGGGAGTAAAATTATAAAAATATTTTCGGAGTACGGGCTTTCGCTCGCCTAACAATGGGTAGATTAAAGTCTGCGCTTCGATAAACTCAAGGAGAGAAAGATGGCTGTAAAGAAAGTCAAAAAGACCCAACCTGTACGCCGCAAGTCTGCTCCAGCGAAGAAGAAAATAAGCAAAATTGCCGCGCCAAAGAAAAAACTCAGCGGGGAAGTGTTTTACCCCTCTAAAGAAGTCATTGAACAAGCAAGAGTCAAAGATTGGGAAAAACTCGCCAACGCCGCCCGCCGAGACCCCATCGGCTTTTGGGAAAAGGAAGCGCTGGAATTAGAATGGTTTAGCAAATGGAAAAAAGTGTTGGACGATTCTAAAAAGCCGTTTTTCAAATGGTTTACAGGCGCAAAAGTAAATATCGTTCACAACGCGATAGACCGTCACCTTACATCTTACCGAAAAAATAAGCTCGCTCTGATTTGGGAAAGCGAAGACGGCAAAGAGCATCGTTCCTATTCTTATCACGCTTTGAATCGTGAAGTGACGCGCATGGCGAATATTATCAAAAGTATGGGGGTAAAAAAGGGCGACCGAGTCACCATTTATATGGGGCGCGTGCCTGAAATTGTGTTTGCGATGTTGGCTTGCGCAAAAATTGGCGCGATTCATTCTGTGGTGTTTGGCGGCTTCTCCGTCGATTCGCTAGTCGGGCGCATTGAAGATAGCAAATCGAAATTAGTGATTACTTGCGACGGCTCGTATCAGAATGGGAAAATCGTCCAACTCAAATCAATTGTGGACGAGTCGTTGAAGCGGTGCCCAAGCGTAGAAAATGTTGTGGTGGTAAAAAGAGTCAATAACGAAGTCAATATGGAAGAAGGACGCGACCATTGGTATCACAATTTATGCGAGCAACCCATTGCCGAAGGCAAATGTGAAACCGAGCAAATGGATTCGGAAGACCCGCTTTTCATTTTATATACCAGCGGCTCGACCGGGAAACCAAAAGCGATTTTACACACGCACGGCGGATATATGGTCGGCACGTATGCCACGTTGAAATATTGCTTCGACATCCGCGATGATGACCGTTGGTGGTGCACGGCAGACCCCGGTTGGATTACAGGGCATTCTTATTTAGTGTATGGTCCAATGATTAATGGCGCGACATCGTTTTTGTTTGAAGGCGGACCCGCTTACCCTGAGCCAAATCGGTGGTGGCAATGTATTGAGCGTTATGGCATTACGATTTTTTACACCGCCCCAACCGCCATTCGCGGGTTAATGCGCTTCGGCGATTCGTGGCCCCAAAAACATGATTTATCATCATTGCGTTTGCTTGGCACAGTCGGCGAGCCGATTAACCCCGAAGCGTGGAAGTGGTATCACCGCGTGATTGGCAACAGCAAATTACCGATTATTGATACATGGTGGCAAACCGAGACGGGGTCGTTTCAAATTACGCCTCTGCCTGTTACGCCGCTCAAACCGGGTTCTGCGACGAAACCGTTTTTTGGTCAAGAAGCGGAGATTGTGGATGAAAATGGAAAACCCGTAGCAGATGAAACCGAAGGGTATCTTGTTTTGAAAAATCCATGGCCTTCCATGTTGCGAACCATTTATGGCGATGACGAAAGATATGTATCTCAATATTGGAGCAAGTACCCCGGCAAATACACCACAGGCGATTCCGCTAAACGCGATAAAGACGGTTATTTTTGGATTATCGGACGTGTGGACGATGTGATTAAAGTGTCAGGTCATCGTTTGGGGACTGCGGAAGTTGAATCGGCATTAGTCAGCCACCCAGCCGTTGCAGAAGCCGCCGCAATTGGCTTACCGCATGATATTAAAGGGCAGGGAATTTATACATTTGTTTTGCTTCGTGCGGGTCAAACCGCTTCGGAGGAATTGGCTGAAGAATTGCGTCAGCATGTCGCCAAACACATGGGACCGATTGCCCGCCCCGAAGAAGTGCGCTTTGTAGATAAACTTCCGAAAACACGCTCAGGGAAAATTATGCGCCGCGTTTTGAAAGCCCGCGCGCAGGGATTGCCCGAAGGCGATATTAGTACGTTGGAAGAGTAGAGTGATAGTGAATAGGCGATAGTGAATAGGTGATAGTGAATAGGCGATAGTGAATAGGTAATGGTGAATAGGTGATGGTGAATAGGTAATGGTGAATAGGTGATGGTGAATGGTTGCCCCGTGATGAAGGTCGCGGGGTGATTTTTTATTTTACATTTTCAAAAACAACCTCAGTTAACTTGCCGTCTTCAATTCTTACAATTCGTTCATTTAAACCAGTTTGGTCGTTGAATGCAATTCGATAATCGCCTTGCGGAAGATTATTCAGCGCTGCATCTTCGGGGTTCATCTCAAAACCTTTTGTGTACGAAGTGATGTAATACACAAAATTATCAGCCAATCTTGTAATCACCAATGGATATTCATAATTTCTATCATACGGCGTATTCAAAGTGATAGACAATGCGCCCGTGCCATCTTGGGGGATAAAAAATAATTCTGGATTTTGAGTGGAGAAATGGTCATACATATCGCTTCCATGCCTAACCTCGAAATGGAGATGCGCCCCCGTGGCGCCGCCCGTTTGCCCCACTTGACCGATTAAATCTCCAGTTTGAACCTTATCGCCCACCTTCACAAGAATCGTAGATAAATGTGCATATAACGTATAAAAATTATTTTCATGTTTAATCACAATCAAATTGCCATAAAAATTTGGCCACTGACTAAACAATGTCGCCTTATCCGTATCGGCAAATACCACTTCGCCCTCCCCCGCCGCATAGACAGCAGTTCCAAATGGATTTTGAAACTCCACGCCATGATGCGGGTCGCGCCTGCCGTTTTGCGTCGAGGCGTAGGGATAACTCATGTCAATCGAGTCGTTATCTGGCGGAAGGATTGGGCGTTGAAATAGGAAGTTCCAGTTTGAAATGCAGTAATCAGTAATCAGTGGGTCGCAGGGAATTAAGGTTGCCGTTGGCATTAAAGTGACAGCCACCTCAGAGGTGACTGTCACTTGCGGAGGGGTAAAAGTTTTTGTAAAAGTTGGGGAAATAAAAGTTGACGTTGCTTCAACAGGTTTGGCTTGAATTGGGGCATTACAAGCAGAAAGAAAAAAGAGAAAAGCAAAGAGTATTTTTTTCATTTTGGCGTTACATCAAATCTTAAATCCCACCCCTATCTTTCATTATCTTTCTAATTTCTTTTTCCAGTTTATCCGCTTCCTTTTCCAAATTCACAAGTTCTTTCAAATACTCATCGCCAGCGGGTTTATCTGGCAAGGCGTTGACATTAATCCGCACATTGTAACCAGCCGCCGTTAAACATGCGCGCGCCATCGCAAAACCAGACATAGCGTCGCTAATAGCGTTGAGATTTCCATGCTCGGCGCACTTCAGGGCAAGTTCCATAATTTTGACGGAATTTTTTACAGACTGTAAAGGCACATATGCGGCGTTCAAAGTTGCAGATTGAATCGCGGCGGCGCGCGTGGCTTTTTCTTCATCGGTTTCTTTTGGCAGTTTGAACGCTCCCATCACCGCTTCAAACGCGGCGGCGTCGTCTTCTACGGCTTGAGTCATTTCGGCGCGCAGTTTTTCAGCCATCACATGCACCGCTTGCATTTCGGCTTCGACTTCTGCATATTTTTTTCGTCCGATGGTTAAGCCTGAGACCATTGAAACCAAAGCCGCACCCATTGCGCCGGCATAAGCGGCGGCGGAGCCGCCCCCAGGAGCAGGCACAGGCGAGGCTAATTCGTCTATGAAAGAAACAGGTTTGGGCGAGGAAGAAGCGTTTGTATCAAGGTCGCTGACCGCCGACCGTTGACTGCCGCCTGTCGTCTGTGGTCTATCATCAAAAAGCCTTGACTCCAAAATTTGCAACTTATCAAATCCATCCAATTGTGTGTACCAAACCGCCGCGTCAATCAACGCTTCTTGTGGAATCAATCCAACCAGTTCGCTATGATGAATCGCAACGCCATATCGCTCGGCTTCACGTCTTATCATTTCAACCACACGCCCAATGGGCGTTTCGCGGAAGTTAGTGAGGTTCATCGAAACTTGCGCGCGACCATCCACCAGCAAGCCCAGCCCTTTCACATAGCGCAAACCGCCCGATGAATGCCGCACCGCCTTTGCGATTTTTTTGGCAATTTCAACATCGTCCGTTGTTAAATAAACATTGAAAGCAATCAACGGGTTTCTCGCGCCAATAACCGTTGCCCCCGCTTTGGGAAGTTTGCTCGGACCAAAATCTGGTTTGCGATTTTGATTGGTTTCAATTTCCGATTTGAGAACTTCATACTGCCCTTTGCGGATGTTTTCTAAATTGACTCGGTCTGCCCGCATTGCCGCCGCTTCATATAAATAAACGGGGATGCTGAGTTCTGAACCTACGCGTTGACCTAATCGTTTGGCAATTTCAACGCATTCATCCATCGTGGCATTTGCCAGCGGCACAAACGGCACAACATCGGTTGCGCCAATGCGCGGATGCTCGCCTGTGTGATTATCAAGGTCAATTAATTCGGCGGCGGTTTTGATGGCGCGAAAGGCGGCTTCCTCCACGCCTGCAGGCGACCCTGCAAACGTTAATACAGTGCGGTTATGGTCAAGGTCGGAAGAACGGTCAAGCAGTTTTACGTCGCTGACTGATTGAATCGCGGCGACGATTTTATCTATGACTTCAGGTCGCCTTGCTTCGGAAAAGTTGGGGATACATTCGATGAGTTTGGTCATTTGATCTCACTGGTTTATATATTTATTAATAAATGATTATAATTTGAAATGGTCTAATAGGAATTATAAAAATTTTCAATTCGAAAATCAAAAGCGCATCCAGAGGGCGCAAAAGTTTGCGCCTAGATAAAAGTCTAGTCTCCTTTTCTTAAGATTTGTTGTAAGATGGAAAATGTTTCAAAAAACAATAAGGAGATTATACATGAGCAAAAATAGACTCGAAGCGTTTAGCGATGGGGTATTGGCGATTATTATCACCATCATGGTTTTGGAATTACACCCGCCAGAAGAGGGTATCTTATCGGCGTTTGTTCCATTATTGCCGAAGTTTTTTGGGTATTTATTAAGTTTTGTATTCATCGGCATTTACTGGAACAACCATCATCATTTGTTGCAAGCCTGTAAAAGCGTTAATGGCGCTGTGCTGTGGGCAAATATGCATTTGCTCTTTTGGCTTTCGTTGATTCCATTCACCACCAGTTGGGTCGGCGAACATTTTGAGTCTATCCCTGTTGCATTTTATGGCATTGTACTGTGGCTTTCAGGCTTTGCTTATTACATTTTGGTTCGCGCTTTGATAGCGCATCATGGTCAAGATTCAGTTTTAGCAAACGCAATTGGAAAAGATAAAAAGGGGTTTCGTTCCCTTTATATTTATACAGCCGCAGTCATCGTTTCATTTTTCTCGCCTGCCATTGCCGTTGGTTTATATGTGGTTGTCGCTATTATGTGGTTAATCCCAGACCGAAGAATTGAAGATAAAATAAAACAACTAAAGTAAACAAATCAGGAGAAAACTTATGCTTAAACAATTACCCACTTCCGAATTCGAGTTAGGCATTGACGAAATCAAAGCCTCGCCAAAAGATAACGGCGTTTTAGAAATGATTGTCCGCCGACCTGAAACCGAAACTAGAGAAATCATCCAAGCAGGCGTAATCAGTGTAGAAAACGGACTAGAAGGCGATAACTGGAAAGCGCGCGGCAGTTCCGCCATGCCCGATGGCTCGGCTGACCCTGAGGCGCAAATCACTTTGATGAATTCGCGCGTCATTCAGTTACTATCAGGCGATAAAGAAAATTGGCAATGGGCTGGCGACCAATTGTTTGTGGATATGGATTTAAGCATAGATAACCTTCCGCCTCATTCTCGCATTCAAGTCGGCTCCGCGATTCTTGAAATTTCTGCCAAGCCTCATACGGGATGCAAAAAATTCTCAAGCCGCTTTGGCGTGGAAGCGCTAGCGTTTATCAGCACGCCACTTGGAAAAGCCTTGCGAATGCGCGGCGTGAACGCCAAAGTGATTCAAACTGGTGAAATTAAGGTTGGGGATGCAGTGAAGAAGTTATAAACATTATGATTACACTCACTCCTATTGCCACTGTAAAAAATACCCGCAAAGAAATTGAAGATGACAATTGGGGCGAAGTCGCCTCAATTATTGAACTCGATTCAAAGTTTGACGAAGAAGCCCTATATGAAATTGAATCATTCTCACACGCTGAAATTATTTTTTATTTTCATTTGGTAGATGAAAATAAAATTGAGACAAAATCACGTCGCCCAAGAAACAACAAACATTTGCCAAAAGTCGGAATTTTCGCTCAAAGGGGAAAGAACAGACCAAACAGAATAGGAATAACTATCGTTAAGATATTGAAGCGTGAAGGAAAGCAGTTATATGTTCAAGGGTTAGACGCAATTGACGGCACGCCAATTCTCGACATCAAACCTGTGATAAAAGAATTTTTGCCGCTTGAAGAAATTCGTCAGCCAGCATGGGCAAGCGAATTAATGAAAAATTATTGGAAAAAATAATCTCACCTTCTGTTAATCATCTGGGTATATATATTCTTTAAGGAGATATTATGGACAACGATGATAAGCAGATTGGTCAAATTTTGAATCGCAGAGACGTGTTAAAAATTTTAGGTTTGGGCGGCGCGGCAACTTTGTTAGCGGCATGTGCGCCAGAAGTTTCCGAAACGCTCTCGCCAACCCCGCAAATTATTCCCGCAACCGAAACGGTTTTACAAAAAGCGACGAACGCCGCAAATCTTCCCGTTTGTGTGGTAAAGCCTGAATTAACAGAAGGACCATACTTTGTGGATGAAATGTTGAATCGGTCTGATATTCGGCAAGACACCTCCGACGGTTCGATTGTGCAAGGCGTGCAATTTGATTTGACCTTCAACGTGACGCAAGTGAATGAAAATGGATGCGCTCCGCTCGCCTCTGCCCAAGCGGATATTTGGCACTGCGACGCGGCAGGCGTTTACTCCGACGCCGTTGACCGCAATTTCAACACGGTTGGCAAAACGTTTTTACGCGGCTATCAAATGACTGACGCAAACGGCGTTGCAAAGTTTGTGACGATTTACCCCGGGTGGTATCCCGGCCGAGCCGTGCATATTCATTTCAAGATTCGTTTGGAGAATTACGAATTCACATCTCAATTATTTTTCGACGACGCGCTATCAGACCAAGTATTCTCACAAGCCCCATACATCAATGGAAATCGCACGCTCAATAGTCAAGATGGCATTTTTAGCGAAAGCGGAAATTTGTTATTGTTAAATGTCACGCCGAATGATACAGGTTATGCCGCGACTTTTGATATTGGCGTGCAAATATAAAACAAAAAATCTCCTGAGCAATCGGGAGATTTTTATTTTCCTTGTATAATCCAAATTTATGTCGCCCTGAGCGATAGCGACGTGTGCCGCGAAGCGGTAAGGGTCTCTAATATAATCGAAGAGATTCCCCGCTCAGAATGACACAAACCAACAGGAGAAATAATGAAAGCAGTCCGCTTTGTAGGCGTAAACCAAGCGCTTGAAACGCAAGACATTCCCATTCCTGAAATTGGCGAAAGAGATATTTTAGTCAAGGTCAAAGCCGCAGGGATTTGTCATTCAGACGCGCATTATCGCGCAGGCATTTCGCCGGTCAAACCTGTTCCGCTGACGCTAGGACACGAAGTGGCGGGCTTAGTTGAAAAAATCGGCTCGCAAGTGACGAATGTAAAAATCGGCGATAGAGTTTGCTTGCATTACAACATCGCTTGCGGAGATTGCTATCACTGCGCCACAGGCAACGACCAATTCTGTGAAAAGGTTTTGATGCTTGGTCATTATGCCAATGGCGGTTATGCGGAATATATTGCTGTGCCTGCTCGCAATGCCATTCATTTGCCCGATGAAATTCCCTTTGAACAAGGCGCTACGCTCATGTGCGCCTCCGCAACGGCGTTTCACGCGCTCAAAAAATCTCGCATTAAAGCAGGCGAACGAGCGGCTATTTTCGGCGCAGGCGGGTTAGGTCAATCGGCGATTCAATTAGCAAAAGCGTTTGGCGCGATTGAAGTGTTTGCAGTTGATATTAATCAAGAGAAATTAAATTTAGCCAAAGAATATGGCGCAATTCCTGTCAATGCAAAACAAGTTAATCCAGTAGATGAAATCAAAAAGTTGACGAATAACAAAGGCGTAGATGTCGCCATTGAAATGATTGGGCTGAGTCAAACGATGAAGCAGGCGATTCAAACCGCAGGCGTGATGGGACGCGTCGTCGTCGTTGGGTTATCGAATCAGCCAATGGAAATCAACCCTTACACAGAAATTCTCGGCAATGAAGTCGAACTCATCGGTTCAAACGACCATCACCTAGCCGAACTCCCATTGCTTGTAGATTTGGCGCGCAGAAAAGTTTTAGACACTTCCAAAATTGTCACAAAAACCATTCCGCTTGACGCAGAAGAAATTAATCAGGCGCTAGATAATTTAGAAAATTTTAGCAGTGACATTCGGACGGTGATAGTACCTTAGCAACCATGTCATTGCGAGCCATGCTCTTGTTCTTCATGGCGAAGCAATCTCAAACATGGAACATAAGATTGCTTCTTCGGGTTACGCCCTCCTCGCAATGATATAAGCGATATAATCCTATATTATGGCCAATCAAATTCCAGAAATCAAAATCAACTCTAAAAAAACGCTAATTACCCTCATCGGAATTGTGATTACGCTTGTGATGTTAAGCGTTTGGGGGCAGCGCATTCGTTATTTTGGCGTGGCGGATATTCGCGGCGCATGGCATGAATTTTTGCTCGACCAACTTATGCAAAATTTCTACATGGACGCAGAAGGCAACGTCACAACCTACATCAATGCGCTTTTGCTGTTTATTCCGTCCCAACTACTTTTACTCATCGGCTTGTGGAAAACCTCCGTCAAAGATAAATTTCGTTTTCACTGGGTTGGATTAAGTCTCATCTTTCTATTTTTATCGTTTGACGAAATGACCGTTTTACACGAACAACTCATAAAACCCATGCGGGCAATCGTTGGGGCAAAGGGCTTTTTATACTTTGCGTGGGTTATTCCGGGCGCGTTCGCCGTCTTGTTGTTCGGTCTAATTTATTTATTTTTCTTTTTACATCTCGATAAAAAATTCAAAGTATTATTTTTTATTTCGCTTGGCGTTTACATCGGCGGGGTCGTCGGCGGAGAAATGCTCAGCGGGTATTACGCCGCCGCTTTAGGGCAAAAAAATTTCACCTATGCGGTTGTCGCCAGTTTTGAAGAGTCAATCGAAATGATTGGCTGTTCATTCATTATTTATTCTTTACTAGAATATATCAAGCATTATTTACCAGAAGGATTTACTTTAAAATTCTGACGATGGACGATAGACCGTTGCTTATCGCCTACTGTCCGCCGTCTGCGGTCAAACAAAATGATACCTGAAAAAATCATCACCCTTGCCGAACTCAAACGCAACACAGGCGAGCGCGGAACGCGCATGTGGATAGCCAAAGACGGCATCGTCTATGATGTGACCGATTGCCCCAAATGGAAAACCGGCTTGCATGAATTTTTACATTTCCCCGGACAAGACTTAACGGACGAATTCCCCGAAGCCCCCCACAAAGAAGAAGTCTTTCAACATGAGTGTGTTAAGATTGTTGGCAGATTGGAATCTTGAGTCCGCTTTAGCGGGCTTTGTAATCATAGCGCGGGGATTTATCCCCGTGCGGGCAATAAAATAAAAAAATGCTATGAGCAAACACAAACCCTTTGCCACGCTATGCGGGCGAATTATCCGCCACGCCAAGCCAGAAGAATACCCCTCTACGCAACATAAAAACAAGAAAATTACGTTTTGCGCACACGCTTGTTTAGATTCATTTTTAGAAGAACCCAGCCTATTATGCAAAGTGCATTTGAAATCAGAAAAAACCGCCCAGCAAATTCAACAAGAGCTAACCGCCGTTTTAGATTCATGGAGAAAATTTTATGATTCTTCCAAGAAAAGCGATTGAATACGACCGCTTTGAATTTCAAAAGTGGGAACATCACAACGCCGAAACCATTGTAGAAGCCCCCGTTTCATTAACCGTCAACGGCAAAGAATGGATTTCGTTCATGTGCACGCCTATTCATTTAGAAGCGCTGGCAATCGGTTTTCTATTTAATGAAGGCATTATCAAAAGCATGGATGAAGTTGCCGATGTCAGAGTCTGCGAGCATGGCGATAACATAGACGTTTGGCTGCATCACTCGGCAGAGCAACCCACAAACTGGAGACGAACGTCAGGCTGCACAGGCGGCGTAACGGCGGTAGATGTATTAGCGAAGCCCAATGTATCGCTGGCAGAAAACAGGCTCAAAGTCGCGCCCGAAGCGATTATGAACATGGTCGAAAAATTATTTGAATCGCAAGAGTTATATCGAGATACCGGCGGCGTACACACATCGGCTTTATCCGACGGCGAAAAAATTATCTTCGCCGCAGACGACATCGGCAGGCACAACACGCTCGATAAAATCGCCGGCTTGTGTTTGCTAAAAAACGCCTTTCCCGAAAACCGCATTTTGATTACAACAGGCAGAATTAGCTCAGAAATGTTGCAAAAAGCCGCGCAATTGCAAGCGCCGATTTTAATTTCAAGAACCTCGCCGTCATCGCTCTCCATTGAAATGGCAGAACGATACGGAATCACATTAATTGGATACGCGCGCCGACATCGCTTCAACGTCTATTCAAACAGACAAAGAGTGGCATGATAAAATTCACGCCTTATGAATGTTCAGCGATTCATTTCAACGCTTCTATTAACGTGTCTGCTTGTTTCTTGCGCCTCAACCGAATCCACCCCTGCGGCATTCCCAACCTACGACCCATTCATTCCCATTAACAACCAAACGCCGCATACCATAAATTCAAACGACTCTTTTACGCCATCGCCCACCATTACCCCAACGCGCGAACCAACCCCCACCCGCGCGCCCGCCAACGTGCCGCCGTTTTTTGGCACAACCAGCCAAATTCAAACCACACCCACCCCAGACCCTGCCCGTATTCTACCCACACCGCGCCAAAACGCCGACGAATATATTGTGCAATTTGGCGATACCTTAGGCGATATCGCCCTGCGGTATGGAATTAGCGTGCAAGCATTAATGCAAGCCAATAACATGACCGACCCAAACCTCCTAGCGGTTGGGCAAACCTTAATCATCCCCGCGCCAAACCCAATTGGCGTCGGCTCGTCCCTCAAACTCATCCCCGACTCTGAATTAGTATATGGTCCCGCAACCGTTTACTTCAACCTTGAAGAATTTATCCAAAGCCAAAACGGCTACCTTGAAAGTTATGTAGAAGACGTAAACGGAACTATCTTAAACGGTTCGCAAATTGTCGAACTCGTTGCCAAAAATTATTCCGTCAACCCGCGTTTACTACTCGCCATTTTAGAATATCAAAGCGGCTGGGTAACAAACCCTGCCCCATTCAACACATCCTACCCTATGGGCATAATAGACGAAAGCCGTTACGGCTTATATCGTCAACTAGCCTGGGCGGCAAACACACTCAATCGCGGATATTATTTATGGAAAGCAAACGCCCTTTCAACCCACGTCTTAAGCGACGGGCAAGTCATCCCTATTGACCCAACCATTAACGCCGGCACCGCCGCCGTGCAATATTTTTTCTCCCAACTCTCCGGCTTAGACGCATGGCAAATTGACGTTGGCGCATCA
Organism: Anaerolineales bacterium; assembly: GCA_034434495.1. Lineage (GTDB taxonomy): Bacteria > Chloroflexota > Anaerolineae > Anaerolineales > Villigracilaceae > Villigracilis. The sequence goes on from DAOTZE010000006.1 coordinate 218,563, forward strand.
GGCGTCATCGTCTCCTATTTTGTATTCTTCGGCAACCCATTTGCCTACGCAATCGAACCGCTCATCCCCGCAGACTTATCGCAACCAGAAATGCAACTGCCGTTTCGCGCCGGCGAAAACTGGTACTTCACCGGCGGACCACACGGCGGCTGGGATTCAGGCTCGGCTTGGGCAGCGCTCGATTTTGCCCCCCCAAACAACACAGACGGTAATTGTTTCGTCAGCCCGCATTGGGTCACCGCCGCAGCCAGCGGATTAATCACCCGCGCCGACGACGGTGCAGTAACCCAAGATTTAGATAACGACGGCTACGAACAAACAGGCTGGGTCATTTTATACATGCACATCGCCGAACAAGACCGCGCGCAACCCAATCAATACATTTTCGTCAATGAAAACATCGGGCATCCCTCATGCGAAGGCGGCATATCCAACGCAACCCACTTACACATTGCCCGCAAATACAACGGCGAATGGATTTCAGCCGACGGCGCATTGCCGTTTATCTTAAGCGGCTGGGTTTCCAGCGGCGACGGCGTTCAATACAACGGCTTTCTCACACGCGGCTCACAAATCATTGAAGCATGGGATAGCGCCAACGAATTCAACCTCATCTCACGCTAATTTATACAGATATAATTCCCCCAACATGCCTCGCGCCTTTATCCTAACCATTATTTTCTCCTTAACGCTTTCCGCCTGCGGACATTCATCCGTTTGGGGAATTGCCCCTACCCCCACACCCCAATCAAACATTCCGCAAACGCCTCTCACCGACCCTTTAGCCGGCGCAAACGACCCCATCATTTTCCCCACCTCCACCACGCCGCCGCAATTTGAAACGCAAGCGGCATACACGCCCACGCCGCAAATCATCTCATTTGAAATTACGCCCACCCACACACCCGCATTAAACGACGCCGCGCCATTTTTGTATTACGCCCAAAGCGGAGATATGCTCTCCGCCGTCGCCGCGCGCTTCAACGTCAACGAAGCGGAAATTATCTCCGACGCAGACCTAACAAAAACCACGCTCATTGACCCAGGCGTGCTACTCGTCATCCCCAATCGAATCAACGAACCAACCACGCCCAATATCCAAATCATGCCAGACGCCGAAATTGTTTACTCGCCCACCGCCCTCGATTTTGATATTGAACAATATGTAAACGAACAAAACGGATACCTAAGCAAATACCGAGATTATCTAGGCTCCGAAGGTTGGATTGACGGACACGCCGCCATTCAAAAACTAGCCATCGAAAACTCAATCAACCCGCGTTTATTACTCGCCGTTTTAGAATTTGAAAGCCGCTGGGTGCGCGGCGAACCCATTGACCTATTGCGCACAGAATTTCCAATGGGCTTCAACGACTATCGCTACAAAGGCTTAAGCGTGCAACTCACCTGGGCAATCAACACCATGTCCATCGCCTATTACGGCTGGCGCGCAGGCACACTCACCCACCTCGAATTTCCAGACGGCACAAAACTTCGCTTAGACCCACGCCTAAACGCCGGCACCGTCGCCATTCAATATCTATTTTCAAAACTACACAGCCAAAGCCAATGGGCGCAAATCATGAACCCTGAAAGCGGCTTCCCCGCCATGTATCAAGAAATGTTCGGCGACCCTTGGCTGCGCGCCAAATTAATAGACCCGCTCTTCCCCCCCGCATTAAACCAACCGCCCCTCGTGTTTCCATTTGAACCAGGCGTAAAATGGAGCTTCACAGGCGGACCGCACAACGGCTGGGGGCAAATTAACCCAAACATCTACGGCGTATCGCACAGCGTTTACTCCGCCATTGACTTCGCCCCCGCCGCCGAAAAAAGCGGTTGCGTGCCAACCAACACCTGGGTTACCGCCGCCGCCCCAGGCTTAGTCGTCCGCTCCGAAAATGGCGTCGTCATGGTTGACCTTGACGGCGACGGCTACGAACAAACAGGCTGGAACTTGCTCTATCTACACATCGCCACCAAAGACCGCGTCCCCGTTGGCACATGGCTAGAAACAAACGACCGCATCGGTCACGCCTCATGCGAAGGAGGCGTTTCCACAGGCACACACTTACACTTCGCCCGAAAATATAACGGCGAATGGGTCACCGCCGATGGACCCATCCCATTTGTATTAAGCGGCTGGCGTGTCGTCGCTGGAGATAAACCCTATCAAGGCACGCTCGTGCGCGGCGATGAAGTTATCAAATCCGATTTACAAGGTCAGGCTTGGTCAAATATCATCCGTGAAGAAGATGAATAAACTAGCCACTTTCTTTTTAATTGCGACCCTAACGCTCGCCGCTTGCCGCGCCTCTTCAAATCAAAACTCAACGCCCGCTTCTTCCCTACCCCCATCTCGGGAAGAAAACCCCAGCATTGATTCTACGCCTCTGCCCACCCGCCCAGCCTATGCGCCCGGGCAATTAGTAGAATACATCGCCCAAACTGGCGACACCCTCCCCGCTTTAGCCGCGCGCTTCAACACCACCGTAGATGAAATCCTCGCCGCAAATACATTCATCCCGCGAGACGCCACCACCATGCCGCAAGGCATGCCCATGCAAATACCTATTTATTACCGCGCACTATGGGGAACAGCCTTTCAATCTATCCCCGACCATGCTTTCGTCAATTCGCCCACCAGTTCGGGGTTTAACACGGCGGCGTTTGTTCAATCGCAAAATGGCTGGTGGAAACACTATCGCGCCTATGTAGCGGGCAAAATTCGCACAGGCGCCGAGTTAGTAGATTATATCGCCACGAATTACAGCATTAATCCGCGCTTGTTGCTTGCCATTTTAGAATATCAAGGCGGCGCATTAACGCAAGAAGCCCCGCCCACCAATAGAAAACTGCTCGGGCTAGAACGCGCCTTTTGGGAATCGCATTATCTTCAATTAACGCTTGCCGCCAACACGCTCAACAATGGCTATTATGGTTGGCGCAGCGGCACACTGCTTGAATTTGAAGACGCCAACGGAAATTTATTCCGCCCCGACCCATGGCAAAACGCCGGCTCTGCCGCTTTGCAATATTATTTTTCAAGAATGTTCGCGGGAGATGAATTTGCCCGCGCCATCAGCGCCGACGGTTTATACCAAACTTACACAAAATTATTTGGCGACCCGTGGAACGAATCTTTTGAATTAATTCCGGGCAGTCTCACGCAACCTGAATTGATATTGCCGTTTCCAAACGGTCAAACGTGGAGTTACACCGGGGGACCGCACACAGGCTGGGGCACGGGAGAACCGCTCGCCGCCTTAGATTTCGCCCCCCCCGCAGAACAATCAGGTTGTGTCGCCGCCAAGCCTGAGAATTACGTTGTCGCCATAGCGGACGGTTTGGTGGTGCGCTCAAGCATAGACGGCGTAGCGTTAGATTTAGATAAAGACGGCGATGAACGCACAGGTTGGGTGATTTATTACTTACACTTAGCCACAAACCAACGCGCAGTGGTGGGCGCAAACTTAACTGCCGGAGATTTAATTGGGTATCCCTCATGCGAAGGCGGAAGTTCAACTGGCACGAACGTTCACATTGCTAGAAAATATAACGGCGAATGGATGCTCGCCGATAGCGCCGTTCCGTTCGTCATGGACGGTTGGATTCCACATAACGGAAGCCGCGCTTATTTAGGCACATTAACCAAAGGGAATTTAACCGTCATCGCCTGCGAATGCGGCGACGCCTTTACGGCGGTGAGCGCAAATCCTCCATAAAACCAGCGGACTACAAGACAACGACAGTCTATCGTCTGCAGCCGCCGGCATTTGTTCGTTTCAAAATTTTTTATTACGCCTGTTTTGTAAAATAGCGATACAAAATCACGCCGCCAGCAAAGATGAACGCAATCGCCCAAACATAGTTGACATAATCTAAAAGAGAAGCGAGACCAAACATACCCAGCGCCGCTAAAATTGCCGCAGGGTAATATGCCCATTGCATTCTAGCCAACAGAGCGACCAATAAAAACGTAATCGCTAACCCCAAAAAGAACACGCCTACCGTTTGAAATTCGCCGACTTGCTCGGCAAACACGGTAATAGCGGCTAGGGTAGATAATACTCCAAATGGAATTAATGCCCACCATCTTTCTTTCGCGTTAGTGAGGTATAAAACAAAAAATATCAACCCAATACCGCCTAATACAATTGCGGCTGAGTAGTCTTCAAAATATTCAGAAACGACGACCAACAAAGAAAACGCAGTGAGCACGCCGCCGGGGATAATTGCCCACCATCTGCCAGCGCGATTGGTGAAATAGACAGACCAAAACGAAAGCGCAATACCGCCCAAAAAGAGACCGCCGCCAATATCTTCAAGAGACTCTGGGAGCAAAATTAACGCGCCGATTGAAAGCAAAGTAAACCCAGGAAAAGCCGCCCACCATTCGCCGTTAAGAAACGTAAACAGAAAAGCCAACCCGGCCGCGGCAAACACAATTCCCCAAAAGTATGCCGAGGCGTTTTCTAAGAGACCCATCGTTTGCGCCAACGCCAACCCGCCGCCCGCGATGAGCATTAAACCAATAATTATTCTTGAATCAAATCTTATAATTTTCATCGTTATCCGCTTTGGTTATTTTTTTTATAGGTCCGGTATAAACCGCTGCCTAACACCCATAAACCTAACAATATCAGCAAAATGGCTGGTCCGTAATTGCCAAGCAAATCCCACCCGCCGAAAAATGCAGAGAAAATAAGAAATAACACAGCGCTAAAGACCATCATGTTCAGCCCGCGTTTAAGGTTGTGCGCCGTGTTATCGCCAAGCAAGCCCGCCAAAATACTGCCAACGCCCACAAAGCCTGGGTACAACGTCCACATATACGACCACGAGTCAGCCCCCACCCCTGAGGTTTGTTGGTAGTAAAAAATGCCGCCTGTGCCAGCCACAATCGCGGCAGGCACCGACAAGCCAGGCGCGCCTAACACCAGCCCGACGACAAAAATACCGCCGCCAATCAATAGCAAGTTAATCGGCCATTCAGCGTATTGGTCAAAAAAAGCGCTGAAGGCTGGCACGGTTTGGTCTAGCAAGAACCAAACGCCAATTAACACAAGGATAACGCCTAATGCAAGTTGCGAACGATTTCCGCTCATAGATTCACTCTCCTAAAATTTTTCTTTTAGTCTATAACTTTTTTGTAAAAAAAGAAAGCCTAAAAACTATACGCTAAGGCGCCGAAAAGGTTGCCGCTACTCTTGCATAAGCGCTTGAATGGCGGCTTTATAGGCAATTTCAAAAGATTGGTTAATCCTCTTCATATCGGTCGGCATCTGCCAGGTGAGGTTTGCCAAACTATCCGCCACAACCGCAATCGCAGCCGTCTGCACGCCCCTAACTTGCCCCAAAGTGAACAGTCCGGCAATTTCCATTTCAACAATTTGCACATTTTCGGCTTGATATGCAAGTATCTCTTCTTTCGTTTCGCGGTACGGCGCGTCGGTCGTCCAGGCCCCTCCTGAATAAAATTTTACATTTTGTTTGCTCAATTCATGTTCGATTTTATTTTTCAAATCAACGTTTGCATAAGCGCGCTCATCAGATTGAACATAATGGCGAGAGACCCCGTCGTCGCGAATAGCGAAATCAGGCGCTACAATATCTCCAGCCGTTAAGTTTTTTTGCAGCGCCCCGCCCCAAGATAAAATAATAAACCGCTTTACGCCAAACGAAATCATTTCTTCAGCCAGCGAAACCACCACAGGCGCGCCAATGCCAAAATTTGAAAGCACGCCCACGCTTCCGTTTGTTTTTTTCACTAAAAACATATCGCCCATTACTTTGCCCGCTTTTTGAATCGGTACGCGCCAACGCAACGTTTTGGGCAGGTCGTTTTTCAGGCAAAAAATTAATCCTTTCGGCGGCTTGACGTTTGGGAATTTGCCAAACCGCTTTCGCATTTCAATTGTATCTTCTGGCTTCATCACCGCTTCGCCAGCATATTTATTTGGGTAATTTGGAAAGGGCATATTTCCTCCATTGAACAAACAACAAACTTGCTTGCAAAATTTCAGCGAATAACGCCGCCGCCGCGCCTCCAGCGAGACCATACAACCGAGTCGCTACCATTAACGCGCTCAACAACGCCAACAGACTAAAGGCTAAAGAAATCAACACGGGCTTTTCTAATTCAAGCGCCAAAAAACCCAAGGAATAATAAGAGACCAATACGTAAAAAGGAAGCGCCCAAACCATAATTTGTAAAGCTCTCGCCCCAGACTCAAACCCGCTCCCAAACAAAAATACGATTAGGTATTTTGCCGAAAAGAAAATTATCAAAGATAAGCATATTGCCGAAAACAGCAGCAAGCCCAACCCCGTTTGACGCGAAAGAAAGGTTTTATCTCGCGCCATTTCAGGGTAAATTGGCGTCAAGGCAGAAACATATCCCAGCTTAATCGCATCTAACACGCGCGCTGAAGCCGAAAACAATCCAGTCAAAAACAAATTAGCAAAAAACGGGAAAATCGTTACAGGCAATCTTTCGTAAAGCAAGCGCAGCGAGCCAATCAGCGCCAACGAGAAACTCGTTTGCGCTAAGCGAATTATGTTTCCAAAAGAAGGTTTTGAAAACATAATAAAACCCGGAATTTTATAAAAACATACAACCAAGCCTATCACGGCAGAGAAAGTATGCGAAAGGGTTAAAAACAAAGCAAGTTGATTTATATTTTCATCAAGCAAGTAAATTAAACAAGCGGAAGCGCACTGCAAAAAACTAAACGTAAGATGCAAAAACGAAAACAAACGAATTTGTTGCGAGCCGCGCAGAGCAATTGTAGCAACGGTAAAAAAAGAAAGCGGGATTAACGAAAATGCGTAAACGCGCAACGACTCTAAAGGCGAAAATATATAAACGCACACGATAAAAACAAACGATATTCCTAACTGAAGCGTTAAAGAAGCGGGTATATCCGAATAATCTTTTTCAGCCGAGATTTCACGAATCAAAACCATATCCGTCCCAAATGTTGAAACCGCATTTCCAATCAAAATCAAAGCGGAGATAAAAGCGTATTCTCCAAAACCTGTTACGCCCAAAGCCCGCGCCAAAACAAAGTTTAAGAAAATCGCCAGTGTTTGAGAAGCAAAACGAGAAAGCGTTGAAACGGCAATATCGTTCCGAAGAGCGCGATGCACGCCAAACAAAGACATATTATTTTTTTATCACAACCCATAAAAACGGCGAATCGATTTTCCCAAACAACTTCTTAAAATACAGGGTAAACCGATTCGGGCGATACAACCGCCGCGCAGAAAATTTTTCCAATTCAGAAATTCGATGATGAAAATAATATTCGCTCATTTCAGGAAGCCCAAGCGATAAATAATACGCTTCGCTTCGGCGAATCGCTTGCGGAATTTCTTCATCCGTATAAAAAGCGGAATCGAAAATATGAATTTCGCCGCCCGGTTTGAGATACCCCAATAAAGTCCGTATCAACTTCGTCAAATCAGGAAAATATTGAACCGCGCTGGCTAAAACAATCATATCAAAAGACTTTTGAGAAAAAGGCGCGGAAAAAATATCTGTTTTTAGAAAAACCAACTTGCGCGCATGTCCTTCTTCGCCGCCATAAGCCGAAGAAAACACGCGCGCGGCTTGTTTCAGCTCAAAAAGGTTTTGGTCTATGCCAATAACAAAATGATTCTCGCGCGCCAAAAAGTTCGCAAGCCATCCATTCCCGCATCCCAAATCTAAAATCGTAAGCGAAGCGTTCTTTTGAGATAAATATTTCCTCAACCGCCCAGCGGATTGAGCGCGCGCCCGCCACTCATTTGATAAAAAGTGGTTTTTTGGAAACGAAGGCAATTTTGCCACAACTTCGTCTGCATAAAGCCTGCCTTCCTTTTCACGAACTTTGAGATACAAATTCATCGCCGCCGCATCAGCCATGAGATGATTTCACCGTTACAGGTTTCAATGTATTAAATTTTCTCAAACGCAAATCGCTCCGAAGCCAGCCGAAAATATAAAACGGAATCAACGCCAACTTTTTCCATGAAAACCTCTTCAACAAACGCCGTAAACGAAATTCATAATGCACGCGCCCATGCAAAATTCTATAAAATTCAGTTGGGAACGGACCTTGATACAACATCGCCAAATCTTCTGAGTCAACCCAATTTTGTTTTTCGCCTAATTCTAATTTAACGCGCTCATAAAATTTTGTGCCAGGCAATGGGTACGAAACCGAAATGCCAATATCATCAGGCATACACTCGCGCACCATTTTCAAAGTCAATTGCACATCGTCCCATGTTTCGCTTGGGTAGCCAAATTGCAAAAAGAACCCCACTTCAATTTTATATTTATGCAATAACGCGGCGGCTTGATAAATCTCTTCCACCGTTCCGCCTTTCTCCATAGCGTCTAAAATTTTTTGCGAACCAGATTCCGCGCCAAGCCAAACGGTTTTACATCCCGCTCGCGCTAAAGCGCTGGCTGTGTTTTCATTAATTAAATCGGCGCGCTTCAAACACTTAAATGGAATCACTGCATTCATTTCATGTAATAAGTCTGCAAATTTTTCTACCCAATTTGGTTTCAACCCCAAAATATCATCCGCAAACCAAATGTGGTCTGGCGCATAATTATCTTTCAACCATTTCATTTCCGCCGCAACATTTTGCGGCGAGCGTGAGTTATATCTTTGCCCCCAAATGGGTTTGGCGCACCAATTGCAATGGTATGGGCAACCGCGCGTTGTAACCATATTCATCGAAAAATAACCGTGCTTCGACTTCCAAATCCTTTTATATTTTTGCACGTCTATCAAGTCCCATGCGGGGAAAGGCAGTGCATCAAGATTTTTTATATCTGGTCGTTTTGGATTCTTGATAACCTGAGACTTAAGACCTGAGACTTGAGACTTATATGCTAAACCCAAAATTGACTCAAAACCCGCTTCGCGCCTCCCTTCAAGTTGATTCAACAACTCTAACAGCGTTTCTTCGCCTTCGCCTAACAGGCAGTAATCGGCGCCTTTTTCCAAATATTTTGCATAATGGTCGGTTACGTCTGCCCCGCACAAAATGACAATGCACCCGCGTTCTTTTGCCATTTGAATCATCGCAAAGGCGGCTTCGCGCATTCGCAGCAAACACATCTTAGATAAATAGTTAAAGTTATCTTCAAAGATAACCGCATATTTTGGTTTATGCTCGTCTAAAGATTTCGCCCACTCATGTTCCGATTCCGCCAGCATTGCGTCAAATATCGCCACGTCATATCCTTTCTCGCGGATATAACTGGCGGCGTACATCGTTCCCAATGGCGGGTATGGTTGCATTGCCCGCCAAAGTTTAGGGTCGAAGCGTAAGTAATAAGATTGCCCGAAGAGAATTTGAGTCATCCCTCACCCCTGCCCCTCTCCCTCTCCCACAAGGAGAGAGAATGTAATCTTTCTGAAAAAACTTTACCCGCCCTTTTGCGGTGGTCGTGAAAATTCCCCTGACAAATATCCGCCGAAAAATTTGCCTCTAACCCTCTGCCATAAGTTGCGAAGATATGATTGAGTTGAAGTTTCATCGCCCAAGATTCTATAAAATCACCAAGTTTGCCTTTGAATAAAAATTCAAGCGCTTTTTGAGTTAAAGATTGTTTTTCTTGTGAACTCGCTTGAAAATTATTTGATTCGAGTGAGGCGTTTGGAAGAATATTATTAACCCATAAATTGGCTGCGCGCAAACGGGTATATGTTTCAAACCCAGCCACAGGAATCATTTGACACATCTCACGGGCGGAATATAAATCATGCAGGGACCAAAGCAACGCGTTTTCAGAAACTAAAAGATTCACGCAAATTTTATCTCCAAATACGCGCATGAGCCTGCCAAACGTCACGGCGCAGGCGCGGGCAAGCCACAAGCGCTTCGGCTGCGTAACAAGCATGTAATCCATATCCGCAAGTTTAGAAAGATTCAAAACGGCTAAAGACCCTGTGACGGCAACCATGCGAACAAAAGGCAAACGCCCTAGTATTTTGCCATAAAGCAAAGCGCGCTTCAGCGCCTGGCGCGACTTTGCGCTTCGCGCTTTACGGATTTCTACAATTTCAGCGCGATTTTCAATAAAATAATAACCATCTTTGAAGCCTACATGCTTAACCTTTGGAATATGGTTTTCAATCTCTTCTTTTGTGGCAAAAATAGTTAAGTATTTATGAAGTTCATCTAACGTGAGCGGGTAATCAAAAATATCGGAATACGCCAGCGTTTCGAGAATGGCTTGGGAGAGCGGTTTTGTAGGTTCAAGCACGGGGGGCGGCGAAAGCAATGTGTGGGACAAGAGAAAAGTTCCTTAAGCAGAATCAGGCTTTATGCGATGAAAGAGGCGGGTAGAAATAGATTGAAGCAAAGTGAAGCCTGAAAAGAAGAATAATCCGAACGCGAAGAAGAAAGCGTACATCATCATTAAGTAATAACCAAGTTGAAACGCGAACCAAGCCGTCCACAAGTTGAAGCAGGCGAGCAAAAATTCAAATAAAACCAGAGAATCGATTTGGACTTGATAACGATTGCCAAGCCAGTTTTGGGCGCGATGCGTCACGCCAAATTTTGGCGTGCGTTCAAACGGCACGATTCGTTTTTGCGCGATTTGCAATAAAGCGCGGACGGTGTTTAGCGCCATGCCCGACGCGAACATAGACATTAAAAAAATTAAAGGAAGGAAAAACAGCCAACGTTTTTTTAACAGATTTTGCGCCGCCGCGAAATAAAACGCCGGCAATAACATCAATGCGTTTAGCAATAAACCAACGCCGATGGGTTCAAGTAGGCTTGGGTATTGCGCCGCAAACGATAAAAGCAATGGATAAAACAACATTAACACAATGACTAGCAGATGCAAAAGATATCCTGTGAGGTGCAAGGTGGCTTGAAATTTTTTCGCCAGAGAAAAATTTGATTTCCAAATAAGAGGGATGTATTTAATGGCGCATTCTAAACTGCCGCGCGCCCAACGATATTGCTGGCGGCGGTAGGCGGTGAAACTAACAGGCAATTCGGCGGGGGCTTCTACATCGCCTGCATAATAAGCCGACCAGCCTTTTAGAAAAACACGATAGGATAGATCCATATCTTCGGTTAATGTGTCGGCTTGCCAGCCGCCTGCGTCTTGAATAGCAGATTTACGCCATATTCCCGCCGTGCCGTTGAAATTAAAAACATAGCGCCCCGCAGAACGCGCGAGTTGGTCAATGGCAAAATGCGCGTCGAGCGCGAAGGATTGCAATAATGTGAGCAAAGAATAATCGCGATTCAGATGCCCCCAACGGGCTTGAACAAAGGCGATGTTTGGATTTTTGAAATGAGGGAGCATTCGTTTGAGAAAATCGGGCTGGGGTAGAAAGTCAGCGTCGAAGATGGCGATGAATTCGCCTTTGGCAGACTCTAATCCATTGGCGAGCGCGCCCGCTTTGAAGCCGCTTCGGTCATTGCGGTGAAGATGAATGATGTTTATATTTTTTTGTTTTATTTGTTTTACTTTATTGGCGATAATCTCTTTTGTGTCGTCGGTGGAATCGTCTAACACTTGAATTTCAAATAAATGGTTTGGGTATTCTAATGAAGCGCAGGCGTCTATCAATCTTTCAACGACGTATCTTTCGTTGTAAACTGGAAGTTGAATGGTGACGAAAGGCGTTTTGCCGTCTGCGCTGGCGGCAGGGTTTGAATGATGGGCTTGTAAAAATTTTTGTTTATGTATGCTCAACAAAGCAAGATACGCCATGTTGCTGAGGTAAACAATCAATACGCTCATAGAAAAGGCGTAAGTAACGACAACTGGCGCAAGCAAATAAGCAAACAGATTCACTTTGGTTATTCAGCCTTTGTGAGCGCAAGCGAAAACATTCCCCAAGCCAGCCATTGCCATACTCGCCCCGTCACATACCATGTGTAATAGTCAAAAAGCGAAACAAGCGAAAGCGCCAACAGCAAAGCGAGCGAAGCCATGAGATACGGCTTATGAATATAAGTTTTCCAATTTGCGATAAATGAAATGAAAGGCATAAAAAATAAGATGAGGTAAAAAGTTCCGCCCAGCGCGCCCGTTTCGAGGGCAGCTAACAAAGGGACATAATGCGGCGGTTGGTAATTGATTGGAAAATTCTCAAACCTTCTTTCTAGCGCCAACGGCGTTGCGCCTAACCCAACGCCAATTGCGGAATGTTCCACAAATAAATCGTTACCTCGTTCTAATAAATACATTCGTTCCGACATAGGTCCATCGCTGGATATATCGCCCGCGTTCACTCGTTTTTCAAAAATAGCCGTATATTGAAATAAGATGGGCAAGATAACCAACAGACTCAACACGCCCAACACGCTTGCGCGTTTGACAGAATCCCATCTTTGGGCGACCGCTTCGCATACCGCCATAAAAAGGGTCGCCATACTGAGGCTTAACCACGCCGAGCGGGAGAAGGTCAATATCAACGCGGGGAATGAAATCAAAAATAAGGTTGAAGCGAATACAGGAGAGCGGTTTTTTCCATATAAAACAATAGCGAATAAGACAACGAGCGAGAAAGCGATTGAACCGCCGAGAATATTCGGGTGGTCGCTTAAGCCGTAGGCGCGTAAGAAGCGGATTTCATCTATGGGGATAACGCTCATTCCAAGAATCTGCGGGTCAAGAAGGTGTTCGCCGAGGATATGTAATCCTAAAGAAGACTGAGCAAAAGATTGCCCCAGCGCCACAGGCGTTTGAATGATAATTTGAAACGCAATTGGCACAATCACCCAAAGTGGGGATTGCAGTTCATTAATGATGTAAAGATACAATAGCAGTAATAAGATAAATCGAGCAACATGATAACGCGAGAGGATGTAATCTACGCTGCCCCATGTAGAAAGCATACCCGCAATTGTTAGCCCAAGTAGGCAAATAAAAACGATAGGGTTGCCAATTTGAATTTTTCGCGGCTGAATTATTATAGAAGCAAGCCAAAACGCTAGTAAGTAAATTATTGTAATATCGGTTAGGTATAGTTGAAAATTTGTGTAATCGGTATATAAAGGCGGCATGGGGCGAAACCATAAATCTAACCGCCAGCGGAATGGAATGAAGATAATGGTGAGTGCGAAAAATATCTTTGAAAAAAAATAGAAAAAGCGCGCCATACAACTCCCTCATCCCAGCGTTGCCTCTCGCGTAAAAGAGAGGCAGGGTTGAAGGTAAAGATTATTATAATCGCGGAGCGATATTGAACATTGCAATTGTGCACGAATGGTTAAGTACGTTGGGCGGTTCAGAAAGAATATTAATTGAGCTGTTGGGTTTATACCCGCAAGCGGATGTGTTTGCTTTAACGCATTTTCCTGAAAACTTTATCGGCACGCCGCTAGAGCGCGTAAAACCTCAAACTTCGTTTTTGCAAAAAATTCCAAATGTGAAAAATTTGTATCGAAAACTTTTGCCGCTTATGCCGTTGGCAATTGAGTCGTTAGACGTTTCAAAATACGACGCGGTCGTTTCTTTATCTCATGCGGTGACGCACGGCGTAAAAACCAATAAGCGTCAAAAACATATTTCATATATTTCAACGCCGATGAGATACGCTTGGCACTTGCAAGACGATTATTTGAAGTTGCACAAATTAAACAAACCAGCAATTCATTCCGCCGCGCGCCTAACGTTGAGCCTGCTTAGGCGGTGGGATAGATGGGCTTCGTCTCGAACGGGTTTTTTTATAGCAAATTCTCACTGGACAGCGTCTCATATACGAGAATCTTGGGGGCGCGAATCTCTAGTAATATACCCGCCCGTGAATGTAAAACGGTTTAAGCCTGCCAAAGAACGAGAAAATTTCTATTTATTAGTTTCTCGCCTTGTGCCGTATAAATTGACCCCTGAAATTGTGAAAACGTTTAATGAATTACGCCTTCCGCTTGTTGTGGTGGGTGACGGGACCGATATTGAAATTCTGAAGAAAATTGCAAAAGAGAATATTCAAATATTGGGGTATCAGCCAGACGAAGTCGTAACCGATTTGATGAATCGCGCCAAAGCGTTTGTTTACATGGCGACCGAAGATTTTGGAATTGCAATGGCAGAAGCGCAAGCGGCGGGTTGCCCCGTTATCGCTTATTTCAAAGGCGGGGCAAGCGAAATTGTTAAAGACGGCGAAACAGGTTTATTGTTCAAAGAACAGACATCAGACAGTCTAATAGAAGCGGTAAACCGATTTGAGAAGATGAAATTAAACAGCAAAGCCGCACAAGAAAATGCGGCTCGCTTTTCATCTGAAAGATTCAAAGATGAATTTTCAAGTTTTATAAAATATGTTATGAAATAATATTTTTATGCACCAATTCCACGAGCCATCATCGGGGCAACCAAAAGTATCAGCAAAATGCAAACAAGCTCCAAGTGAATTGAGAAGCGAATTCTTTTATATTCATCATCTGAAAATTCAGGCGCTTTATCCTCTTTTAGATTCGTTCGCCATTTGAGAAAACGAATGGTTGGGTAAATAGAAATCAAACCAGCAAGAATAAACAATCCCATTTTTATCCAATACATTGTATTGTTCAAATAAAATACTGTTCCTTTTTCAAAATAAAACACGCGTAACAAGCCAGCGATAATCACGACTGCCGCTGAAATACCATAAGCAGTATCAACATGCAAAATACAGCGGGCTTCGGGAACGGTTAGATTTTTACGAAAAGCCACAAATTCATACACCAAAGTTGCCGTGACCGCAAACGCAGCGATGTGGTGTAAGGTTGCCATAATTGAATTGATTAACATGATTTTTTCTCCTGAGTTTATAAATATAGAGATTGTTTTGATTGATTTGCCGAAAGTCTTAATCGGGCGGTTTCTCTGCGCCCAACCGCTTGGACGTGTTCCGTCGCGGCGGCAAGACCAAACTTTGGCATGTTGCCATACACACATTCAAATTGATTCGGATTGACAATGTATGTTTCATGCCAAATGCCAACTGTGCCATTTGAACCAATGGCTTGATTAAATTTTTTCCACGGCTCAATATGCGGGTCAGATGGATTGCGTGCAAAATTTTCTAAATCTTCAAATGAACGCCAATATTGAATGAGCACAGGTCCGCTGAAATTCCAGAAAAATTCTGCGTGTAAGAATCCTTTTTCAGGATATGTATATAACGCCTGCATCATCGGGTTCATGGCATTGAATACAGGAAGCCATTTGTCTATGCGCCACCATTGGTTGATTCGCATTCCAATTAAGAAAACCACAAAAGGTTTATCTGTTTTTGCTGTAAAGCGCCCGTTGAATATTTTAGTCATAAGTCATTAACATGTCTGGTTTTATCCAGTTTGCGATTGCGCTTGAACCGTATTTACATTTTTCCTTGGCGCACGGCGGCGATAGACAAGCATTTCAGCCACGATTAAGTTTGGAACCCACGAAAGCCACATCACTACGCGATAGACTTCTACAAACAGCGCGTCAAAATCTCCCGCGTATTTTGTTTCAAGAAATGGGGCTTGTGTGCCAATCAAAATGCCAAGCCACATACGCAAAGTAACAGCCCCAAACGTAAGCGCGTAATTGCGCGTCATCCAATCGCGGTGAATTTCAATATTGCCCGCCCGAATGTTTTGATACGCATTCCAAGCGGTCCACAACCAGAGGATAGCCAACAAAATTAAACCTATCTCGCCTACCAAACCCGAAATCATGCCGGGGGCGATGACCAAAGCCGAAAGCCCGCTGAGCAAAATACAAATAAGATAGACGCGTCCCATCCAGCGATGAAGCGCTGGAGCGTTATTGCGTAAGCGAGTCAAAAATTGAAACGGACCCATCACCAAAGCCAGCCCGCCTGCAAACATGTGAATATATAACCCAACGAAGCGAATAAGCGATTCGTCAACAAACCGAACGGTAGCGATATTAAATGTTTTTGGGTCAAATGAAAAGTAGGGCAAAATGGCGGCAATAGCAACGCCAACCGCCAAGCAAACCATTAAAATCCAGCGGAAGTTTATATTTTTTATCATATTCACTCCATAATAAATTCAGAAATCATTGATTGAATTTGAAACATAAAAAGCGCGTTGCCATCTTCGCCAAATAAAGGGATATTGCCTTGCAACTCCAAAGAAACAATACCATGCACACGCGACCAAATTAACATAGCCGCAAAATGCGTTTGCGGGTGCAATGCCCCCATCTTCTTTTTCCACATTTCAAAATGCGGCTCGCATTCTTTTTTAACTGGCTTAAATGATTTGAGCTTTAACTTTCCCGCCGTGCGAATTTCTTCCACCACGCTAAACAACGGCGTGATAGCGTGAGACGACGCAGGAAAGACTGTTTCGGCAGGATATACATAGCCAGGAATAGGCGTTCCAAAAATCAATTGATAGCGCTGTGGATACGCATGCGCCCAATTTCGATAGGCTACGCCGATTCCTTCTAAACGTTTTGCATGTTCCCCCAGCGGAGCAGAATCTCTGCCTGCAAATTGCCAATCGCCAAACGAAGTAAAAGCGTCAATAATTAATTGAGTCGCCAAAGCGTCTCGGTCTGGAAAGTAGTTGTAAATCGCCGGGGCAGTGATTTTCAATTCTCGCGCAATTGCCCGCAAAGATAAAGCGGGCGCGCCTACTTCGGCAATCTGCTTCCATGCCGTTTCTTTGATGGCATCTTGCAAATTCGGGATTTGTTTCTTCTTTGAAGGTCTGACCATATTTACTCCTGATTTAATTTACAGCGTAAATATACAGTGTTTATTAAATTAAGTCAAGAGGAGGTTTTAAAGAGACTTCAAGGGTAAGCAAACCATCCACGAATAAGACCACGAATGCACGAACCAAAGCCTCAGCCATTATTTTTAGACAATAGAGTCTATAGACCAGAGTCAATGTCTGTAATTCGTTTATTCGTGCAAAATTCGTGGAAGGTTCTTTTGATATAAAATCACTTTAACGAAAGGAGGTTTTATGCCTTTAGCGGTTGATGAAACAGGAAATGACTTAACTTACAAAATCATTGGCGCAACGATGGAAGTTCACAATGAAATTGGGTTTGGATATAAAAAAATTTATGAAAGAGCATTGGAAGTCAAACTTAATAAATTACAAATCGCAGTCGAACCACAAGTTCAAATTAATGTAGATTTTGAAAGCGAAATTGTAGCCGCTTTTTATTTAGATTTATTTGCCGAAAAGACAGTGGTGATTGAAGTGAAAACATTTAGCCATCAATTGACAAATGACGAATTAGCACAAGTGATTAATTATTTGAAAGCTACAGGCGCACCTGTAGGATTGTTATTCAACTTTGGACGGAGAAAACTGGGATATCGCCGTGTTTTTCCCGCAAAAGATATGAAGACAATTCAACGGACGGGTAGAGACAATGCGATAAAGAAATAAATACCATCCACGAATAAGACCACAAATGCACGAACTGATGGTGTAGTCATAATTTTCAGATGAGAGAGTCTGCAAACCAGAATCAAAGTTATTAATTCGTTTTTTCGTTCAACATTTGTGGACGGGTTTCCTTTTCCCAAAAACACATTTACTCATGTAAAATTTTGATATGACCAAGTATTTCAAACTAATTCTTGCTAGCTGTAATAACTCACCAAATGGCGAGGTATTTATTCCTTAAGTTACCAATTTATTCCCCACCCACTCCCCACTTAACTTGGGATGTTCTGCCATCACCAACTTCCCATTCTCCATTAACTTATTAACCGTTTTCTTCACTATCTCATTCCCCCACCCAAACAACTTATTGACCTCCTTCAACTCCGCCGCGCCGAGCATATTGAAATATAGTTCTAAAATTTTCATACGCGCTTCCGGTTCTTTTATCTTACGAGCCTGTTCAGATAAATCAGGAAAATGCCGAGTGGTAATTTCGTAAATGTGCGAATATTTCCATGCGCCCGCCTGGGCGCCAAAAATAAACAAAGCCGCGTTTTTTGACAAACGTCAGCGCTTGACGCTGAGATGAAAGCCGCTTGTTGGGAGGCAGGTTGAAGGTCTGCGCGCGAAGCGTTTGCAACTTTTTCAAATCTAATTTCAACATAAATAAGTTTCCAACAGCAGAGTCGAACATCCAAGTTTTTTCCTAACAATTCGCCCTTACTTAGCAACAAAATTTTATCGCAATTGAGTTACAATCACAAACCATGATAAAAAAATTTTCAGTAGATGAAATCGTAAAATCATTTATTCAAATAGCGGATAACGCGCTTGAAAAGCGTGGAAGATTTTTAGTCTCGCTCGCAGGCGGCGGCACGCCGATGAAGTTGTATGAAAAATTGACTGAAATAAAAATAGATTGGACGCGCGTGCATTTTTTTTGGGGCGATGAGCGCTGCGTGCCAATAGACGACGCAGAAAGTAATTATGGGCAGGCAAAAAAAGTTTTTTTAGATAAAATCAACGCGACCAACGTTCACCGCATCAATACAGACCTTTCGCCTGATTCTGCCGCGCGGCATTATGCCCACACTTTGAAATTTTTCGCCGAGCCGCCGTTAGACTTTCCGCGGTTTGATTTAGTTTTACTTGGCTTAGGCGAAGATGGTCACACTGCATCGTTGTTTCCAAATTCCCCCATTGATATTGACGAGAGCGTTATTGCCGTTACTGCCCAATATCAAAACCGCCCTGCCAATCGTGTAACAATGACCCCAAAAGTTTTTAATGAGGCGCGCGAGGTGTGGTTTTTGGCGACGGGCAAAAACAAAGCGCAGATTTTGAATACGGTTCTCAACGGCGAAAAAGATTTGAAGTTATATCCCGCTCAACGAATTCAACCTAAAAACGGAAAATTGATTTGGTGGGTTGATGAAGAAGCAAATTCGTCATTGCGAGGAGCGCTTTACGCGACAAAGCAATCCAATACAATGTTGGAGAGCGCTTCGCCGCAAAACCAAGAGCAAGGCTCGCAATGACATAAAATTTATATTTTTTTAGGAGTTTAAGATGGAATTAGCGCTTGTAGGTTTAGGAAAAATGGGATTAAACATGGCAACCCGACTCGTTCAAGGCGGGCATAAAGTGATTGGGTATGCCCGCTCGAAAGAATCGGTGGAAGCCGCAGTAAAAAATGGCGCAGAAGGCGCAAACTCATTAGAAGAAGCGATTAAGAAATTATCTTCATCGCCCAAAATTGTTTGGGTGATGGTGCCTTCAGGCAAAACCACCACTGAAACCATTGAACACGCCGCTTCATTATTAAGTAAAGGCGACATTATTATTGACGGAGGAAATTCAAACTACAAAGACACGATTGCCCACGCAGAAACGCTTGCCGAAAAAGGCATTGACTTTGTAGATTGCGGCACCAGCGGAGGCATTTGGGGGCTCAAAGAAGGTTATAGTTTGATGATTGGCGGCAAGAAACATGTTGTTGAAAAATTGACTCCAATTTTTGAAACGCTTGCTCCTGCAAAAGATAAAGGCTGGGGAAGGGTTGGTCCGCACGGCGCGGGGCATTATGTCAAAATGGTTCACAATGGAATTGAATACGGTATGATGCAAGCCTTTGCCGAAGGGTTTGGCATTTTGAAAGGCAAAAAAGAATTTGAATTAAACCTCGCCCAAGTCGCTCACATTTGGCAACACGGCAGCGTTGTGCGCTCGTGGCTGTTAGATTTAGCCGCTAACGCATTAGATGAAGACGCTGAATTAAGAACCATTAAGCCTTGGGTTGCCGATTCTGGCGAAGGACGTTGGACGGTATTTGAATCGATTGATTTAGACGTCCCCGCTCCTGTGATTACGCTTGCTCTTCAAATGCGTTTTGCCAGCCGAGACGAAGAAAATTACCCCGCCCGAATGCTGGCGGCGTTGCGAAATCAATTTGGTGGACATGCCATTAAGAAAAGCGAATAGCCCATAGCAGTTAGCAATTAGCGGTTGGTTTTTAGAAAAAATATAAGGAGACAGCGGACGAAAGACCGCAGACTGCAAAATGCGGTCTTCTGTCGGTAATCTGCGGTCAATCATTATGAATACAACAAATAGTTTACTTACAACCATCATCATCTTCGGCGCTTCGGGAGATTTGACTCAGCGCAAATTGATTCCATCGTTATTTAATTTATTTCGCAAACGGAGAACGCCTAAACGGTTGCAAATTATTGGCTTTGGCGCGACTGAATTTTCCGATGAGGCGTTTCGGAATCATTTACTCGAAGGAATGAAAAAATTCGCAAGTTTTGCGTTTACCGAAGAAGAGTGGAGCATGTTTGCTCCGCGCTTATGTTATGTGGTTGGGAAATATACAGAAATTGAACATTTCAAAAAACTTTCCAACCAATTGGCAACGTTTGAAAACAACGAAACAGCCAATCGTTTGTATTATATGGCTCTTCCGCCAACGCTTTTTCCAATCATTATTGATAACTTAAGCGCCACAGAACAACTGGAAGAAAACGGCGGCTGGAGAAGAGTGGTTTTAGAAAAACCATTCGGCACAGATTTAGAATCGGCGACGACTTTGAACAAGCAAGTGCATAAAGCCTTGCATGAAAATCAAATTTACCGAATTGACCATTATCTCGGCAAAGAGACGGTGCAAAATATTTTATTCACCCGCTTTGCAAACACCATCTTCGAGCCGATTTGGAATCGCAATTATATTGACCATGTGCAAATCACAGTGGCGGAAAAGGTCGGTTTAGAGCATCGCGCAGGGTTTTACGACGGCGTGGGCGTGCTGCGCGATATGTTTCAAAATCATTTACTGCAATTGCTTACGCTAGTCGCTATGGAGCCGCCCGCTTCCTTTAGCGCTAGCGCATTACGAAACGAAAAAGTTAAGGCGCTTAGCGCTATCAAACCCATGACGCCCGAACAAGTTTCCATCAATACCGTTAGGGGGCAATATAAAGGCTACACCGAAGAAAAAGGCGTAAGCGCGGAATCAACTACCCCGACGTATGCGGCGTTGCGTCTCTTCATCAACAATTGGAGGTGGAAAGGCGTTCCGTTTTATTTGCGCTCAGGAAAAAACTTAGCCGAAAAACAATCGCAAATTATTATTCAATTCAAAGAGCCGCCGCTGGCTATGTTCCCCATGCAAACGATGAAGCCCAATATGTTGGTTTTATATTTGCAACCCGATGAAGGCGTGCATTTGCGGTTTGAAGCCAAAGCGCCCGATAAAGTGAACGAAACCCGCTCGGTGGATATGGAATTTCATTATGACGACGCATTCGGGAAAAGCGCCATCCCCGAAGCGTATGAAAGATTATTGCTCGATGCGCTTCAAGGCGACGCTTCGTTATTTACGCGGGCAGATGAAGTGGAAACGGCTTGGTCTATCATTGACCCAATTTTGCAAACATGGGAAACGCATCACACTCCGCCTTTGGCTATTTACAAACCCGCCACGTGGGGTCCCGCCGAGGCGGATGCGCTGTTAGCCAAAGACGGAAGAAGATGGTTGAATGAAGAGAAGTGATTCGCATGATTAAGTTAATTAAGAGTCTCACTCCCCCATACATGCGCTCGGTTGCGTCCTAAGTTTTTTGCCAAATACATGGCTTGGTCGGCGCGGTCTATTAGAACGTCTAAATTTTTGCAGGTTTCATCGCACATCGCCACGCCCACGCTGACGGTGACATTGAGGTTATAGTCGGAATGAAATAAAAGTCGCTCTTTATCAAAACGCTTAATGGCGTTATTAAAATCTAACTGGCTAATTAGTAAACACAAACGCTTCGCAATTTCTAACGCATTATCCACTTTTGTATTTGGCAAGGCTAAGGCAAACTCTTCGCCGCCGAGCCTGCCAAAAATATCGCTTGCGCGCAAAGCGGATTTGCAAACTTCAGCCACTTGGATTAATACAAAATCGCCCACTTTATGCCCGTACTGGTCGTTAAATTTTTTAAAATCATCCACGTCTAACATGACTATAGAAAGCGGTTGCCGTAACGCTTTTGCTTTTTGAAATTCAATTTCAGAAAGCTCGTAAAATCTGCGCCGATTCAAAGTGGAGGTTAATGCGTCGGTGTACGCCGCCTGTTGAACCGAGTCGAAGAGGCGGGCGTTTTCAATAGCAATCGCTACATGCGAAGCCAGCATTTCCAACAAGTATTGGTCGTCATGGTTATAAGCGTTTTGCCGATACGATTGCGCGGAAATCATTCCATAAATCTCTCCATGCAAGAGCATCGGCGCCGCTAAAATAGATTCGGTAGGGTCGTTGTGGCTGGAGTCTCCGTAAAACTCAAAACGAATGTGGCTGTCATTCATTTCTTGCATGGTATTAAACACAATAGGTTTTCGCGTGCGCACAATTTCGCCGGCTAAGCCATGGTCGGCAAAATATTTTTGGGTGTAAACGCGCCGGCCGGGGTACTCAATGGCAAAAATAGGGATAATTTCGTTCGTTTTTTTGTCGTAGCCATCTACCACAAAATCATTACAAGGCATAACTTTACAAACCGTTTCATACACCACTTGGCACACGCGCTCTACGTCTAAACTGGCATTAATTTCGCTGAGCGCTTGATATAAAACTTTTAATCTTTCCACCAAATCGCTTAGGGCTTCTTGCGCCCAAATTCTTTCTAAGGCGCCGGCGCAATGACTGGCTAAATTGTTTAACAAATTCAGTTGGTCGTTTTGATAGGCGTGAACTTGGTAACTTTGAATCGAAAGCACGCCGATTGTCCGTGTGCCGCTGACAACGGGCGCAAATAATTGAGAGAGCGTTCTTTGTTTTATGTTTCCAAACGATAGGGCGGGGTCAATATCAAAATGTTTTTCGTATAAAGAAAGAAAGCCCCCCTGTTGAATAGCTTTGAGCATGTTTTCGCTGGGTTTCTCCGGCGCGGCGCCTTTTTGAACCACGCGTTCGCCGTCAATCGTATCAATGGTTAATAAAGGGCGCGGCTTGCCGCCTTTTTGCGGGTCGTACAAAATCAAGTAACAAGCGTCCCAGCCGATGAGTTGGTCTGCCGCATCGAGAATAATTTGCGCGGCGGTTTCGGCATGGGTGGTGCTTGCCAAGTCTTTGCCCAGTCTGGCGAATATATCAATTTGCGTTTGAGAATCGGGCAGGTCTTCGTTCATCTTTTTATAAATCTTACTCTGAAATTAGCAAGGATGTATTCACGATGAGTTTCGCTGTCGCACGGCTTCATATACCATCAAGGCGGTTGCGATGGATACGTTCAGCGAGTTGACTTTTCCTAACATGGGGATGAGCGCTTTGACGTCGGCATGGTTCATCCAAAAATCGGTCAGCCCTGTGTCTTCTGTGCCAACGGCGATGGCGGTCGGTTCTTTCATATTGATATTGAAATAGATTTCATCCGCCGACGGTGTGGCGGCTATGATTCGCATCTTTTTTGACCGTATCCATGTTTCTGCTTCGTGGGCATTTACTTCCGCCACAGGCATTGCAAAGACCGCCCCTCGGCTGGCGCGAATCACGTTGGGATTCCATACATCCACGCGCGGGTCGCAGACGAGGACGGCGTCTACTTTGGCGGCGTCGGCAGTGCGCAGGATAGCGCCTAAATTGCCGGGTTTTTCAATTGATTCGGCTACAATCACTAAAGCGGGGTCGGATAATTGAATTTGGTCTAATGAAGTTTTTGGGGTGGGGAAAATTCCAAGCCAGCCGTCTGGGTTTTCTCGATAGGATATTTTCTCGAAGACGGGGCGGCTGACGGTGAATATTTCGGCTGAGTTGAACGCTAAAGGTTGGCTGGCAAGTTCAGGCGAGGTCAGAAGCGTGCGCGGTATCAAGCCGCATTTTAGCGCCAGCGTGAGTTCATCCAAGCCTTCGACGAGAATTAAATTATCTTTTTGTCTTTGGCGTTTATCTTCGCGCAGTTTAACGATGTGTTTTATTTTGGGGTTTTGAACGCTGGTGATGTGCATAAGCAATTCCCTCTCCTTTTTAGGGAGAGGGCAGGGTGAAGGTTATTTTACCAACAATAAACATGCCGCTTGATGGGTTTTGCTTAATGTCGCCATAGGCGGGTCAGACGCTTTGCAGGATTCAATTGCCATTGGGCAACGCGGGTGAAAGCGACAGCCGCTGGGGATATTAATGGGGTTGGGCGTTTCGCCTTTGAGGATGATTCTTTCGTGGCGCAAGCGCGGGTTGGGAACGGGGATGACCGAGATTAATGCTTTGGTGTATGGGTGTTGTGGGTTTTCTAGCACTTCGAGCATTGTGCCAATTTCGACAATGCGCCCAAGATACATGACGGCGACTCTATCGGCAAAAAAGCCGACTGAGCCTAAATCGTGCGTGATGAAGATGACTGCAATTTGGCGGCTGATGCGGAGTTCGGCTAACAAGTTGATGACTTCTGCTCGAATAGAAACATCTAACATTGAAACAGGTTCGTCAGCCAAAATAATTTCGGGTTCAAGCACGAGGGCGGCGGCTATGACAACGCGCTGGCGCTGCCCGCCAGAAAGTTCGTGTGGGTAACGGCTTAGATATACTTCGGCAGGTTTTAGCCCGGCGTCTTCCATCGCTTTGACGACGCGCTCGCGGCGGTCTGGAACGTTTGCAAAGCCATGCACTACCAAAGGTTCTGTAACGATTTCTTCTATGGTTTGGGTTGGGTTGAGCGATTCGTATGGGTCTTGAAAGACCATTTGGATTTTTCGGCGTAAGTCTTTGCGCTCGTGGTCGTTTAGGTGGGTAATGTCTTGCCCTTCAAATTTGACGATGCCCGATGTTGGGTCTTCTAGCCCCATAAGCAACAATGCCAGCGTAGATTTGCCGCACCCGCTTTCACCTACTAGGGCAATTACTTCGCTGCGGCGCAAGGTGAAATCTACGCCGTCCACTGCGTGGACTTTTTGCGTATTCCGTGAGAATAAGGCAGGGCGACCCGCTTCAAAATGTTTTTTCAAATTATAAATTTCTAAAAATTGTTCAGCGCTCATTTGGAAGCCTCAATAAGGTGACAACTTACAACGTGCGAATCATTGCCGATAAGATGTA
The DNA here is from genome assembly GCA_034434495.1 of Anaerolineales bacterium. Classification (GTDB taxonomy): domain Bacteria; phylum Chloroflexota; class Anaerolineae; order Anaerolineales; family Villigracilaceae; genus Villigracilis. Next base: position 243,524 of record DAOTZE010000006.1, read on the forward strand.
AGGCGGGCGATTCTTTATGGCATCTATCAAATGCGGCGGGGCAACGCGGGGCAAAACGGCAACCTGCCGGCAAAGCGTCTAAACGGGGCGGGTAGCCCGGTATAGACGCAAGTTTTTTCTTGGGCTTTGTTAAGTCTGGAAACGCTTTGAGCAATTCTTGGGTGTATGGGTGTTTGGGATGGTTATAAATGGTATCCACATCGGCGTATTCTGCGGTCACGCCGCCATACATCACTAAAACTTTGTCGCATAATTCAGCCACAATGCCTAAATCGTGGGTTACAAAAATAACCGCTAAACCAAGTTTTTTGCGTAGGTTATCTAACAATTCCAAAATTTGAGCCTGAATCATCACGTCTAAGGCGGTGGTAGGTTCATCGGCGATAACGACGTCGGGATTACAGGCTAAAGCCATAGCAATCATGGCGCGTTGGCGCATTCCACCCGAATATTGATGCGGGAAATGGTCGCGTTGTTCAACGCTAATGCCCACTAAATCAAGCAATTGAGCGACGCGGGCTGGGATTTTATCTTTTGGAAATTTTGGCTCGTGCTTCATCACCGCTTCGGCAATTTGGTCGCCCACTGTGCGAACTGGGTTGAGCGCGTTCATTGCGCCTTGAAAGACAATGGAAATGCCGCGCCAGCGAATTTCGTTTAATTCGTCTTCGCTTAATGAGGTTAAGTCTTTGCCTTTGAAAAACACGTTGCCGTTTACAATTTGCCCAGCCGAGGGAAGTAAGCGCAACAAAGAAAGCATCAACGTTGTTTTGCCGCATCCGCTCTCGCCCACCAAGCCAAGCAATTCGCCCTCTTTCAATGTAAAACTAACGTTTTCCACAGCCTGCGCGGGCGGTTTGCCTTCGGTTATATAGTGAATAGATAAATTTTTAACTTCGAGTAATGAATTTGGAGAAAGCGGCTTCGCCGCCGCGTCTTTCTTAAGGGCAGGCTTGCCAGCCATGAGGTGGTGAGTATCCAGCCTCGGGTTAAGGACTTGCTCTAACCCTTGCCCCAACAATGTAAGCCCCAACACTACCCATACAATGCCAAACCCAGGGAAGACCAACGCCCACCATGCCCCTGTAGAAGTTGCTCCACGCCCAAAGGCAAAGTTGAGCATTTGCCCCCAAGAGAGAGTCGTTGGGTCGCCTAAACCGATAAAAGACAACGCGCTCTCATTTAAGATAGCAAGCGAAATAACCAACACAGCCTGCACTACCAAAATAGGCATCACAAGCGGAAGAATGTGATGAAGGATAATGTGACCTTTGCCAGCGCCAATGGCGCGAGCGCGCAAAACAAATTTGCGCGATTTCACCGCCAAAGTCTGCGAGCGCACAACACGGGCGGTGGTGGTCCACCCAAATAAGCCAATCACAAAAATAATATTAAGCAGCGAAGGCTTTGTCAGCGCCACAATCACCACAATTAATGGTAAATCTGGAATCACAAGCAAGATGTCGGTAAAACGCATGAGGACCGTCTCAACGCGCCCGCCAAAAAACCCCGCGCCGAGACCAATGACCCCGCCAATGATGATAGAAATAAACGCGGCAAAAAAGCCAACTGTCAAAGAAATCCTTGCGCCATATACAAAGTTTGAAAACACGTCTTGTCCAGCGTCGTCCGTTCCGAACCAATGCTCGGCGCTAGGCGGCTGGTAAATAGATTCAATACTCGTGGTGGAAGTTTTTTGGTCGTATGGCGCAATAATGGGAGCGAAGACTGCCGCCAAAATAATAACGATAAGCATCCAAAGCCCAACAATGCCGGCGCGGTTCTTCTTAAAAGCCGACCAAAAAGCGGAGAACCGCGTAGCGCTTTGAACAGGGAGAGAGGAAGGTTGCGTTGTAAGTTGCATATCACTCCGATTGCACGCGCGGGTCGAGGTAATTATAGGTTAAGTCGGCTAACAAATTAGCGACCACCACCGCCACGGCTATCAATAAAAATGCCCCTTGTAAAACAGGGTAATCTCTCCGTTCCACCGCTTCAAAGATGGCGCTCCCCAAGCCAGGCCATGAGAAGACTGATTCAATTTGAATCGCGCCAGCCACCGTAAAGCCTAAATTAATCGCAATCACCGTCACTAACGGAAGCATGGCGTTTTTGAGAGCATGGTCTTTGAGGATTTGAAAAGCGCTTAACCCTTTGGCTTTGGCTGTCAAAATATAATCTTCCGATAGCACATCTACCAAACTAGAGCGCATAATGAGCGTGTATTCGCCCATGAACACAATGGTATAAGTTAACGTAGGCAAAAACATGTGACGAGCGACATCTGCCCAGCGTTGTAACAACGGCATAGACCCCATACCGGGGGTGGCCATGCCCGCCATAGGCAAACCGCTGGCGCTGCCCCAAAATAATAAAATAATGCCTAACCAAAATGTGGGCAAACTCCACACAAATAAACTAAACCCCACCGAGGCGTAATCTACCGCCGTGCGCGCGCGCCATGCCGCAAAAATACCCAGCGCCATGCCAAAGAGAATGGCTAAAATTTGCCCGGCGCCAATTAATAGGACAGTATTCCACAATCGCTCTGTCAAAATTTGGAACACAGGCTGGTTGGTGTGGTAACTAAACCCCAATTCGCCTTGAAATAAATTGCCAATATAAATGAAGAACTGCGTTTCTAATGGGTTCACGCCGCAGTCGCCCACTTTGATTGGGTTCAACGACTCAAAACAATTAATCACTGGCTTATCTAGCCCAAAGCGCACGCGCAACGACTCAATCGTTTCTTGTTTAAGGCGCGGGTCGCGCGTGCCTGCCCGCGCAGGGTCGCCGGGCAAAATGCGAAACAAAAAGAAATTCAGCACGATGACGAATACAATCGTCAGCGCCGCCCAACTCACTTTTCTAATTAAATATTGAGAGCGATTCAAAATATTCCGCTTTCTATGCCGCCCTAAAAGTCTTAAGACCTTTAGGGCGGCGTTGATGAATTTTATTTCACTGGCTCAATGTTAACCAACGAACTCACGTCTGAAAGTTCCACTTTCCCCGAGTCGGTTATCCAGCCGCTAAAACGGTCTGTGCGGTAGGCTTGCACCGCTTGAGCGTAATACGGAATAATATACACTACATCTTCAAATACAATACGTTGTATTTCCCAAACAATCTCTTGCCGTTTTTGTGGGTCCAGTTCGCGGCTCTGTTGAATATTCAATTCATCTACCACAGGGTTAGAATAGCCCGTTTCGTTATACCCATTTGGAATTTGCTCGGTGGTGTAAACCGAAAGCAACAGATTCGGGTCTGGGTCTGACCCCCAACCCCATAAAATAATATCGAAATCAAAAGTCGGGCAGCATTCAGCGGTGAGCGCATCTGGCTCAATGGCTTGTAATTCTAAGCTTACGCCCACCTCGCTCCACATTTCAGCCAGCAATTCCGCCATACGCGGACCGTCAATGCTATCGCTGGGCCAATGCATACGGAAGTTCAACGGTAGAGAACCGTCGGGCATTTCGCGCACGCCATCGCCATCGGTATCAAGGTAACCTGCCTCGTCTAAAATAGAATTGGCTAAATCAACGTCAAAGGCATAATCTTCAAGCGTATTGTTATACCAACGACCTAAACCGTCTGGAATTAAGGTTAAGCCCGGCGTGGCAAACCCTAATTGAACAACGTCAATCAGTTGTTGCTTGTTCGTCGCATGAGCCAGCGCCAAGCGCACATTCCTATCGCGCAAAGCGGGGTGACCTGTGCAAAGCCCGCCAACATCCGTTGGGCAGGTTTCAGGGTCGGCTTGGTTAAAGATAATATCAGAAACATCTGGGGCAAACGGCGCGCCCGTCACCACAGCAATATTCTCCTCATTTTGTAAAGCGCCAACCGCCGTGGCGGGCATTTCGGTAATCATATCCGTCTCGCCGTTGCGCAACGATTGCACTAACACATCTTGGCTTTCATAAGTGCGAAAGATTACCTCGTCAACTTTAGGCGGGTTTTGAAAATGCTCTTTATTTGCCGCCAAACGCACAAACTGATTTTGAGAATACTCCGCCATCTTAAACGGTCCCGTGCCAATCATCTCAAGGTTTTCAAATTCCACCGAGCCTGGCGGGGTGGCATATTGCCCCCAAATATGCTCCGGCAAAATATACAGATACGAAAGTAAATAATCCATGTTTGGCACGGCGTCTGTCAAGGTAATCACCACAGTTGAGTCGTCGGTGGCTTCTACGGTATCAAAATTTAATGTGTAAGCGTTCAAATAAATATAATCCACATTATCTTTATACAAATTAATAGAAAACGCCACATCTTCCGCCGTCATCGGTTCGCCATCGTGAAAGGTAATTCCGTTGCGAATCTTAAACGTCCACGTCAGTCCATCGTCCGACACTTCCGCGCTTTCCGCCACGTCTAATTTATATGTGCCGTCGAGCTGGTATTCATAAATTGTGTCGTACACCAAAGCGAAAATGGTGTACGCCTCGCTCAAAACGGCTGTGCCGGGGTTGAGCGTATCGGGGCTGCCTGCCCAACCAATACGCACCACAACAGGCGCCTCGGCGCTTTGCCCCGCCCCGCACGCAGAAAGAACCAAAGCCAAAAGCAAGAAAACATATAAAAATTTACGTCTCATCTCTTCTCCTCTTTCTGATTAAAAAAATAGCGCCACAGCAGATTAAACTGCTACGGCGCAGGTTTGTAAAAAAACACAATGCAATGACCCTATTAAGGAATTCATTGGCGTAAATTTTACTGTAATTTCAAGAATAGCGAAAGCGCGAAATATTGCATCGTCATTGCTATCGGCAGAAGAAGAGAGGCGAAGCGTCTCACCCTCCCCTCGCACTGATAAGAGAGCGTTGGTAAAATCTGCAAATGGAAAACCCCATCAAACTCACAGAAAAATATGAACGAAACGGCTGGCCCTCTATTAAGAGACCCGACCTCAAACCGCCCGCCGGCTTGACTCTGCCGCTTCTGACTTCGGTCGAGCGGATTCGCTCTCATCAGCTTTCATCTCAGGGACAGATTGCCTGCATCAAAGACGGCGCTTCTTCCTCCGATGTGTTTGTTATGTCGGCGCAGGGAGGGTGGTTAAGCCGCGTCAGCGTAGGCAGAACCCTTGTGCCATATTGGGATGACGAAATTCCGCAATGGTCGCCCGATGGACACTGGCTGGCGTTTACCTTCAATGGGCATGTGCATGTTGCCTCTACAAAAGGCGGTTTGCCTAAAAAAATCACCGACTTCACATCATCAGCCAGTTCGCCGCGCTGGATGCCTGACTCAAAAGGCTTAATTGTTTCATTTGAAAGGTATGACGCCGACCAATTACTACTTACTAATTACGAAGGCGACTATCCTATTGCCTTAACTAACGATACTATCGGCGACCATTGGGATGCAAACCCATCGCCTGATGGAAAGTTTATTTTATATAACTTACGTCGCTTTGATGATTTGAATCGCTTAGATATTGTGTTATTAGAAATTGGGACTGGAAAACAAATTACCTTATATGGAAAACCCTCAACGCGAGCCGTTTCTCCGAGATGGTCGCCTGACGGCAAGTGGATTTCGTTCATCGCGCAAGAAGGCGAGCGCGACGAATTGTATTTGATTCAACCGAATGGCGAAGGTCTTCATCAATTCACCACAGGCGGGCAAGATATTGTTCAATATGAATGGTCGCCTTCGGGGAAACAGATTCTTTTGGTTGTGAATCGAAACGGTTCGTTTGAGTTAGATGTCGCCGAAGCAGAAACAGGTAAAACCGTAAGTTTAAGAAGCGAAGTGGGGATTCATTCCAACCCAAATTGGGCAAAAGACGAGTCGTACATTACATTTGAATTTGAATCGCCTACGTTACAGACTGATATTTACAAAATGGATTTGAAAACAAAACAAGCCGTTCAACTGACGTTTTCAACGCCAGCGGCTTTACAGGGATATCCGTTTATAACGCCCGAATTGGTTTCATACAAAAGTTACGACGGTTTAGAAATTCCTGCGTTTTTATATCGCCCGAAACAATCAAACGGCGCGGCGATTTTGTATCCGCATGGCGGACCGAAAGACCAATATGGTTTTGCGTTTGATGAAGCGGCGCAATATTTTACGGCAAAGGGTTATACATACATTGCGCCGAATTATCGCGGCTCGACGGGGTATGGCAAGACGTTTGAACGCGCTAATTATAACGATTGGGGGGTGGGAGATATGCAAGATTGTTTGCATGGCGCAAAATTTTTGCGGACATTGAAAGATGTATCGCCCCATAAAATTGGAATCGCTGGCGGAAGTTATGGCGGGTATATGACGATTGCTTCATTATCGCGCGACCCTGAATATTTATTTGCCTGCGGGGTTACTAAGTATGGCGATTCCAATTTGCTCAGCTCGTGGGCGCAATGCGAAAAAAGATTACGGCTTTACACAGAAATCTTTTTGGGGCATCCTTCTGAAAATATGCAAGTTTATTTGAAAGGTTCACCCATCGCCGAAGCGAAGAATATTCAAAAACCGGTTTTGATTTTGCACGGCTTGCTCGATACGATTGTGCCGCCCGAAGCGAGTGAAGAATGGGTAGAAGCCTTGAAACGTGAAAATAAAGTCTTTGAATATAAAACGTATGGCAATGAGCCTCATGGTTTTTTACGCCCAGAGAATTTGCTAGATGTGTATGAGCGCATGGAACGATTTTTGGATTGGCACTTACTGCCGAGATAGCGGGTCTGAAAAGCCCGCTTCTACTCACCCGTGCTGAACAGGTTTATTCAGCCTGATTCGATTGTGCCAGACCCAACAAACCCGCAGGCGTGGAATAGATACTCATATGTTGGAAATCGTCCAATTAATTTTAATGATCCAAGTGGGCATTACCCTATTTGTCAGCCCTGAGTAAGATGCCCTCCACTTGGAGACCAAAGAGATGTAACGCAATGGTTAGTTGTAGCATCAGTTGACGCTGCTGAATCTTCTGAAATAAAAGCAATACGAATATTAAATGAATCTACCAATTCAAACAATGGCATTATTGCCCCTAAAGCAATGGCTGGTACACTTTTTTATCTTTTAGTTCATGACGGAGCAAAGTATGATGTTAAGGATAAAATGCAAGAGCAATTCGGACCTGAAAGTCCTATAAAAATTGGAGATAACTGGTATGAATTTTCAACAGCAGGAAATATTTTCTATGGATTTTATGGAACTGCTGCTGGATGGACAGAAGATGAACTTTATATAGGAGCAGGAGTAGCACAGCAATTAGATGTAGAACTAAGGAATGAAGGTGAATTAGGCCCATGCGATGCTCCTTATTACTGTGATACAGTTGATGATCATTATGCAGTTGAATTCGGAATATATTTATATAATGAATATTATCAAAGTGACCAGTCATTAACAATTACAGACTTGAAAAATGCATTCGATAATTTTGAACACTCAGACAAACTAGCAATAGTGGAAAGCCCTAAAAACTTTTTACCTAGATATAACAATTACTCAGCAAACAGATTTTATAATTACTAGAAAGTAAATATATGAAAAAAAGATATTTCTTAAAATTGATACCTGTTATAGCTTTAGCATTTTTAGGTTGTACTTTAGTAAATCGACCTGATGAGTATGAACATTGTCCTGTTGACAAAATACTTTTAGAAGAGTCCGACTATCCATCAGGAACAGTTTTTGAGGACATCAAAACTAAACTATATAGTGAACCTAAGGAGTCTATTGCTCAAACAGCATATTATCGTGTTGGCTCAATAAACCAAATGGTAGTATATTATTTTTCACCTAATAGATCTAAGGATGTCTTTAATCAACACAAAAAATCAATATTCTCCCCTAGAGAGGTGACTGATTCATGGGAACTTTTACCGACATTTTCAAATGACCATACCATATTCGAAGATTATGAAATCGCGTGTGGGGATGTAGTAAATTTTGGGCATCGTTGTTTTATGATCGGAAGATATCAAAATTACTTTGTTATGTATAGGTCGGATATATCAGCCAGTGGAGTGACAACAGAGTTGTTTAGTGAATTAGTTTTGAAAATAAATAATAAGCTAATGTCATGTTTAAATTCTTAAGATGTACAGACTTCAAATTTATTAATGTGAAATCTTTGGTTTGTACTAGTAAAACTCTCTAAAAACAAAACAGAATCGTATTGCAATTCCATGTATCTCGTAAGGCATATCATGTCTGTATCCACAAATCCTATTTCCTATTCATTCCTAAAGCTCATAACCAATAATTATCACCTTAGATAAAAATTCAGTACACCTTGAGTACACCTTACACAAAAATACTGATTGGACTGAATGGAAATATAAGAAAAGTTTTTATTAATTACCTAATCATTTAGACAGATTGTACACATTTGAGGTATTTGACAAATAGTCTGCTATCTCTTAATCAATTGGTTGAGCGTTCGACCCGCTCCGGAGTCGCAAATTATGATTGTCTAGCACCTAACTATAATCCCGTCCATGACAAACTTCTTCAACTTCGATGACTTAACTTGGGATGAAGTAGCAAACCTGCCACGCGATGTGGCTTTGGTTTTGTAATTAGGTTCAGGCTTACCCTTCGGCGGGACAAGAGAACTACCCAACCAGCCCACTAGCGGACTAACCGACTACGGCTATACAGGTCAACGCAACTTGGATGCAGACCTTGGCTTGATGGACTATAAAGCCCGCTTTTACTCAACCGTGCTGAACAGGTTTATTCAGCCTGATACAATTGTGCCTGACCCAACTAATTCACAAAGTTGGAATAGGTATTCTTATACTATTAATAACCCAATTCGATACTCTGACCCTGATGGACGTTGTGTTCCAGTTTGTCCATTAGTATTAATTGGTTTAGGAACTTTTGCTTTAGTCGCATCAGTTGCATTAATAGGATATTACGCTAATCCAGATATTCGGGACGCTACAGACCGGGTGATAGGTGAAGTAGGAGGTGTTGTAAGAAAAACAAAAAAGGATGACGAAAGAAGACAGCAAAGATTAAATAATCTAATAGATCAGTTATCAAGAACTTTTGACGACATTAATAAAAATATAAAATTTAATCGTGATTACTGTAAAACACATAAAGAGGAATGCATTGGCATCGTTATATCTATCAGTTCTTTTATAGTTATAACTGTATACAATTTATCTACTTGCGATTCGAATTCAAACTGTACATATGATCCAGAAGATGGAAAGTTAATAGTGCCATCAAAAACCCCTACTCCAACTCCTACTATTCCTTTTAACAATTATGATCCCTCATTGCAAAACTTACCTGGGGCATACTCTACACCAGCCCTGCCAACTGTAGAACAATCACAAGGGTCTAATGGTGCAACTTTGACTCCTGCCACACCTAGTTATCGGAATCCACTAATGGTGCCATATTAACAATTGGTATCTATTAAGGAATATAATAAATGATGAATTTTAACATTAAAAAATATTTTGTTTATACTATTATTATAATTGCAAGCATAATTGGGGCAATACTTGCATTTAAGACTTTTCAGTATACTATTGTAGTTAAGGGAATAATGGGCTCGCTTACTATCTTTTTTATGCTTCTATATAGTGTGATGATAAAAACAGATGGGTCAATTGAGGCAATAATGTCAAGATCAAATCAATTGTACACCTTTTTAAGAAGTATCTTTTTTTCATTAGTTTTTGTTTGGTCACTTATGAGCATACATGATTTGTTAGTTACTTTATTCTTTTATATATTCCGCTAGATTTTATAATTAAGTCGACAGATTATTTCCCTTAAGACAACCTTCTTCAACTACGAAAAAACATGACATGTTTCATTAGAACCTGAGTTAATCACAACTTATGCGCAGACACGAATCTTAATCTGTATAAATTACGTTAAGACATGTCATGTTTGTAATTCTCCAGTCTCCAATTCCCGAATCCCAACTCCCGTTTTTCCATTCCCCACTATAATTCCGTCTATGACAAACTTCTTCAACTTCGACGACTTAACTTGGGATGAAGTAGCAAACCTCCCACGCGATGTGCCTTTGGTTTTGTAATTAGGTTCGGGCTTACCCTTCGGCAGGACAAGAGAACTACCCAACCAGCCCACTAGCGGACTAACCGACTACGGTTAGCGCGAAGCCTCCCGTAGCGAAGCGGAGTGGGCAAAGCCCGCTTTCTGCGAAGCGTCACCCGTGCTGAACAGGTTTATT
>DAOTZE010000007.1:0-4670 GCA_034434495.1 Anaerolineales bacterium
AACGGTGTGCGTTAGCCGCTGGTGGGCGGGTTGGGATTCGGCTTGGGAGCAGGAAAAAGCCCGAAGCCAGAAAAAAGCCAGTAAGTCGCGGCGAATCCCACCAGTCGGCTGCACGCTTTGTTGGGCTGCGCTTTAGGCATTATATCTTTAACCGAGGTCTTAAAAAGTTTTCCATTTTGCTTACTGCCGAGTTAATTTCTTTTGAAAAGGAGTTATTTTCGGAGTCGCCAGACCAACCATAAATAATATCGTCAATTTTCTTTTCTGCTTCTGGATCATAATTTCTTGGAGGCTTTTCGATATTTCGTAAATGTGTTTTTATGTTTATTGCCAAAGTAGAAGCGCAAGTTTGAAGTGGCTTTAAGTTATCTCTCACTGTTTGCCCCCAAATTGCTTCGGCTTCAAGTAATACCGATTCTAATTCAACAAAGGCTTCCTGAACTTTTTGCCATCTTTTTTCGTAAACTGCCCCTTCGCTTTGAGCGCGAACTTTTGGATTGTTAATCGGGTCGCCTTCAATATTTGAATCTTTCATCGCGTTGGAAATTTCAGCGGCACTTTGGAAGGGATTTCTAACCCAAGCAAATGCTTCTCTAACTTTATACGTGGCGCGAAGTAATCTTTGAGCAAGTTCGTATTCGGTTTTACCCTTAAGCTGCTTTTTCCATGCCTGTAAACCTAGAATGGCTATCACAGCCGCAGTAATAGCGGATAACCCTGTTATGACATCCTTAATCAAAGTTACGTATTTTTGAACTGTATCAATATCCATTTGATATTTGCCACCTTGTAACATCTATTCTAGCAGCCCAACGGCAAGTGTTAGCGGCAGGGCGGACGAGCAAGACTCCTTTGCTAACCAGAATGATTGATACGAAACGCGCCCCGTACCCTCAGGGCGAAGCCCTGTCCGCTGCACACAATGTTGGGCGCATTTTACCAAGAACCAGGTACTCGTCCAGGCTCTAATCCTAAAAAGTAATATCCTAAAAACCGTATAAATCCGCCTTCCCTTGATATGCCTGGGCTATATAACGCGAATGCCAAAAAAACAATCCAGAAAGCAATTATCATTACCGTACAGTTTAACAAAATGCGCCATCGCCTATGGTGGGTGCTCACTAATTTATCAAATGAGGCAACTGCTATGACTTGGGTTATTACCAGTAAGGGAGTACGGATTAAGTAAATATCCATCATGCGAGTACCATTATTCACTCCGATATCAAAATACATCATGTAGTTGAAGGTAAAGTTAATGAAAAACATCGTTAATAGCGCACCAAATGTGATATGTATTCCTGTCAGGAGAATTTTATTCATTTCAAATTCCCGCCATCTACCCAATTGATAATCACTGCTACGTTAGGATTGTTTCTTTGAATGTTCAAATAATCATTTGTGTGCGATAGTATCTCATTAACTACATCCAATTTTGTGAGATTTAGGCGATATTTCCCCCACAGGTCAATACCTATCTGCACACTTAACTTATCGCCTTCGTCGGTCTTTCCAGCACCTGGACCGCCAGATTCGGCAAATTTATGAAGGGTATCCGAATCGAAACCTGCTGCAGAACCAACGTACCCATAATGAATATTTGACCAAATGTCGTAGAAATATTCATGTTCGGTATCCCCACGTATTGGTAAATAATAATCATCCGATTCTTTTAATCCGAATTTATCCTCCAGTTTCGGTTTATGATCCCACTTTGCATGATCGCGTACAGCATTCCACCATATAAAGTAGGCAAGCAGCGTATTGCCTTTTTCGAGAGCAGCTTTAATGTCTGCTACTGTTTGGCTTTGGACGTTTGTAGTCATTTCATTGAATATGTATTCAAACACTTCGTCGAAGCGCGAATAATCCACTTCTTTAATGCCAACTTCCAATAAAAACGAAAATGTAGCCGTCTTCTTACCTTCTCCTTTGGCATTAACATTCACCTGAAACTCATAATTTTTTGTGTCCGAAAGGGACACTTCGTAACTAAAGAATACCTCTCCTTCCCCAGTATCTGAAAATACCCAATCCTCTTCAGTTACCAATGTTTTTACATGGATATTTACCGTCTCACCTTCTATTGCAGGCTTTCGCCATAAAACGACGTCCACAGGTATGCTTTTTCCAAATCTAATCTTTGGTTTGATGAAATCAATCTCGCCATTGGTTTCAAAAGCAAACGATAAATCACCTCCGATATTCTTCCCAGAATAGCGGATTTGTTTGAGTACAACAAAGAGTTTGAGAGGTTGTGTCTCCATAATTTTTCTCCTTTAGATGCAAAATATTATAAGGCAGCGCCCAACGGCTTGCGTTACCTGCGTGTGGGCGGGCGTGGATTCTGCTTGGGAGCAGGAAAAACTCGAAGCCAGAAAAATGCCTGAAAATGGCGACGAATCCCACACGTCAGGTGCACGCTTTGTTAGGCGCGGTTGAACTTGAAGACTCGCTGGCTGGCAAGAAGGATTCATTGTGTGCGGATAATTTCCAAAAACTTCTCTACAACTTGCGGGTCAAAATCTGTTCCTGCTCTATTTTTTATATGCTCAATCGCTTGCGCTCGTGTCCATGCTTTCCGATAAGTGCGGTCATTTATCAAAGCGTCCCATGTATCTGCAACTGTAAAAATACGGGCTGATAACGGAATTTGTTCACCTTTCAAACCGTGATTATAGCCCGTTCCGTCCCATTTTTCATGGTGATAGCGGGGAATATCCAATGCAGGTTGTAAAAACTCCACATCTCTTAGCCATTCATACGCATACTCGGTATGCAATTCCATCACCTTATGCTCACTGGCGGTAAGCGTATCTGGCTTGCGAAGAATAGAATCGGGAATGGCTATTTTGCCTATATCATGCAAAAGACTTCCGTAGCGGATGAATTGAAGTTTGGCAGTATCTTGAATACCCATCGCTTGCGCCAACTTAATAGTTAGCGTGGTAACTCGTTCGCTATGTCCTTCAGTTTCCTTATCACGCATTTCCAGAATTTTTGCCCATCCTTGTAAAGTTTCGTCGTAAGCGTGAAGAAGTTTTGTATTCTGCTCGGAAATAAGCCGTAAGTCGCTATCATACGCATACGAAATGGCTATTGATATAAACGCTCCTGTGGTCAGAACTGCCATGAGCGCGCCCCAATTCACGGGATGTTCTTGCAAGATAAAAACCAGTAAAAAAACAACAGGAACAGGCGCAACCCCTATCATTGCACGCCATGAAAACAATAGCGGTGCTGCCAGCAAAGGTAAGACGAACCAAACTAACCAAGATGTCACATCTTGTATCCCGCTCTCGATATGGCGTGTAGCAGCGGAATACGCCACAAAGCACATGACAAAAATTAGAAAGACTGCGCCTGCTGAATAATAGCGTGTGCGTGTGCTTAAGTAAGCAAGAAATGTAGCCGCAAGGACAACAAAATCAGGCGGGTAGAAATTACCCTTTGCAAAAAAGCGCACCAACATACCGATAGGAATAATCATCAGCAGTACAAGGAAAATAACTGATGTGATATACGCTCTCCGCTCGGTAAATGGGTCTTTTGACCGATATGGGCAAAATGAAGATAACCATTTTCTCATTTGATAATACATGCTCTTTTACCGCCTTGCGCCGAAGCGCCTAACGGTTGGCTTCACCCGCACGCGGAAGCGTGTCGGGTGAAAGCCGTGTTAGGCAATCTCACTAGGAGTAAAGCCATGCCCTACAGACACCGTAAACTTACACCCATCAAAGGCACAGCCAGCGCACGAATTGACGTGCTAGTCACACCGACACCTGCGCCTGAACGTGTCCGAGAATTGAACACGCTCAAAGCCCTAGACCTGATAGATTTCAATGCCCGCGCAGAACAGGCGTTCGTCGAACTGGTTGCCGCATTTGTGCAGGAAGGAAGCCAGCCCCCGCGCGTGCGGGAAGTGCTAGCCGAAGCCGCGTTTGAACTCAACATCTCGATTGAAACCGCCAAGCGGTATCTCTTGAAGCACTCCGCGCGAAGGGCAGAATTTGAAGTTCTGGGCGGGGTTGTAACCCTGCGAGGTGCAAAATGACCACACTCAACTATATCCCTTGTGACAATTGCGGCGAACCTATAATCAAACTCCGCCTGATAAAATGGCGGGAGAATGGTCAAACTATCCGCTGGTGGATCTGTCTCGACTGTTGGAAAAAGGTTTATCATTCCGAGCGGGCGGATGACAGATACGCACAAGTAAAATCGGTTTCTATCCGTGATCGTCTTACGCCCCAACACGCACACACACACTCTCTCTATAAATTGAAGGACTGAAAAAGAACAGTCACGGCGCAACCCGCCGCCGCACAAGCGGCGCACGTTGGGCGGCGCAACCAACGCGCCGCCCAACCCTGCTTGGTGCGGACGGCTTCGCCGACTCTGCCATGCAAGGCACTTTGACGGTTAGGTCAAGGGTTGCGGTCGGCAGGACGCCGAAGGCGGACGCCGACTTGCGAAGCAACCCGAAGGGCGCAACCCTTGACCGACAACCACCTAGCATAATTGACATTGCGGGCGAAAGCCCGCATTTGTGTCATCAGCGAGATTAGCACTTCGGCGTCTCCGCTTCGGCGTTCCGCTTCGCTCCACGCCCGCACGCCTTCGGCGGCGTCGGCTTCGCCGCTCCGCTCCGCCGCCTTCGTGCTGTA
>DAOTZE010000008.1:0-8012 GCA_034434495.1 Anaerolineales bacterium
TTTTTGCTTTGGTCAAGCGTGGCTTGAATTTCATCATGCTTGGCGCGTAAAAGTTCCGCCTTCTTCGCGTCCGAGTAGGTTTTGCTTTCCAACGATGCCTTATATTCTTGATACTGCCTGTCCGCGTCCGCTAAAATTTGCTGGCGCACGATTTCAAAAAAACGAATCAAGAATCCGCCCGAACCGCTGGCGGGGTCGCAAATCACATCGCCTTCTTTCGGCTCTACCATGCGAATCATAAACTCGGTGATGGTGCGCGGCGTGAAAAACTGACCAATCTCGCCCCTGAACGTTCTGCCCAAAAATCTTTCAAACGCAATGCCTTTGATGTCTTCGCTGGTGTCCGAAAGGTTGTACCGTTCCAAACGGCGGACAATTTCGCGCCCTGTGGCTGGCTTCAAATTGATTCGATCTGTGTCTTCAAAAATTTTATCCTTGGCGTAAAAGCGTTTGGTTTTCTCAAACAAATCATTCAGCGGGTCGTCGCCTATTTGCTCATCCAAAAATTCCGCGCTAAAAATGTTTTTGCGCTGGCGTTTGGCTTTCAACTCGCGCTCAACATACACTTTCACAAACAGGATTTTGGCGATTTCATCAAACGCGGCGGCGGGGTCTAACTTTTCGCGGTTGCGGATTACGTTATGGCACTCATGTAGAAGTCTTGCAAATTCATCTTCCCGAAACGTTTTGAGTTTTGAGAGCAATTCTTCAATATCTTTATCACTGTCGCTGGCGTGGGGGATGTTTTCAATTTCTTCGGGATACTTCGGCATGGAATCATGAATCACACGCCAATATTTTGTTTCTCGATTGTTGTGCGTTACAAAAAACTTTGCGCCCGTTAACCGCGCGTAGTTATCGCCCTGACCATAATCTTTGACGCTGATGGTCACGTTATCCGATTTACACTCAACGATAATCAGCGGATTCTTTTGATTGGCTTTATCTTCGGCAGAACGCCAAATCACAAAATCGGCGCGAGCGTGACCCGAACCGCGTCCCGTAACTTCTAATTCTTCGTCCATTTGCTCTAAAGTAAAGCCATATTCATTGACGAGAACGGGCAAATAACTTTGCCTTACCGATTCTTCGGGCGTTTCATCAAGCCATTTTTGACGAATATGACTCCAGATTTTTCCTTTGTCATTGCGCTTTACTTCGATTTTGTCAGATGTAGCAATAGCGAGAATTTTTGATTTAGCCATGACCCGATTTTACCTGATGAAAAGATATGATTTTATTGTGCAAGGAGCAACCCAACGGCCTGCGCTTCACCTGCGCCGCGGAGCGCAGCGGAGCGGCGTCAGGTGCAAGCGCGTGTTGGGCGGCTTGAGTTACGAAGTCGCCCGATTACGGCAAAGTAGGCTCAAGCTTCTCGGCAAGGTTGCGCGCCCAAGCGCGGATCGCGGTCCAGTCCCTGATGTCGCTTGCTGGCTCCTTGCCTGCCATCTTGTTGAGGGGGAAGCCAAGCTTCGCAGGGTCGTACTTGCCGCCAAACATCTCGAGTGCGATAGGCTTGAACCAAGGATGCTTCGCAAGATCTTGGTCGAGTTGTGAGCGCGAGGCTTCCCATTCCTTCTCATCGTGGGGGGCGTGAACTGGGCCGAGTGCGAACACTGCCACGGGTCGTTCCACTAGCTCTCGACGGTGACGAGGAAGGAAGCCAAGCGCATCCTTGTGCCAGTGGAACATAAAGAGCGGCGCGCCCAGCACGATCCCGCTGTACCTTGCGAGTGTACCCACTTTCCGCATGGGCTGAACATCTACTTCAAGCCCACATTCGCGTAACGTTGCCGCGATTGTCTCGGCAACTTCCTGTGTTGAGCCGTAACGTGTTGCGTACGCCACAAGAACCAAAGATGACAAGGTTGTCTCCTTTCAGCGCGACATCCACACGAACGCTTCTGACTACGATTGTTGGGAAAGCATTTTCCTTTCAGGACGCCTCAACTGATAGAGCCGCCGTCCGACCAGGACATACCATATCACCAGGAACAGGGCATTTGGCAGGATCACGAACAGCGCAACAATTGCGGATGATGTTAGAGCCTGTCTGAGATAATCGGCTAATGACAGCCCATGTGCCAGAATTCCCACAAAAGCAGTTGTCCTACTGAAGGAATCGCTCTGGAGCATGACCAAAGAAACCATAAGCCCCGCAGCAGATACCAGGAAGAGTCCCATGTTGAAACCGCCAACAGCGCGCTGGCTCGTATTGGATAACAGCGCCTGTCCTGCCGCTAGGACGGTTGCTCTCTCTGCGTCCGTCGTCGCAGTCGCGTACTGGTTGCTAAGGGAAAGCATGGAGAAAGGATTATTCGTGGCGAGGAAGACCCCAATCCCCAGAAGGGCAAAGGTCAGAGCGATTACCATCAGACTTTGATTGGTTTTTCTGAGCGCCATGTAGAGGGTGAGAAACATCATAATGAACATCAAGTACATCGGAACTTCCAAGCCCCAAAAGTCCAGAAGTCCAACGATGCTATTGCTTTGGAACACCATGAACCAGTCGCTTATCGTGTTAGGTTGTGGATAGATGGCGAGAACTACAACTTCGCCCAAGATTAACACTGCCGCGACCAAGGCCGCTACGCCGCCAATTTTGTAGAGGCTCTGATAGGTGGGGTCGGCGGTTTCGGCATTAGCAACTTGATTCATCATTTTCAGCCATCCTTTCCTTTTGTCCGATGAGTGGTCAATGTGGCCGCCCAACGGCAGGCGTTAGCGGCGGGCGGGGGAGTTGGCGGGAAAATGCCAAAGGTAGAAAACACTCAAAGGGGCTGAATCCCCTGGGGCGGGGCAACGCCCCCGCCCGTCCGCCTGCACGCAATGTTGGCACGCTTTTGACTTGCAAGATTCACCTATGCAGTAACGGGTTTCATTTCTCGACAACGAGGATAATTTTGACAACCGTAAAACTGCTTTCCTTTATGTTCACCTTGCGCCACTGTTCGTAAAGCCATAGGAATACCGCATTTGGGGCAAAGTGGAACTGAACTAACCTGTTTATTTGTTTCTCGCTGTGGCGAAGTGGGAACGCTAACTTTTTCGCTCACAAACGGCGTTATTTGAGCCGCAATTTCTCTTGGATTATATTCCCGTTGAACTGGCAACCGCAATAACGGCAAGCCAGCAACTTTACAAACGCTTTCTACGAACTCATCACGCTCTTGTCTATCATTTCGTTTATGGCTTGAGTCATCCAACTCAACACCGAACACAGGCTTCATTGTGACCGAATCGCACACAAGAAAATCTAAATGCTTTTGAGCGATTCTGTTGAAGTAGGCGACATTTTCATTTGGACGAGCCACAAAGAAAACATCTGCCAATCTTACCTTTGACTGAATTGTTAATCGTGTGCCAACAAGAGAAGAAAGAACTTTATAAAACGAAAATTCTGCTGGCGAAAGAAAATCATCTCGTAAACGATACGGAAGGGCTTTTGATTCTATTTCCTTCGGTGAGCGTTTCAAAAATGGAAAAATAACGCTCAAGCAACCTTGTTTTTCACTCGTGGCTGTCATGTTTGGCTTGATTTCTCCTGTGCAAGGAAACTGCTGATAGTAACTCACCCGCTATTGCTAAAACGTCATCATCAGATAATTCAACTGCAACTTTAAAGGAACTTTCCAATATATTTGTTTCAGTAGGCACTTCATGTCGAATTTGTAAGATAACTTTCTCTTTATCGCTATAAATATGAACTGCGTCTCCTGAAACAGTTACGATTCTTTGCGCTCTCATTCCTTTAGGTGTCGCCATTTTTATATACCTGATTTTCAAGGGGCGTGCCAACGGCAAGGCTCACCTGCCGCCGTGATATGCAAGACGCCTTTGCCTGCAAATCGCGAAATTTACGCACCGCGCCGCCGCATACCCACGCCGAAGGCGGTCAGGTGCAGCCAGTGTTGTGCCGCTAACGAAGCGGATACCAACCGTACCATATCACATCATGGTCATTTGGATATGTCAGACGCCGCACCTTGCCCGTGGCTACTTCGATAATAAAGAGCGCAGAGGTAGGGGTCACTGAGTCCCACTCCCATAGACGTAGTCTCATTGCTTCTCCCAATCCATCTCCACGTTGTGAAGAGATAAACGCTATATATTTCCCATCAGGGGAGAGTGAGAAGCTTCTCTCATCGCCGGTTAATTCGGCTATTAATTTTTTCGATGTTACCTTGTTGTTATCTATTTCTGCCACGTATATATTATTCTTGTCACGGATTAATATGGTTGTGTTGCCAACGAATTCCATGTTGTCTCCTTCAGTCTTCAACGAGATGGAAGAAGATGACGCGACTTCCATTAAGAACACATCCCATTTCACTATCTTGTGACCTTCTTCATACTCGGCATAAGTATATATTATTCTCGTACCATCAGGCGAAATGTCATAAAAAGATCGGTTCACGCCGAGTTTGATGATAACCGGGGGTGGTAGGCAATCTGAAGGCATCTTTTTCGTCAGCAAGCAACCGACATCTTGTATGTATACTTTGTCATCTCCATAGGCGATTGTGTGACCATCCTCAAGCCATTTTATATTGTTGACGACAATCTCTTCCGAACCGCTGTTTACTCTAACCTTTTTGCCGTCCGATAACCTTATCAAATAGATGTGCATACCCCAATCACTGTAAACAAACCACTTTCCATCTGGAGAAAAATCGCCACCCCAAGTAGAATACACTCCAAGCCTGATGGGTGGTCTAATCTTTGTTCCATCCGGTTTGAACATATATGTCCAGTGGGTAAAAGGGTATTCAAGAAGATTTTTGGGCCACCATTCTCTATCCAGCTGAACAACAATACCATATTCCATCGGAGCCTCCTGAAATAATCTGCATCCTGCAAGCGAAAAAAGCAGGATGGTAACAACGATATAAAACCACCATTGAGGACGAATTTTCATGTTGTTTAACTACCTTCCTGTCGTCATCGCGGGATGGGGTGTGGAAAACGTTTATCCACGTTTCGTCCACTCTGATGACTGTCGCTGGTAATTAAGCGGCGAAGCTGTTCGGCAGTTTGACTCGGAAACGCTTTTGGATTTGCCTTGACCCAGTCATTGAATTCAAACCCGCGCAGGCTCAAGCGCAAATCTTGCAGACTGTTGCCCTTGCGAGCAGGGTCTTGAGATGTGGTATTTCCGCCCAGGATACCTCTCAAGTGCTGGTCTCGCAATTGACGATAGCGAAGATCGCTCGTTTGCAAATACAGTTCATCGTATGTCTGCGCTTCTGACCAGTGGTTTAGACTGTCGCTTAAATCGTACTTTTTCAAAGGGTTGGGGATAGTTATGTGTCGCCCAAAGAGATTAAGATGGACAGGTTGTTTTACCCAGTCTGGCACGACTGTCGCCAAAAGTTGTTGAGCCTGTCCCCCAGCAGTATCTCCCCACTTTTCATGCGCTACTGTCAAACGCAGCCCAAAATCGCCGCGGTTTGCCATATCTACGGCGCTTAGAAAATGCCCTACTTGATTGGAATTGGGTCTATACTTCTCTACAGTTTTTGGATTGCTACATATTTCATTCGGCTTTCTGTCCCAGTTGCAATAAAGCCAACTATCCTGAAACCCTGGTGCCAGCCCATCATCCAGCCCGAAGTGATACTTGAATTGACCAAGCGGCGTCCAACCAGAACCGGAATGCCCTTGATATTTTCCTTTTCGTATCAGCCCGCCGCGCGTGTGGCGCAGTACCCAATCCAAGCGCTTCTGCGCGTTTTGACCAGGTAGATTCGTATCGCCCATGATAGAAATGATTGCTTCTGCGCCATTTCCATTGGCTTGCTTGATCAGTTCTTCTAATCGCTTTTTCGCTTTCCATTGGCAAATCAAGTTCCACCAAGGACAGTCTCCAGATGGGCTTGCTGAAAGTCGTGCTCCTCCTTTTTGTCCCTTGGTGAGATTAGCGGCGATTTGCTTGCGCTTGCTCACCGCATACGCCGCCGCTCCGCCTGCCGCCAGCAGCCACCAGGGAAAGCTCGAACCCGATTTGCCCGCCCCGCTTGCGGCTCTCGGCGTAGGCGTTGGCGTGGATGTGCCGAAAATCATCACCCGCGCGGTTTCCACCAGGTTGGGTGTCACAGAAACGATACCGAAAGCGGTGACAGGAGTATGCGTGAATGTTGGTTGCAGGGTTGTTGGTGTGGCAGTTGCCGTCGGCAAGACGAAGCCGCCGCTCCCGCCCTGCCCGCTGCCTGAGGACGGCGGCTGCACAGGAGTATTCGTTGGAGCAGGTGGAATGGGCGTATCGGTCGGGACAGGAGTATCGCTTGGAGTGACCCCAGGCGGCAGCGTTGCGCTCGGCGTGCTGGTCAGAGTCGGTGAAGGCGTATCGGACGGCGTCACACCAGGCGCAAGCGTCTCGGTGGCAGTGGGCGTTTCTGTCGCAGTCAGTGTAGGCGTGAACATGTCTGTCGAAGCAGGAGTCTGCGTCGCAGTCGGCGAAGGCGTGAAGGTTGCTGTTGGAAGCGGCGTGAACGTATTCGTCGCAACAGGCGGCGGAGGCGAGACGTAATTGGCGTCTACCGAGCGGAAGTCCACATATCCGCCCGAAGCCGAAAGCGACCACGAGGTGCAGCCCGACGGTACGGAAATGGGCATACTCACGAAACCAGGCAAGCCGCTGCCTGGACCGACGTACAAATTCCACGCCGCTGATGAACCGCAGGCGTTGAGAACTGCTGTCCCCGTCCCGCTGTTGTGAGTGAACGCCACCATCACTTCGAAATAGGCAACATCCACAGGCGCAAACGCCCCGCTGACCGCGCCGCCGTTGGAAATGCGCGTCACTTGCTCGACACAACCTGATGGACAGATTCCATCCCGATGGTTGAGATTTATGTACGAGACCCCGCCGCTCCAATCAATGAAGCCCGAGTCATGTCCTTCATCAAGCGTGCGACCTTCGGGAAGCGGGAGAGCAAACAACGGCTTTGGATTTTGGCTGAACGCAGAGAGAAGCAAGAGAACAAGCAAAGAACCAAGCGCAACTTTGTACTTCATTGACCAACCTGCCGATGTGATTTGATGTTACTGTCCGCAATGAAGCGGCACAACGGTTTGCGTTAGCCGCTGGTGGGCGGGACGAGACAAAACTCCGAGAGCAGAAAAGGCTCGAAGTCAGAAAAATGTCTGTAAGTCGGGACGAATCCCACCAGTCGGCTGCACGCTTTGTTGGCAAGCCTTTTGACTTTAAGACTCTACGCCTTTGAAAGACCTAAAATCATCCGTTCCACTTCTCTTTGCGCTTCTTCCGCAACTTTCGCGGCGGCTTCCTGCTCTTGGCGGATTTTACTACGACCTTCTTCCACGCGGCGCATAATTTCTTTTTGCACGTCCAGCGGCGGCAATGGGATTTGAAGGCTTCGTAATTCTTCGCTATTTACGTTTGCCTGTCCAATAATTTGACGACTAATAGCATTTATCTGCTGTCGTCCAATAGAACTATTGATAACATAGGCAACAAAATCACTATCTGCTTTTGCGGGGTCGGGACGAATACGGATTAAATAAGATGCAAATACATAATCTCCGTTTTCATGGAAAACAGCGCATTTACCAACTAATTCCTTGCTATTTGTACGATTGAAAAGAATGTCATTGTTTTTTAGAAGTAATCTTTCACGGTCACGCTCAATCAATTTAACATGTTTCAAATCGGATAAATCAAGAACTCCATCTACTATGTTATTCATGCGAATAACAGGCGTTCCATCTTCGCTGGTATTGGCTTTTTCACTCGTCCCATACTGGACAAATTCGAGCAAAGAGCCTAATTCATGGACAGGATACTTGCCGCGTGTAATGTCTGTTCCACTTTGGGCGGCTTGGCTGTAACTAACGCTCCATCGTTCAAAATCTTTCCACCAAACCGCAAAAGATTTCAGTCGGCTGGTTTTCTTGGGCGGTTTCAAGCCTAAATCGCCAAAAAAGCGGCTTTCAATTTCCTGTTCCAGTTCCACAACCCGCGCTTGCGCTTGAGCGGCTTTCTCTTGCGC
>DAOTZE010000009.1:0-2817 GCA_034434495.1 Anaerolineales bacterium
TCCGCCGGGTGAAAACACCAGTTGTGGCCTCGAAATTTTACTTTGGGGCGAAAAAAGGGCGGACGGTGGTTTGGAGATGTAGAGGGGAGGGTGTAACATTGCAAATCCTAGTTATCACTATAACGGTTGTCGTCACTAAGATTCATCGATTGACTTAAAAAAGGCCAAGAAAATGGAGAAACCAGACATATTTATTAGCTATAGTCATAGGGACGAAAAATACAAAGACGAATTACTTCGTCATCTGTCTCTTATTGAAAGACAAGGCCTTGCCAATTTCTGGGATACAAGACAAATCCAGCCTGGAGATGAGTGGGACAAGGAAATTAAGAAAGCTATTAGCCAAGCAGAAATTGCTATTCTACTTATTTCGGCTGACTATTTAGCTTCTGATTATATTCAAGATTCTGAACTACCGTTGCTTTTGGAACGTGCAAAATTGGGGAGTACGATAATCTTGCCTATCTTAGTCACTTCAACGCGTTGGACTGCTGTCCCAGAGTTGGCTCAGTTTCAGTTTTTGAATGATGTAAGATTACCTCTTTCCCAATCTCAAGATCGGGATAAAGTGTACGTCAGTATCGCTCAAAAAATTTATGATATTGTTTTAGCTACAAATGAAAGAAGCGAATCTAAAACAAAGGCGCCAACTAAAGCAGCACAAAAAAGAATTCAAGTTTTCTTGTCGCACAGCAAGTATGATGGAGATTTTGCAGAATTGATGAAGCTACGGCTAGAAAAAGAAGGGATAATTGCTTGGATCGATACTGACAGACTGGAACCCGGAGTTGATTGGCGACAAGAAATTGACCAGTCAATTAAGGATTCGGAGTCACTTATAGTTGTCATGTCGCCTGAAGCAAGAGAATCAGAGTATGTTACATACGAATGGGCTTTTGGGTACGGAAATGGAGTCAATTTGATACCCTTGATGCTGCGGGATACGCCTTTACATCCACGTTTGGCTGCCTTGCAGTATCTTGATTTCACAAACAGAAGGGCAAGGCCTTGGGATAAGCTGATTCAGGCTATCCGCGATAAGGTGAAAGATTAGTCCTCCTGAATACGATTGAGATGTCACCTTTTTCCATCTCGCCGCCTGTTTGGCGGACTACTCCTCACAGCACCCCCTCCATTACCCCATCTCCTTCATTTACAAAGGGTTGATTTCTGAATCGTTTGCCCATCGCTTTGTAAAAAGCGTTCGACACCGCGCCGCTCAGCGGGGGCAGCGCAGGCTCGCCAAGGCCGGTCGGGTCAATGCCGTTATCCACAAAATGGACTTCCACTTCGGGTATTTCGTGGATGCGAATCAGGCGGTAAGAGTTGAAGTTCTTTTGCTCCGGCTCGCCGTCTTTGAACGTCAGTTGGCCGTACATCGCGTGTCCGAGGCCGTCCACGATGCTGCCTACCACCTGGTTGAGTGCGCCACTTCGGTTCACCACGATGCCGCAATCCACCGCGCAATAGACTTTTTGCAGGGTGAATTTGCCTTTGCGTTTCACCACCTCGGCCACCTGCGCCACATACGACAGGTGCGAGTAATAGACGCTGAAGCCCAGCGAAACGCCTTTTTTCCGCTTTTTGAACCAGCCTGATTTTTCCGCCGCCAGTTCGATGGTTTTGATAAAACGCTCGGCATCATAGGTCGGCTTGCCTTCGTTGTTGAGCGGCGGTTTGGCATTGCGAAAGAGTTCCAGCCGCATGGTGACGGGGTCTTTTCCGGCGGCTTCGGCCACTTCGTCGAGGAAGGTTTGCTCGGCGCCCGCGAGGAAATTGGTAATCGGCGCGCGCCAGGGGCCGGTCGTGATGGGCGATTTATGGTCAATGGACTCAATCAGCACATTCGGCACAGCGCCTGCCGGGAAGTTGTTTTCGCGCACGGGATTGCCCGCGTTGATGCCCACGCCGCGCAGTTCGTAGCCGGTGATGTTGCCCGCTTTGTCCAAGGCCGCGCGGAAACGGTAACGCGCCGCCGGGCGGTAAATGCCGCCCGTCATGTCGTCCTCGCGTGTCCAGATGACTTTCACGGGGGCTTTGATGATGCTGGAAAGTTCGGCAGCCTCCAGTGCGTAGTCGGGTCGCAAGCGACGGCCAAAACCGCCGCCGATACGGGTCATTTCCAAAGTGATATTTTCGGCTGGGATGTTCAGTAATTTTGAAATCTGGTCGCGCGCCGATTGTGGCGTTTGCACCGGGCCGACGAGTTCTGCCTTGTCGCTTTGCACGTTGGCAAAAAAGTTCATCGGCTCCATCGGCGCGTGGGAGAGGAAAGGGCATTGGTATTCGGCTTCGACGATTTTGGCCGCCGAGGCGAAAGCCGCCGCCGTGTCGCCGTCTTTGCGCTTCACCGTCGCTTCGCCATTGGCGAGCAGTTCTTTAAAGATGCGGTCGTGGTCGGCGGTGCTTTCTAATTCGGCCTCTTTTTCATATTCAACTTTTAGAATCGCCCGCGCTCTCATCACTTCCCAAGTTGACTTGCCGACGATGGCCACGTTGTTTTTGAAAGAAACAACATCCACGATGCCGGGCATGGCTTTGGCCGCCGCGCCGTCGAAAGATTTAAGTTTCAAGCCGAACGCTGGCGGGTGCTGAATCATGGCGAACAACATTCCCTCGCGGTAGAAATCCATGCCGTAGAGGGGTTTTCCGGTGATAATCTCGTGGTTGTCAACGTTTTTCACCCAAGTGCCGATGATTTTGAAATCCTTGCGGTCTTTGAGCGGCACGTCGGTCGGGGGCGTGAGTTTGGCGGCTTCGGCGGCTAATTCTCCGTAGGTCGCTTGCTTGCCGTTTGAATGTTTCACTACGCCTTTG